>JACESF010000002.1 GCA_013911975.1 Hyphomicrobiales bacterium | reverse complement strand
GCCGCTCCTGGAACTGCCCGAGTTGCCGCCCCCCATGCCGCTTTCCGAGGCGCTGCTGCCGCCCCAGAAGCCGCAGGAGGCGGTGCCCGAGCCGCCGCCGCCCCGGCCCATCGAGAAGCCGAAGCCCAAGCCCAAGGCGAGCCGCAAGCCGCCCGCGCCCGTCACCAGCGCGGCGCCGCGCTCGGACGCGCCCACCTCGTCGGCCACCGCCGCGCCCTCGGCCGGGTCCTCCAGCGCCAATTCCACGGCGCCGGCCACCTGGCGCAGCCAGCTCATCTCCCATCTGAACCGCCACAAGCGGTATCCCGGCGAATCGCGCACGGCGCGGGAGGAGGGGACCGCGCGCCTGCGCTTCTCCATCGACCGCTCCGGCCGGGTGGTGGGGGCGACCCTGGTGGGAACGTCCGGCTCGCCGCGCCTCGACGCGGAGGTGATGGCCATGATCCAGCGGGCCTCGCCGGTTCCCGCGCCGCCGCCCGAGGTGTCGGGCGGCACCATCACCTTCACGGTGCCGGTGAATTTCAACCTGAGGTGACGCGGGCGACCGCGTCCTTTGGACACCCCCCGTTCTTGGACTTGGGCGGCGCACTGTGTTAAGCGAGCCGCCTGCCTGGGCCGGGCGCCGATCCGCGCGCCGGGCCAGCCGCGCCGAACCTTCGGAGACCGACCATGGCATCGCATGATGCGACCCGTTCCTCCGCGGAGGACAACACCCGCTTCTTTTCCGCCCCGCTCGCGGAAACCGATTCCGAGATCGCGGCCGCCATCACCGCCGAGCTGGGTCGCCAGCGCAGCGAGATCGAGCTGATCGCCTCGGAGAACATCGTCTCGCGCGCGGTGCTTGAGGCCCAGGGCTCGGTCCTCACCAACAAGTATGCGGAAGGCTATCCGGGCCGCCGCTATTATGGCGGCTGCCAGTTCGTGGACGTGGCCGAGACCCTCGCCATCGAGCGCGCCAAGAAGCTGTTCGGCTGCGCCTTCGCCAACGTGCAGCCCAATTCCGGCAGCCAGGCGAACCAGGGCGTGTTCTTCGCGCTGCTCCAGCCCGGCGACACCTATCTCGGCCTCAACCTCGCCGCGGGTGGCCACCTGACCCACGGCTCGCCGGTCAACATGTCCGGCAAGTGGTTCAAGGCCGTGCCCTATGGCGTGCGCGAGGACGACCAGCGCATCGACTATGAAGAGGTCGCGCGCCTCGCGGACCAGCACAAGCCCAAGCTCATTGTGGCCGGCGGCTCGGCCTATCCGCGCGTGATCGACTTCGCGAAGATGCGCGAGATCGCCGACAGCGTGGGCGCCAAGCTCATGGTGGACATGGCCCATTTCGCGGGCCTCGTGGCGGGCGCCGCCCATCCGAGCCCGTTCCCCCACGCCCACGTGGTGACCACCACCACCCACAAGACCCTGCGCGGCCCGCGCGGCGGCATGATCCTCACCAATGACGAGGACATCGCCAAGAAGCTGAACTCGGCCATCTTCCCGGGCATCCAGGGCGGGCCGCTCATGCATGTCATCGCCGCCAAGGCGGTGGCGTTCGGCGAGGCGCTGCGCCCCGAGTTCAAGATCTACGCGAAGAACGTGGTGGAGAACGCCAAGGCGCTGGCCGAGACGCTGCGCGGCCACGGCTTCGCCATCGTCTCGGGCGGCACGGACACCCACCTCATGCTGGTGGACCTGCGGCCCAAGCGGCTGAACGGCAAGGTCTCCGAGGCCGCCCTCGGGCGCGCCCACATCACCACCAACAAGAACGGCATCCCGTTCGATCCCGAGAAGCCGGCGATCACGTCCGGCGTGCGGCTCGGCACCCCGGCCTGCACCACGCGCGGCTTCGGCGTGAAGGAGTTCCAGCAGGTGGGCGACATGATCGCCGAGGTGCTGGGCGTGCTCTCGCAAAAGGGGGTCGACGAAGATAGTCTGGTGGAGCAGGCGGTTCGCCAGAAGGTCGCGAGCCTTCTGGATCGCTTCCCCATCTACGGCTGAGCGGGGCGCCGGAAGGGCGAGACGATGCGCTGTCCCTATTGCGGGCATGAAGACACCCAGGTCCGCGACAGCCGCCCCACCGAGGATGACACCGCCATCCGCCGCCGGCGGGTGTGCCCCAATTGCAGCGGACGCTTCACCACGTTCGAGCGCGTGCAGTTGCGCGAGCTGACCGTGGTGAAGCGCTCGGGCCGGCGCGAGCGGTTCGACCGGGAGAAGCTGGCGCGCTCCGTGGCCACCGCCCTGCGCAAGCGGGTGGACGAGCCCGACACGGTGGACGCGCTCGTCTCCCGCGTGGTGCGCAACCTCGAAAAAGTGGACACCGACATCCCCACCGAATTCATCGGTGAGATGGTCATGAACGAACTGAAGCGCATCGACGACGTCGCCTATGTGCGCTTCGCCTCGGTCTACCGGAATTTCCGCGAGGCCAAGGATTTCGAAAGCGTGCTGGACGAATTGGCCGCCGATCGCCCGGCCGGGGCGCCGGCCAAGCCCCGGCGCGCGGAATGAGCCTCCTTTCCGCCTTCGCCGTCACCACCCCGGAGGAGGACGAACGCCTGATGGCGCGCGCGCTCGCGGTGGGGCAGGCGGGGCTGGGGCGCACCTGGCCCAATCCGTCGGTGGGCGCGGTGGTGGTGGCGCAAGGCGAGGACGGCCCGCGCATCGTGGGCGAGGCGCGCACGGCCGAGGCCGGGCGCCCCCATGCCGAGCCCCTGGCGCTCGCCCAGGCGGGGGAGGCGGCGCGCGGCGCCACGCTCTATGTCACCCTGGAGCCCTGTTCCCATTTCGGCCGCACGCCGCCCTGTGCCGATGCGGTGATCGCGTCCGGCATCCGCCGGGTGGTGGCCGCCATCGAGGATCCCGACCGCCGGGTGCGCGGACGCGGGGTCGCCCGCATGCGGGCGGCGGGAATCTGGGTGACGGTGGGGGTGGGTGCGGAGCAGGCGCTCATCGACCATGCGGGCCATATCAGCCGCGTCACCCGCGCCCGGCCTCATGTGCTCCTGAAGATGGCGGTCTCGGCGGACGGCAAGGCCGGGCTGCCCGGTCCCGCGCCCGCCGCCATCACCGGCCCCGAGGCGCGGGAGAAGGTGCACCTCATGCGCGCCTTCTCCGATGCCATCATGGTGGGCATCGGCACGGCGCTGGCGGACGATCCGCAACTGACCGTGCGGCTTCCCGGCCTGGAGGATCGCTCGCCCGTGCGGCTCGTGCTGGACGGGGACCTGCGCCTGCCCACCGCCTCCCGGCTGGTGCAGACCGCCAGCCAGGTGCCGGTCTGGGTCATCGGCGCGGAAGACGCGCCGCTGGACCGGGAGAAGGCTCTCGTGGATCTCGGCGTGGAGGTGCTGCGCGCGCCGCGCGGCGCCGGTGGGCGTCTCGATCTGGACGCGGTGCTGAAGCTGCTGGGCCTGCTGGGCATCACCCGGCTCATGGCCGAGGGCGGCCCGCACCTGGCGGCGGCGCTCCTGGAAGGCGGCCTCGTGGACGAGGTCGCCCTGTTCGAGGGCCCCGCGTCCCTCGGCCCCGACGCGGTGGACGCCCTGGCGGGCCATCCGCTCCGCCGCCTCACCGACCCGGTGGGCTTCGCCCTCGTGGAGCGCGCGGCGGTCGGCGCCGACCGTTTCTCCCACCTGCGCCGCCTCTGAAAGAGCCGTCGGCTCAGGCGCAGGTTGTATCCCGTTCCTTGGCTCAGCCCACGCTCGAAAAATACTTTATTTCAGCACCTTGCGTGATCATCGCGGGCTTCACCGCGCGTGGCTGCGAGACCCAATGCAGGTGAATGCACGCTTAAGGATAGCTTGCTAAGGCTTCCTTTTTAACGGAACTTCGCCTTGGGAGTGGGAGATGTTGCATGAGGCATTGAGCGATTAGCCTGAGGAGGGCCTGAGATGGCGGGATTGTATTCCGATGTTTCATCCACATCCCGTGAGGATCTAATCGGACGCATTAAAAATTCTGTAGCCTGCCGCATTTTCGTTGTTTTTTTCGGGGCGATTCATCTGCCCCTCATTGCGCTTCTGGCCTACCTTTTCGTGGCGCCGTCGGTCGAACGGAGCGGGGCCGTGGTCGTCCTCCTGGGCGCGACCCTGGTGGGCGTCGTCGTGTCGCTGCTGGCCACCTTTCACATGCTTCGGCCGATTTCCGACATCGTCCGGGCCATCGATGTCTACCGCACCAGCAAGCGCGTGCTGCGGCTGAGCAGCCGGTCGCCGGACGACGTCTCCCGCCTGTCGCTCCAGGTGGAGCAGCTCCTTCACGACATGAATGCGCTGATCGACGATCTCCAGCACCAGGCGAGCACTGACGAACTGACCGGCCTCATGAACCGCCGCGCCTTGTTCGAGCATCACGCCAACCTGTTCGAGCGGGCGCGCCGCGACCGCTCCATGGTAGCGGTGGCCATGTTCGACCTGGATTTCTTCAAGCGCCTCAACGACACCTACGGCCACGAGATGGGCGACCGGGTTCTGTTCTCCGTGGCCGAGACCGTGCGCAGCAATCTGCGGCCCTATGATTTGCTCGGCCGCATCGGCGGCGAGGAATTCTGCCTGATCATGCCGGTGGACGATCCCGCCGACGTGGCGCCCGCGCTGGAACGCCTGCGGCTCGCGGTCAGCCGCATCGAGGTCGGCCCCTTGCCCAAAGGCAGCGTCACCGCGAGCTTCGGGGCCGCCGCGGCCCTGCCGGACACGGCGGGCCTCGCGGCCCTGATGCGGGCGGCCGACGCGGCGCTCTACGAGTCCAAGCGCAATGGCCGCAACCGGAGTACCGTGGTGGTGCACGGCACGCCGCCGCGCATCGGAGCTTCACGGGAGCCGTGCGGCGGGACGGCGCGGGCCCAGACCTGAGCCCGGCGGGCACCCGCCATGCCCCGGGGAGCATCGACAAAGACCGGCCGATGGGCCAAGTAGGGCCCTGCTGCCGCTTCGCGGGCCATCCGCCCGCGAAGCCGCCTTCGGTGGGTCATCATGTTCACAGGCATCGTCACCGATCTCGGCCAGATCGTGGAAGTTTCCGCCCATAACGAGGTGCGCACCCTCGCCATCGCCACGAGCTATGACGCGGCCGGCATCGACATCGGCGCGTCCATCGCCTGTTCCGGCGTCTGCCTCACCGTGACCTCCGTGCGCGAGGGCGGGCCGCTCGGCACGCTCTTCACCGTGGATGCGGCGCCCGAGACGCTGGCCATCACCACTGCCGCCGTCTGGACCGAGGGGCGCCGCCTGAACCTGGAGCGCGCGCTCGCCATGGGTGCGGAACTGGGCGGCCATCTCGTGACCGGCCATGTGGATGCCGCCGTGCCGGTGGTGTCGCGCGAGGATCTGGGCGAGACCAGCCGCTTCGTGTTCGAGGCGCCGGACGCGCTCGCCCGCTTCATCGCCGCCAAGGGCTCGGTCTGCCTTGACGGCACCTCCCTCACCGTCAACACGGTCGAGGGCAATCTCTTCTCCTGCCTGCTCATCCCCCATACGCTGGCCGTGACCACGTGGGGCGACGTGGGGACGGGGGATCGGGTCAATCTGGAAGTAGATCTGATGGCGCGCTATGCGGCGCGGCTTGCAGAGTTCCCCCGGGGCGAGTAACCCCTCGGCGAGTTCAGGAGATTTTTCGCATGGTGACCACCAGCCGCGAGCATGCGCAGGCCGAGCCCGTTCCGGGCGCGCGCGTGCTCATCGTCGAGGGACGCTATTACGAGGCGCTTGCGGACGAGCTGCTCGCGGGCGCGCGCGCCGCGCTTGAGGCGGCCGGTGCGGACGTCGAGGTGGTGACGGTGCCCGGCGCCCTGGAAGTGCCCATCGCGGCGGAAATCGCGCTGGAAGGCGCCGAGCTGGAAGGGCGGCCTTTCGAGGCCGTCGTGGCGCTCGGCTGCGTGATCCGGGGCGAGACCTATCATTTCGAGATCGTGGCGGGTGAATCCGCCCGCGCGCTGATGGATCTCGGCCTTGGCCTCGGCCTGCCGCTCGGCAACGGCATCCTCACCGTGGACACCGAGGCCCAGGCCTGGGAGCGCGCCCGCGTGACCGAGGGCGACAAGGGCGGCGGTGCCGCCCGTGCGGCGCTCTCGCTGCTGCGCCTCAAGCGGCGGGTGGCGGCATGAGCGACGTTCCGAAATCCGATGTCCCCAAGGTGGACATTCCCAAGCCCATGAAGAAGAGCGCGGCGCGCCTCGCGGCCGTGCAGGCGCTCTACCAGATGGACGTGGCAGCCACCCCGCTGCCGGAGACCTTCGCCCAGTTCGAGGCCTTCTGGCTCGGGCAGGAGGTGGAGGGCCTGCAATATCCCGAGGCCGACCGGCGCCTGTTCCGCGACGTGGTGGAAGGCGTGCTGCGCGAGCAGCGGCAGATCGACCCCATGGTGGACAAGGCCCTCTCCGAGGGCTGGCCGCTGCGCCGCGTGGAGGCCGTGCTGCGCGCGTGCCTGCGGGCGGGCGCCTATGAGCTGCTGGGGCGCCCCGACGTGCCCGCCCGCGTGGTCATCGCCGAATATGTGAACGTGGCCGGCGCCTTCCTGGACAAGGACGAGACCGGCATGGTGAACGCCGTGCTCGATGCCCTGGCCCGCGATCTGCGGGCGCCCGAGTTCGCCCGGCCGGGAGCCGCCTGACATGGAGGGCGGGCGCTCGGGCGAGGATGCGTTCATCGCCCGCTTCCTGCGCCCGCTCGCCACCGATCCCGGCGCCCTCGGCCTCATGGACGACGCCGCGCTGCTGACCCCGCCCGCGGGCATGCAGCTCGTCCTGACCAAGGACGCGCTCGTGGCCGGCGTGCATTTCTTTCCCGACGATCCGCCCGAAACCATCGCGCGCAAGGCGCTGGGCGTGAACCTCTCCGATCTCGCGGCCAAGGGCGCCGCGCCGCTGGGCGCGCTGCTGGCGCTCGCCCTTCCGGCGGACCTGGGCGAGACCTGGATGGAGGCCTTCGCCATCGGCCTCGGCGAGGCCCTGAGCGAGGCGGGATGCCCGCTGCTGGGCGGTGACACGGTGCGCACGCCGGGGCCACTGATGATCTCGCTCACCGCCTTCGGCGGGGTACCCACGGGACATTTCGTGCCGCGCACCGGGGCGCGGCCGGGGGAGGCGATCCTGGTGTCCGGCACCATCGGCGACGGGGCGCTGGGGCGTCTGCTGCGCCTCGATCCCGAGCGGCCGGGCTTCGCGCCCCTCGTCGCCGCCCAGCGGGCGCACCTGGCGCGGCGATACCTCGTGCCCGAGCCGCGCCTCGCGCTCGCGCCGCTGCTGCGTGCCTATGCCCGGGCGGCCATGGATGTGTCGGACGGGCTGGTGGGGGACATCGCCAAGATGCTCGCCGCGTCCGGCTGCGGCGGCATCCTGCACACCGGCGCCGTGCCCCTCTCTAGCGCGGCGCGCGCGGCGGGGGAGGCGGAGCCCGACCTGTTCCGGGCGGCGCTGACCGGCGGCGACGATTACGAGATCGCCTGCACCGCCCCCCTGGCGCGCGCGGCGGACTTCATCGCCGAGGCGGCGGCGCTCGGCATCGCGCTCACCGTCATCGGCGAGACCCGCGCGGAGCCGGGCCTGCATGTGATGGACGCCGACGGCGTGCTGGTGGACCTGGGGCCGGGCAGCTACAGCCATTTCTGACCGCGCGGGCAAAGAAAAACCCCGCCCGGTCGCCCGGGCGGGGTTCTTTCTCAACCTGTGGGCCGATCACCAGCCCGGACGGCAGTGCAGGCCGCCATACGGGCCGCGCCAGCAATAGCCGCCGCCCCAGTAGTGGGGACCCCAGCCGGGGCCGTACCACCAGTCGATGAAGAGGCTGGCATTGGTGCCGCTCTTCGGCGCGTCGGGGCTCAGGGTCTTGTAATTGTAGGTCAGCGTGTCGCCGTTGATGACCGGGTTGGTCAGCTCGACGACGGCGGTCACCGGCTTGCCGTCCACGGTCACCGCGAGGGTGGCGTTGGGCGGATCCTTCTGGAAGTCGCTCTTGCCGCTGTCCCAGAACTTCACGAAGGCGGGGGTCGGCGCATCGCCGGTCATCCGCTCGGGACGGTCCGTGAACATGAGGGTCTGGGGCGCAACGCCCTTCAGCGTGATGGTCTTGTCGTCGACCGTCACGGAATCAGCCACCTGCACGAACAGCCAGTTCGCCGGCTTCATGGGTTCCGCACCCGCGGGGATCGCGGGCGCCTGCGCGTTCGCGATGCCGACGGCGCCCACCAGGGCGATCAGCGCGCCATAGATAAAGGATTTCATGGCTCTTTCTCCGGGCGGGGGTTTCGTTCCTCACCGCGGCCAGACCATACCACCGCCCGTTGCCATTTCCAGCCCGGGCGGCCTGTTTGAACCAATTCAAAGGCATTAAATTTCGGACACGAAGCAAGCCTTATAATGCCCGGCGAGAGCGCTCTACCTGATGACTTGAGCGTGGCCCGTGTCGGCGCGGGAAATATTCGAACGCGCGAAGTAATCGGGCGATGCGCCTAGATTGTAAACGCTCAATCCTGCCCCATCGGAAGCGTCGCCAGGGCGATTTGCGTATCCAAGAACGCGAATGGCCGGACGCGCGGTCCGGCCATTCCGATGCCATTCGCCGGCGCGTGGTCGCGCGGCGAGCGAGATCCGCCCTAGCCGTCCAGCAGGCCCGCCAGCTTCAGCGCCACGCCCTGGGAGCCTTCCACCCGCAGGCGGCCGGTGGAGAAGGCGAGCATGGGGCCGATGCGCCCGGTGATGAGCTTCTCCAGCGTGTCCGAGGAGAGCTTCAGCACGGCTTCCGCATCGCCCTTTTCCTCCGTGATGTCGGCACCGCCGCCGGTGGCGTCCAGGAGGATCGCCGTGCCGGAATCCGTGAGGTCGAAGCGCACGCGGTGGCCGAGGCCCGACAGGGCGTCCGCGCGCTCGCGCATGAGGTCGATGAGGGCAGAGGTCTCGGCCATGTTTCCGCTTTCGCTTTCGCTTTTTGGGTCGGGGTCAGAACAGCGCCTCGTCCAGCGCCATGAGGCTGGACTTGCCCGACTTGATGGAGCCCCACAGGGCCGCCACGTCGGGCAGGAGGCGATCGAAGAAGAAGCGCGCCGTGGTGATCTTGGCGTCGTAGAAGGCCGTGTCCGCACCCGGCTCCTGACGCTTTTCCGCCGCCACCTTCGCCATGCGCGCCCACATGTAGCCCAGCGCCACGAGGCCGAACAGGCGCAGATACTGGGTGGCCGCCGCGCCCGCTTCCTCCGGGTCCTTCATGCCCTTCTCGGCGATGAAGCCGGTGGCGAGCTGGAGCGCGCCGAACGCCTTGCCCAGCGGCCCCATGAGCGGGCCGATGGTGTCGTCGTCCAGGTTCGCGTCGATGAATTCCAGCACCGGGTGGAAGAAGCTGCGCAGATAGCGCCCCGCATGGGCGGGCATCTTGCGGCCCACGAGGTCGAGGGCCTGCACGCCGTTGGTGCCCTCATAGATCATGGCGATGCGCGCATCGCGCACATATTGCTCCATGCCGTGGTCGCGCACATAGCCGTGCCCGCCATAGACCTGCATGCCCAGCGAGGCGTTCTCGAAGCCGAGGTCGGTGAACAGCGCTTTCACGATGGGGGTCATGAGGGCGGTGAAGTCCTCCGCCCGCTGGCGCTCCTCGGGATCGTTGGCGCGCTCCATGAGGTCGAGGTTGCGCGCCACCCAGCCGGCCAGCGCCCGGCAGCCCTCGTTATAGGCGCGCATGGTCATGAGCGTGCGCCGCACGTCCGGGTGGACGATGATGGGGTCCGCCGGCTTGTCGGGATGCTTGGTGCCGGAGAGGGAGCGGCCCTGGAGGCGTTCCTTCGCGTAGGCCACCGCGCTCTGATAGGCCGCCTCGCCCACGCCCAGGCCCTGCGTGCCCACGGAGAGGCGCTCGGAATTCATCATGGAGAACATGGCGCGCATGCCCTTGTGGGGCTCGCCCACAAGCCACCCCTTGGCGCCGTCGAACGACATCTGGCAGGTGGCCGAGCCATGGATGCCCATCTTGTGCTCGATGCCCGTGCACAGCACGCCGTTGCGCATGCCGGGCGTGCCGTCCTCCTTGGGCAGGAACTTGGGCACCAGGAACAGGCTGATGCCCTTGATGCCCTTGGGCGCGTCGGGGAGGCGCGCGAGCACCAGGTGGATGATGTTGTCCGTCAGGTCCTGCTCGCCGGCGGAGATGAAGATCTTCGAGCCGGTGAGGGAATAGGAGCCGTCGCCCTGGGGCTCGGCCTTGGTGCGCAGCAGGCCGAGATCGGTGCCGCAATGGGGCTCGGTGAGGCACATGGTGCCGGACCATTCCCCCGACACCATCTTGGGAAGGAAGCGTTCCTTCAATTCCTGCGACGCATGGTGCGAGAGCGCCACATAGGCGCCGTGGGTGAGGCCGGGATAGAGGCCGAAGGCGAGGTTGGCCGAGCACATCATCTCTTCGATGAACTTGGTCACGCTCGCCGGCAGGCCCTGGCCGCCCCATTCGGGGTCGCAGGCGATGCCGTTCCAGCCGCCGTCCACATAGGTGCGGTAGGCTTCCTTGAAGCCCTTGGGCGTGCGCACCACGCCATTCTCATAGGTGCAGCCTTCAAGGTCGGCGGACTGGTTGAGGGGCGCCAGCACCTCGGTAACGAGCTTGCCCGCCTCCTCCAGCACGGCGTCGATGAGGTCGGGCGTGACCTCCTCGAGGCCCTTCATCTCCTTCAGCGCCTCCGAGCCGTGCAATTCGTGCAGCACGAACCGCATGTCGCGAAGCGGGGGCTGATAGACCTGCATGGCGATGTCTCCCGTATTCTTGTCCGCCTCGCGCGGAGGCATGTGATCTTCGGTTCGTTTGCTCTCCCGGACGGTGGGAGAGATCCGTCGTCTCATCGCCCCGGCGCGACCGTGACCGCCGTCATGGCCGGGCTTGTCCCGGCCATCCACGGGGTTCGGCCGGGTGGGCCGGCGCAGGGTCGTCATGCCCGGATCAAGTCCGGGCATGACGACCCTTTGGCCTGTGCTTCGACATTCCCACGTCCCCTCGCGGGGAAGGGATTGCCTCAGTTGCGCAACGGCCGACCTGTCTCCAGCGTGTGCTCGATGCGGGCGAGCGTCGCGTTGGTCCGGATGAGGCGCATGAAGGCGGCAAGTTCCAGCTCCAGCACCTGCGCCTCGCTCACCGGCTCGATATGGTCCGCCCCGCCGCCCGTAAGCACGGTGGCGAGCGCGTCGGCCACCACGAGATCGTGCTTGGTGGCGATGCCCCGGCGGTGGAAGCCGTCCGCCGCCATGACCATGGCGGTCTTGCCGGAGGGGCCGGGCAAGGTGAGGTCCTGCGCCTTGGGCGGCTGGTAGCCGTCCACGAGCGCGAGGGCGCGGGCCTTGGCGTCCGCCAGCAGGCGGTCGCGGTTCATGGTGATGCCGTCGGTCTTGCGCAGGAACAGCAGTTCCTTCGCTTCCGCCGCCGACTTGGACACGGTGGCGACGGAGACGGTCTCGAACACCTTGGAAGGGGCGGGCATGGGCCCCTTGGGCAAGGTGGGCTCGGTCTGCCAGCGGGTCAGCATCTCCTTGCAGCCGCCCCAGCCGGGAATGAGGCCGACGCCGCATTCCACGAGGCCGATATAGCTTTCCGCGTGCGCCTGCACGGCGCTGGAATGCAGCAGCAGTTCGCACCCGCCGCCCAGCGCCATGCCCGCAGGCGCGGCCACGGTGGGGAAGGGGGCGTATTTCAGATCCTGGTAGGCCTTCTGGCCGGTCGCCACCAGCTTCTCCACCTCGCCGAATGCCGCGATGTTGCAGGCGAACAGGGCGAGGCCGAGATTGGCGCCCACGGAGAAGTTCTGCCCCTCATTATAGATGACGAGGGCCTTGTACTTCTCCTTCACCAGCTTGGTGGCGCGGGTGAGCAGGGTGATGATGCCCTCGTCCAGCGAATTGCCCTTGCTGGTGAATTCCAGGCACAGCACGCCGTCGCCGATGTCCCACAGGGCGGCGGAACCGTTCTTCGCCACGGGCTGGCTGGAGAGCTTGATGTCCTCCAGCAGCAAAACCCCCTCGGGCCGGACGATGTCGTGATAGGCGCCGTCCGTGCCGAGATACTGCCGCTTGCCGCCTTCCACGCGGTAGAAGGTCCTGCCCTCCGCCGCCGCCAGCAGGGCCGGCACGTCCGCGCCGTCCGCCTTCAACTGGGCGATGAGGGCCGAGGCGCCGATCCGGTCGATCAGTTCGAACGGACCCCATTTCCAATTGTAGCCGAGGCGCATGGCCTCATCGATGGCGACGATGTCGTTCGCAGCCTCGGGCACCAGCCGCGCGGCATAAGCGAGCGTGCCGCCCATGACGGCCCGGGCATAGCGGCCCATGGCGCTGTCGTGGGCGAGCAGGGCCGCCAGGTGCTTCTCCGCGCCCTCGGGCAGGGCCGCCTTCTCTTCCTTGCGATAGGCGCCGGAGGCGAGGTCGATGGCCTCCTTCACCTTGCCGCCGCCGTCACGGTTCAGGCGGTAGAAGCCGCCTTTGCCCTTCCGGCCGATGAGGCCGCTGCCGATCATGGTCTCGATGAGCGGCACGTCGCGCAGCAGCGCGTGGAAGGGGTCCGTGGCGGGCAGGGCCCGCTTCAGGCTGCCCTGGACGTGGGGCATCAGGTCGAGGCCCACGAGGTCCAGGAGGCCGAACACGCCGGTCTTGGGAAAGCCGAAGGGGCGGCCCATGACCACGTCCGCCTCTTCCACGGTGAGGCCGAGGTCGATGGCCCCGAGCACCGCCGCCTGGAGCCAGTAGGTGCCGAGGCGGTTGGCGATGAAGCCGGGCGTGTCCTTGCAGGCCACCACGGTCTTGCCCAGCGACACGTCCGAGAAGCGGGAGACGCGGGCGGCGGTCTGCGGATCGGTTTCCGGCCCCGTCACCACTTCCAGCAGGCGCATGTAGCGCGGCGGATTGAAGAAATGGGTGATCAGGAAGTCGCGGCGGAAGCCGTCCGGCAGGCCCTTGGTGAGGTCCGCGAGCGGAATGGTGGAGGTGTTGGACGAGACCGGCGTGCCGGGGCGGCGCGCCGCGTCGATCTTCGCGTAGAGCGCCTGCTTGATGTCGAGCCGCTCGACCACCGCCTCGATGATCCAGTCGCATTCGGCCAGCTTGTGGAGGTCATCCTCGATATTGCCGGGAATGACGCGCTTGGCATTGGCCTTGGACATGAAGGCGGCGGGTTCCGCCTTCAGCAGCTTCTCGATGGCGCCCTTGGCGATGGCGCTGCGGTCCGTTGCGCCTTCCGGCACGATGTCCAGCAGCAGCGCCTCGGCGCCCGCATTGGCCACATGGGCCGCGATGCCGGCGCCCATGACGCCGGCGCCGATGACGGCGACCTTGCGAATTTCGCTCATGGCCGGCCTCACACGCGCTCAAGAACGGTGGCAATGCCCTGGCCGCCGCCGATGCACTGGGTGGCCAGCGCATAGCGCCCGCCCAGGCGCTTCAGCAGCGCGGCCGCCTTGCCGACGATGCGCGCGCCGGTGGCGCCCAGCGGATGGCCGAGCGCGATGGCGCCGCCGTCGAGGTTCAGCGTGTCGTCCGCGATGCCCAGTTCACGCTGGCAGGCGAGGGCCTGGGAGGCGAACGCCTCGTTCAGCTCCACCACGCTGATGTCGCCGATCTTGATGTCCGAACGGGCAAGCGCCTTGCGGGTGGCAGCCACGGGGCCGATGCCCATGATCTCGGGCGCGCAGCCCGCCACCGCCACGCCGCGCAGGCGGGCGAGGGGCTCAAGGCCGTTCTTCTCCGCATACGCCTCGGTGCAGACCAGCACGGCGGCGGCGCCATCCGTGAGGGGGGAGGCGGTGCCGGCGGTGACGGAGCCGTTCTGGTCGAAGGAGGGCTTGAGGCCCGCAAGGTCGGCGGCCGTGGTCTCGGCGCGGATGCAGCCGTCCTTGGTCACGCTCTTGCCGTTGGCCGTGATGGCGACGATCTCAGCGTCGAGCCGCCCCTCGGCCTGCGCCTGGGCCGCCTTGCGCTGGCTGGCGAGGGCGAAGGCATCCTGGTCCTCGCGGGTGATCTGCCACTTGTTGGCGACATTCTCCGCCGTCTCGCCCATGCCCATGTAGGAGGCCGGGTTCCTGGCGTAGAGGGCGGAATTGGGCATGGGGTTGAAGCCCGTCATGGGCACGCGGCTCATGCTCTCCACGCCCGCGCAGACGAAGACCTCGCCCGCGCCGAGCTGGATCTGGCCGGCGGCCATATGCACGGCCTGCATGGAGGAGCCGCAGAAGCGGTTCACGGTCACGCCCGCCACCGACTGGGGGAGGTCCGCGATCATGCCGATGAGGCGCGCCACGTTGAAGCCCTGCTCGGCCTCCGGGAAGGCGCAGCCGACGATCAGGTCCTCGATGTCCTCGGCCTTCACGCCGGTGCGGAGGATGAGGTCGCGCACCACCTGGGCGGCGAGGTCATCGGGGCGGACCCGGGCCAGCTCGCCGCGCTTGGCGGGCGTGAAGGGGGAGCGGGCATATCCCGCGATGACCACGTTCTGCATGGGCTCTCCTGCCTGTGTGCTGGTCCCGGGCTTCGCGCCCTGTTGGGGGTCCGATGACGGTTCGGTGTGACTTTGGGCGTGCTTCACGACGCCCCGATGATCCTCAGACGGCAGCGGCCTCGCCGGGGCGGTGGCCCTCAAGGACTGCGAGCGTCTGGCTTTCGATCTCCTTCAGCTCGCCGATGGATTCCTCCAGCGCCACGCGCTGGTCCTCCAGCAAGGCGAGGCGGTCGCGCACCTTCTGGAGCAGCAGGCGGATCTGCTCGCTCTGGGAGGGGTCGAGGTCGTAGAGGTCGAGATATTCCTTGATCTCGCGCAGCGAGAAGCCAAGCCGCTTGCCGCGCAGGATGAGCACGAGCCGCGCCCGGTCGCGCTTCGTGTAGATGCGGATGTTTCCCGCCCGGCGGGGCAGGATGAGGCCCTTGTCCTCATAGAAGCGGATGGTGCGCGCCGTCACGTCCAGGTCGCGGGCGAGTTCCGTGACGGTGAAGAAGGTGTCCGTCAGGGCACCGGGGGCGTTCCGTCTGGGGGCCATGTGCGAACCTCACCTATACGTCAGGGCTCGGCACCGAAGATACATCCTTTGCCCGGGAGCACAAGCGGGAGTCGATTCTCCAGCGCGTCATTTTCTGGCCGGGTCGAAGTAATTGCTGCATTGCAGCATGTCTGATGAAAGGTTTTCGTCTCACCTGTGAATCGAAACATCGACCGGGAAACAGAGAGAATAGAGGCGGTACAAGCATTCATTTTCCTGGAATCTGAGGAAAACATCTCCTGCAACCACGGAACGCGTTGCGTTTCGGTCACACCCCGTCCTTATCCTGCTGTCCGTCAGTCATTGGGTGGTTGACGCTAGGGCCCGATCGGGCATGCTGACGTATAGGAGATGGTTCGTACCCATAAGAGTGCCGACCGGGCGCCATGGGGACCGCTCTCGAGGAAAAGCCAAGCTCATTGGGGGGCTGAAATGATCCAAGCCTGTCGTTCCACCCGCGCCGCGCGCCTGCTTCTGTCCACGGCGCTCGTCGCCCCGCTCGCCGTGGTGGCGGGGGAGGCTGCGGCCGGCGGCTTCGGCCTGCGCGAGCAGAGCGCCTACTACCAGGGCACGTCCTTCGCCGGTAACGCGGCGGGCGGAGCGGGCCTCGCCTCCATGTACTGGAACCCGGCGGCCATCAGCTTCGTGCCGGGCATGCAGTTCGAGGGCAACGTCACCTATATCGCCCCGCACGCCTCCATCGACGTGCTGTCGTCCCGCAGCGCGCTGGGCACCAATCTGGGCACCTACGGCGTCGACAACATCGTGGACAATGGCGTCCTGCCCACCGGCTACGCCACCTATGCGGGCGACCGCTGGGCGGTCGGCCTGTCGCTGAATTCGCCCTACGGCCTCGTCACCGACGCCACCTGCAACTGGTCGGGCCGCTATTACGGCTGCTACAGCCGCATCTTCGACATCAATCTCGGCGCCCAGGTGGCCTACAAGGTCAATGACTGGCTGACCGTCGGCGGCGGCGTCAACGCCAACTATTTCGACGCCAAGCTCACCAACGCCCAGCTTCTCAGCGCCGCGCCGCCGTTCCCCACGGGCAACGCGGTCGTGAACGGCGACGACATCGGCTACGGCTTCTCGCTCGGCGCCCTCATCACCGTGATGCCGGGCACCACCATCGGCATCGGCTATCGCTCCGCCATCAGCAACACGCTGGAAGGGCTCACCAACCTGTCGACCGTGTCGGGCACGACGCTGGCGAACCTGTCCACCACCGCCGGCCTGACGCTGCCCGACCAGATCACCGGCAGCTTCCGGTCGCAGATCACGCCGCAATGGACCCTGTCCGGCACGGTGGAATGGACCAACTGGTCCAACCTCGAATCCCTGGTGATCGATTCCTCCACGGCCACCCCGTCCGTGCTCAATCTCCAGTGGCAGGACGGCTGGTTCTTCTCCGGCGGCGTGGAATATCAGTGGACGCCGCAACTGGCGGTGCGCGCGGGCCTCGGCTACGAGATCAGCCCCGTCACCGACGCCTACCGCACGCCCCGCCTGCCGGACAGCGACCGCATCTGGGCTTCGGCCGGCTTCACCTATGCGTGGACGCCGAACCTCAGCCTCGACTTTGCCTATACCCACATCTTCGGCCAGAGCGGCAACATCACGCTGTTCCCGAACGAGCTGGGCAACGCCACGCGCGGCTCGCTGGTGGCCGAGGTCAACGATGCCTATGTGGATATTGTCTCGGTCGGCGTAAGATACCGGTTCGACACCGCTCAGCCGAAGACGGTGCTCGTCACGAAGTGATGCGGGACGCCGCCGCCCTCGAGGTGGCGGCCAAGCGCGGCCCGGACAACGGGCCGCCCCGTCCCGACCGGGAGACAAGAAATGCTCGCCACGACTCTTCCTGGCGTCTCCATCGGGCCCGTTCCGGACCTGCTGGACGCCAGCGTGCGGAAGCACGGGGCCCGCACGGCCCTCAACTTCCTCGGGCGCAAATGGACGTATGCGGAGCTGGGCGTGCTGGTGGACGCCGCCGCCGCCGGGCTCCAGCGCATGGGCGTGGGGAAGGGGACTAAGGTGGGCCTCTGCCTGCCCAACACGCCCTATTCGGTCATCTTCTATTTCGCCGCCCTCAAGGCGGGCGGCACGGTGGTGAATTACAGCCCGCTCTATGTGGAGCGGGAACTGTCCCACCAGATCCGGGATTCGGGCACCACCATCATGGTGGTGCCGGACCTGAAGCTGATCCATTCCCGTGTGGCGGCGGTGGCCGACGAGACGGGGCTGAAGACCATCATCGTCTGCCCCATGGCGGGCATCCTGCCCTGGCTGAAGGCGCTCGGCTTCCAGCTTCTCAAGCGCAAGGACATGGCGGTCTATGACCGCGCGGACGGGCGGCACGTGACCTTCGCCGACGTCGCCCGCCGTGGCGACCGGCCCACTCCGGTGAGCGTCGAGCCGGAGACCGACATCGCGGTGCTGCAATATACCGGCGGCACGACGGGTGTTCCCAAGGGCGCGCAGCTCACCCATGCCAACGTGACCGCCAACGCCTCCCAGGTGCTCAACCATGTGTGCCTGTTGCGGGAGGGGGAGGAGCGGGTGCTCGGCGTGCTGCCGCTGTTCCACGTCTTCGCCATGACCAACGTGATGAACATCCCGCTGTCCATCGGCGGCGAGGTCATCCTGGTCCCGCGCTTCAACCTGAAGGATCTGATCGCCACCATCGAGACGGATCGGCCGACCATCTTCCCCGGCGTGCCCACCATCTTCGCGGCCATTAACAATTGTCCCGGCCTTCGCCGGGAGCAGTTGGCATCCCTGAAGCTCGGCGTGTCGGGCGGGGCGCCGCTCCCGGCCGAAGTGCGCGCCCGGTTCGAATCCCTCACAGGCTGCAAGCTGGTGGAAGGCTACGGCCTCAGCGAGACATCGCCCGTCCTCACCGCCAACCCGCCGCTGGGCGTCGTCAAGGACGGCTCGGTGGGGACGGCGGTTCCCGGCACCGTCATCGAGATCCGCGACCTGACCGACCCGACGCGCATCCTCGGCGTGGGCGAGCGGGGCGAGGTGTGCGCGCGCGGCCCGCAGGTGATGACCGGCTACTGGCGCAACGAGGAGGCGACCCGCTCGGCCTTCATCGACGGCGCGTTCCGCACCGGCGACGTGGGCTATCTCGACGCGGACGGCTATCTGTTCCTGGTGGACCGCATCAAGGACGTGATCCTGTGCGGCGGCTACAACGTCTATCCGCGCATGATCGAGGAAGCGCTGTATCTCCACCCGGCGGTGGCGGAGGCGGTGGCCATCGGCATTCCCGACGCCTATCGCGGCCAGGCGCCGAAGGCCTTTGTCACCCTTCGCGAGGGGCAGGCGGTGACGCCCACGGAATTGTCCAGCTTCCTGGAGGGGCAGCTCTCCAAGATCGAACTCCCCCGACAGGTGGAGATTCGCGAGACCCTGCCGAAGACCCTGGTGGGCAAGCTCTCCAAGAAGGAGCTGGTGGAGGAAGAGGCCCGCAAGGCCGAGGGCCATTGAGGCCGGCGGGACGCCCTGTCCCGCGCGCGCCTCGCCGCTTGCCCATGGCCCATACCTGACCCAGGGGGAGGCGGCATTGCCCCGGGCGCGTCCGCCCTGTGGGCCGCCCGCGATTTGCCAGGGACGCACTTGCGTGTATGTTCCCGCGTCCTTGGTCTTGAGCGGGCGCGCCGGATTTCACCCTTTCGCGCAACGCCTGCTTTCACGCATGACCGGCGCCTTCGGCGCCTCACAGGTTTGAGCATCAGCGGCGGCTACCGGCCGACCGCCCAGGGAAAGACGCGCGCATGGCCCGCGATACGCTGGACGCAACGCCCATCGAGACGCGCGACGAGTTGGTCGCGTGGATCGAGGAGGGAAACAAGCCCGAGAGCGCCTTCCGCCTCGGCACCGAGCACGAGAAGATCCCCTTCACCCTCTCCCGCCACGAGCCCGTTCCCTATGAGGGGCCGGCCGGCATCCGCGCGGTGCTGGAGGGCATGAAGGCGAAGAGCGGCTGGGACCCGATCCTGGAAGGCGAGACGCTGATCGGCCTTGCCGATCCCCATGGCGGCGGCGCCATCTCGCTTGAGCCGGGCGGCCAGTTCGAGCTGTCCGGCGCGCCGCTCGCCTCGGTGCATGAGACCTGCTCGGAGATCAACACGCACCTGACCCAGGTGCGCGAAGTGGCCGAGCCGCTCGGCCTCGGCTTCCTGGGCATCGGCATGAGCCCCAAATGGACCCGCGCCGAAACCCCGGCCATGCCCAAGGGGCGCTACCGCATCATGGCCGGCTACATGCCCAAGGTGGGCACGCTCGGGCTCGACATGATGTTCCGCACCTGCACCGTGCAGGTGAATCTCGATTTCTCCTCGGAGGCCGACATGGTGCGCAAGCTGCGCGTCAGTCTCGCCCTCCAGCCGGTGGCGACGGCGCTGTTCGCCAATTCGCCCTTCACGGAAGGCAAGCCGAACGGCTTCCTGTCCTTCCGCTCGGAAATCTGGCGCCATACGGACGCCGACCGCTCAGGCATGCTGCCCTTCGCCTTCGAGCCGGGCATGGGCTTTGAGCGCTATGTGGACTACGCGCTCGACGTGCCCATGTATTTCGTGAAGCGCGGCGAGACCTATGTGGACGTGTCCGGCTCCTCGTTCCGCGACCTGCTGGCGGGCCGACATCCGGCTCTGCCGGGGGAGACCGCGACCCTGTCTGACTGGGTGAACCACCTGTCCACCATCTTCCCCGAGGTGCGCCTGAAGCGCTTCCTGGAGATGCGCGGGGCGGATGCCGGTCCCTGGGCGGAATTGTGCGGCCTGCCCGCTTTCTGGGTGGGGCTGCTCTACGACAAGACGAGCCTCGATGCGGCCTGGGATCTGGTGAAGGACTGGACCGACGCCCAGCGCCAGCACGTGCGCGACGACGTGCCCCGCCTCGCCCTGAAGGCGGAGATCGCCGGGCGCTCGCTGGCGGACGTGGCGCGCGATGCGGTGGCCATCTCCCGCGCCGGGCTCGCGCGCCGCAACATGCGCGACAGCCAGGGCCGGGATGAGACGCGCTTCCTCGCGCCGCTGGAAGAGACGCTGGCCACGGGCCGCACGCCCGCCGAGCGCCTTCTCGATCTCTATGCTGGCCCCTGGAACGGCTCCGTGGAGCCGGTCTTTGAGGCGCTGGCCTATTAAGGGGAAGCGCGGAGGCACCCTCCGCGACCTCGCCATGAGCGGCACGCATGGCGGCCATGCTCCGGGCGGAGCTTATGCGTTTCGCCCGGCTGGGCGAAACAGGGTGCAAGAGTGCGATTGATTTGCGGACGCGCCGCGCGCGTCCGTTCCGAGGGGTCGCTCTCCCAAACGCTGACGAGACACGGGTGGCCTTGCCGGCTTGCGGCAGGATCGTTCGGCTCCGGGGAGAGTGTTCGCCATGCCGCAGCCGTCCGTGCCGTCGCAATCGTCCCTCGGGCCTGCGGATCTCGTCCTCTACGCCGTCACTGTGCTGATCTTCTCCTCGGGGTGGCTGCCCCTGCGGCTCCAGCTCGGCGTGGTGGACCCGGAAGTGTCGCTGGTCTGGCGCTTCATCGCGGCGTCCGCCTGCATGTTCGCGGTGGCGGCTTTCAGCGGCGCGCGGATGTCGTTTCCGCTGCGCGACCACCTGCTGTTCGCGGTGCTGGGCGCGACGCTGTTCTCGCTGAACTTCATGGCCTTCTATTATGCCGGATACCATCTGGCGTCCGGCCTGCTGTCGGTGCTGTTCGCCCTGTCGGCGGTGATCATCCCGCTCATGTCGGCGCTCGCCTCGCGCACCTGGCCGCGCCCGCGCATCCTGGCGGGGGCGGTGCTCGGCGTGGTGGGCGTGCTGCTGGTGTTCGGGCCGGTCCTGTCGGAGCGGGGCTTCGGCTCGGGCCTGCATCTGGGGCTGCTGGCGGGCCTTGCCGGGGCGCTCCTGTTCTCGTTCGGCTCCATGATGTCCATGGCGCTGGGGCGGCGTGGCCTGCCCCAGGCCTCAGCCAACGCCTATTCCATGTTCTACGGGCTGCTGCTGCTCGCGGCCATCGCCCTGGTCCGGGGCGTGCATTTCCAGGTGGAATGGACCGGCCGCTATCTGGGCTCCCTGGCGTGGCTCATCCTCTTTCCCACGCTCCTGGGCTATGCGGTCTATTTCCGCCTCATCTCGCGCATCGGCGCCAGCCGCGCGGGATACGGCACCGTCGTGATGCCCATCCTCGCGCTCCTCATCTCCTCCATGGTGGAGGACTTCCACTGGAGCCTGGCGGCGGCGGCCGGAATCGCCCTGGTCCTGGTGGGAAACGTCATCGTGCTCATGGCGCCGCGCGCCTCCTGAGCCCGGCGGCACCGCTCATTCGGCGGCGTCGGACTCGGTGACGTTGTCGAGGCCCTGGATGATGTGGTTGGCCAGCTCGTCCGCCAGGATGGACGGCGCGTGCCGGTTACGCAGCAGGCCGATGTCGCAGGGCGGCAAGGGCGGATAGCCGTCCGAGGGGCCGAGCACCCGCATGCCGGGCCGCAGCGCCGATTCCGGGAACACCGAAATGGCGAGGCCCGCCAGCACCGCCGCCGAGACCGCGCCCGCATTAGGGCTGGTATAGAGCACCCGGTGGGCCCGCCCGATTCCGGCGAGCCGCGTGATCGCCGCATCCCGCCACAGGCAGGTGGGTCGCCCCAGCGCCAGCGGAACCGGCGTCTCCAGATGGGCCGCGTGGCGCGCGGAGGCCACCCACAGCAGCCGCTCGCGGCGGATGATCTGGGCGTTGCGGGCGGAGTTTTCCGTATAGGTGATGATGGCGAGGTCCAGCGTGCCGGCGCGGATGCGCTCCGACAGGTCGCAGGACGGCTCGCAGATCACGGTGAGTTCCACGGACGGGTGGGTGCGGGAGAATCGCGCCATGATCTCCGGCAAATAGCGGTCGGCGTAATCGTCCGGGACGCCGAGGCAGACATGGCCCGACAGGGCCGCGTCGGCGAAGCTCGACATGGCTTCCAGGTTCAGCTTCACGATGCGCCGGGCATAGTCCAGCAGCCGCTCGCCATCCTCCGTGAGGCGCGAGGCGCGCCCGTCGCGCGCGAAGATGGGGCGGCCCACCCGCTCCTCCAGGCGCTTCATCTGCATGGACACCGCCGACTGGGTCTTGTGCACCACTTCGGCCGCGCGCGTGAAGCTGCCGGTCTCCGCGATGGCAACGAATGTGCGGAGCTGATCGCCGTCGAGCAGGAAGGTCATGGGGTCTGCCTCATCATCAATGCTGATGATATTTCCGATGAATAACATTCGCTAGTTTGATTTCACAAACAGGTGCACAACCTCACCCGGCGCTGCGGCGTCCGGCGGGCGGCCCGGCAAATCGGGTGGATCGCACCGGGCGGACGGCGAAAATCCCGGCGCCCGAACTGGAGAGAACCCATGTCTTACGGAGAGACCCGCGCGGCCATGGTCGCACCGGTCGGCTCAGCGCTGGCCCATGTCCTGCTCACCATGTCCGCGTTCGCCGTGAAAGCCGCGCGCGCCATCGAGCACCGCCGCGCCCTCCGTCAGTTGGGCCAGCTCGACGACCATATGCTGCGGGATATCGGCCTCACGCGGAGCGACATCCGCGATGCCGCCTCCGAGCCCCTGTGGCGGGACGGGACGCAGGTCCTCATTGCCCGCACGGTGGAGCGGCGCGCCGCCTTTCGGCTGCGCCTGCGCAGCCGGCCGGAGATCTGAACGCCCATAACATTCGGACGGCCACCGCCCCTCGGGGTCGTCCCCTTCTGGCCCGTGCCGACGCAACCGGCACGGGCCTTTTTTATGCCCGGAGGGCCTTACTTGCGCGGCGTGCGCGAATGGCCCGAGCTGCGGTCCAGCATCTGGCTCCAGAATTCCGCCATGGGCAGCAGGCCGAACGGATCGTAGCGATCCGCCGTGCCGCGCTGCTGGGTGCCGGGCGGGAAGCCGGTGGCGAAGAGCTGGGCGAAATAATCCTGGAGCGGCCAGTGCCCGAGCGCGGGAGGCGCGGGCGGGGGCGGCGGGGGAGGGGGCAGAGGCGCCGCCGGCTTCGGCCGGCTGCCGCCCATGGCGGCGAGGGTCGCCTCCATCATCTCCTGCCAGGCGGTGACGGGATTCTGCGTGCCGAATCCCCCGGCCGGCTGGGTCCAGGGAGAGCGCACCATCATCTCGGAGAAGGCATCCACCCAGGGATTGCCGGTGCGCCGGCTCGCCGGGCCCATCATGCTCACGAGGCCGTCCACCCAGGGATTCCCGGTGGGCTCGGGCTGGCCGCTCGCGCGGGCGAGAAGCCCCGCCAGCATCTGGTTCATGGCGCCTGAGGCCGCCAGCGATTTGGTGAGCCCGCCGATCACCAGGGAGGCGAAGGCCGGGGTCATCTGGTTCACCACGGCGACACCGAGCCCAGTGGACGCGGAGGCATGGTTCATGACGGCGCGCGAGACTTCCGGCGAGCCGAACACGGCATCCAGGGCGCTCGCCCCCGGCTGGGCCAGCTCGCTCGGGCTGGAGGGCCCCCGGTCATAGAGCGCGGCATAGGGGCCGCGCATCATGAGGACCATGAGATTCGCGAGCCCCTCGGGACTCTGCATGGACTTCTGAAGGCCCATGGCGAATGCCGGCATCAGCGCCTCGGCAGCGGCCTGGGCCTGTTGCACCGAAAGCCCGTAAAGCCGGGCGAGGTTGTTCAGCCCCTCGCCTCCCTGAGCCGCACGCACCATTTGAACGAAAGGATCCATTGGCCGCCTCCTCGGGGAAGTCTATGCCATGATCCTGCCAAAATCACGGAAAGATCGGCCGGCCGGCGCGGCCGAATTCCGCAAGGCGTGCCGTACCCTTGGCTCAGCCCGAGAATTCGGTCTCGTGGGTCAGCACGTCCTGGGCTTCCGGGTTGAGCGGCCGCGCGGGCTTGTCCGGCTGGGTCAGGGGCTCGGGCTCCAGCTTGCGGTTGGGAATGAGGTCGATGCCCGCATAGAGGCCTTCCTCCACCTGGCGCTGGAGCCGCGCGCGGTCCTTCGCCCGCACTTCGGCCACGAGGCCCGCCACCGCCTCGCGCTCCAGGCCCAGCGCCTCCAGGGTGCGCGAGCCGAACGAGAAGGCCGATTCGAGGGTCTCGCGCATCTCGTAGTTCACGCCCTTGCGCAGCAGGTCCATGGAATGGGCGCGGTCATAGCTGCGCACATGCAGGCGCACATGGGGCATGGAGGCCTGGACGATGTCCACGATCCTGTCCGCCGCCTCCCGGTCGTCCACGCAGACCGCGATCACCTCCGCCTGGTCGGCACCCGCCGCCCGCAGCACGTCGAGCCGCGTGCCGTCGCCATAATAGATGTGGACGCCGAAGCGCCCCGCGCTCTGGATCATCTCCACGTCGCTGTCGATGATGGTGACGCCCACGCCTTCCGCCAGGAGGCATTGCGACACGATCTGGCCGAAGCGTCCGAAGCCGATGACCAGCACCCGCCCGTCCGCGTTCGAAAAATCGTCCGGTTCCGGCTCGGGCGCGGCGCGGCGGAACTTCGGCAGCAGGTAGGTGATGCCCGCGAACACCAGCGGGCCGATCATCATGGTGATGGCCGCCGTAGCGGTGAGGAATTCGCTCTGCTCCCGGCTCAGCAGGCCGTTGGCCAAGGCGAGCGGAAACAGCACGAAGGCGAATTCGCCGGCCGGCATGAGCACCGCGCCGGCACGCGCCGCGTCGGTGCGGGTCGTGTGGTCGGTGCGGTAGAGGCCGAACACGACGGCGAACTTGATGGCCGTGATGAGCACGGCGGCGGCCACCAGCGGCACGATGTGCGGAAGCAGCACCTTCATGTCCAGCGACATGCCGATGCCCATGAAGAAGAAGGACAGGAGCAGGCCGCGGAAGGCGTCGATATTGGCCTCCAGCTCGTGCCGGAACGTGCTTTCCGACAGCAGCAGGCCCGCGAGGAACGCGCCCAGCGCCATGGACAGGCCGACCGAGGCCATGAGCCCCGCCGCGCCCAGCACCACCAGCAGCGCGGCCGCCGTCATGGCCTCGCGCGCGCCGGAGCGCGCCAGCAGGCGGAAGAAGGGATTGAGCAGGTAGCGCCCCGCCAGCACCAGGGCCGCCACCGCCGCGATGACGGCGCCGGCCTTGAAGGCGAGCATCATCGGCTCGCCCTGGAAGCGCGCGGCCGCCGGGGCGAGCAGCGGCACCAGGGCCAGCAGCGGGACGATAGCGATGTCCTGGAACAGCAGGATCGAGAACGCGCGCTGCCCGTAGCCCGAGGGCAGGTCGCCGCGCTCGTTCAGGATCTGGAGCGCGATGGAGGTAGCCGACATGGCGAGCGCCATGCCCGCGATGAACGCGCCCGCGAGGCCGAGCCCCAGGCTCCAGCCCACGGCCGTGATGAGCAGGCCCGTGACCAAAAGCTGCGCCGTGCCCAGCCCGAAGATGTAGCGCCCCATGGACAGGAGGCGGGAGGGCTGGAGCTCCATGCCGATGAGGAACAGGAGCAGCACCACGCCCAGCTCGGCGACGGTGATGACCACATGGGGGTCGGCCACATCGAACCCGGCCGGGCCGATGGTGATTCCCGCCAGCAGATAGCCCACGACAGGAGAGAGGCCGAGACGCTTGGCGATGGGGACGGAGATGACGGCGGCGAGAAGGAAGGCGAGGCCAGCGAGGAATAATGTGTGGTCGTCCCCGTGCATCGCCCGTCGTCTCCGCACTGCACCGCTCAAGCCCCGCCGCCCTTCTGGGCAGGGCATGTGGCCAAACCATGCCCGCGATGCGAAATCCTCGCGGCGCCGCACCCAAGGGCGGCGGGTGTGACTATTTCAGCGCGTCGAAGCCCGGGCCGAACCCGTTGAGGCTCATGGGGATGCCGATGCCCTCTTCCGGCGTCTGGAAGATGATGAAGGTGGCCTGCTTGCCCGTGCGCAGGCGGTTGATGAGCGTGTCGTCCATCACCACCTCAGCGACGCAGCCATTGGGCAGGCAGCGGACGAAGCCCGCGCGGCCCACGTCCGCGTCGTCGATCTTCAGGCCGAGGCCGGAGGGGATCAGCACGCCGAGGGGGGCGAGCACGCGCAGCAGGCGGCTCTTGCCGTCTGCGGTCTTCAGCACGATCACGGTGAGGCCCACGTTCGGGCGGTCCTCGGCCTGCACGCTCTGGAGCAGCACGCACTGCTCGCCCTGGGCGCCGGGGGGCGTATCGCAGCGAATCTGCCAGTCGTTGAACACCTGCTTCACCACGCCCTGGGCGGCGGCGGGCGTGTGCATCAGGCAGGCGAGGACGAGAGCGGCGGCGGCGAGCAGGCCGGAGGAAAAGGCGTGGCGCGGGGCAAAGGCGTGGCGCGGGGCAAGTGCGTGGCGCAGGGCAGGCGCGAAGCGTGGGGCAGTTGCGTTGCGTGAGGCAGTTGCGACCGACGACTCGAATCCCATGGATTCCGGCTCCAAAAAACACGCGGCGACGCCGCTTCCGACAAGGGCGGGACGGAACGATCAGGCCCGCTCTTGGGCTTAAGAGCCTGACCGCTCATGTCAAGGACACGCGTCCCGATTTGACGACAAAACGGCATTTTGTGGCGGATCGAGGGACGCGCAGCCCGAGCTTGGCCTTTGCGCGCAAAGCGTGGCGGCGTGGTGCTCGGATGCCCCCGAGCGCGGCGACATGCCCACCCACATGCGCCCCCTGGCCGCAATTGCGGCCTCTGGTGAATTGTGTTTGATGTAAGTCAAAGAAGGGCGTTCCGTGCGTGAATTCGGCGCTTCCCGTTAAGGCTCGCGAGCCTGCCCGGCCGTGGGTCCGGGAGCCGGGGGGTCAGTGCGCCGCCGCCGCTGAGGGAGAGAAAGTCGTCATGAGGTCATTCTTTCGCAGCTCAGCTCTCGCCGTGGCGACCTGTGCCGCCGCGATGGTCGCGAGCGCAGCCGCGTGGGCCGGGATGGGCCAGCCGTCCGACTGGCAGATCAATCTCCAGGGCGCGGCCACGCCCGTCATGGAGAACATCCACTCCTTCAACATCTTCCTCCTGGTGATCATCACGGCCATCGTGCTGTTCGTGATGGTGCTGCTCGCCATCGTGATGGTGCGCTTCAACGAGCGCGCCAACCCGGTGCCGTCGAAGACCTCGCACAACACGCTCATCGAGGTGGCCTGGACGGTGGTGCCGGTTCTGATCCTGGTGGCCATCGCGATTCCCTCGTTCCGCCTGCTGCACCAGGAACTGCACATCCCCGAGCCGGACATGACGGTGAAGGTGACCGGGCACCAGTGGTACTGGTCCTACGAATATCCGGACAATGGCGGCTTCGGCTTCGATTCGCTCATGGTGGCGGAGAAGGACCTGAAGCCCGGCCAGCCGCGCCTGCTGGCGGTGGACAACGAGGTGGTGGTGCCGGTCAACAAGACCGTGCGCATCCAGGTGACCGCGGGCGACGTGATCCACTCCTTCGCGGTTCCCTCGTTCGGAGTTAAGATCGACGCGCTGCCCGGCCGCCTCAACGAGAGCTGGTTCAAGGCGACCCGCGAGGGCGTCTATTACGGCCAGTGCTCCGAACTGTGCGGCCGCGACCACGCCTTCATGCCCATCGCGGTCCGCGTGGTGAGCGAGGACCAGTTCAACGCCTGGGTCGCCCAGGCGAAGCAGAAATACTCCGCCGCGCCGGCGCCGACCTCGGTCGCCGCCGCGCCTGCCGCCGACGGCCTGATGCGGGTCGCCGACGCCCAGTGATCCGAGGCCCGGCATGCCGGGCCTCACCCCCGGGGGACGGGAGCCCCCGGGTCGCGCGACGACAACGCAAGCCAGACGATAAAGACTGAAAGACGGAAACGTCTCGACAGCTAAGGACGCACCCCATGGCCACCGACGCGCACGCGGCGCACCACGAACCTCATACCGCCGAGCACCACGGCGATCCCACCGGCTGGCGGCGTTGGGTGTTCTCCACGAACAACAAGGACATCGGGATCATGTACCTGATCTTCGCCATCGTGGCGGGGATCGTGGGCGGCGCCCTGTCCATCGGCATCCGCATGGAGCTGATGGAGCCGGGGCTGCAATATTTCAAGAATCCCCAGACCTTCAACGTGTTCACCACGGGCCACGGCCTCATCATGATCTTCTTCATGGTGATGCCCGCGCTCATCGGCGGCTACGGCAACTATTTCGTGCCCCTGATGATCGGCGCGCCCGACACGGCCTTCCCGCGCATCAACAACATCGCCTTCTGGCTGATGCCCCCGGCCTTCGGCCTCGCCATCATCTCGCTGTTCGTCGAGGGCGCGCCGGGCACCGACGGCTTCGGCGGCGGCTGGACCATCTATCCCCCGCTGTCCGGCAAGCTCGGCCATCCCGGCCCGGCCATGGACTTCCTGATCTTCGCGCTGCACATCGCGGGCGCGTCGTCGATCCTCGGGGCGATCAACCTCATCACCACCATCCTGAACATGCGCGCGCCGGGCATGACCCTGCACAAGATGCCGCTGTTCGCCTGGTCGCAGCTCATCACCGCCTTCCTGCTGCTCCTGTCGCTGCCGGTGCTCGCGGGCGCCATCACCATGCTGCTGACGGACCGCAATTTCGGCACGACCTTCTTCGATCCGGCCGGCGGCGGTGATCCGATCCTGTTCCAGCACCTGTTCTGGTTCTTCGGCCACCCCGAGGTCTACATCCTCATCCTGCCGGGCTTCGGCCTCGTCTCCCACATCGTCTCCACCTTCGCCCGCAAGCCCGTGTTCGGCTATCTGGGCATGGCCTATGCCATGGTGGCCATCGGCGTGGTGGGCTTCGTGGTGTGGGCGCACCACATGTACACGGTGGGCCTCTCCGCCGCGACGCAGTCCTACTTCGTCGCCGCCACCATGATCATCGCGGTGCCCACGGGCGTGAAGATCTTCTCCTGGATCGCCACCATGTGGGGCGGCTCGGTGCAGTTCCGCACCCCCATGCTGTGGGCCATCGGCTTCATCTTCCTGTTCACCGTGGGCGGCGTGACGGGCGTGGTGCTCTCCAACGCGGGCATCGACCGCTCGCTGCACGACACCTATTACGTGGTGGCGCACTTCCACTACGTGCTGTCGCTGGGCGCGGTGTTCGCCATCTTCGCGGGCTGGTACTACTGGTTCCCGAAGATGAGCGGCTACATGATCCCGGAATTCTGGGGCAAGCTGCACTTCTGGGTCACGTTCATCGGCGTGAACATGGTGTTCTTCCCGCAGCACTTCCTCGGCCTCGCCGGCATGCCCCGCCGCTATGTGGACTATCCGGACGCGTTCGCGCACTGGAACTACATCTCGTCCATCGGCTCCTACATCTCGGGCGTGGCCGTGATCATCTTCCTCATCGGCAACTTCGTGGCCTTCCGCCGCAAGGAGCTGGCCGGTCCCAATCCGTGGGGTCCGGGCGCGACCACCCTGGAATGGACGCTCAGCTCGCCCCCGCCCTTCCATCACTTCGACGTGCTGCCGCGCGTGAAGTGAGGATCGCCGGACCCGGCGCTCCGGCCTCGGCCGGGCCGCCGGGCGGCGCCCGGGGCAGGGTAGGCGCCGCGCGGTGCGAAACCCGCGCGGCCTCTGCGTCTTGAGGGCCGCCGGCCGGGAGGCGGGGCGCCTGCCGGGCATTGGCTATCCCGCGCGGTGCGCGGGGACTAAAATGGGCTCCGACGCCGGGGCCCGCGATCGGGCCCTCGATGAAGCTCCCTGCCGGGACTTCGGGACGGGCTCGGACGGCGCGGTCTTCACCGACCCGCCCGGGACGAGTGGATATGAGTGACGTCAGCGTGAGCATGAACGACAGCACCGCGGCCGCCGACGTGGCGGGCGGGATGGCATCGCCCGGGGATTTCATCGCGCTGCTGAAGCCGCGCGTGATGTCCCTGGTCGTGTTCACCGCCCTGGTGGGTCTCGTGCGTGCCCCGGACCACGTGCATCCGGTGATCGCCTTCACGGCCATCCTGTGCATCGCCGTGGGCGCGGGCGCCGCCGGGGCGCTCAACATGTGGTGGGACGCGGACATCGACGCGGTCATGTTCCGCACCCGCCGCCGCCCCATTCCCGCCGGCAAGGTGACGCCCCGCGAGGCGCTGGCCTTCGGCCTCACCCTGTCGTGCTTCTCGGTGGGCGTGCTGGGCCTGCTGGTGAACGTGCTGTCGGCGGCGCTGCTGGCCTTCACCATCTTCTTCTACGTGGTGATCTACACCATGTGGCTGAAGCGCTCGACGCCGCAGAACATCGTCATCGGCGGCGCGGCGGGCGCCTTCCCGCCCATGGTGGCCTGGGCCGCCGCCTCCGGCAGCATCAGCCTGGAAAGCCTGCTGCTGGTGGCCATCATCTTCTTCTGGACGCCCCCGCATTTCTGGGCGCTGGCGCTCTATCGCGCCGAGGATTACGCGCGGGCCGGCGTGCCCATGCTGCCGGTGACGGCGGGCGCCGACGAGACGCGCCGCCAGATCCTGCTCTACACCCTGTTCCTGGTGCCGCTGGCCATCTCGCCGGTGGTGCTGGGCTATGCCGGCATCGCCTACGGCATCGTCTCGGCCGTGACCGGCCTGGGCATGCTCTGGCTGGCGCTGTCCGTCTACCGCACCCGCACCGGCGAGGCGGCGGTGAAGGCGGCGCGGCGGCTGTTCGGTTTCTCCATCCTCTATCTCTTCCTGCTGTTCGCCACCTTGCTGGTGGAAGCGGTCATTCCGGGGATCTGAGGCATGGCGCAGGACAAGATTCCGCCCGAGCCCGGCACTGAGGGCGGGGTGGTGCTGACGCCGGAACAGAGGCGCCGTCGCCGCGCGCGGTCCATCGCGATCGCCGCAGTGCTCGGCTTCCTGGTGGTGCTTTTCTACGTGGTGACGATCGTGAAGCTCGGGCCGAACGTTCTCAACCGGCCGCTCTGATAGGGACGCAGGATAGTGGACGAGGACACCAACACGAAGGGTGGGACGGGGCCGGTGGCGCGCAAGGCGCCGCCGCACAAGCTCGTCGCCGCCGCGTGCGCGCTGTTCGTCGCCATGATGATCGGCGTCGCCTATGCCGCCGTGCCGCTCTACGCCATGTTCTGCAGCCTCACCGGCTTCGGCGGCGCGCCGCGCGTGAGCACGGCCCAGCCGGAAGGCCGCTCGGAGCGCACCATCACCGTGCGCTTCGACGCCAACGTGGCCCCGGGCCTGCCCTGGGTCTTCAAGCCGGAGCAGCCCTCCGTCACGATCAAGGTGGGCGAGACCAAGCTGGTCTATTTCCGAGCCGAGAACACCTTCAACACCACCACCACCGGGCAGGCCACCTACAACGTGACCCCCGGCAACAGCGGCTTCTACTTCGTGAAGATGCAGTGCTTCTGCTTCACCGAGCAGGCGCTGAAGCCCGGCGAGACGCTGGACATGCCGGTGGTGTTCTACATCGATCCCGCCGTCGAGCAGGACGAGGAAATGTCCTCGCTCAAGACGGTGACCCTTTCCTACACCTTCTTCCCCGCCAAAGTGCCGGCCCCCAAGGCCGCGTCCGCGGGGCAGGGGCCGGGGAAGGGCGGGTGAGGAACGTCCGCCCGCACGGCGCGGCGACAAGGACATAATTGCAGCAGGGCCGTCGGCCCGGTACGAATTGGGATAGCTGGAAGGGGAGGCCGCCGGAATGGCCGAGGCACACGTCAAGCAGCACGACTACCATCTGGTGGAGCCGAGCCCGTGGCCCATCGTCGGAGCGGTGGCGGCGTTCATCCTCACCGTGGGGGCGGTGGTCTGGATGCACGGCGGCACCACCATCCCCATGATCGTCGGGTTCGTGGGCGTGCTCTACACCATGTTCGGCTGGTGGCGCGACCTGATCCGCGAAGGCGCGAAGGGCTTCCATACGCCGGTGGTCGCCATCGGCTTCCGCTACGGCATGATCCTGTTCATCGCCTCCGAGGTGATGTTCTTCGTGGCGTGGTTCTGGGCCTTCTTCGATGCCGCCCTGTTCGTGAACGAGGGCATCAACTATGCCCGCGTGGAATTCACCGGCGGCGTGTGGCCGCCCCACGGCATCGAGGCGCTGGACCCCTGGCACCTGCCGCTGCTGAACACCCTGATCCTGCTCACCTCGGGCACCACGGTCACCTGGGCGCACCATGCGCTGCTGGAAGGCGACCGCGAGGGCCTGAAGTGGGGCCTCGTCTGCACCGTGCTGCTGGGCCTGCTGTTCAGCACCTGCCAGGCCTATGAATATTCGCACGTTCATTTCGGCTTCTCGGGCAACATCTACGGCGCGACCTTCTTCATGGCGACCGGCTTCCACGGCTTCCATGTGATCGTGGGCACCATCTTCCTGGCGGTGTGCCTGGGTCGCGCCCTGGCGGGCCAGTTCACCCCGGAGCGGCACTTCGGCTTCGAGGCCGCCGCCTGGTACTGGCACTTCGTGGACGTGGTCTGGCTGTTCCTGTTCGCCTTCGTCTATGTCTGGGCGGTGGGCGGCAGCGCCGGGCACGGCTGATCGCCGACGCGTGAATGCAAGGTGCGGGGCGGCGTGTGCCGCCCCGTTCCCGTTCGAGGCCCCGCCTGTTCGGGGCCCGCCCGTCCAAGGCGCCACGGTCCACGGCGTCACGGTCCACGGCGCCACGGTGCGAGGCCCCCATGTCCATGAGTCCCTATTTCACGCCCGTTTCCCCCGTCGCGGCGGGCCTGTCGTGCCGCTGCCCGCGCTGCGGAAAGGGGCGGCTGTTCAAGGGATTCCTCGACACGGCCCCGTCCTGCGACGCCTGCGGGCTGGATTACGGCTTCATCGATGCCGGGGACGGCCCGGCGGTGTTCGTCATCCTCATCGCCGGCTTCGTGGTGGTGGCGCTCGCCTTCTGGGTGGAAGCGACGTGGCAGCCGCCGCTCTGGGTCCATGCCCTGCTCTGGGTGCCGGCCATCCTGGTCGCCACGTTGGGCCTGCTGCGGCCCCTCAAGGCCACGCTGATCGCCTTCCAGTACCGCAACAAGGCCGCCGAGGGCCGGCTGGAGCAGCGCTCCGGGGAATGAGCGCGCGCGGGCTTCTTCTCCCGACCCTTGCCGCGGGTGTCGTGCTCGCGGTTCTCCTCGGCCTTGGCACCTGGCAGATGGAGCGGCTCGCCTGGAAGAACGGGCTTCTGGCCCAGGTTCAGGAGCGCACGACCCAGCGTCCGGTGCCCGTGCCCCCGGTGCGCGATTGGCCGGCCATCGACCGCGAGCATGACGAATACCTGCCCGTCACCGCGTCCGGCCGGTTCGACCATGCCCGCGAGACCCTGATCTACACCGTGCTGTCGGATGCCAAGGGCCCGTTCAAGGGGCCGGGCTTCCTCGTCGTGACCCCCCTCATCCAGGCGGATGGCTCGGCGATCCTGGTCAATCGCGGCTTTGTGCCGGAGGACCGGCGCAATCCCGCCACCCGCGCGGCCGGGCAGGTGGAGGGCCCGGTGACGGTGACGGGCCTGCTGCGCCTGCCGGAGGAGGCCAATTGGTTCGTCCCGGCCAACGCCCCGGAGCGCAATGCCTGGTTCCGCCGCGTTCCCGAGGAGATCGGCCGCGCCCGTGGCCTCGCCCAGGTGGCGCCCTTCACCATCGATGCGGACGCCGCGCCCAATCCCGGTGGCCTGCCGCAGGGCGGGGAGACCCGGCTGAGCTTCCCCAACAAGCATCTGGAATATGCGCTCACCTGGTATGGGCTCGCGGTGACGCTGGTGGGCGTCTATGTGGCCTTCGTCATCACCCGCCTGAGGGCCCGGCGCGGGGGCGGCGGGGACGAGGCGGCCTGAGCGCGTCCCGGCCTCCGCCGCGCGTACGAGGCTTCCCGTCCCGCCGCAGTGCGTCATAGGATTGTCGCGCGGGCCGCGAATCCGGAGGGACGATGGCGCAGAGTGTGAACGTCCTGGTGCTGGGCGCCGGAATGGTGGGCGTGTCCACGGCGCTCCACCTGCGCCACCTGGGGCTCTCCGTGGTTCTGGTGGACCGGCTGGCACCCGGCGAGGAGACCTCGTTCGGCAATGCCGGCGTCATCGAGGGCAGCGCGCTGTTCCCGGTGTCGTTTCCCCGGGATTTGCGCATCGTCGTCCGCCATGCGCTGAAGCTCGCGCCGCAGAGCAATTACCGCCTCGGCGCCCTGCCGGGGCTGATGCCGTGGATCCATGCCTATTTCCAGGCGTCGGCGCCCGCCCGGCTGGCGCAGAGCGCCCGCGAGCTGCGGCCGCTCATGGCCCTGGCGCGCGACGAGCATCGCGCTTTGGCGGCAGAGGCGGGCGCGACCGACCTGCTGAAGCCCACGGGCTGGGTGAAGATCTATCGCTCCGAGGCGGATTACGCCTCGGCGGAGCCGGAGCGCGAGCTGGCGCGGGAATTGGGGGTGTCGTTCGAGGAACTGGACGCCCCCGGCGTGCTGCGCCTGGAACCCTACCTGCGGCCGGATTTCCTGCGCGGCACCTTCTGGCCCGATTCCGACAATTGCAGCGATCCGGGCGGGCTCGTGAAGGCTTATGCGGCGCTGTTCGAGGCCGAGGGCGGCATGGCGCTGAAGGGCGATGCCCGCACGCTCTCCCGGCAAGGGGGACGCTGGCGCGTGGCCTGCGCGGCCGGGCCGGTGGACGCGGACATGGCGGTCCTGTGCCTCGGCCCCTGGAGCATGGACCTGTTCGCGAGCCTCGGCCTGCGCCTGCCGTTCGCGGTGAAGCGCGGCTACCACCTGCATTTCCCACCTGAGGGCGGCGCCACTCTTTCGCGGGCTGTGGTGGACCGGGCGGGGGGCTTCTGCCTGCAATGGACGCGCATGGGGGTGCGGGCCACCACGGGCATCGAGTTCGCGCTGCGGGACGATCCGCCGGACCGGCGGCAGGCGGACCTCGTGGCGCCCCTGGCGCGGCGGTTGTTTCCGCTGGGCCCCGCGAAGGAAGCGGAGCCCTGGCTCGGCCGCAGGCCGGCCTTTCCCGATTCGAAGCCGGTGGTGGGCCCGGCGCCCGGCCAGCCGGGCCTGTTCCTCAATTTCGGCCACAGCCATTGGGGCCTGACGCTCGGACCCGGCACCGGCCGCCTGCTGGCGCAGATGATGACCGGCGCCGTGCCCTATACGGACCCGGCGCCGTTCGCCGCGACCCGGTTCAGCGGGTGAAGAAGGCGCGCGGGGTCTGCCCCTCGCGCATATAGGCCCAGAAGGCCACCGCGCCGATGATCTGCGAGAGGATGGCGGGGAACAGGCCCGCCAGGGCCTCCACCGTGAGGCCGTCCGGCGAGATGGCGCCCCGGATGCCGAACTGGCACACGGCGGAAATCGCCACCCACACGCCCAGCAGCACCGGCGCCGCCGTGAGGGCGACGCGCAGCCGCATCACCGTGAAGGCGACGAAGGCGGCCGACCACGCGAACAGCGCCACCTGCGGGATGACGCCGAAGCGCAGGATCTGGCTCTGGAGGCTCGGGCCGGAGAGCGCATCCACCACCGCCGAGCCCGCCGCCTGCGGGCCGATGGTGGCGATGAGGGTGAAGGGCATGGCGATCTGGGACGCGGTGATGCCGCAGGCGCACCAGAAGATGACGGCCAGCAGGCCCTTGAGGCCGGGCTCGGCGGGATCGCGGCGTCGTCGCGCGGGGATGACGGGGGGAACGGCGCTCATGATCGGCTTCGCATGACCTCGGTTGGAATGGGGTGAGGCTGGCGGCACGGGCCGCCGGCATCAAGGGAAATCGTGCCGCCTCAGGGCGCGTCCCCGAACAGGTCGCGCCAGGCGGGCAAGGCGTTGGCATAGGGCAAAGCGCGCGCCTCGTATATGGCGCGGGCCACGGCACGGGCCATCGCCAATGCCGCCGCCGCGCCGAGCGATGCCTCCAGGCTCAGGTCCACCGGGTCCGGGTTGCGGCCCGTGGCCACCGAGAACACGCAGTCGCCGTCCAGCGGCGTGTGGATCGGGAACAGGGAGAGGGCCAGCCCGTCCTGGCCCATCACCGCGAAGCGCCGGGCCTGGCCCGGGGTCAGCGTCGCGTCGGTGGCGACGATGCCGATGGTGGTGGCAGCACGGGTGGAGCCGGTCTTCAAAGGCGGGTCGCGGCTCTCGTCGGGCCAGACGGCGGGCAGGCCGCGCCCGCCGAACTCGCCGTCCCGCTCATAGGGCGCGGCCCGAAGATGGGGGCCGCCGCCGATGAGCGGGGAGCCCACCGCGTTCACCGCCACCAGGGCGCCCACCACATGGCCGCTCGCCGTCACGGCGGAGGCGGAGCCGAGCCCGCCCTTCACCCCGGCGCAGCAGGCGCCGATGCCCGCGCCCACGGTGCCCAGGGGAAAGGCGCCGCTCGTGGCCGCGTCCAAAGCGGCGCGCGCGAAGGCGCGGTAGGGCGGCTCCGCGCCCCAGGCCTTGTCGCCCCCGTTCAGCAGGTCGAACAGGATGGCGGCGGGCACGATGGGCACGCGCGCGGGGCCGACCGCGAAACCCCGTCCCCGGGCGGCGAGCCAGTCCATGGCGCCGGACGCCGCGTCGAGGCCGAAGGCCGAGCCGCCGGACAGGACGATGGCGTCCACCCGGTCCACCGAGGCGCCGGGGGAGAGGAGGTCGGTCTCGCGCGTGCCGGGGCTGCCGCCGCGCACGTCCACGCCGGCGATGGCGGGCGTCTCGCACAGCAGGACCGTCGTGCCGGAGCCGAGGGCGAGATCCCCCGCATGGCCCACGGCGAGGCCGGGAACGTCGGTGATGAGGTTGAGAGGCGGCATGGGGCGCTCCGGTCCCGTCCTGCATGCCGAAAGCGGGGCCGGACCGCAATGGCCTTGCCCGCGCGCCCATCACATCGGGGCGATCAGGGGTGCGCCGGGCTTGCCCGCGCGCGCCCGGCGGGCCATAGCCCGGTCATGGCCGATGTCACCCTTCCCGCCGCCTTCCTCGCGGGCCTCGCGAGCTTCCTGTCGCCCTGCGTGCTGCCGCTGGTGCCGCCCTATCTGTGCTTCATCGGCGGCACCACGCTGGAGGATCTCTCCAACGCCCGCCCGCTCGAGCGGGTGGCGGCGCGCACCTTCGCGGGCGCGCTGCTGTTCGTGGCCGGGTTCAGCGTGGTGTTCGTGGCGCTGGGCGCGGGTGCGTCCGCCATCGGCGAGGTGCTGCGGTCACATCTCGACATCCTGTCCATGGTGGCGGGCCTCGCCATCGTGGTGATGGGCCTCAATTTCCTGGGCGTGTTCCGCATCCACCTCCTCTCGCGCACCGCGCGCAAGGAAGTGGCGCCGCCCACGGGCATCTGGGGGGCCTTCGTCATGGGCCTCGCCTTCGCCTTCGGCTGGACGCCGTGCCTCGGGCCCGTGCTGGGCGCCATCCTGGCGGTCGCGGGCACCTCCGCCACGGTGGAGAAGGGCGCTTTGCTGCTGGCGGTCTATTCCGCCGGTCTCGGCGTGCCGTTCCTGCTGGCGGCCCTGGCGGTGCGGCCCTTCCTCAACGGGCTGCGCCACGCCCGCCGCTTCCTGCCGCTGATGGAGAAGGCGATGGGCGTGCTTCTCGTGCTCACCGGCATCGCCTTCATGTCCGGCTGGTTCGCCCACGCCGCCTATTGGCTGCTGGAGACGTTCCCCGCCTTGTCTACCATCGGCTGAGGCGCCTCAGGTGAGGGGCGTCGCCACCGTCTTCTGGAAGGCCGGCCGCGCGCGGATGCGCTCGTACCAGGCGGCGAGATGGGGCAGGTTCGGCCGCTCGATGGACATTTCGAACCAGGCATAGGCGAAGCAGCCCAAGGGAATGTCGCCCATGCGGAACGTGTCGCCGGACAAATAGGGCGTCTGCGCCAGCGCCCCGTCCACCCGCGCGAACAGGCCCGAGCAGATGCCGCGCCCGCGTTCCATGGCCTCGCCGTCGCGGGTCTCGGGCGTCATGCGCACCTGGTTCCAGAACAGGTCGCGGAAGGGGGAGGCGAGGACGCCGGTCGGCCAGTCCATCCACTTGTCGCCGACCGCGCGCAGCGCGGGATCTTCCGCCCACAGGCTGCCGGACCCGTAGCGGGCGGCGAGATAGCGCACGATGGCGTTGCTCTCCCAGAGCACGAGGTCGCCGTCCTCCAGAAGCGGCACGAGGCCGTTGGGATTCTTCGCCCGGTAGGCGGCCTCGTTGACGACGCCGAACGCCCCGCCTGCCTCCAGGCGCTCATAGGGGAGGCCGAGTTCCTCCAGGGCCCACATCGCCTTCTTCACATTGGTCGAGTTGGCCCGACCCCAAAGCTTCATCATGGCGTTTCCTCCGCACTGGTCCGCAAACAAAACGGCCCGCGCCGGAGCGCGGGCCTGAGCGTGAGTCTATGGCGACTCACATCTCGCTGTAGCTGCCGTCTTTCCAGACATAGACGACATAGTCCTTCTTGGTGATGTCGCCCTTCTTGTCGAAGGCGAGCGGACCGAGCACCGTCTGGAAGGTGGCGCCGGAATGCATGTAGTCCGCCAGCTTCTTGGGGTCGGTGGACTTGGTGGCTTCCATGGCCTGCTTCATGATCTGCACGGCGGCGTAGGAGTAGAGGACGTAGCCCTCCGGATCGATGCCCTTCGCCTTGAACTTCTCCACCACTTCCTTCGCGGCGGGGTTCTTGCGCGGGTCGGGACCGAAGGTCATCAGGGTGCCGGCGGCGCCGGGGCCAGCGATGGTCCAGAACTCCTTGTCGGTGATGCCGTCGCCGGAGAACAGGACGGTGTTGAGGCCCTGGTCGCGCATCTGGCGCACCAGCAGGCCGGCTTCGGGATGCAGACCGCCATAATAGACGAGATCCACGCCCGCGGCCTTCAGCTTGGAGACGAGGGCGGAATAGTCCTTCTCGCCGGGATTGATGCCCTCGTAGATGACTTCCTTCACGCCGCCCTGGTTCATGGCCTTCTGGGTCTCGTCCGCAAGGCCCTTCCCGTAGGGGGTCTTGTCATGGACGATGGCGACCTTCTTGCCCTTGAAGTTCTTGGCGATGTAGTCGCCCGCCACCGCGCCCTGCTGGTCGTCGCGCCCGCAGGTGCGGAACGTGTTCCACAGCTTGCGCTCGGTGAAGGTCGGGTTGGTGGAGGCCGGGCTGATCTGGAGGACGCCCGCCTCTTCATAGTCGGTGGAGGTCGGGATGGAGACGCCCGAATTGAAGTGGCCGACCACGTATTTCACGCCGTCGGAGATGAACTTGTTCGCCGCGGCCTTGCCCTGCTCGGGCTTGGAGGCGTCGTCGCCCACGAACAGCTCGATCTTCTGGCCGTTGATGCCGCCGGCGGCGTTGATGTCCGCCACGGCCTGCTCGGTGCCGGTCTTGAGCTGCGCGCCGAATGCCGCGTTGGCGCCGGTCATGGGGCCGCCCACGCCCATCTTCAGGGGCGCCTGGGCATAGGCGCCGCCCGCCAGGGCAAGGCCGGCGCCGAGCGCGAGACCTGCCAGTAAGAGCTTCTTCATCAGGTTCTCCTCTGTCCGCCGCGGCTGCCGGTTCCTGCCGGTCTCGACCGCGGTATTGGCTGTCCCACGGGCATTCTGCCCGTTTTCCGGGTGCTGTCGATGCCCCTGCGCTCACCTGAGCGCATCATCCCCAGCCGGCGGCCGAGGCCCCCAGGCCAACGGGCCGGCCGGGGCGAAAAGCCAGTCATAGCGCCGGATCATCTGTCCCTTGCGCACGGCGCGGAAGCCGAGCGTGGCGATCGATGTGAGCAGCACCAGTTCCAGCAGGTAATAGTCGTAGGCACGCAGCGTGCCGTTGAAGAGGGCGAAGTGGCAGAAGCGCACGGCGGCGGTGAGAAGCGCGGAATAGACCACCACCTGCCAATAGGGATTCCACCCCTTCGCCACCGCCCGCCCGGTGAGCCAGGCGGCTCCGCCGCCCAGGAACAGCGTCACCAGCATGAAGTCGCCGGTGGACACCTCCACCACGCTCTTGGGATGGACGATGAAGGTGACGAAGATCGCCACCAGAGCCAGGGCGGGCAGCACCACCATGGGCGATGTGGCGCGGCCGGGATCGGAAGCGGCCATGGTCACGCGCCTCCTTCGAGATAGGCGGCCTTCACGTCGGGATTCTCCAGCAGGGCGCGGCCGGTGCCCGACAGGGTGATGGCGCCGTTCACCAGCACATAGCCGCGATGGGCCAGCTTCAGGGCATGGTAGGCGTTCTGCTCCACCAGGCACACGGTGAGCCCCTCGGTGGCGTTGAGGTCGCGGATCACGTCGAAGATCTGGCGCACCACCAGCGGGGCGAGGCCGAGGGACGGTTCGTCCAGTAGCAGCAGGCGCGGCCGGCTCATGAGCGCGCGGGCGATGGCCAGCATCTGCTGCTCGCCGCCCGAAAGCGTGCCGCCGCGCTGGTGGAGGCGTTCCTTCAGGCGCGGGAACAGGTCGAACATGCGTTCGAGGTCGTCGGCGAAGTGGGCGTAATTGTCGAGCGCCGCCCCCATCTGGAGGTTCTCGTATACGCTCATGCGCGGGAAGATGCGGCGCCCCTCGGGGGACTGGGCGATCTTCATGCGCATGATCTCGTGGGTCGGCATGCGCGTGATATCGCGCCCCTCGAACAGGATCCGTCCCTCGCTGGCGCGCGGGGCGCCGCAGATGGTCATCATGAGGGTGGACTTGCCGGCGCCGTTGGCGCCGATGATGGTGACGATCTCCCCTTCGTTCACGTCGAGGTCCACGCCCTTGAGCGCGATGATCTTGCCGTAATGGGTCTTCACGCCCTCGGCCCGCAGCATGGGTGCGCTCATACGCCCACCTCCGCCTCGACGGCCTCCACCGCCTCCTCGTCCACGCCCAGATAGGCGGCGATGACGCGCGGGTCGGTGCGCACCTCCTCGGGCGTGCCGTCGGCGATCTTCCGGCCATATTCCAGCACGACCACATGGTCCGAGATGCCCATGACCACCGACATGTCATGCTCGATGAGAAGGACGGAGGTGGCGAAATCGCGCCGGATGGCGAGAAGCAGGTCGTTGAGGGCCAAGGATTCGCGCGGGTTGAGGCCGGCGGCCGGTTCGTCCAGGCACAGGAGGACCGGCTGCGAGCACATGGCGCGGGCGATCTCCAGCCGGCGCTGGTCGCCATAGGGCAGGTCGCCCGCCGGGTCGTCGGCGCGGTCCAGAAGATGGATGCGCTCCAGCCACTCCACCGCGCGGGCCACGGCCGCCTTCTCGCGGCGCCGCCAGCTCGGCAGATTCAGGAGAGCGGCGGGGGAGAGAAGGCCGGTCTCCGTCAGGCCCATATGCTGGGCCACCAGGAGATTCTCCAGCACGGTCATGCCGGAGAACAGGCGGATGTTCTGGAAGGTACGCGCCACCTTGGCGCGGGACGCCACCTTGTGGTCCGGCAGGCGCTCCAAAAGGTGCAGGCTGCCCGTGGCGGTGCGCATGGAAGCCTGCCCCAGGCGGGTGAGGTCGTGGAGTTCCTTCGGCAGCGGCGGGCCGCCCTGCGCCAGGGCGAGGCGCCCGGAACTGGGCTTGTAGAAGCCCGTGATGCAGTTGAAGACCGTGGTCTTGCCCGCGCCGTTCGGGCCGATGACGGCCGTGACCTCGCCGCGCCCCACCTTGAAGGACACGTCGCCCACGGCCAGAAGGCCGCCGAAGCGCATGCTCAGATGGTCGATGGCGAGGATCGGATCCAGTTCCCAGGACCTCATCCGTGGCCCTCCGCCACCAGGTCGCCGGACACCTTCTTGCGCTCCTTCAGGAAGATGGTGGCAAGGCGGCTCGACACGAGGCCGCGCGGGCGCCACGCCATCACCGCCACCATGGCGAAGCCGAAGATGAGCATGCGGTAGAGGCTCGGGTCGAAATCCGGCCCCAGCAGCCAGGGCGATTTCAGGAAGGTGAGGTTGCGCAGCATCTCCATGCCGCCGATGAGCAGGATGGCGGACATGGCGACGCCCATCTGCGAGCCCATGCCGCCCAGAACCACGATGGCCAGGATGACCGCCGATTCCATGAAGGTGAAGGATTCGGGCGAGACGAAGCGGATGCGCACCGCGAAGAAGGCGCCCGCGAACCCGCCGAACATGGCGCCGATGGAGAAGGCGGTGAGCTTGGTCAGCGTCGTGTTGATGCCGAGCGAGCGGCACGCGATCTCGTCCTCGCGCAGCGCTTCCCAGGCCCGGCCCACGGGCATGCGCCGCAGCCGCACGGTGGCGAGCGCGGTGAGGGCGGCGAGGGCGAGAATCACGAAATAGAGGAAGATGTTCCGGTGCATCGGGTCGAAGGTGAGCCCGAACACGCTGGCGAAGCCATTGTCGCCGCTGGTGAAGGGAATGCCGAAGAAGGTGATGGGCGGCACCGAGGAAATGCCCGCGCCGCCATTTGTGAGGTCCACCCAGTTGATGAGGACGAGGCGGATGATCTCGCCGAAGGCCAGCGTGACGATCGCGAGATAATCGCCCCGCAGCCGCAGCACGGGGAAGCCGAGGATCACGCCCCAGAGCGCGGCCAGAAGCCCGGAGATGGGCAGGCACACCCAGAAGCTCCAAGCCTTCCAGAAATCCGCGCCGAGCGCGCCGGCGAAGAAGTCGGACACCGGGATGGAGGTGGAGAGGAGGGCGAACGTGTAGGCGCCCACCGCGTAGAAGGCCACGTAGCCGAGATCCAGCAGGCCGGCGAGGCCCACCACGATGTTGAGGCCCCAGCCCAGCATCACATAGGTGAGGATGTAGATGCCGAGGTCGATCCAGTAGCGGCTCGGGCCGAGCCCGCCAGAGCCCGTCACCGCCAGGAGCGGATAGGTGAGCAGGATCAGGAAGAAGACGGGCTTCAGGACCGGCGCCACGCGGTCGCCGAGGCCCTCGAACGCGCTCGGGCCGCTCTTGTGGACCTTCCCGCGCGCCGGATGCCAGATGGTGAGCAGCAGCACGAGGCGCAGCACGCCGACGATGAGCGCGAAGATCGCCACGAGCCCGAACCGGGTGGTGAGGATCAGCGGGCCGCCGCCCTGTTCGGTGGCGCGCAGCCCCACCAGCGGCGTCAGGAGCAGCGCGGTGAGCGCGGCGCTGATGGCCGCGTCCTTCAGGGCGGCGCCGACGGCGCCCGGCGCGGAGGCCGACGCGGGGCCGGCCGCCATCACACCTTCTCCACTTCCGGCCGGCCGAGCAGGCCCTGGGGCATGAAGACGAGCGTGATGGCGAGGATGGAGAACGCCGCCACGTCCTTGTATTCGATGGAGAAATAGGCGGACCAGAAGGTCTCGATGAGGCCGATGAGCAGCCCCCCGATGACCGCGCCGGGCAGGGAGCCGATGCCGCCGAGCACCGCCGCCGTGAACGCCTTCACGCCCGGCACGAAGCCGTCCGCGAAATTCACCACGCCGTAATAGGTGAGGTACAGGACCCCCGCCACGGCGGCCAGCGCCGCGCCGATGACGAAGGTGAGCGAGATGGTGCGGTCCACGTCCACGCCCAGCAGCGCCGCCATCTTGCGGTCCTGCTCGCAGGCGCGCTGCGCCCGGCCGAGCGGGGTCTTCTGCACCAGCCACCAGAAGGCGAACAGCAGCACCGCCGTCACCACCATGATGAGGATCTGCTTGTAGGCCAGCGTCACTTGGTAGGAGCCGCTGTCCCACACCACGATCACGTCCGGCAGGATGGGCGGCAGCGCCTTGTTGCGCGGGCCCTGGGCCACCTGCACGAAGTTCGAGAGCAGGATGGACATGCCGATGGCGGAGATCATGGGCGCCAGGCGGAACGACCCGCGCAGGGGCCGGTAGGCGACGCGCTCGATGGTCCAGTTCACGAGGCCGGTGAAGGCCATGGCCACCACGAGGACGATCGCCAGCACCAGGAAGATGGAGGTGATGCCCAGCACCGTCGTCAGCAGCAGGAAGGCGATGAGCGCCGTGAAGGTGCCCACCATGAACACGTCGCCATGGGCGAAGTTCACCATGCCGATGATGCCGAAGACCATCGTGTAGCCGATGGCGATGAGGCCGTAGATGGAGCCGAGGGTCAAACCATTGATGAGCTGCTGCAGGAATATATCCATGCCGCCTGAAACCCCTCTGTCTGGCGGGCGCTGATTGCTTGATCGTGCCTCATGATTGGGCGGCGCCTCATATCAAGTCATAGCGCGGGTGGTTGCAGGTGACAAATGCCTGTCGGATGGGAAATTGGGCGAAGAACGCGAGCTTGGCTGCGGGGGAATTCCGGATCACCCCTTTCGCGCCGTCCGCGCCTGCGCCAGCATGTCGGCTCCCGAGGGAGGAGGACGCCATGGCCCTGGAAATGACCGGCTCCTACGACATCCCGGTCCCGCGCGAGACGGTGTGGGCGGCGCTGAACGATCCGGAGATTCTCAAGCGCTGCATCCCCGGCTGCGAGGAACTGGAGCGGGTGGGCGAGAACGAGCTGAAGGCGCTGGTGGTGGCGAAGGTCGGCCCCGTGAAGGCGAAGTTCCGGGGGAAGGTCTTCCTCTCGGAGCTGGACCCTCCGTCCGGCTACCGGATCACGGGGGAGGGCGACGGGGGCATCGCCGGCTTCGCCAAAGGCGGTGCAAAGGTGGAACTGAGCGAGACACAAGCCGGAACAACTCTGGTATACACCGCTGAAGCGCAGATCGGTGGCAAGCTCGCCCAGCTCGGGCAGCGGCTCGTCGCCGGTACGGCCAAGAAGACTGCGGACGAGTTCTTCAAGAACTTCGCCGCGGCGGTGTCCGGGGAAACGACCGAAGGGGCATAGTTCCTAAGACCCCAGTATTGCGATGTTGGCTCGACTTAAGGTTGATCCGTTCGTTATTGCACTTTTGATCGTTGTGTCGGCGGCGATTGCGTGGCCCGAGCCCGGGGAGACCGGCGGGCCGCTCCATGCCGACAAGGTGGCGAGCTACGGCATCGGCCTCATCTTCCTGCTCTACGGCGTCTCCCTCTCGCCGGAGCAGATGTGGCGCAGCATGGGAAAATGGCGCGAGCACCTGCTGGTGCAGGCGGCCACCTTCCTGCTGTTCCCGATCATCGTCTTCGCCGTGCAGCCCCTGACCGGCCATGTCTTCCCGCAGGACATCCTGACCGGCCTGTTCTTCCTGGCGGCCTTGCCTTCCACCGTCTCGTCCTCGGTGGCCATGACCTCGCTGGCGCGGGGAAACGTTCCGCTTGCCATCTTCAATGCCAGCATCTCCAGCTTCATCGGCGTGTTCGTCACCCCGATCCTCCTGGCGTGGTACCTGCACACGACGGGCGCCAGCCTGCCGCTGCACACGGTCATCCTGAAGCTGGTGCTGCTGGTGCTGCTGCCCATCGCCATCGGCCAGTTCCTGCGGCCGCTGGCAGGTCCGTGGGTGTCACGCCACAAGGTGGTGGTGCGGGTGGCGGACCGGGCCGTGATCCTGGCCATCGTCTACAATTCCTTCTGCGATTCCGTGGCCGACGGCATCTGGAGTTCGCAGGATGTCTGGACCCTGCCGGTCCTTGCGGCGACGGTCATCGCGCTGTTCCTCGGCGTCTACGGCGTGCTCGACGTCATCTGCCGCCTGCTGGGCCTGAAGGTGGAGGACCGCATCGCGGTGCTGTTCTGCGGCTCGAAGAAATCGCTCGCCACCGGCCTGCCCATGGGCGGCATCATCTTCGGCACGGGGCCGGCGACCGCGCTCATCATCGCGCCGCTGATGATGTTCCACTTCTTCCAGCTTCTGATCGTGAGCTTCATCGCGGCCTCCTATGCCCGCAGGCCGGAGGACGCGCCCGCCGCCGCGCCGGAGCAGGTGCCGGAGCGGAAGGAAGCGGCCGAATAGGGACACGGGCCACGGCCCGTTTCGCATCTTGACCGGCCGTTCTCGGCAGCGCCACACTGGAACCAATAAAATGAAAAACCGGGGGAGGTTCCCACCGGCTCCAGGCGCCCCAGGGAGGCCGCTTATGACCAAGATTTCGCTGACCGTGAACGGCAAGGCCGTCTCCGCCGAAGTCGAGCCGCGCACGCTTCTGGTTCAGTTCCTGCGCGAGAAACTCCTGCTCACCGGAACCCATGTGGGCTGCGACACCAGCCAGTGCGGCGCCTGCGTGGTGCATGTGGACGGGATCGCGGTGAAGTCCTGCACCATGCTCGCGGTGCAGGCGGACGGCATGGGCGTCACCACCATCGAGGGCATCGCGTTCGGCGGCGCGCTGCATCCCATGCAGGAGGCGTTCCGCGAGCATCACGGGCTGCAATGCGGCTTCTGCACGCCGGGCATGATCATGTCCGCCCTGGACATGGTGAACCGGCTCGGGCCGTCGCTGGACGAGACCGCCATCCGCGAGAACCTCGAAGGCAATCTCTGCCGGTGCACGGGCTACCACAACATCGTGAAGGCGATCGCCGCGGGCGCGGCGGCCATGGGCGTGAGCCCCACACAGGCGGCAGCGGAATAAGCGGCAGCGGAACACGCAGCCTCGAAAAGACACGTCCTTGAGGGAGGACACCATGAACGCCAGCGCTGTAACCCCCATCGGCGCCCCGGTCCGGCGCAAGGAAGACCACCGCTTCATCACCGGCAAGGGCCGCTATACGGACGACCTCTCGCGCCCCGGCCAGGCGCACGCCTATTTCCTGCGCTCCCCCCATGCCCACGCCCGCATCCGGAACATCGACCTCGCGGCGGCCGCGGACATGCCCGGCGTCGTCGCCATCCTCACCGGCAAGGATCTCGTGGAGGACGGCCTCGGTGGCCTCATCTGCGGCTGGATGATCCATTCCAAGGACGGCTCGCCCATGAAGGCGGGCGCCCATCCCGCCCTCGCGCTCGATACGGTGCGCTATGTGGGGGACCATGTGGCGGTGGTGATCGCCGAGACCCTCAATGCCGCCAAAGACGCGGCGGCGGCCATCGAGGTGGATTACGAGCTTCTGCCTGCCGTCGCGGACCTCGCCCACGCGCAGGCGGAGGGCGTGCCCGCCATCCATGACGTCGCCCCGCGCAACACGGTGTTCGAGTGGGAGCTGGGCGATAAGGCGGGCACGCAGGCCGCCTTCGCCCGCGCCGCCCATGTGACCACCATCGACATCGTCAACAACCGCCTCGCGCCCAACCCCATGGAGCCGCGCGCCGCCATCGGCGAATACGATACGGGCGACGATGCCTTCACCCTCTGGACCACGAGCCAGAACCCCCATGTGGCGCGCCTCGTCCTGTCCGCCTTCGTCGGTCTCGCGCCGGAGAACAAGCTGCGGGTGATCGCGCCGGACGTGGGCGGGGGCTTCGGCTCGAAGATCTTCATCTATGCGGAGGAGACGGTCTGCACCTGGGCGTCCAAGCGGGTCGGGCGGCCGGTGAAATGGACCTGCGAGCGGGGCGAGGCGTTCCTGTGCGATGCCCATGGGCGCGACCACGTCACGCGCGGGGAACTGGCTCTGGACGGGGAGGGGCGGATCCTGGGCTTCCGGGTGAAGACCATCGCCAATATGGGCGCCTATCTCTCCACCTTCTCGTCCTGCGTGCCCACCTATCTCTACGCGACGCTGCTGTCCGGCCAGTACGGCATTCCCGCCATCTATTGCGAGGTGGATGCGGTCTATACCAACACCGCCCCGGTGGATGCCTATCGCGGCGCCGGGCGGCCGGAGGCGACGTTCCTGGTGGAGCGCATCGTGGACAAGGCCGCGCGGGAGATGAACATCGACCCCGCCGATATGCGGCGGCGCAATTTCGTCACCGCCTTCCCCCACCAGACGCCGGTCATCATGTGCTACGACGCGGGCGATTACGGCGCCTCGCTGGACAAGGCGCTGGAGCTGGCGGACTACCGGGGCTTCCCCGCCCGCAAGGCCGAGGCCGAGCGGCGCGGCAAGCTCAGGGGCATTGGCCTGTCCAATTACATCGAGGCCTGCGGCATCGCCCCCTCGGCCGCCGTGGGCTCGCTGGGCGCGGGCGTGGGTCTCTGGGAAAGCGCCGAGGTGCGGGTGAACCCCACGGGCAACGTGGAGGTGCTCACCGGCTCCCACAGCCACGGCCAGGGCCATGAGACCACCTTCGCGCAACTGGTCTCCGCCCGGCTGGGCATCCCCATCGATCAGGTCAGCGTCATCCATGGCGACACCGACAAGGTGCAGTTCGGCATGGGCACCTACGGCTCGCGCTCCGGCGCGGTGGGCATGTCCGCCATCGTGAAGGCGCTGGACAAGGTGGAGGCCAAGGCGAAGAAGATCGCCGCCCATGTGCTGGAAGCCAGCGAGGGCGACATCGAGTTCAAGGACGGCCGCTTCACGGTTGCGGGCACCGACCGCGGGCTCGCCTTCGCGGAAGTGGCGCTGAACGCCTATGTGGCGCACAAATTCCCCACCTCGGAGATCGAGCCGGGGCTGAAGGAAGGCGCCTTCTACGACCCGTCCAACTTCACCTTCCCCGCCGGCTGCCATGTGTGCGAGCTGGAGGTGGACCCGGAGACCGGGGTGACGGAGATCGTGAACTGGGTGGCGGTGGACGATTTCGGCACCGTCATCAATCCCATGATCGTGGAAGGGCAGGTGCATGGCGGCATCGCCCAGGGCGTGGGGCAGGCGCTCATGGAGCGGGTGGCCTATGACAGCGACGGCCAGCTCGTGACCGGCTCCTACATGGACTACCAGATGCCGCGCGCGGGGGACCTGCCGTCCTTCACGCTCGGCCTCACCGAGACGCGCTGTCCCTCCAATCCTTTGGGCATGAAGGGGTGCGGGGAGGCGGGCGCCATCGCGGCGCCGCCCGCCGTCATCAACGCACTGACGGATGCGCTGGGGACCCAGGACATCGCCATGCCGGCCACGCCCGCGCGCCTCTGGGCCATCGCCCAGGCGCGGGTCGCGCGCCGCGCGGCGGAATGAGGGAGTAGAGCCCATGTATGCCTTCGACTATCAGCGGCCCTCCCTGCTTCAGGATGCGGTCTCCATGATGCGCGCGCTGGAGGAGCCGAAGATCCTGGCGGGCGGGCAGACCCTGCTGCCCACCCTCAAGCAGCGCCTCGCGCAGCCCGCCGCCCTGGTGGACCTGTCGCGGGTTCCCGGCCTCTCGGGCATTGCGGCGAGCGAGGGGGCGCTGCGCATCGGCGCCATGACGCGCCATGCGGAGGTCGCGGCCTCCGATATGGTGCGCGAGGCCATCCCCGCGCTGGCGGACCTCGCCGGCATGATCGGCGATCCCGCCGTGCGCAATCGCGGCACCCTGGGCGGCTCGCTGGCGAACAACGATCCGTCCGCCGACTATCCCGCCGCGGCCCTCGCGCTCGGCGCCACCTTCGTCACCGACCGCCGCAGCATCGCGGCCGGCGACTATTTCCGGGGTCTCTTCGAGACCGCGCTGGCGGAGGACGAGCTTCTCGTGGCGATGGAATTCCCGAAGCCGGAGGCCGCCGCCTATCGCAAATTCCGCAACCCTGCCTCGCGCTATGCCATGGCGGGGGTGTTCGTCGCCCGCACCGCGGACGGCGTGAGGGTCGCGGTGACGGGCGTCGGCCAGGAGGGCGTGTTCCGCTGGAGCGATGCGGAGGCGGCGCTCTCTGAACGCTTCGCGCCCGCGTCGCTGGACGGCGTCACGCTCGATCCCGGCATGGCCATGAGCGACCTGCACGGCGACGGCGCCTATCGTGCGCAGCTCACCAAGGTGATGGCGCGGCGCGCGGTGGAGGCGCTGGCGTGAAGCTTTAAGCCCGCCGGTGCTCAGGCCCCGGCGGGCGCCCCGTCCAGCGGCACCACGGGGGCGTTCTTCGCCTGCTTCAGGGTGAGCGCGGTGCGCACGTTGCGCACATTGGGCGTGGCGGTGATTTCCAGGACGAAATTCTGGAAGGTGCGCAGGTCCGGCGCCACGCAGAGCATCATGAAGTCCACGTCGCCGGATAGCATCCAGGCGCCGCGCACCAGAGGCCAGCGGTCGATGCGCTCCAGGAAGGCGGAGAGGTCCGCTTCCGCCTGGCTGACGAGATGCACCATGGCGAAGGCCATGAGGTCATAGCCCAGCCGTTTCTCGTCCAGAAGGGCGCGATAGCCCTGGATGAAACCGGCTTCCTCCAGGTGGCGGACACGGCGCAGGCAGGGCGGCGCCGAGATGCCGACGCGCCGCGACAGCTCCACATTGGTCATCCGCCCGTCGCGCTGCAGCTCGGTGAGGATTTTCCAGTCCACAGCATCGAGATCAACGGGCAAGGGAGTCCTCCGGTCGGCGAGCGCACCTTAGTTCAGGTTCGCGGCAGTGCAACGAAATAATATTTCTCGCGCGCGGTATCGGGGCGTGGAACGGACCGTCCCGGCGCCATGCTTGTCCTTGTGGGGTCTGGGGCACGTCCCTACATTGACGCATAGCTGTTTTCCGCGCCCGCCCGATGGATGAGTCCCCGGTGCGCGCGCGTCGGTTCCGCCGTTCGAGGAAGTCATGTCCACGCATCACGCCAAGGTCGTCATCATCGGGTCCGGCCCGGCCGGCTACACCGCCGCCATCTATGCCGCCCGCGCCATGCTCCAGCCCGTCCTGTTCGAAGGCATCCAGCCCGGCGGGCAACTGACGATCACCACGGACGTGGAGAATTATCCCGGCTTCGCCGATGTCATCCAGGGCCCCTGGCTCATGGAACAGATGCGCGCCCAGGCCGAGCATGTGGGCACGCGCATCATATCCGACCATGTGGCGAGCCTCGACGTTTCCAGCCGCCCGTTCCGCCTCGTGACCGAGGGCGGCGTCACCTATCTCGCGGAGACCGTGATCCTTGCCACCGGCGCGCAGGCCCGCTGGCTGGGCATCGCCACCGAGGAGACCTATCGCGGCTTCGGCGTCTCGGCCTGCGCCACCTGCGACGGCTTCTTCTATCGCGGCAAGAAGGTGGTGGTGGTGGGCGGTGGCAACACCGCCGTGGAGGAAGCGCTGTTCCTCACCAATTTCGCCGCCAAGGTCACGCTGGTCCATCGCCGCGACCGGCTGCGGGCCGAGCGCATCCTCCAGGATCGGCTGTTCGCCCATCCCAAGGTGGAGGTGATTTGGAACGCCGAGGTGGAGGAGATCATCGGCGCCGACGAGCCGCCGCGCGTGACCGGCGTGCGCCTGCGCGATGCGCGCGACGGCAGCGAGCAGGTGGTGCCGGCCGACGGCTTCTTCGTCGCCATCGGCCATGCGCCCGCCACCGGCCTCGTGGAGGGCAAGGTGCGGCTGAAGCCCAACGGCTATGTCTGGACCGAGCCGGATTCCACCGCCACTTCCGTGGCCGGCCTGTTCGCCGCGGGCGACGTCGCGGACGATGTCTATCGCCAGGCGGTGACAGCCGCCGGGCGGGGCTGCATGGCGGCGCTGGAGGCGGAGCGCTTCCTGGCGCGCGAGGAGACGCCGCTCGCGGCGGAATGACGGGTTTTCGCGGGCGCCGGATCCCCGGCGACCGATCAATCAGAACAGGGCGGAAGCGCGGGCGCGCATCCCAATAGGGGCGGGCAGGAATGGACTGGGATAAACTTAAGGTTTTCCATGTCGCGGCGGAGGCGGGCTCCTTCACCCATGCGGGCGAGACGCTGGGCCTGTCCCAGTCGGCGGTGAGCCGTCAGGTGTCCGCGCTGGAGCAGGAGCTGAAGGTTCCGCTGTTCCACCGCCACGCGCGCGGGCTGATCCTCACGGAGCAGGGCGAGCTTCTCTATCGCACTGCCCATGAGGTGTTCCTCAAGCTCGAATCGGCGCGCGCCCAGCTCACCGACAGCCGCGAGAAGCCCAACGGTGAATTGCGCGTCACCACCACAATGGGGCTCGGCACCCATTGGCTGACGGCGCGGGTGGGCGAGTTCGTGGAGCTGTATCCGGACATCCGCATCCAGCTCATCCTCACCGACGAGGAACTGGACCTCGCCATGCGGGAGGCGGACGTGGCCATCCGCATGCGCCAGCCGGTGCAGCCGGACCTGGTGCAGCGCAAGCTGTTCACGGTGCATTTCCATGCCTATGCCTCGGCCGACTATATCAAGCGGCACGGTCATCCCCGCTCGCTGGACGAGCTGGACAAGCACCGCATCCTCCTGCTGGGCGGGCCGATTCCCAGCTATTTCCAAGGGCTTAACTGGCTGGAGCATGCCGGGCGGGAAGGCGGGGCGCCGCGGGTGCCGGCGTTCGAGGTGAATTCGGTCCTGGGCCTGCGGCGGGCGGTGGAGCGGGGCGTCGGCATCGGCACGCTGCCGGACTATCTCACCGACGACGCCTCCTCCCTGGTGCAGCTCTTCACCGATCGGGAAACGCCTCAATTGGAGGCATATTTCACCTATGCTCAGGAAATGCGCTCGGTGGCGCGCATCCAGGTGTTTCGCGACTTCTTAATTTCCAAAGCACAGCGTTGGAATTACTGAAATATGACCATTTTCCCGCGTTTCCGCGAAATTCGCGGGGGGAGCTAAGCGTCAGGCACATGCCTGACATGCGGTCATGTTGCGTTGCATTCTGCCTAAGAGGCGGGCATATTTCTCGTGCATTGCTTGCACCCTGTGCGGTGTAGCAATTGTTCCCCTCTGGAAGGTTCGCCGCTCTGCGGCGATACTTGCCGGACCTCGCAAGAGGTCCGGCATTTTTCTTTTCAGGCCTCTGTTTCCCTTTCCGCCCGACCTTGTCTTGCTTGGACCCCGCTGTTTCCGGGAACTTCGGGCTTCGGCATCGCGTTCTTGTTCCTTCTGCCCGCGCCTTCCTCCCTCCACCCCTCGCGCGGGCGCGGAGGACCCATGACGGCGATCTCCCTGTCCGGTCCGCAGGCCGGTCCCTTTCCCGATCCCGGCCGCTCCCCCGAGCCGCCCGTGCTCCCGCCCGATCCGGTGGAGGAGCCCATGGTGCCGGACGAGGGGCCGGACCTGCCGCCCCTGCCGGAGGACGATCCCTCCCGCGAGCCCCGGCGCGAGCCGTTTCCCGATCCGGGGCCGATTGACGATCCCGTCTGGCCCGGTAACGATCCCCTGAGGCAGCGCGCCTGAGCGCTGCGACCAGAAGGGGGACCGGATGAAGCCCAGCATCGTGGGAGCGGCGCTTGCCGCGGGCCTTGCGGGCATAAATCCGGCTCCCGCCGCCGAGACGGTCCCCGCCGGCTTCGTGAATGTCGGGGAGGTGATTCCCGGCGCGCGGTTCGATATCCGCTATTTCACCGGCGCCAATTTCGTGGGCACGCGCATCGACGGCTACGAGACACCGCGCTGCTACCTCACCGCCCCGGCGGCCGAGGCGCTCAAGGGCGTGGCGCGGCAGGCGGAGGCGCGCGGGCTCGGCCTCCTGATCTTCGACTGCTATCGCCCCGCCCGGGCTGTCGCCCATTTCGCCCGCTGGGCGGCGGATCTGGCCGACGAGGCGCACAAGCCCGCTTATTATCCCGGCGTCGCCAAGCAGGACCTGTTCAAGGAGGGCTATATCGCGGAGCGCTCCGGCCATTCGCGGGGCTCGACGCTGGACGTCACCCTGTTCGACCGGGCGACAGGCCGCGAATTGGACATGGGCACGCCCTTCGACCTGTTCGACGCCCGCTCGTGGACGCAGGCGCCGGGCCTCACGCCGGAGCAGCGCGCCAACCGCGACCTGCTGCAGGGCCTGATGGCCGCCAACGGCTTCAAGGGCTTCGACAAGGAATGGTGGCACTTCACCCTGGCGGCCGAACCCTATCCGGACACCTATTTCGACTTCCCGATCCGCTGAGCCGCCGCCGGGTCAGTTGCGGGTAACTTCCTCCACCTGCATCCGGCGGCCCCAGGCGTCGAAGAAGGCGCCGGAATTCAGGGTCAGCCGGTCTTCCTTCACCCGGCTTTCCAACGCCCTCAGGCGGGCGCGGGCCTCGGCGTTGAGCAGCGGCCCGCCGGCATCCAGCACGGGGAAGAAGGCCGCCCCGTCCCACGCCTTCCCCGATCCCGCGAACAGTCCGACGATCTCGGCCCAGCGGGTTTCGTCGCCGATGAAGCTCACGAAGGTGGAGGCCAGCGGCTCCACCTTCAGGTCGCCGATCTGCACCAGGATGACGAGGGCCGTGAAGGCACCTTCCTCGCCATAGGTCTCCTTCAGCCAGGCGTCGAATTCCGTAAGGGCCGCGCGTCCGGGGCCGTGCGCATGCGGGGGGCGACTAGAAGTCGACAAGGGGAGTCTCCGGCATGTAGTGCTCGAAGAGATGCCAGAAGGGCGTCTCCCGGGTGGCGGAATACCATGCCTCGAATGCGGCCATCGCGGCCGATGGGTCTTGCATGAGCATGTCTTGCATGGGCATGTCTTGCACGCCGGATGCTTGCGCGAGGGTGTCTTTTGGCGCGGCAGGCTGACTGCCCTCTGGGGCGCCCTCCGGCGGCGGTCCGGCGATGGCGCCGTGGACGGCGCGGGCCACGTCGCCGAAATGCTCCAGCACGTCGGTCCGGGCCGCCGTCATCTCCTCCCAGCCCAGCCGGTTGCACAGATAGGCCCGTGCGGCCCGCACGGCGTCCTGCTCGGCCGCCGCCGCGCCGAGGCTGCCCGCGAGGCCCTTGAGGAAGTTCATGCGCCGGAAGGCTTCCGCGCGGGCAGCGGCGAGCGCCTGCCCGCGAATCTGGGCTTCCACCTTGAAGGCGTGCTCGGCGTTGGCGGCGGTTGCCGCCGCCTGCTCCAGCGCCGAGAAATAGGCCGAAAGGCCGCCGGCGCGTGTCATGAGCGCGCTCCGTGCCCGGCGCGTGGGCCGAAGGGGCAGGGAAGGAGCCTCGGCGAGAATCTCGGAGAGAATCTCATTGCGTTCCGCCTTTCCGGTGTCCCGGGCCGGCCGGAGGCGCCGGGCGCGGGGCAGGGCCGTTTGGGGGGCGTGGCGGAAGAGAGTGGGAGTCGAACCCACCAAGGACCGGCTCGCGGCCCCTCCCGGATTTGAAGTCCGGACGCCCCACCAGGGACGCTTCTCTTCCATCCTGCCCGGCGCCCGCGTCGGAGGCATCCGACCCGGCATCGGACACAACCGACTCTTGCGCCGGCGCATCATCCGATACCGGGCGGAAGAGGTCCAGCCGGTGCGGATTGGTGCGGCGAAGATCGCCCCGGCGCAAGGTGACGCCGTGGCGGTCGAAGAATTCCAGGATCTGGATGGCCACCTTGCGGCCGTTCTCCACCTGGTCGCGGAACTGGGCCGCGGTGAAGGCGGCGGCATGCTCGGCATCGAGCCGCACGAGGATGGCCACCATTTCCGCAACGGTGGCGCGCAGGAAGAAGTGGTCGTGGGCCACCTCGTCCACCCGCCCCATGCGGCCCAGCAGCTTCATCATGCGCCGGATGTCCGCCTCCGGTTCCTCCAGCAGGCCCGCGATGTCGCGCACCCGGGGCGGGCGGAACCGTTCCGTGCCGCTGATGAGGGGCAAGGTGCGCGCCCACAGGGCCTCGTCGCGCGGGGTCAGGCGCACCTCGAAACCGGCCCGGCGCACCCAGGCGCCCTGGCGGGAGATAAGCCCCTCCCGGGCCAGATGCTCCAGGGCGGCGGCGAAGACAGGGCCCGGCAGGCGCGGCTGAAGCTGAAGCCGCATGCGCTCGCTGCCCATGCCCGGCAGGTCGGGATTGTCGGCGTGGAACGTGTCGAGCCGCTCCAGCAATGCGGCGCGGAAGTCGGTCCAGAGGGCGCGCGCCATCACATGGGCGGTGCCGCCCGCCGGAAGGCTCACGAGGTCCAGTTCCGCCTGGATGCCGGCGACCGCCTGTTCCGGCAACGCCCGGTCGCGGCAGAAGGCGGCGAGGTCCAGCACGAAGGGCGCGATGTCCAGCAGCGCCGCCACCGCTTCGGCGGGCGCGGACCGGGCATGGGCGGCGAGCTGCGCCAGCCGTTCCAGCGTGCGCCGCCGCCGCGCGGGCGCCCGCAGGTCCAGAAGGCGTCCGCCGCCGATGGTGCGCTGGGCGGAGGTGTCGCGCACCACGAAGCGGTCGCCGGAGGCGACCGCCACGGGCGCCTCCATGACCAACTGCACGAGGCCGCTCTCGCCGGGCGCGATGGGCTCGCCCAGCAGCACCAGCCGCGCACCCACTTCGCGGGAGGCGGTGTGCAGGCGCACCGGCAGCCATTGGGCGATGGGCTTCTTCTCTCCGGGCAGAACGCGCAGCGTCGCGTCGATCCGGTCGGTGGGGGCATGCAGGCCGGGGTCGAGCACCACGTCGCCGCGCGCCACCGCGTCCTTGGCGATGGCGGGACCGGCGAGGTTGAGGCCGCAGCGGTCTCCCGCCCGGCCCGTGTCGGAGGGACGGTCCTGGGCGCGGATGGAGCGCACGCGGGCCTCAAGGCCGGTGGGGCTGACCTGCACCCGGTCGCCCGCATGGACGACGCCGGACAGGACCGTGCCGGTCACCACCGTTCCGGCGCCCGCGAGGGTGAAGGAGCGGTCCACCGCGAGGCGGAAGCGCCCGTCCTCCGGGCGGCTCCGGGGCGCCGCCGCTTCCGCGACGAGGCGCGCGCGCAGGGCATCGACGCCCTGTCCGGCCGTGCTGGACACGGGGAGGATGTCCGCCCCTTCCAGGCTCGTCCCGGTGAGCGCGGCGGCGATCTCGGCCGTGACCGCCGCGAGCCTTGCCGCGTCGGCGAGGTCCGCCTTGGTGAGCGCCACCACGCCGCGCGTGAGGCCGAGCAGGTCGAGGATGGCGAGGTGCTCGCGGGTCTGCGGCATCATTCCGTCGTCCGCCGCCACCACCAGCAGGGCGAAGTCGATGCCGCCCGCGCCCGCCAACATGGTGTGGACGAACTTCTCGTGGCCCGGCACGTCGATGAAGCCGAGGGTTTCTCCCCCCTCCACCGGCATGTAGGCGAAGCCGAGGTCGATGGAGATGCCCCGGGCCTTCTCCTCCTTCAGCCGGTCCGTATCCACGCCGGTGAGGGCGCGCACCAGGGATGTCTTCCCGTGGTCGATATGGCCCGCCGTGCCGATGATCACGGCGCGGCCTCCGTCAGGGGCAGGCGCGCGCGGCGCTCGGCCTCGGCGCGGGCTTCCGACGAGAGGGCGGCGCGCACCACGTCCAGGAACGGCGCGGCGAGGCCGCTGCCGCCCTCATGGCCGCGCAGCAGCCATTCATAGGCGGCCTCGGGATCGCGCGGCACGCCCGCGCCCAGATGGTGGGCGGCGCCCAGCATGGCCTGCCCGTCCGCATCGCCCCGCGCGGCGCCGAGGCGCCACCAGCGCGCCGCCTCGGCGGCATCGCGCGGAACGCCCAGCGCGTTGTGATGGAGCATGCCGAGCCGGGTCATGGAGGAGGCGATGCCCTGGTCCGCCGCCGCCTGCGCCCAGCGCCGCGCCCCGGCGACATCCAGCGCCACCACTTCGCCTTCCAGGAGCATCCAGCTCAGCATGTCCTGCGCCGGGCCGTCGCCTTGCTCGGCGGCGGCGCGGTAAAGCTCTGCGGCGCGGGCATAATCCTGGGCGACGCCTTCGCCCTTGAAATAGAGCGCCGCGAGATTGCGCTGCCCCACCGGGTCGCCCGCATCGGCGGACAGGGAGAGCCACTTTTCGGCAAGGGCGGGGTCACGCTCCAGCCCGCCGATTCCCTCGGCGAAGCAGGCACCGATATTGTTCTGGGCGCGGGCGTGGCCGGCGCGGCCGAGCCGCTCCCAGATGTCGAGGGCCATTGCATAGTCGCCCGCGCGCGCCGCCGCGAGGGCGCGCTCCATCTGGGCCTCGGGCTCGCTTTCCGCTTCGGGCGCCGCCGGACGGCGCAGACGGTCAAGCCAGCCCACGGGGCAGCTCCACGGCGCGGAGCGCCGCCAGGAAGGCGGGCTCATCCTCCAGGCACCGCAGGTCCAGCAGCAGCGCCCCGTCCTCCAGCCGCCCGATGACGGGCACGGGCAGAGCGCGCAGCGCCGCCGCCAGGGCATCCAGCGCGCCGCCGCCGCCGTCCGGCCGCAGGCGCAGGGCGTAGCTGTCCAGGGTTTCCGTGGGCAGCGCGCCGGAGCCGATCTGGCTGCGGCAGGGGCAGGCGGACACGGCGACGTGGGGGCCGAGCAGCGCGCGCACCTGCGGCACGAGCCGCGCGGAGAGCGCTTCCATCTCCCCCGCCTTGCGCGCCAGCAGCCGCAGGGTGGGCAGGCGCTGCGCCAGCCGGTCCGGGTCCGCGTAGAGCTTGAGGGTCGCCTCCAGCGCGGCAAGCCGGATCTTGTCCACGCGCAGCGCGCGCTTCATGGGGTTCTTGTTGATGGCGGCGATCAGGTCGCGCCGCCCGACGATGAAGCCGGTCTGCGGGCCGCCCAGCAGCTTGTCGCCGGAGAAGGTCACCACATCCGCCCCGTCCGCCACGCATTCGCGCACCGTGGGCTCGTGCACGAGGCCGTAGCGGGCGAGGTCGCACAGGGTGCCGGAGCCGAGGTCATGGAACAGCGGCACGCCTTTCGCGCGCGCGATGCTCGCCAGGGCGGCGGGGGACACCTCTGTTGTGAAGCCCTCGATGCGGTAATTGGATGTGTGGACCTTCACCAGCAGGCCGGTCTCGGGGCCGACGGCGCCCTCATAGTCGCGGGGATGGGTGCGGTTGGTGGTGCCCACCTCCACGAGACGGGTGCCCGCGCGGGCCATGATGTCGGGCATGCGGAAGGCGCCGCCGATCTCGATCAGCTCGCCGCGCGAGACGATAGAATCTCGCCCCGCCGCCAGGGTGTTCAGCACCAGCAGCACGGCGGCGGCATTGTTGTTCATCACGGTGGCGTCTTCCGCCCCCGTGAGGTCGCACAGAAGGGCGCGCACATGGTCGTCGCGCTCGCCCCGGCGCCCGGCGGCGGGGTCATATTCCAGCGTCACCGCCTGCCGCATGGCGGCTACCGCTGCCTCCACGGCCTCTTCCGCCAGAAGGGCGCGGCCGAGATTGGTGTGGAGCACGGTGCCGGTGAGGTTGAAGACCGGCCGGAGCGAGGGGCGCGCCTGCGCCTCCAGCAGCGCTTTCGCCTCCGCCGCGATGTCGGCGGGGGTGGCCCGTACGGGGCGCCCGGCGCGGATGGCGTCCCGCGCCGCCTCCAAAGCGGCGCGCACCGCGCGGGTGAGGGCGGCGCGGCCGTGGGGCTCCGCCAGCGGCGCGGCGGCGGCCAGCACCGCGTCCACCGGAGGCAGGGCGCGCAGCCGCGCGGCGGCCTCAAGGTCGGGCTGGGGGAGGGGGGCGGCCGTGGGCGCGGTCATGGCCTAGAAGCCCAGCAGGAAGGGATTGAAGGCGGCGCGCTTGTAGGGCCCGTCGCGCATGAGCAGGTCGAGGCCGAGGGACGCCACGTCGTCGGCGAAGGGATCGACGCCCGCGTCCTTCGCCTCGTAGAGCACCTTTACGTAGCTGCGGCATTCGTCGCAGGTCTCGGCCTTCACGGCGCCGTTGCCGCCTTCGATCTCCTGGAGGCCGATGCCCTTGGTGGAGCCGCAGGCGACGCAGCGCACGCGCACATGGTTCCACAGGGTGCCGCACAGGGCGCAGGCGCAATAGCGCGCGCCGGGGGCACTGGGCCAGTCCACCACCAGGCTCGACATGGGCGGCCCGCCGCAGCAGGGGCACGCGCCTTCGGCGATGCGCGTCAGCCGCTTGGCGTCCAGCGCGGCCGCGAGGCGGGCGAAATGCACCTGGAGCGCGGCGGTGACGTAGAGATGCTCCGCGAGGCTCTCCATGGGGAGCGAATCCGCCAGCACGTTGCGCACCATCGCATCGCGCGCGGCCGGCCCGGCGGCGCGCACCCGGTCCAGGGCGGCGGCGGCGAGGTCGGGCTTCGCGATGGCGCCCGACGCCTCCACCATCCGGTCCAGCGTCGCGTCGAAGGCGGCGTCCAGGGTGAAGCGGCCCCGGTCCAAGGGCGGCATGGCGAATTCGGCGGCGCGCGCCAGCGTGTCTTCATCCGGGGGCTCCACCGGCGGCAGGCCGGGGAGAATGTCGTGCTGGGCCTGCGCGAGCGCGGCGAGGAACAGGAGGTAGGGTTTCATGTCGCTGCCCTCCGCCAGGGCGGCGAGGCGCCGCGCGCGGCCCGCGAACAGCGCGGCGGGCTCGGGCAGGTGGGCATAGGGCGGCTGGGCAATGCCGCCGATCATGGAGGGATCGGGCTGTACGCTGGAGAAGTTCGACATCGCATCCTCACGAACCCTACGGGTCACGTGGCGCCGCAGGCCGCTGATGGACCCATCGGGCGCAGTCTAGCACAGGCCGCCCTTCGCGCGCCGCAAGGTGCGGCGGGCCTCCGGCCCGTGGCGGTGGGGAGGGAACCGAGGCGGGCGAGCCGCCTCGGTCCGGGGTCATTGGGCGGGCGAGCCGCCTCGGCCCGCGATCATGGGGCGAACGAACGGCCCTGCATCATTCGGCGGGGGTGCCGCCGGGCCGCCGGCCCACCAGTTCGCGCAGCCACTTGCGGTGGTGGCGCCAGGCCCAGCCGCCCGTGACCTGTCCACGGGTCATGGCCGAGATGGTGCCCCGCACCCAGATCGCCGCATAGACGTGGATGATCCAGACGCAGATGATGGCGATGGCCGCCAGCGCATGCACGAGGATCGCCACCCGCTTCTGCGGGATGCTGGTGAACTGGTAGAAATACTGGTCCCACACGACGAAGCCGCTGGTGATCAGCACCAGGATGAGGAAGGACATGCCCCAGAAGACGAACTTCTGGCCGGCATTGTACTTGCCCAGTTCCGGCAACCGTTCCTCGTGCCCGGCGATCACGTCGCGGATGCGGCGCAGCCAGGTGCCGTCCTCGCTCTTCCAGAGGTTCGCCTTCCAGAAGCGCAGGAAGAGACCGAGGAACGAGAAGAACAGCACCACGCCGATCCACGGATGGATGGCGCGGGTGGCCTGGCCGCCCCCGAACAGGGCGGTCAGGAAGAACAGCTTGGGGCTGAACAGCGCCATGCCCGACAGCGCCAGCAGGATCAGGCTGATGGCCGTCACCCAATGGTTGATACGGGCCGCCAGCGTGTAGCGGTCCACGATGACGGGGTGCCCCTTGTGCACGCCGTCGCCGGTTTCGACATCATCGGGCTTGCTGCTCATGGCTGACCGCCTCCCGCCAGCTTCTCGGCGTTCTCCTCATCCTCGGGCGAGACCTTGTTGGGTCCGGCGACGAGGTGGTGGAAGACGCCCGCCACGGCCGCGAAGCCGATGACCGCGAAGCCGAAATACTTCGTGGCGCCCTTCCACAGCTCCACGATGGGGCTGATGGTGGGGTTCTTCGGCAGGCCGGCATAGATTTCCGGCTGGTCGGCATGCTGGAGCACGTACATGACGTGCGTGCCGCCGACGCCCGGCGGATCGTAGAGCCCGGCATTCTGGTAGCCGCGCGACTTGAGATCCGTGATGCGGCCGTCCGCCCACTTCTTCATCTCGTCCTTGGTTCCGAAGGCGATGGCCTGGGTGGGGCACGCCTTGGCGCAGGCGGGCCACTGGCCCACGGCCACGCGGTCGGAACACAGGGTGCACTTGTAGGCCTTGTTATCGACCTTCGAGATGCGCGGGATGTTGAAGGGGCAGCCCTTCACGCAATAGCCGCAGCCGATGCAGGCATCATGGATGAAGTCCACGATGCCGTTGGAATATTGCACGATGGCGCCGGGCGCCGGGCAGGCCTTCAGGCAGCCCGGGTCCTCGCAATGCATGCAGCCGTCCTTGCGGATCAGCCATTCCAGATTGTCGGTCTGCGGGTTCACCCATTCGGTGAAGCGCATGAGCGTGAGGGTGTCCGCCGTCAGGTCCGGCGGGTTGGTGTAGGTGCCGTTGAAGGTCCCGATCTCCTCATGGAGATTGTTCCATTCGAGGCACGCCGCCTGGCAGGCCTTGCAGCCGATGCACTTCGACACGTCGATGAGCTTGGCCACTTCGGTCTGGCGCGGGGAGGCCGGCGTGATGGTGGACGCCGACCTGCGGATCAGATCCTTGTCCCCGAAGCGCTCGGGGACAGGGGTGATCGGAGGGTTTGGGGCTGGAGGAAACATGTTGCTCTACCTCCTCAAGCCACCGGCCCGGTCGTGGGCTCGATATTGACGCAGAACGCCTTGTATTCCGGCGTCTCGATGTTGGCGTCGCCCACGAAGGGCGTGAGCACGTTGGCGGGGAAGCCCTTGCGGGCGGCGCCCACGAAGCCCCAATGGATCGGGATGCCGACGATGTGCACCGTCTTCCCGTCCACCGTGAGCGGCCGGATGCGCTTGGTCACATAGGCCTTGGCCAGCACGTTGCCGCGCTTGGACGAGACCTTGACCCAGCCGGCATTGGCAATGCCCTTCTCCTTGGCCAGTTGCTCCGAAATCTCCACGAAGAACTCGGGCTGCAGCACCGCGTTCACATGGTTGTTCTTCGTCCAGTAGTGGAAGTGCTCCGTGAGGCGATAGGAGGTCGCCGCATAGGGGAATTCCTTGGACGCCACCTCGGCGAACTGGGCGAAGTCGTCCTTGAAGACGCGGGCCACGGGATTGCCCCGGATCTTGGGAGCGATCACGTTGGCGACCGGGCTCTCGAACGGCTCGTAGTGCACCGGGAACGGCCCTTCGCGCATCATGCCCCGGGCGAACAGGCGCGAGACGCCTTCCGGGTTCATGATGAAGGGGCCCACGTCCTGCGGCTTGGCGGTGGGCGCGATGTCCGGCACGTCGTAGCCGGTCCATTTGCTGCCGTCCCACCACAGGAGCTTGCGGGTCTCGTCCCACGGCTTGCCGTTGATGTCCGCCGAGGCGCGGTTGTAGATGATGCGCCGGTTGGCCGGCCACGCGAACGCCCATTTCAGGAACGCGCCCGTGTCATCGGGATCGGAATTGTCCCGCCGCGCCATCATGTTCCCGGCCTCGGTATAGGACCCGCCATAGATCCAGTTGCCGCAGGCGGTGGATCCGTCGTCCCTGAGGACGCCGAAGGTCGCCACCTGCTTGCCGGCTTCCAGCAGCTTCTTCGTGGGGTCGTTCGGGTCCGCCACGTCGGTCAGCACATAGCCGTTCATTTCCTTGGCGAGTTCCGCCGCGGTCGGCTCGTGCGCGTCCTTGTAGTTCCAGGTGAGGTTGAGGATCGCATCGGGGAAGGGGCCGCCTTCCTTGCGATACAGATCCTTCAGCCGCAGATGGATCTGGGACATGATCCAGACGTCGGTCTTGGCCTCGCCCGGAGGCGAGCCCGCCGGCCAGTGCCACTGGAGCCAGCGGCCGGAATTCACCAGCGCGCCCTCATCCTCCGCGAAGCAGGTGGTGGGGAGCTGGATCACCTCGGTCTGGATCTTGGCGGAGTCCACGTCATTGTAGATGCCGTGGTTTTCCCAGAACCGCGCCGTCTCGGTCTCCAGGGGATCCATGATCACCAGGAGCTTCAGCTTGGATAGGGCGGAGGCCAGCTTCGCCTTGTTGGGGAACGCCTGCAGCGGGTTGAAGCCCTGGCAGACATAGGCGTTCATCTTGCCCTGGTTCATCAGCTCGAAGGCGCGCAGGATGTCGTAGGCCGGCACGTCGAGCTTGGGCAGGAAGTCGTAGGCGAAGTTGTTTTCCGGCGTCGCCGCCGCACCCCACATGGCCTTCTGGAAACTGACGAAGAACTTCTTGTAGTTCTGCCAGTAGCTCATCTGGTTCGGCCGCAGCGGCTTGAAGCCACGGGTCGACATGTAGGTGGTGAAGTCGGCTTCCTTCTCCGTCGGCAGGGTCATGTAGCCGGGGATCAGGTTGGACATGAGCCCGATGTCGGTCAGCCCCTGGATGTTGGAGTGACCGCGCAGCGCGTTCATGCCGCCGCCGCGCACGCCGATATTGCCCAGGATGAGCTGGAGCATCGCCATGCAGCGGATGTTCTGGGACCCCTTGGAATGCTGGGTCCAGCCGAGCGCGTACATGGAGGTCATCGTCTTGGTGGGCGACGACGTCTCGGCGATCATCTCGCACACCTTCAGGAACTTGTCCTTGGGCGTGCCGGTGATGCGCGAGACCATGTCCGGCGTGTAGAGGGCGACGTGCTCCTTCAGGAGGTTCCAGACGCAGCGGGGGTTCTGCAAGGTGTCGTCCACCATGGCATAGCCGTCCGCCCCGATCTGGTAGTCCCAGGTCGAGCGATTGTAGTCGCGCTTCTGCTCGTCATAGCCGGTGAACAGGCCCTCCTGATAGGTAAAGCCGTCCTTCACCAGATAGGCGGCGTTGGTGAACGCCTTCACATACTCCCACTGCACCTTGTTGTTCTGGATGCAGTAATTGATCACGCCCAGCAGGAAGGCGATGTCGCTTCCCTGGCGGATCGGCGCGTAATAGTCCGCCACCGCCGCGGACCGCGTGAAGCGCGGATCGACGACGACGAGCTTCGCGCCACGGGTGGCTTTCGCCTCCGTAACCCACTTGAAACCACACGGGTGCGCTTCGGCGGCATTGCCGCCCATGATGACAACGAGGTCGGTATTCTTGATATCCGTCCACGAGTTGGTCATCGCACCACGGCCAAAAGTCGGGCCCAAACTGGACACCGTGGGGCCGTGTCAGACGCGCGCCTGATTGTCGAACACCACCATTCCGGCGCTGCGGACCACCTTGTAGGTGCACCACGCCGTTTCATTGGTTGTCGCCGAGGCGGCCAGGAAGCCCGTGGTGGTCCACCGGTTCACCGTCACGCCGTCATTGTTCTTGGTGACAAGATTCTTGTCGCGATCGTCCTTGAGGACCCGCGCGATCTTGTCCAGGGCCACGTCCCAGCTCACGCGCTCGAACTTGTCCGAGCCCGCCTTGCGCATCATGGGATAGTTGAGGCGCTGCTTGGAATGGACGATGTCGAGCAGGGCCGCGCCCTTCGGGCAGAGCGTTCCCCGGTTCGTGGGATGGTCGACGTCACCCTCGATATGGGTGATCTCGGCCTTCTCGCCCTTCTTCAGGTCGCCCTTGGAGAAGATGAGGATGCCGCACGCCACCGAACAATAGGTGCAGGTGTTCCGCACCTCGGTGGTGTTTGCGAGTTTGAAGGGCCGGATCGCGCTGGCCACCGCCTCCTCGACACCGCCGAAACCCAGCGCGCCGAGGGATGTGCCTGCGATACCCGCACCCGCCGTTCGTAAGAACTGGCGCCGCGAGAGCTCCATGTTCATCGAAGATGACCTCCGATTGGGCTGCCCCCTCCGGGGGACGCATTTTTAGGGGCGCAACGGCCCCTCCGCCGGGAATCCGACTTGATGTCGAAGATATTTTGGAATTGGAACTATGTCAAACCAGCGGCTTCACGCAGGGAGCGCCTTTTGCTTGTTCATGCGGCTGGTTTTGCTTGAGAATTCCGTCTTCATGTATCACGACGCAGCGGAAGAGAAGAAAGCTCACCGAAAATGCTGCAATTGCGAAATGTATCCCCTGGGGGTTTTGCATCGCATTTTCCTGCCCGCTGCCTCATCCCTTCGAATGATTGACTAGCGCGGGCCGGTGTTGCAGCCTCTGCAACGTGGCTCTCACACGCGCTCCCGAGGATCGGGGCACAATCGAGCGGCGCTCCGTCGCCGCGCACGGATGGCCCCGGACCACTTGCGTCCGTGGGGTCAGGGCGCGTCCGGCCGCCTCGGTCTTCCCTGCTTCCCCGTTCCGCCGGATGACGGCGGCCCGCTTCTGGCTCGCCGCGCGCCTGCTGATCATCGCCGCCTGCGCGACCCCCGTCGCCGCCCATGGCGCGGAGGCGTTGGCGCCCTATGGCGGCCCCGCCTTGTCGCCCCGCGAACTGCCCCGGCTGGCTTTGGGGCCCGGCCCCGATGCTCTGCCGGTGCCGGGGGAGGGGGTGAGCGTGGTGCATTTCTTCGCCACCTGGTGCGAGCCCTGCCGCACGGAACTGCCCGCGCTCGCCGCCATGGCCGCGCGCCTGTCCGGCCAGGGGGTTCGGGTGGTCATGGTGGATGTGGGCGAGCCCGCGAGCCGCGTCGCCCGCTTCTTCGAGACCGCTCCGGCGGCCGGCCCGGTCGTGCTCGATGCCGACCGGGCGCTGGCCCGCGCCTGGGCCGTGGACGTGCTGCCCGCGAGCCTTGTCTTCGCCGCCGGGGTGCCGCGCCTCAGCGCGGTGGGCGAGGTGGCCTGGGGAGACGCGGACACCGATCTGCTGGCGCTTACGCCCTCGCGGTGAGGGCGGGCGTGAAACGAAAACACAAAGCCGGAGGAGGATTCATGACCACACGACGCGACATCCTGAAGGCGGGCCTGCTGGCGACCGCCGGCACCCTGCTGCCCGCCGGAGCCTTCGCCCAGGCGACGGCCCCGGCCTCGACGGCTCCGGCCGCGCCGGCGGCGGGCGCAACCCTCTTCGCCCCCGCGACCGGCCGCTGGCGCTCGTTCCAGATCGTCACCACCGTGGAAATCCTGAAGCCCGAGGGCAAGGTGCAGGCTTGGCTGCCGGTGGCCTCGTTCAGCAATCCCGACTGGTTCAAGCCGGGCGAGAACACCTGGACCACCAACGCCGCCTCCGCGAAGCTGGTGCGCGACGCCCGCTCCGGGGCGGACATGCTGCATCTCGTCTGGGCGGAGGGCGAGAAGGCCCCCAAGGTGGAACTGACCAGCAAGGCCACCACCCGCGACTGGAAGGTGGACCTCACCAAGCCCGGCACCGCCGCGCCCCTGAGCGCGGAGGAGCGCGCGCGCAACACCGCTTCCACGGACCTCATCCCCACCACGGGCATCGTGAAGGAGACATCGGACAAGATCGCGGCCGCAAAGGGCTCGGACCTGGAGAAGGTGCGGGCGATCTTCCAGTGGGTGGTGGAGAATTCCTACCGCAACGCGGCCACCCGCGGCTGCGGCATCGGCGATATCGCCGCCATGCTGAAGAGCGGGGATTTGGGCGGCAAGTGCGCCGACCTCAACGCGCTGTTCGTCGGCCTCGTGCGGGCGCAGGGCATCCCGGCGCGCGACGTCTACGGCCTGCGGGTCGTGCCCTCGCAGTTCGGCTACAAGAGCCTCGGCGCCAATTCCGACATCGTCACCAAGGCCCAGCATTGCCGGGCGGAGGTGAACCTCTCCGGCTTCGGCTGGGTGCCCATGGACCCGGCCGACGTGCGCAAGGTGGTTCTGGAGGAGCCGCCGGGCAAGCTCGCCTTGGACGACCCGAAGGTGGTGGCGGCCCGCGCCGGGCTGTTCGGCGGGTGGGAGGGCAATTGGTTCGCCTTCAACACCGCCCATGACGTGGTGCTGCCGGGCCATTCCGGGCCGCCCTTGGGCTTCCTCATGTATCCCCAGGCGGTGACGGCGGCCGGCCTGCTGGACTGCCTGGACCCGGACGGCTTCAAATACACCATCCGCTCCGCCGAGATCGCCGTCTGACCGACGGTGGCCGAACGACCGGTCCGGCCGCCCTCCGGGGCGGCCCTTCTTTCCGAGAGACGCCATGAACGCCCCTGACCCCGCCCTTCAAGACCCGCCGGCCGCCGCGCCCTTCCGCCTGACCAGCCTCGCCCATGGCGGGGGCTGCGGGTGCAAGCTCGCCCCCTCCGTCCTCCAGGAGCTCCTGGCGGGCGGGCCGATGGCGCAGCCGTTCGAGCGGCTGCTGGTGGGCACCGAGACGGGCGACGACGCGGCGGTTTGGGACCTGGACGGCGACACCTGCATCATCGCCACCACCGACTTCTTCATGCCGGTGGTGGACGACCCCGACCATTTCGGCCGCATCGCCGCCACCAATGCCATTTCGGACGTCTATGCCATGGGTGGCACGCCCATCATGGCGCTGGCCATCCTCGGCATGCCGCTGGGCAAGGTGGATACGTCCATCGTCCGCTCCATCCTCCGGGGCGGGGCGGCGGTGTGCGCGGCGGCGGGCATCCCGGTGGCGGGCGGCCATTCCATCGACAGCCCGGAGCCCATCTACGGCCTCGCCGTCATCGGCACCGCGAAGACGGCCGACATCCGCCGCAACAGCGGCGCGCGGGCGGGCGACGCGCTGATCCTCACCAAGGGGCTGGGCGTGGGCGTCTATTCCGCGGCCTTCAAGAAGGAGGCGCTGCCGCCCGGCGCCTATGAGGAGATGGTGGCCTCCACCACGTTGCTCAACAAGGTGGGCGCGGTGCTGGCGAAGGATCCGGCGGTGCATGCCATCACCGACGTGACGGGCTTCGGCCTGCTGGGCCACGGACTGGAGATGGCGCGCGGCTCCGGCCTCGCGCTGGAAGTGGATTTCGCGCGCCTGCCCTGGCTGTCGCACGCGCAGGCGCTGGTGCATGACGGCTTCGTCACCGGCGCCTCGCTGCGCAACTGGGCAAGCTATGGGGACGAGGTGCGCCTGCCCGAAGGCACGCCGGACTGGCAGCGCCACCTGCTCACCGACCCGCAGACCTCCGGCGGCCTGCTGGTGGCCTGCGCCCCCGAGGCGGCTGACCGACTGGTGGCCGAGATCCGGCAGGCGGGCTATCCGGCGGCGGCCCGCATCGGCCGTGTGCTGGCGGACACCACGGCCGTGAACATCCGGGTGATCGGGAACGGCTGACGCGCCGCGGGCGTTTCGGGTGCAACAACCGAGGGACGCGCCCGTGACTGCCTCATTGAGACACTTCACTCTGCCGGCCGCGCTGGGCCTCGCGCTCGCGCTGGCCATGCCCGCCGCCGCTCAGACCGCCGGACCGACGTCCAGCGGCTGCGAAGCGACGCCCACCACCGCCCCCACGCCCATCGAGAAGGGCGCGAATTCCGGCACCGCGCCCGGCGGCTCCGGCTCCACCGCCTGGAGCGGCGGAACGGGTGGCTCCCATATCGGCACCACCCCCGGCGCGCCCACGCCCGGTTCCCCCACCGAGCATCCCGCCACGGTCCAGGGCAAGGACCCGTCCGTGGTGGGGCCGGTGCGGCGCGACTGCTGACCGCACGCGCGTCGGCGCTTCCTACCGCCTGGATGCAATCGAAAATCCAGTGATGGCTCCCCTCGGGCCGTCATGCCCGGGCTTGTCCCGGGCATCCACGCCTTAGTGTCGAGTGCGCACCTAGCGGACGCCTGTGGATGGCCGGGACAAGCCCGGCCATGACGCGGCTAAAACTCACCGTGACGGCCTGAAATCCAGTCCGTCCTACGCCTCGCTCGCGTAGCGCTTGCGCAGGTGGGCGATGAAGACCGAGGCGTCCAGCGTGCGGCGCGACTGCTGACCGCACGTGCGTCGCCGCCCCTCGCGGCCTGGATGCTATCGAGGTCGGAGCGATGGGTGGCTTCACTGCACCCCTCGGGCCGTCATGCCCGGGCTCGTCCCGGGCATCCACGCCTCTGTGTCGAGCTCGCACCTCGCGGACGCCCGTGGATGGCCGGGACAAGCCCGGCCATGACGCGGCTAAAACTCGCCGTGACGGCCTGAAATCCAGTCCGTCCTAGGTCTCGCTCGCGTAGCGCTTGCGCAGGTGGGCGATGAAGACCGAGGCGTCCAGCGTGTGGCGCGACTGCTGACCGCACGTGCGTCGCCGCCCCTCGCGGCCTGGATGCTATCGAGGTCGGAGCGATGGGTGGCTTCACTGCACCCCTCGGGCCGTCATGCCCGGGCTTGTCCCGGGCATCCACGCCTCTGTGTCGAGCTCGCACCTCGCGGACGCCCGTGGATGGCCGGGACAAGCCCGGCCATGACGCGGCTAAAACTCGCCGTGACGGCCTGAAATCCAGTCCGTCCTAGGTCTCGCTCGCGTAGCGCTTGCGCAGGTGGGCGATGAAGACCGAGGCGTCCAGCGGCCGACCCGTGGCGCGGGTGAGCAGTTCGTCGGTTTCATAGAGCGAGCCCTGGCCGTGGATGTTGGCGCGCAGCCAGTTCACGAGCGGCGCGAAGTCGCCCCGCGCGATGCCCGGCACCACGTCCGCGTCCGCGCGGCGGGCGGCGTCGAACACCTGCGCGGCGGTCATGGCGCCCAGCGTGTAGGTGGGGAAATAGCCCCAGCCGCCGCTCGGCCAGTGGATGTCCTGGAGGCAGCCGAGCCGGTCGTTGGGCGGGGTGATGCCCAGCAAGTCCTGCATGCCCTCGTTCCACGCGCCCGGCAGGTCCGCCAGCGCGAGGTCGCCGCCGATGAGCGCCTTTTCCAGGCGATAGCGCAGGATGATGTGGGCGGGATAGGTGACCTCGTCCGCCTCGATGCGGATGAAGCCGGGCTTCACCCGCGTATAGGCGCGGAACATGGCCTCCGGCTCCCAGGCCGGACCGGACCCGCCGAAGATCGCCTTCATGCGCGGCGCGGCGAAGGCGAGGAATTCGCGGCTGCGGCACGCCTGCATTTCCATGAGCAGCGACTGGCTCTCATGCACGCTCATGGAGCGGGCCGCGCCCACCGGCTGGTGGATGAAAGGCTGCGGGCGGCCCTGCTCGTAGAGGGCATGGCCGGTCTCGTGCATCACGCCCATGAAGGCGCGGGCGAAGTCGGCCTCGTCATAATGGGTGGTGATGCGCACGTCGTTGTCGGCGCCGCCGCAGAAGGGATGGGCCGAGACGTCGAGCCGCCCGCGCTCGAAATCGAAGCCGAGCACCTTCATCATGGACAGGCCGAGGTCGCGCTGCGCCTGCGTGGGGAAGGGGCCCTGAAGCGGCTCCGTCGCCGGGCGGCGCGCCTGGAGGGCCATCACCTCCGCCGTGAAGCCGGGGAGGAAGGCGGCAAGGTCCGTGAACAGCGCGTCGATGCGCGCCGAGCGCGCGCCGGGCTCGTAGTCGTTCAGCAGCGCGTCATAAGGGGTGAGGCCGAGCTTCGCGCCCTTGGCGGCGCCGATCTCCCGCTGAAGGCGCAGGACCTCCGACAGGGTGGGCAGGAGGGACGCGAAATCGGACTCCGCCTTGGCCTTGCGCCAGGTCATCTCGCACGCGGAAATGGCCTTGCTGGAGGCTTCCACGAGGTCGGAGGGGAGGGCGGTGTCCACCGTGTAGATGCGGCGGATTTCCCGCAGATTGGCCCGCTCCCACGCGCCGAGGTCCGCCTCGGCGTCGGCGGCGTCCAGCCAGTCGGCGATGCGCGGGTCGGTGATCTGGGTGTGATGGCTCACGCGCAGCAGCGCGAGGCTCTCCGCGCGGGTCTCCACGGCGCCCTTGGGCATCATGGTGTCGCTGTCCCATTGCAGGATGCCGATGGCATTGGACAGCGCGGCGGCGCGGGCGAAATGATCGGATAGCGCGCGATAGGCGGTCATGGCGTGTCCCCCGCCGGCGGCCGGAGCGGTCCCGGCCGTGTCCGGAACCCTCTCCTTAAAGGGCCGTCCCATCGGAGAAAACAGAAAAGCCGCCCGCCGGGGACGGGACGGTCCCGCCCGGCGGACGGAACCGGGCGCCGGTCAGGCCGCCTTGCGCCCCGCGATGGCCAGCATCTCGGCTTCGATGGTGTTCACGAAGCTCGCGAACGCATCGGGGTCCTGCGACACGGCATTCAGCTCCGTCGCCCAATTGGGACGACGCAGGGTGAAGGTGGTGAAGGCGGTGTGGGCGCCGGTCTTCTTCAGAAGATGGTCGGAAACGCGCGAGGGCAGCGCCTCCACGATGAAATAGGCGAGGCCGTGATGGGTCGCGTTGAACTGCGCGATGGACGCCGCCGCTTCCGCGTAGCGATCCTCGGCGATCAGGCCCGTCAGGTTGTCGAGGAAGGTGATGAGCTCGGGCTTGTGGGCCGCTTTTCCAACCATTGTCGTCTCCCCTTTGCCGCCCGGAGGACGAGGCCCCCGGGATGAAACCGGCACGTTCGGGATGCGGAACCGTTGGCGCGGCTCGTGGATCGCATCCGGTCTCGTGCGTGGTATTCAGTATGGCACGCAGGGCGGGCTTTTCAACGGGCGGCCCGGCCTCACCTCTCCTCCGGCTTGCGGCCGCCCTGGCGCCCGCCTTCCTTTCCGGCCTTGCTGGCAAGATCGCGGTCCAGGGAGAAGCTGCGCTTTTCCGGCGGCGTGTTGCGCCCCCCGGTGGCGCCCGCGCGGGCGGCGAGGTCGCTGTTCTGGGAGAAGCTGCGCTTTTCGGCCGGCACGCTCTTGCCGCCCATGCTGGAGATATTCCGCCGCTTCTCCGGATCCATCGATGCAAAACCGCGGCGTGATTTCGGCTTGTCGTCCATCCTTGACCTTCGGTTGCGGGCCGCGCGGAAAGGCCGGGCGGCGCCTGTGGCGGGAGGGTCCCGCCGCCGCGCGATGCGCATGGCGGAAGGACCTGACCCTGGGCAAACGCAAGCTGAAGGCTGGCGGTTCCATTCCCGCCGGGTGCATTTGCGTACCGTCCGTGAGGCTGTCGCCGGACTGTCTCCGCGCGCGGGCGGGCGCAGAAAGCCGTTCCCTCGCCTCGCGCCGCGCTTTAGCGTGGCGCCGTCCCCGCACCGGGGACTTACAAGGGGGCTGACATGAAAGCAGGACGTATCGGCGCGGCGGTCCTCGCCGCCGCTCTGGCCGTGACGCCGGCCATGGCCAAGGGGCCGGGCAAGTATGGCGTGAAGGGCACCAATGCCGGCGACAAGTCGGACTATGCGGGCAACGCCACCCTCACCAAGACCGGCGAGAATACCTGGCGGGTCGTCTCCGTCATCGGCTCGGACAAGTTCGAGGGCTACGGCATCGGCGACGACGACATCATCGCCGTGACCTATGCGGGCGGCGGCTCGACCGCTGTGGCGCTCTATGTGGCGCAGGCCGACGGCAGCTATTCCGGCGTGTGGGCCTTCAAGGGCGACACCAAGGTCAGCATCGAGACGCTGACGCCCAAATGAGCCTCGGCGCTTCCCCGCGTTGCGGGCGGGGAGGGGTCAGGTGAGGTCGGACAGGTAGTGGACCTGGTGCGTCAGGCACAAGCTGACGCGCCATTCCACGGGCACCTGGTCCAGCGAGAAGCCGAGCCGGTCGATGAGCAGGGCGGGTGTGCCGGGCGCGACGCCCAGCTCCGCCGCATCCTCGGCCGGCGCGGCCACGGCCCTCAGCTTCTCCCGTGCCCGGGCCACCGTGATGCCGTAGCGCGCGGAATAGAGGCCGTAGAGATTGTTGGGGATCTCCATGTCCGTGAGGCCCGGGAAAACGGGCTCCGGCAAGGCGATGTTCTCCACCAGAAGCGGGGCGCCTTCCAGAAGGCGCACGCGGCGGATGCGCACCACCCGGCTGCCGCGCGCGAGGCCCAGGGCCTCGCACTCGGCCGCGCTGGCCCGGGCCTTGCCGATGGACAGGACGCGGCTGTCGGGAAAGCGCCGGATGCCGTCATTGGGCACCAGCTTGAAGAACTGGAACAGGATGCGGTCCTCGTCGTGGCGCGCCACGAAGGTGCCGCGCCCCTGGCGGCGGACCACGAGATTCTCGGCGGCCATCTCGTCCAGCGCCTTGCGCACCGTGCCCTGGCTGACGCCCAGCTCGGCGGCGAGCTGCATCTCGCTGGGCAATGGCTCGCCGGGCGCCCACACCCCGTCCACCATGCGGCGGATGAGGGTGTCGCGCACCTGGCGGTAGAGCGGCTTCATGCCGAGCCCGTCGCCTTCGGGCGCGGCGGTGGCCAGGGAGCGGCTTTCATGACCTGTACCGATGACCGCCTTGCTCACGCCGCCGCTTCCCATCCTCGCCATATCACCCCGCTTTACAGTGAAATGCCGCCGCGTTCCACCGCCCGCCACGGCATCGCGCGGCGTCCTCGTCTGGACTAGTCTTATATCTTATATATGATAGCAGAGCAAAGAGGAGCGTCACGCGCGACGGGCTGCCTGCCCCGCGTTGCCGCCGGACCCGGGGAGTAGAATGCCTGATATTGTCGTAACCGAGTTCATGGACGAAGCCGCGCTGGACATCCTGCGGGTGGACTATGACGTCGTCTATGACCCGACCCTGGTGGACAAGCCCGACGCGCTCGCCGCCCTGCTGCCCGGCGTGCGCGGGCTGATCGTGCGCAACCGCACCCAGGTGCGCGGCGCGGTGCTGGAGGCGGGCACGGCGCTCCAGGTGGTGGGGCGGCTCGGCGTCGGCCTCGACAATATCGACGTGGACGCCTGCCGGGCGCGCGACGTGGCGGTCTGCCCCGCCACCGGCGCCAACGACGTGTCCGTGGCCGAATATGTGGTCTGCGGCGTCATGATGATGCTGCGCGGCGCCTATTTCGCCACCGCCGAGGTGGCTGCCGGCGCCTGGCCGCGCACCCGCCTCATGGGGCGCGAGGTCATGGGCGCGACGCTGGGCCTCGTGGGCTTCGGCTCCATCGCCCGCGAGACCGCCCGCCGCGCGCGGGCGCTGGGCATGGAGATCATCGCCTATGATCCCTTCCTGCCCGACGACCACCCGGCCTTCGCCGCCCACGAGGCGCGCCCGGTCTCGCTGGAGGCCCTGCTGGCCGGCGCCGACGCGGTGAGCCTGCACGTGCCCCTGACCGACGCGACGCGCGGCCTGATCGGCACGGACGCGCTCGCCCGCATGAAGTCGGACGCCGTTCTGGTGAACGCGGCGCGCGGTGGCGTGGTGGACGAGGCGGCCCTCGCCGAGGCCCTGAAGGCCGGCAAGATCGGCGGGGCCATGCTGGACGTGTTCGACCGCGAGCCGCTGCCCGGTGGTGGCCCGCTGGTGGACGTGCCGAACCTCATCCTCACCCCCCATATCGCGGGCGTGACGGTGGAATCCAACGTGCGCGTGTCCGGCGTGACCGCGCAGGCGGTGGCCCGCGTGCTGAAGGAGCGTGCCTGATGCCCGTGACCCTGACCCTCGACGACGCGCGGGCGCTGGCCCGCGCGGCCCTGATGGCGGCGGGAACGTCGCCGGAGAATGCCGCCATCACCGCCGCCGCCCTCGTGGCGGCGGACGCGGACGGCATCGCCAGCCACGGCCTCTCGCGCCTGCCCGCCTATGCGGACCAGGTGGCGACCGGGAAGGTGCAAGGCGCCGCCGTGCCCGCGCTGGACTGGACCGCCACTGCCACGCTTCGGGTGAATGCGGGCTGCGGCTTCGCCTTCCCCGCCGTCTCGGCCGGCCTCGCCGCCGCCGCCGAGCGGGTGCGCGAGACCGGCATCGTGGGCGTGGGCGTCCATGCCTCGCACCATGCGGGCGCCATGGGCCACCATGTGGAATGGCTGGCCGAGCGGGGCCTCGCGGGCCTCGCCTTCACCAATTCGCCGTCGGCCATCGCCCCTTGGGGCGGATCGCAGGGCGTGTTCGGCACCAATCCCGTGGCCTTCGCGGTGCCGCGCGCGGGCAAGCTGCCGCTGGTCATCGACGCCTCGCTGAGCAAAGTGGCGCGCGGCAAGATCATGGTGGCCGCCCAGCGCGGCCAGCCCATCCCGGACGATTGGGCGCTGGACGCGGACGGCAAGCCGACCACAGACGCCAAGGCGGCGCTGGCGGGCACCATGCTGCCCGTGGGCGACGCCAAGGGCGCGGCTCTCGTGCTCATGGTGGAGATCCTCGCCGCCGCCCTCACCGGCGGGCAGTTCGGCTTCGAGGCGTCGTCCTTCTTTACGGCGGATGGTCCTTCGCCGGCCATCGGCCACCTGTTCGTCGTGATGGATCCCGTCCGGCTCGGCGGCGATGCCTTCTCCGCCCGCCTCGAAACGCTTCTCGGGGCGATCCTGTCCCAAGACGGCACCCGCCTTCCCGGCGACCGGCGCATCGCCGCACGGAGCAAGGCGGCCGCGGAGGGGATCAGCATCCCCGACGATCTCGCCGCCGACCTGCGCCGCCGCGCGGGGGTCTAAGGGCGGAACGACATTCAGGCGATCCATAAGAACGCAGTGTCATGCCCGGGACAGCCCGGGCATGACGGCCCTGAGGGGCTGGAGGACATCCATCGGTCTAGATATCGATCGGACTCTAGAGCGCGTTATTGTTTGGTGGACTCGAGGGAGCCTGTCGTTGCTGGCGCAACGGTCCTCCCTCTCCCCTCGCGGGAGAGGGTTGGGGTGAGGGGGCCACACGACCTTCGGAATGGGCGCGCCAAGCGGGGCCAACCCCTCACCCACCTCGCTGTCGCTCGGCACCCTCTCCCGCAAGGGGAGAGGGAAAGAACGCAGGGCGTTTCAATCAAAGCATGAGGCACCCTCAGCGCGGGCGGGCCGGGTTTCCCACCACGGTGGCGCCCGGCGCCACGTCCCGCGTGACGACGCTGCCCGCGCCGATGACCGCATCCGCGCCGACCGTGATCCCCGGCAGCAGGATGGCGCCGCCGCCGATCCACACATTGGTTCCGATGGCGATGGGCCGTCCGAATTCCAGCCCGCTTTCCCGTTCCCTGGGATCGCGCGGATGATCGGCGGTGAGGATCTGCACGCCGGGGCCGATCTGCGTGCGGTCGCCGATCGTCACCCGTACCACATCCAGGATGACGCAGTTGAAGTTCAGGAACACGCCCGCGCCGAGGCTGATGTTGAAGCCGTAGTCGCAATGGAAGGGCGGGCGAATGACCGCTCCTGTCCCCGCCTGCGCCAGCCGCTCCGCAAGGAGCGGGTGCCGCGCATCGGCGGTCCAGTCCAGGGTGTCGTTGTAGCGCTTCAGCCATCCGCGCGTGGCGGTGAGGTCCGCCTGAAGCTCGGCATCCCCGGCGTCATAGAGGTCGCCGGCCAGCATCTTCTGTTTTTCACTGCGCATGAATCGTCCTTCGGCCTTCCCCGCGCCCACGTTTCCAGAACTCTGCGGCAGGATCGCGAAGGCCGGCCCGCGCCATAAAAAAACGGCGCCCCGAGGGGCGCCGCAGTCGGTCACGATATCGTTCGCGGGGTGCTACCGGGACCCGCGTGCTGTGCAGGGCCGGCGGGTCAGGGCGAACCGCCGGCCGTTGCCTCAGGCGCTGCGATAGAGCTTGGTCATCACGAACTCGCGGTGGCCGAGGGATTCAGCCGCCGTGAGCCGGCCGTTGGCGGTGCGGATGATCATGTCGATCAGCGCGTCGCCGGCCTGCGGGATGGTCATGTCGCGGCGCAGGATGCCGGAGACGTCCACGTCGATATGCTCGCCCATGGTGCGGATCGTACGGGGATTGCCCGTGATCTTGATGACCGGGACGATGGGGTTGCCGATCACGTTGCCCTGCCCGGTGGGGAAGGTGTGGATCACGTAGCCGGCGGCGGCCATCAGGGTCACGCACTCGGCGGCTGCCGAGGAGGTGTCCATGTAATAGAGGCCGGGGCCCTTCGCGGGGGCTTCAGCGGCATCCAGAGCGTCGATGAACTTGCACTCGCGGCCGATCTTCTCGAGATTGCCGAGGGCCTTTTCCTCGATGGTGGTGAGACCGCCCGCGATGTTGCCCTTGGTGGGCTGGCTGTCGGAGAGGTCGTTGGTCTTGTGGGCCTCGATGACGTCGTCCTGATAGGACTTCCACATCTTGTACCACTTCTCCGCGATCTCAGGCGACGCCGCACGCTCCTTGCAGAGGTGCTCGGCGCCGGTGATCTCGGAGGTCTCGCCGAACACGCCGTAGATGCCGTGCGGGATCAGCTTGTCGTACATGTTGCCCACGGTGGGGCAGGAGGACAGGCCCGTGGTGGTGTCGCTCTCGCCGCACTTGGTGGAGACCCACAGCTCGGAGATGGAGCAGGTCTCGCGCGGCAGCTCGGTGGCCCACTGCACGAAGCGCTTGGCCTGGTAGGAGGCCTTCGCGATGGTGGCGATGTCGCCGTGGCCTTCGATGCCGAAGCCCACCACCGGCTTGCCGGTCTTGGCGATGCCTTCGACCACGGTGTTGGTCCACTGGTCCTCGATGCCGATCACCACCACGGCGGCAACGTTCGGGTTCGAGCCGATGCCGATGAGGGTGCGGAAGTGGAGGTCGAGGTCCGCGCCGAACTGGAGGCGGCCATAGGCATGCGGCAGGGCCTGCGTGCCCTTCACATTGTTGGCCACCGCCTCGCAGGCGGCGTTGGACAGGTCGTCGAGCGGCAGCAGGACGACGAGGTTGCGCACGCCGACGCGGCCGTTCTCACGGCGCCAGCCGGTGAAGGTGGCATTCTTGTAATCGACAGACGCGAGACCCGTGGGGGTCGCGTTCGTCACCATCTGGTCCGGCGCGCCGCCGTTGAACGGGTTCTGCGCGGTCTGGGCGTGGAACATTGCGATTTCGGACATGACGGCCTCACCAGCGCTTGGTCTTGGCATTGTGGACGTGGAGATGCTCGCCCTTGGCGATGTCCGCCTTCGCGATGCCGATGTCCTGGCCGTACTTCCAGATGGTGTCGCCGGCCTTGATGTCCACCAGGGCCACCTTGTGGCCGATGGGCACGTCCATCTTCGAGGTGAGGTGGAATGCCGAATTGTCGTGGGTGATCACGCAGAGCATGTCGGTGCCGGCCTTCAGGCCTTCGACCACCACCACTCCGACCGTGTCTTTCTTTTCGTGAACCAACAGGTGCGGCGCACTCACGCTTGCCTCCTCGCCTCTCGCGACTTGCCGTTCCGGCCTAAGTCTTCTATAAGACGTATGATAGATGAGTTAATCGGGTGACGGTGTCAAGCACGGTTCGCCGGCATCCGCTTAAAACTCACAAAAAGGCGTGACACAGCAACGAGTTAGTGCCGCGTATTTGGGATGAAGCCTTTGGAGGAAAGCTGATGGTGCGTTTGATGAAATGGGTCGCCGCCGGTCTTTTGGGCGTGGCGATGGGCGCAAGCGGGGCGGCTGCGCAGAGCTATCCCACCCGTCCGATCACGCTGGTGGTTCCCTATTCCGCCGGCGGTCCGAGCGATGCGATTGCGCGCCTGCTCGGCCAGTCCATGTCCGCGACCCTGGGCCAGCAACTGGTGATCGAGCCGGTGGTGGGCGCGGGCGGTACCACGGGCGCCGGGCGCGTCGCCAAGGCGGCGCCGGACGGCTACACGATCCTGCTCCACCACGTGGCCCTGGCGGCGAGCGCCTCGCTCTACGCCAACCTTGCCTATGACACCGCGAAGGGCTTCGAGACCATCGGCCTCATCAATTACGGCCCGATGGTGCTGCTCTCGAAGAAGGACTATGGGGCGAACAACATCGCCGAGCTGATCGCCAAGGTGAAGGCGGACGGCAACAAGACCACCATCGCCCATGCGGGCGTCGGCTCCAATTCCTATCTCTGCGCCCAGCTCCTCCAGAAGGCGATGGACGTGAAGATGACGGACGTTGGCTATCGCGGCACCGGCCCGGCCATGAACGACCTCATGGGCGGCCAGGTCGACCTGCTCTGCGAGCAGTCCACCACCGCCGTTCCGCAGATCAAGGGCGGCACGGTGAAGCCGTTCGCCGTGACCTCCGCCAAGCGGATGGAAATCCTGAAAGACCTGCCGACCCTCCAGGAAGCCGGGCTGAAGGATTTCGACTTCGTCATCTGGCACGGCCTCTATGCGCCCAAGGGCACGCCGAAGGACATCATCGACAAGCTGAACGCCGCGCTCCAGAAGGCGCTGGAGGACCCCACCATCCAGGCGCGCTTCGCGGACGTGGGCACCAGCGTCTTCCCGCCCGCCGATCGCGGCCCGGGCACGCATCTCAAGATGTTCGAGAAGGAAATCGGCATCTGGAAGACCGTCATCGACAAGCCGGTCCAGTGACGGCCTCCGATCGGTCCTGACATCGGGCGCGCGGCTCCGGCCGCGCGCCCTTTTCTTTTGAAGGCGCACGTGCATGGGCATTCATCGGCGCGATGGCCTGATATGGCCAAGATGCAGGTAGAAGAAGATGCAGGTAGAAACGGCGTGTAACGAAAACTTACGCACCCGCCGCCGCTATAGTGTCCCGGCATCGACAGATCTGTGCGCCGTGTCATCCGCGTAACATGTGCGGCTCCCTCATCATGCTACGGGAATTGCTGATGCTTGATTGATTCGGGTGCGCCATATGAGGGTCCGGGGCCGCTTTCTCCTCTCCGCGTCGGCGGTGACGCTGCTGTCCGTGCTTTCCACGCTCGCGACGGCGGCGGACATGCCGGCCAAGGCGCCTTCGGCCGCGCCGGTCGCCTCTCCCGCCTCTTGGACCGGCTTCTATATGGGCGTGCATGCCGGCGCCGGGGCCCTGTCCACCACCTGGGCGGACGGCACGGGCGCCCTGGCGGGCGTGCTGATCGACGACACCTCCTGGAGCGGCGACGGCGGGGCGCCCATCGTCGGCGCCCAGGTGGGCTACAATCATCAGTTCGGCGCGCTGGTGCTGGGCGCGGAGCTGGACGCCAGCGTGGGGCAATTGAATGCCTTCGCTCGCTGCCTCGGCGACTGGATGTCCATCTGCACCACCAGCACCGACTGGATGGGCACCCTTACGGGCCGCATCGGCTACGCCTTCGGCAATGCCCTGGTCTATGCGAAGGCCGGCGGCGCGCTGGCGGGCAACAGCTTCACCGTCGCGGGCGAGAGCTATGCGGGCCAGTTCGCCGATTCCGACACCGCGCTGGGCTGGACCGTGGGCGGCGGCATCGAGATTGCCCTGACCCCGCAGGTCTCGGTGAAGGCGGAATATGCCTATCTGGATTTCGGCACCTCCACGCTGTCCCTGACGTCCCCGTTCGCCAGCGCGAACGCGGCGGTGTCGCAGAATGTGCAATTGGTGAAGCTGGGCCTGAACTGGCGCCCCTCGGCCGCCCCGCTGCCCGGCACGGTGGCCGTGCCCACCGGTCCCGTGCGCGACTGGTCCGGCCTCTATCTCGGCGGCTATCTCGGCGGCGCCTGGGGCCGGAACGAATGGGCCTCGCCCACGGGGATCATGGCCGTCGGCACCCAATATGGGACGTTCCCCGGGGCGGGCGACGCGCAGGGCCTCATGGGCGGCGTCCAGGCGGGCTACAATGTGCAGATGGGCGCGCTGGTGGCGGGCGTCGAGGCCAGCGTCGGCGTCGCCGACATCGACGGCTACGCCAAGTGCGCCTGGGACGGCGCGGGCTCCAGCATGTCGTGCCGCAACACCATCGATTCCCTCGGCATCCTGTCCGCCCGCCTCGGCTGGGCGACGGGCGACCTGCTGGTCTACGGCAAGGCGGGCGCGGCGTGGGCGGATGCCACCTCCACGATCCAGCCCACCCAGTCCATCACCGCCGTGAGCCAGTCCGGCACGCGCTGGGGCTGGATGCTGGGCGCGGGCGTGGAATATGCCCTGGGCGGCAATCTCTCCGCCTTCGCGGAATACAATTACATCGATTTCGGCGCGCAGGCGCTGGGCTTCGTCGCGCCCATCGGTCCCTTCTCGGCGGATCTCGACCAGCGCATTGATGCGGTGCGCATGGGCGTGAACTACCGGTTCGGCCCCTCGGACGGGCGCGGCGCCTTCGCCGGGCCGCCGCCCGCGCCGCCCGCGGGCTGGAGTGCCGAGATCGGCGCGCGCTGGTTCGCCAGCACCGGCCGCATGCAGAAGGACCTGTTCGCCCCCATCGACACCGAGCGCCTCAATTCCCGCCTCATCTACAGCAACACCACCGGGCAGGCGGGCGAGACCTTCTTCCGCTTCGACACCGACAGCCGCTTCTTCCTGAAGGGCTATGCCGGGCTCGGCACGCTTGCGGGCGGCTCGCTCTATGATGAGGACTTCCCGGCGGGTACGGGTTATTCCAACACCCTGTCCTCGCTCTCCAACGGGCGGCTCGCCTATGGCGCGGCGGATGTGGGCTACGACTTTCTCTCCCAGGGCGGCAACACGCTGGGCGCGTTCGTGGGCTACCGGGCGCTCTACCAGTCGGTGAACGGCTATGGCTGCGCCCAGGTGGGGCAGTCGAACCTCTGCAACGCGGTCCAGCAGGCGGCGTTTCCGGCGCTCTCGGGCAATGTCCTGCTGAGCGAGACTGAGCTGTGGCAGGGCGTCGCCGTCGGCCTCAACAGTCGCATGCGCCTCACCGACAAGCTCGCCCTCGAAGTGGACGCCGCCTACATCCCTTATGCCGTGCGCTCGGCCTACGACAATCACTGGTTCCGCAGCGACATCAACCCGCAGGCGGAGAGCGCGGCGGGCTGGGGCACCCAGGTCGAGGCGGTGCTGACCTATGCCGTCACCGACCGGCTGAATGTGGGCCTCGGCGGGCGCTACTGGTTCTTCACGTCCGACACCGCCTCCACCCAGTTCCCGCAGGTGCCCGCGCGCTCGCCCCAGACCTTCTATACCGAGCGCTACGGCGCGTTCGTGCAGGCGTCCTACCGGTTCGGCGACGTGGCGGTGCCCGGCGCGGCATCCGGCGCGGCCATCACGAAGGCGCCGCGCGCGCCGGTGGCGCCCGTCTCCTGGACCGGCCTCTATGCGGGCGGCACGCTGGGCGCGGGCAAGGCGCACACGTCCTACGACAATCCCTATGGCCCCTCGGCGACCGGGGACGCGGTGGATCTCGGCGGCGCGCTCGCGGGCGGCCAGATCGGCGCGGACTACCAGTTCGGCGCCTTCGTGGTGGGTGCCGAAGCGACGGCCGCCTGGGCCAACATCGTCGGCACCGACACCTGCTTCGCCACCGCGCCGCTCGGCCTGCTCTCCGGCTTCAATTGCGGCAGCCAGGTGGACGGAATCGGCACGGTGACGGCGCGCCTCGGCTACGCGTTCGACCGCGCGCTCGTCTATGCCCGGGGCGGCTTCGCCTGGAACCGCCAGACCGACAGCCTGAACGAGGTGCAGTTCACCGACACCATCCTGACCCAGACCGGCACCAATACCGGCTGGACGCTGGGCGTGGGCGTGGAATATGCGCTGCTGCCGAACCTCTCGGTGGGCCTTGAGTACAAGCATTATGCCTTCGGCGGCTCGTCCGCCTTCGGCACCACGGACCCCGCGCCGCTGGCGGGCGTGAACCTCGCGCCGGCCAATACCCGCATCGACACGGTGGCGATGACGCTCAACTGGCGCTTCGACCCGTTCGCGGCCCGCACCGCGCCCTGAGCCGGCGAACCCTCGCCCCCGTCGCAGGGGGCGAGGGCTCAAACCGACGCAGCTTCCGAGGTGTCGGGATAAGCCATTGAGAACAAACAACTCCACCGGGCGCCGGCGCGGCGCCTCCGCCGGAAGGCGCTCTATGCGGACCCGGCCTTCGCCGCTATCCTGAACGGGATGGCCGGGGTGAGCGGCCGGGGCGGACGGCGAAGGGGCGGGTTGTGATGAAGGGCGTGCGGTTTTTCGCGCTGGTGCTCGCCGCATGGTCGCTGCTGGCGGCGGGCCCGGCGCTCGCGCGGCAGATCAAGTCGTTCGACGTGCGCGGCTGGGATGTGCACGTCTATACGGACGACGACACCGGCGCCTTCAGCAATTGCGTCGCTTCCGCCGAATATGAGAGCGGCATGGTGCTGGCCTTCCAGATCGGCGCCGACTTCTCCTGGAACATGGCGGTGTTCGATGCGCCCGTGACCTTCAAGAAGGGCCAGCGGGTGGACGTGCGCTACCAGGTGGACAACGGCAAGACCCGGCGCGCCACCGCCACGGCGGAAGACACCGATTTCCTGCTGATCCCGCTGCCGGACGACGTGGACCTGTTCACCGAATTCCGCCAGGGCAAGCTGCTGCGGGTGTTCGTCTCCGGCCGCACCGCCGGCTTCCGGCTGGACGGCACCGCCGCCATGCTCGCCGCGCTGCTGGACTGCGCGGACCGCTACCAGAACGTCACCGCCGATTCCGGCGGCGGCAAGCGCGGCAAGGGGCAGGCGGACGCGGGCAAGTCGGACGGTGGTAAGGATACCGGCAAGGGTGGCAAGTCGGACGGGGGCAAGTCGGACGGGGGCAAGCCGGACGGGGGCTCCTCGGGCGATGTCTCCACCGGCAGCGGCTTCTTCGTGACGGCGGACGGCGTGGCGCTCACCAATGCCCATGTGATCGAGGGCTGCTCGGACGCGGTGATCTCGGGCTACGGCGCCGCGCGCATCGTCGCGACCGACACCGCCAACGACCTCGCTCTCCTGAAGGTGACGACCCCCGCCGCCACCACGCCCGCGAAGTTCCGGCGCAAGCATCTGCAATTGGGCGAGACGCTGTTCGTCATGGGCTTCCCCCTGGCGGGGCAACTCGACAACGGCCTGAACTTCACCAGCGGCATCGTGTCCTCGCTGGCGGGGCCGGGCAACGACACGCGCTCGCTCCAGCTCACGGCCCCCATCCAGGCGGGCAATTCGGGCGGGCCGATCGTGGATTCGGCGGGCCTGCTGGTGGGCGTCACCCAGGCCAAGCTCAGCGAGGTGGCCGCCATCAAGTCCGGCGGCGCCTTCCCGCAGAACGTGAATTTCGGCATCAAGTCCGATCTGGCGGCGAGCTTCCTGCGGGCCAATTCCGTGGACGTGCTGGAAGTGGAGAGCGCCGAGGCGCAGCCGGCCGTCAACATCGCCCGCGACGGGCGGGCCTATACGATCCAGGTGAAGTGCACGCCCAAGTGAGGCGGCGTTTCAATCCCGGCTGGTGCCCTGCACGAACCGGTCGGTGAGGGCGAGCACGCCATAGGCGGCGACGAAGATGATGTTCGCCACCACGAGCCATTTCACCTGCGTTTCGCTCACGTCGGTTTCCAGGCGCATCAGCGCCTTCAGGAGCGTGATGCCGCAGATGGCCATGAGCGAGGCGAACAGCTTCAGCTTCAGGCCCGAGAAGCTGATGCGGGTCATCCATTCGGGCGAGGCGGGGGCATCGGCCCGGTCGATCTTCTCGACGAAATTCTCGTAGCCCGACGAGATCACCACCACGATGAGCCCGCCCACCAAGGCGAGGTCGATCAGGGTCAGAAGGCCCATGATGACCTGCGTCTCGGTGAGGGAGGGCAGGTGAATGGCGAAGCCCCACAATTCGCGGAAGAACGCCACCACCAGCAGGATGAGCCCCGCCAGCAGCCCCACGAACAGGGGGGCCATGGCCCACCGGCTCAGCACGACGAGGCGGATGATCCACTCGCGCATCCCCGTCTCCCTCAGAAGCTGCCCACCAGCGTGCCCAGCACGATGATGGCCGCGAGCGCGATGAGCGCCCCCACCACCGCCGCCATGACGATGTCGAGATAGCCTTCCTTGTGCGTCACGCCGCACACGGAGAGCAGCGTCACCACGGCGCCGTTATGGGGCAGGCTGTCCAGCGTGCCCGAGCCGATCACCGCGACGCGGTGCATGAGCGCGGGGTCGAGGCCGGTCTCGCCGGCGATGCGCATGAAGGTGGGGCCGAGCGAATCCAGCGCGATGGTGAGGCCGCCCGAGGCCGAGCCCGTGAGCGCCGCCAGGATGTTGGTGGCCACCGCCAGCGAGACCAGGGGGCCGCCGCCGATGTTCAGCACCCAGTCCCGCACGTCCGCGAAGGCGGGCAGGGCGGCGACGATGGCGCCGAAGCCGACCAGGCTCGCCACCGACAGGATGGGCAGGACCGAGGCGTTGGCGCCCGCAGTCATGGTGGCGCGCAGGACCGGCACGCTGCGGAAATTGATGGCGACGACGGTGAGGATGGCGGCGATGAGCGCCACCATCACCGACCACACGCCACCCACCGCCGAGATGCTGGTGCCGCCCCACTGGGGCAAGGCCAGGAACCCCGTGTCCATGCGCGGCAGCACCACGAAGGACATGAGCAGGTTCACCACGATCACGACGATGATCGGCAGGAAGGCCAGGAACGGCGTCGGGCGCTTCTTGGCCTCGTCGCTGTGATGGATCTCGGCCGGGTCGAACGCATGGGCCGTGGTGGTGCGCTCGCGCACGATGGGGTCGTGGGTGGCGGCCTCGGCGGAGGCGTCGGGCGCACTGTCGTCGCCGCCGAAGCCCTCGCCGCTGGCGCGTGCAGCGGCTTCGCGGCGCTTCAGCCACCACATGCCGAAGCCCAGCATGATGGCGGAGGCGATGATGCCGAGCCCGGGCGCCGCGAACGGCGTGGTGCCGAAGAACGGCATGGGGATGGCGTTCTGGATGGATGGCGTGCCGGGCATGGCCGACATGGTGAAGGTGGAGGTGCCGAGCGCGATGGCCGCGGGCATGAGGCGGCGCGGCACCCCCGCCGAGCGGAACAGGGCGATGCCCATGGGCGCGATGACGAAGAAGGCGACGAACAGGCTGACGCCGCCATAGGTGACGATGGCGCCCGCCAGCACCACGGCGAGGATGGCGCGCTGCGTGCCGAGGCGCCGCGTCATCTCATCGGCGATGGCGCTCACCGAGCCGGAATCCTCCATGAGCTTGCCGAACACGGCGCCCAGCAGGAACAGCGGGAAGAATTGCGCGACGAAGTCCGCCGCGTTGCGCATGAAGGTCTGGGTCCAGCTCGCCAGCAGCGGCTCGCCGGAGAACAGTGCCGCCACGAGGCCCGCGATGGGCGCCAGGATGAGGATGCTCGATCCCCGGAAGGCGAGATAGATGAGGAGCGAGAGCCCCGCGAGGATGCCGATGAGGCCCATGGCTCACACGCCTTCCAGAAGCTGGTCGAGGTCGATGGAGGATTCGCGCCCGAGCTTGTCGGCGTCCTTCGCCAGGAACGCCTCGGCGGACTTGCGCCCCTCGGCCTTCAGCATGGAGAGGAAGTCCCATTCCGCGTTGAGCTTGGAGGAATAGCCGAGGCTCGCCATGAGCGGGTTGGGCACCATGTGGATGCGCATCTTTGCCCATTGCGCGCCCTCGGTGTTGCCGGGGTCGGCCACCTTGCGCAGCATGGCGATCATCCGCAATTCCTTCAGCAGGACCGCGTTGAACGACACCTCGTTGAGGCGGTTCATGATCTCGGCGGCGGATTTCGGCGTGCCGGGCCGCTGCACCGGGTTGATGGGAATGAGGATGGTGTCGTCGGAGTCCAGCTCGCGCACCAGGGGCGTCATGGTGGGATTGCCGGAATAGCCGCCGTCCCAATAGGGCTCGCCGTCGATCTCGATGGCCTGGAACAGGGTGGGCAGGCAGGCCGAGGCCAGCAGCACGTCCGCGGTGATCTCGGGATTGCGGAACACCCGCCCGCGCCCGGTATGCACGTTGGTGGCGGTGATGAAGAGGCGGATCGGCGAGGTCCTCAGGCGGTCGAAATCGATATGCTGCTCAAGGATGCCCTTGAGCGGATTGAAGTTGCCCGGGTTCATGTCGTAGGGCGAGAACAGCCGGGACATGAGGTCCATGCCGATGAAGAGCGGCGAGGTGTCCATGGTCCAGCGGCCGGTGAGCTTGTCGATGGGGCTGCGCTGGAACGGGCTGTACCGGGCCGCGTCGGACACCGCCTTCCAATAGCGGTCGAGCGCGGCGCGCGCGCCCTCGGCCCCGCCGGCGGCATAGCCGTCCGCCAGCACGGCCGCGTTCATCGCGCCCGCCGAGGTGCCGGAGATGCCGTCGATCTTCAGCCAGCGCTCCTGGAGCAGCCGGTCGAGCACGCCCCAGGTGAAGGCCCCGTGGGACCCGCCGCCCTGCAGGGCGAGGTCGATCAGCAGGGGAGAACGTTCCATGCCGCGCGTCTCCGGTCAGTGGCGCCGCCGCGGCGGCCCGTTGAAAGTGCCAGGTGCGTTCCCCGTTTTCCTCGTGCCCGGCTCTCGTCTCGCCCGGTTCACGTTCTTGGGCCGGGCGCTTCGCCCGGCCGTGCCCAGGGGCCGTCAGGCCCCGGCGGGCTTCGCGCCGCCGGGCTTGCCGCCCCGGGCCTTGCCACTGCCGGCCTTGCCGATTGCGGCCTTGGTGCCTCCGGCCGCAGGACCGCCCGGCCGGGGGGCGTCGGGCTTGGCGCCCGGCGCGGGGCGCGGGGCGCCGCTGCGCTCGGTCCGGCTGAACCAGGCCACGTAGAGCGTGGGAAGGAAGATCAGCGTCAGCAGCGTGCCCACCAGCAGGCCGCCCATGATGGCGAAGGCCATGGGCCCCCAGAACACGGTGGGCGCGATGGGGATCATGCCCAGCACCGTGGACAAGGCGGTGAGCATGATGGGCCGGAAGCGCATGCAGGAGGCCTGCACCGCCGCGTCCAGCACCGATTTCCCGGCCGCGCGGTCCGCCTCGATCTGGCTGATGAGGATGACCGCATTCTTGGTGATCATGCCGATCAGCGCCAGCACGCCGAGAATGGCGACGAAGCCCAGCGGACGGCCCGAGAGCAGCAGCGCCGCCACCACGCCGATGAGGCCGAGGGGCGCCACCGACACGACGATGAGAGTGCGCTGGAAGCTGCGCAGCTCCACCATGAGGATGGTGAGCATGAGGAGCAGCATGACCGGCACCACGGCCACCACCGAGGCGAGCGAGGCCGCGCTCTCCTCCACCGTGCCGCCCACCGCGATGGCATAGCCCGGCGGCAGGGTCTTGCGCAGCGCCTCGATCTTCGGCTCCAGGCTCTCCACCACGCCCTCGGGCAGCATGCCGCGCTCCACGTCCGCCTGGACGGTGAGGGTGGGAATGCGGTCGCGCCGCCAGATGGCGGGATAGTCCTGGCCGAACTCGAAGGTGGCGAACTGGCGCAGCGGCACGGTTCGCCCGTTGGGCAGGGGCACCTGGAGGCTGGCGAGCGTGGCGAGGGAGACGCGCTCCTCGTCGGTGGCGCGGGCCACCACGTTCACGAGGTAGATGTCGTCGCGGACCTGCGTGACCGGCGCGCCGGTCAGCACCGTGTTCAGCACGCCCGCGATCTGCTGGGTCGAGAGGCCGAGCAGGCGCGCCTCGTCCTGGTCGATGCGGATGCGCACCTGCCGGGCGGGCTCGATCCAGTTGTAATTGACCTGCTCCGTCCCCGGCGCGGAGGCCACCACGGCGGCGAGCTGGAAGGCGATGTCGCGCACCTTCTCGATGTTCGGCCCCGACACCCGGTATTGCACCGGCCAGCCCACGGGCGGGCCCAGCTCCAGCGGCGAGATGCGGGTGACGAGCTGCGGGAAGTCGTTGGCCAGAAGCTTCGTCAGCTTGGCCTGGAGCCGGTCGCGGGCGGCCACGTCCTTCGCGACGATCACCGCCTGGGCGAAGAAGTCGTTGGGAAGCTGCACGTCGAGCGGCAGGTAGAAGCGGATGGCGCCGCGCCCCACATAGGTGCTCCAGCGTTCCGCGTCGGGGTCCGCCGCCAGCACCTTGTCGAACGCCTGCGCCACGCTCTCGGTGGCATAGATGGAGGCGTTCTGCGGCAAGGCGAGGTCCACCAGCAGTTCCGGCCGGTCGGACGAGGGGAAGAATTGCCGGGGGATGAGCGGCAGCGCGAGCACCGAGAGCACGAACAGCCCCAGCGTCACCGCCAGCGTCACGTAGCGCAGCCGCAGGCAGAGCAGGAGGATGTTGCGATAGGCTGCCAGCAGGCCCTTCGGGGGGGCGTTCGGGTCCGGCTTCTTGGCCGGGTCCGGCGCCTTGAGCAGCAGCACCTGGAGGAGCGGCGCGAACAGCACAGCCACGATCCAGGACACCAGCAGCGCGATGGCCACCACCGCGAACAGGGTGAAGGTGTATTCGCCCGCCGAACTCGCCGCGAAGCCCACCGGCACGAAGCCCGCCACCGTGACCAGCGTTCCCGCCAGCATGGCGGGCGCGTAGGCCTTGAAGGCGTAGGCGGCGGCGGTGTTCTTGTCGTCACCCGCCGCGAGGCGGGTGAGCGTCGCGTCGGTGGTGGTCATGGCGTCGTCCACCATGAGCGCCAAGGCGATGATGAGCGCGCCGAGCGAGATGCGCTGCATGTCGATGTGCGCCATCTGCATGATGGCGAACACCAAAGCGAGCGTGAGCGGAATGGCCAGCGCCACGATGGCGCCGGCCCGCACGCCGAGGGCGATGAACGACACGACGAGGATGATGGCCACCGCCTGCCAGAGGCTCTCCATGAACTCGGCGATGGCGCTGTTCACGGTGACGGCCTGGTCGGCCACCAGTTCCGCGTTGATGCCCAGCGGCACGTCGGCCATCTGCGCCTGGAGGGCGTTTTCGACATTCTTGCCCATGGCCAGGATGTCGCCGCCGTCGCGCATGGCGATGGCGAGGCCGATGGCGGGCTGGCCGTTCACCCGGAACATGGGCTGGGGCGGATCGGCATAGCCGCGCCGGATGGTGGCGATGTCGGCAAGCCGGATCAGGCGGCCGTTGGAAACGAAATTGACGTTGGCGATGTCCGCTTCCGAATTGAAGGCGCCGGACACGCGGATGGAGATGTTCTCCGATCCCGTCTGCATCTCGCCCGAGGGCAGCACCATGTTCTGGGCCTGCAGCGCCGACAGCACCGCCGCCCGGTCGATGCCGAGGCTCGCCAGTTCGCGGATGGAGAATTCGATGAAGATGCGCTCGTCCTGCGCGCCCAGGATCTCGATCTTGGAGACGTCGGGCACGCGCAGCAGTTCGGAGCGGATGCCTTCCACGGTGTCCCGCAGCTCGCGCTGGGTGAAGCCGTCCGACGTGAAGCCGTAGATGATGCCGAACGTGTCGCCGAACTCGTCGTTGAAGAACGGGCCGACAATGCCCTGGGGCAAGGTATGGCGGACGTCGCCCACGCTCTTGCGCACGTGGTACCAGATGTCCGGCACCTCGGCGGCGGTGGCGCTGCCCTTCAGGTTCACGAAGATGGTGGTGGAGCCGGGGCGGGTGAAGCTCTCCAACCGATCGAGCTTCGGCACCTCCTGGAGTTTGCGCTCCAGGCGCTCCGTCACCTGCTTAAAGGTCTCTTCCAGCGTGGCGCCCGGCCAGTTGGCCTGCACCACCATGGTCTTGATGACGAAGGTGGGGTCTTCCGCCCGCCCCAGCGCGCGGAAGGCGAGGACGCCGGCCACGGCGGCGACCAGCATCAGATACACCACCAGGGACCGATGCCGCAGCGCCCAGGCGGAGAGGTTGAAGCCGCTCACCGGGCGGCTCCGAGCAGGCGCACCTTCTGGCCCGGATGGAGCGCCTGGACGCCCGCCGTCACCACGATCTCGGACGGCTTCAGCCCTTCGGAGACCGCGACGGAGGAGGGGGTGTAGCGCAGCACGTCCACGTTGCGCAGCGACACGGTCTCGGTCTTGGGATCGACCACCCAGACGGCGGGCTTGTCGTTCAGCCGGGTCAGGGCGCTGGCGGGCACCTCGATGACGGGGCCGGTATCCACCACCACGCGCCCGAGCACCGTCACGCCGAGGCGCATGGCCTCCGGCGCGTCGATGAGGCCGACGCGCACCCGGAAGGAGCGGGTGACGGGATCGGCCTGGGGCGCCACCTCGCGCACGCGGCCCATGGCCTTCACGGCCGGGTCGCTGGCGAGCGTCACTTCCACCCGGGGATCGGCGGGCAGGGCGGAGAGCAGGGGCGCGGGCACGTCGAACACGGCGTCGCGCCCGTTCTGGCGGGCGATCTCGATCACCGGCTGCCCGGCCTGAACCACCTCGCCCGCCTCGGCGCGGCGTTGGGTGACGACGCCGGCGGAATCGGCACGCAATTCGGTGAAGCTCAGCCGGTCCTCCGCCATGCGCAGGCGCGCCGTGGCGTCCTCGAACTGCGAGCGGGCGTTCAGGAACGCCTGCTCGGCCTGCTCATATTGCGCGCGGGGGGTGAAGCCGCGGTCCAGGAGCTGGCGCTGGCGCTCATACTGGCCGCGCGTCTGGTTCACGGTCGCCTCGGCGGCCGAGAGGGCCGCCTGCGCCGAGCGGACGGCATTCTGCTCGTCCTGCGGGTCGAGCCGCGCGAGCACCTGATTGGGGGCGACCGTGTCGCCCACGTTCACGAGCCGGTCGAGGATGCGCCCGCCGATGCGGAAGCCGTAGCTCGCCTGGTTCTGCGCCTCCACCGCGCCGGTGAGCAGCACGGAATCGCTAACGGCACGGCTGGAGGTGACGATGGTGCGCACGGGACGCGGGCCGGGCGGCTCGGGCACCTTCTGCTCGCCACATCCCGCGATGAGCAGCACCGCGCCGAGCACGGCCACGGAGCGGAGGCGAAGGCGGCTTTCGCCGGCAGTCCGCTGGCGGTGATCCACGTCAGTCAAAGCTGTGCATTCCTCCGCAACGCGTCCAATGCCTATAGCTGAGGTTTAGAAGGTCTGCCAGCCGGCCAAAGTCGCAGCGACGCGTCGTCTTCATGGATACCCCGGCGCGCGGGGGCGCCGATCGGATTGCGTTTTGGAACCATTTCAATCCGGTTTGGTCCAATCGACGCAGCCGCCGCCCTCGACGCGGGACCCGCCCCGCGCCACACTTGGATGCCAAATACCAAGCAGGTCGCGGGGCCACCCGCGAACGGGAGAAACGCCACATGGTGACAGAGACAGCAGGCGTCCGCCCGGACGCCTCGGCCCGGGGAAAGGTGTGGCACGGCTGGCGCCCCTTCTTCGTGGATCACCGCGTCGACGAGAGCGACACCATCACCTCCTTCTGGCTGCGCCCGGTGGACCGGGAGGCGCTTCCCCCGCATGAGCCGGGCCAGCACATCACGCTGCGGGCCACCGGGGAGGGGGCGCCGGCGGGCCACCGCAACTATTCCCTGTCCGCGCCCGGCGACGGGCGGATGCTGCGCATCTCGGTGAAGCGCGACCCGAAGGGCGCGGTGTCGCGCTGGCTGCACGACCATGCGGTGCCCGGCACAGCCATCGACCTGCTGCCGCCCTCGGGCGACTTCTACCTGCCGCCGGATGCCGGGCGGCCCCTGGTGCTGGTCAGCGCCGGGGTGGGAATCACCCCTCTCATGGCGATGCTGGAAGCCGCCGACCCCGCGCGGCGGGTGGCCTTCCTCCACGGCACGCGGGACGGGTCCACCCATGCCTTCGGCGCGCGGGTGCGGCAGATCGCAGGTGAGCGGCCCGGCGTGACCTCGCTCATCCGCTATTCCCGCCCGCGCGGCGCCGACGCGGCGGAGCGGGACTTCGACGCCGCCGGGCACCTGACGGTTGAAGACGTGGCGCGCGCCGCGCCGCTGGCGGAGAGCGACATCTTCGTTTGCGGGCCGGTGTCCTTCATGCGCGACGTCGTCACCGGCCTGCGCAAGGCCGGGGTGCCCGCGGCCCGCATCCACACGGAATTCTTCGGCGACTTCGCGGTGCTGGACGAGACCCTGCCCGGCGCTGCGCTCGCCCTCGCGCCCGGCAATGCCGCCGCCGCGCCGCCGCAGGGGCTCGATCCCGCCACCCTCGGAGCCGCCCTGCTGGACAGCGCCGCCGACGCCATCATGGCCAGCGACCGGGCCGGAACCATCGTGCTGTGGAACCCCGGAGCCGAGCGCATCTTCGGCTTTTCTGCCGACGAGGCGCTGGGCCAGTCGCTGGACATCATCATTCCCGAGCCGCTGCGGGTCCGCCACTGGGAGGGCTACCACCATACGGTGGCCACCGGGGTGAGCCGCTACGGGGCGGGCGACCTGCTGGCCGTTCCGGGCCTCCACAGGGACGGCCACCGGCTGTCGCTGGAATTCACCATCGTCCTCGTCAAGGACGCCGCGGGCGCGGTGACGGGCATGGTCTCCACCCTGCGCGACGTGACCCGCCGGTTCGAGGAGACGCGGGCGCTCAAGAAGCGGATCGCGGAACTGGAGGCGGCGTCATAGGGCGGGGCGGCGCCTCGCCGCCCCTCAACTCCGTCGCGCCCTCCCGCGCGAGCCAGTCTTCCAGCGCGTCCAGGATGCGAGGATTGCGGGCCGCCGGAGGGCGGACGAAGTAATTGCCTTCCTCCAGCTCGATCACCGGCCCGAGGGGACGCAGGCGCCCGGCTTCCATGTGAGCTTCGAGGAAGCGGGCATCCGTGAGCACGATGCCCGCGCCCGCGAGGGCGGCTTCCATGGCCTGCGCGCGGTTTTCCACCACCATCCCGCCCTCGGGCGGCGCGCCGGCCATGCCGGCCGCGTGCCACCAGCGGGGCCAGTCGCGGTAGCGCGTCCGCGCGCGGATGAGCGGCCATGCGGACGGGCGCGGGGGCACGAGGTCCGGCGCGGCGGCGGCCACCAGCGTCTCGCGGAACAGGAGCCGCGCGGTGACGCCCGGCCAGTCGCCCCGCCCGTGGCGGATGGCGCAATCCACCTCTTCCGTGCCGAGATCCACCACCCGCTGCGTGGTGAGGATGACGATCTCCACGTCCGGGTGCGCGCGCTGGAAGCGGGGCAGGCGCGGCAGCAGCCAGTTGGCGGCCAGCGTATTCACGGTGGAGAGGCGCACCTGGGTGCGCCGGCGCTGGAGCGGCGCCACGGCGGCCTCGATGCGATCGACGGCGTCTCCCATGGCGGTGAGGAGCGCGACGCCATCATCCGTCAGCACCGAATTGCGCCCGGCCTTGCCGACCAGGGTCGCGCCCAGCTCACGCTCCAGCTCGGCGATGCGGTGCGACAGCGCGGAGCGGGAAATCCCCAGCGCCGCCGCCGCGGCCGCGTGGCGCCCGTGGCGGGCCAGCGCCTGCAGGGCGGCGAGGCCGCGCAGCGAGGGCAAGGGGGCAGGCATGGCGCGTCTCCCGTCCCTCCGGCCGCCGATGGCCGAGGGGCGAACAGGTGAGAAGATCTCACCTTTATCATATCCGGCATGGGCTAGACTCACCTTCCGCGCCGAGATGGCCGCGCCGAGATGGCCGCGACTTGGCCGGCCCCGGACAGGAGACTTCTATGACCGCCTCGGACCCACGGCCCCGCGCCGCCCTGGACGTGCCCCCGCGCACCAAGCCGTCCAACTATCCCGCGCCCTTCGCCGCGCGGATGGCGGGGCGGGTGAAGCGGGCGCTGGGCGACGCGTTCGGCCTGACGCGGTTCGGCGTCAATCTCACCATCCTCGCCCCTGGGGCACAGTCGGCGCTCCTGCACCGGCACAGCCGGCAGGAGGAGTTCGTCTACATCCTGCGCGGCGCGCCGACCTTGCGCACGGACGCGGGCGAGTTCGAACTGGCTCCCGGCATGTGCGCGGGCTTCCCCGCGAAGGGCTGCGCGCACCATCTCCTCAACCGGACGCAGGAGGAGGTGCATTACCTGGAGATCGGCGACCGCGACCCGCTGGATGAGGGCGAATATCCCGAGGACGACCTGGAGGCCACGTATTCGGCCGCCGGGTGGTCCTTCACCCGCAAGGACGGGACGCCCTGGTGACGCCCCGTCCCGCATGCCGGGAACCGCGTGTCAGGCGAACTGGGCGAGGCCGTGCCCCACCGACCAGTTGCGCGGGGGCGCGTCGTGGACCACCACGAAGACGTCCGCCGGCCGCACGCCGGGGCTTTCGCCGAGGCGCTCCGCGATGCGCCGGAACAGCGCCTTCTTCTGGTCTGCGGTGCGCGTGTCGAACACGGTGATCTCGATATAGAGGAGGTCGTCGCTGCGCGAGACGCCATACGCATCGCCCCGCCGGAAGTCCGCCGCCTCGTGCTGGGTGATGGTGATGAACTGGTCGTCCTCGGGCACCTGGAGTGCGTCCCGCAGGGCGCCATAGAGGCCGTCGATGATCGCCCGGCGATAGGCGTCCGGCTTTCCGGCCCGCATGGAAACACGGATGAGCGGCATGGCGTGTCCTTTCCTGTCCTGATGCGGGCGAGGTTAGACGCGGGCCCATGATTTTGACATGCTATGGCTGGTGATATCAGCGATAACAGAATGAAATCATGAGCCAGCCTCTCGACCTCGACGCGGTGCGCGCCTTCATCGCCATTTCCGAGCTGGGCAGCTTCACGCGGGCGGCGGAAGCCATGGGCACCACACAGGCGGCCGTGAGCCTGAAACTGAAGCGGCTGGAGGAACGGCTGGGGTGCCGCCTCATGGAGCGCACGCCCCGCCACGTGCAGCTCTCTGCGCGGGGAGACACGTTCCTGGACCATGCCCGCGACCTGCTGGCGGCGCACGACCGGGCGCTCGCGGCCTTCGCCCAGCCCCGCCGGCGCCTCGCCATCGGCATCAGCGACCATGTGGCCGGGCCGGACCTGCCGGGCCTCATCGCGCGCATGAACGCGCAGGACCCCCAGCTTCTCATCGAGATCCGCATCGCCTCCTCCGGCGATCTCCTCCAGGCGTTCGACCGGCGGGAATTGGACACGGTGCTCGTGCGCCTCCATGCCGGGCGGAGCGACGGCGAGATGATCACGCAGGAGCGGTTCGGCTGGTTCGCCGCCCCCGGCTGGCAGCACCGCGCGGGGGAGCGTCTGCCACTCGCCACCATGGCCGAGCCCTGCGGCGTGCGCGCCCTCGCGGGGCGCCTGCTGGACGAGGCGGGCGTGCCCTGGACCGAGGTGTTCGTGGGCGGAGGCGTGGCGGCAGTGGCGGCGGCGGTGATGGCGGGGCTCGGCGTCGCCGCCCTCGCGCCGCGCATGCTGCCGTTCGGCGCCATGGACATGGGCCACCGGCTGGGCCTGCCGGAGCTTCCGCGCCTGCCGGTCCTGCTGCACACCCGGGAGCGCGACCCGCGCCCGCGCGCCGCGCTCGCCGCCCTTTCCGCCGCCTTCCGGGGCGCGGTGCGGGGCTAGGTTCTGGCTCCGGTCTGCCCCGAGGTGGCCCTATCGGGGCTTGTGGGGGCGCCGCGGCTCGGGTTCGGTGGCATAGATCGGATGCGCCCTGTGCGCCTCCAAGAGCGCCTGGAGGACCGAGGCCAAGTCCCTGTCCCTGCCGCCCCGGAAATGCTGCACGAGCGCCCGCAGCAGCGGCTTGTCACTGGTGGTCATGGTGAAAATCCCAGCTATCCCGGCGACCTCAACGCCATGGAGCGGGCTGGGTTCCAGCCGAACGTGCGTCCGACATGGAAAAACCCCGACCCCAAGGGGGCCGGGGCTTTGCCTTCCGGGAGGGATCAGCGCTGGTCGGGCTTGTCGCGATTGCGATCCGTCCGCTGCTCATCCGTGTTGCCGTACTGGCTCTGCTGGTCGGGGCGGCGCTGCCCGCCCTGCTGGCCCTGGCTGCCGCCCTGGCTCTGCTGCCCCTGGCGGCCGGGATCCATCTGGCGATTGGGATCCTGCTGCTGCCCGCCCTGGTGCTGCCCGCCTTGCTGCTGGCCACCCTGCTGGCGGTTGCGGTCCTGTTCGTTCTGGTTGCCCATGGTTGCTTTCCTCTTGTTGGGGAATCCCCACGGACACAACGGCCCGCCCGCAAGCATGTTTCAGCTTGGCCGGAAATATAGGGACGGGAGGGAGGGAAGCAGGGCGGCAAACGGAGCCGCAAAATCTAGGTGAGGGGCGCCCAGGCACCGTTCGCGAGGCCCGTCGACTTGTACCAGCGGCTGGCTTCGGTATCGAGCACCTCTTCCCCGATGAAATCCGGTGTCAGTCGTCCTGTGGGTGGCCCGGCATGGACGCGATAGGCCGTGCGGCGCAACCCGACCTGCCTTCGCCGGGCTTGTCCGGAAATGGTCGCGGTCTGCGCATGGGGGGACTGGTCGAAGATGGAGGTGCCGCCGCCATTCTCGAAGTCCCACCATCCGACGCATCCACGCTCTTGTCCGCCGGCCGATGTCGCCCACGGCTCATCGGTGAGCAGGCCCTTCAGGGTCACGAGATGCGCCCGCTCCAGAGGGACGGCGTAATTGAAAAGGCCAGCCGCCGTGAACCAGGTGGCGGAATTGGAGGCCGTGGCGAAGCTTTGAAATCCGACCATCAGGACGTTTCCATCGATGGGCTGAGTCCATTCCCGCCCACCTGTCGCGACCGCCTGCTGGAGAAGCGCCCGATAGCCATTCAGGTAGAGCGCCGGTGTAGATCCCTCGCGGACCAAAAGAAGCTTCACGCGCTTTCCCGCGAAATTCGGAACAAAGCTGTCGACGCAGCGAAAGGTGTTCTCTCCGGCAGCGGTGGGTCCAAAAGACCTGACCCATAAATTGCCCTGAGCGATATGCACGGAGACCGTGTTGGACGCGCTCAAATTCGTGGTCGATCGCCCCAACCCGACGAGCAGCCGCACATTTGAATCGATGAGGGTTGGGCAGAGGAAATCAAGATAAAGACTGAACGGTCTCTCGCCGGGAACGTTTCCCGGACGCAGCGTCGCGGTGATCCCGCTGTAATTGTTCATGGCGTCGGTCAGGACGCCGCCATCCTCGCATGCACCGCCCAGCTCCACCTGGGCATTGGAGGTCAATCTCATGGAATCCAGGGACGGGAAGGGCGCTTCGAGATGGGTGAGGCTCGCGCCGGAAATGGCGTTGTTGCGATTTTCCTGACGGATGCGGATTTTCTGGTTCAGGTTGAGGGTGACGTTGGGAAGGCGATTGGATATTTCAATTCGACTGTCATAGAGCTTCCCGACATCGATCTGGTACGCGCTCGTCCGCCCACGGAAGACGGTCGCCAGCACCTGCATGTTGGTAATGCGGATATCATCCGCAGCATAAATCCCGAGGGCGCGACCGCCAATCAGGATGATGTCGCGATAGTCGATGTAGTCGTTCGGGTCGTGTGGATCGTCCGGTGCGAAATAAATCGTGTTGGGATCGGCAGGGCCCTGATTTTCCGAGAAGATGTTCTCGAACGTCCCGGACGCGGACTTTCGCAGCATGACTTGCGACTTCATCCTGCTTGAAACAAAATAACAGCACTTCAGATGAAACGCCTGGGCATATTCCAGTGCCAGGAGGACGTCATCGGCACGCGACGTGTCGCCGGACATGAAGACGCAATTGTCGAATTGATTGTCTCCGTTTCCGCCCAGCCCGCTGCCGAAGACGCCATATCGGGGGCTCATGGCCCAATCCGAATTGTTCATGGCCATGACGCAGCCATGACCCTGCTGCGGATACCATGTGCAATCGGCGAAGCGGTTCATCTCGCTGGAGAGGAAGAACGCCCCGCATTTCGCGAAGCGGCCCAGCACATGAACGTCACGGACCGTATGATTGCCTGCTGAAATATTTCCCCGGGCGCGACCGCCGAGCAGGCCGAACTGAGGCAGGTCGGTCGTGCGGTCCGCGAAGATCGAAAAGCCTTCGAAATGGAGGTAGCAGGCATCCAGGAATTCAAAGAAGCCGTATCCCGGCTCTCCGCCGACCAACCGCGTCGTGCCGGAGCCCGCGCCCAAGATGCGCAGCCGCTTCGTGAAGAGGCGCGGAAGGTTGCTGAGGACTCGGGAATTGAAGCCGTTGATGTTGATGGTTTTCCCGACCAAGTACGTGCCCGGGGGGAAAAAGATCGTGCCGCCATAGGGATAAAGCGCGCGGACGGCTGCCTGGATCGCCGGGGAATCGTCAACGGCGCCCCCGCCCGTGGCGCCGAACCATCTCACGTCCACGAGGTCGGTGTAGATACGCTCCCACGCACCTGAGGTGGCGGGCACGCCGTCCGCCTTGAGATACAGGCCTTCGAGCGGGTCGGAGGCGACGCGCGCGGAATAATCCCCCGTCCGCCAGCGAAACGTACCCTCGCGGCCTGTTTCGTTGAGCCATACGGATTTTGACACTCCTGGCTCGGTGGTGCGCAGGGCCGCACGGCCGACGGCGGACATCGCTTCCCTGGAGGGGGCGGGTTCGCCTGCCACGGCGCCCGAGGTCGCGGAGGCCCCGGCCACAGCAGCCAGTACGCCTCGAAAGAGGGATCTACGGGATACGTCGCCTGACACCAGCTTGTCCTCGGAACCACGACCGGAGCCAAGGCTGCCGCGCGGACGACGCGAGGGCAAGGCAGCTGATGGCCAAATCCATGCCAATCCGAGGCGCTCTCACGGGCATCTGACGTCGGCTGACCTTACGCCGTCACGCCACCGTCCAGGACGAGGCCCGGGGAAACAGGCGGTTCAGTTCGGAAATGGCCGCCTCGGGAGGGAGGCCCTTCAGCACCAGGAAGCGACCGGTCCGGCCGCTCGGGGACCGGAACAGGCGGCTTTCATAGATTTCCGATACCGTTGGCGCGGTCCGGGAGGCCAGGGTGATGGCGGCGTCGGTGGAAATCGCGATTTTCCACCCATTGTAGGAACCGCCCAGGACAAACACTTGATAGGCCATGTCGGCCAATGCCTCAAAGAATGCATGCTAATATTATACCGTATACGACTTTCCATCAACCCAGGGTTTTCAAAGGCTCTCCTGCGCCCGAAACCAAAGACGGCTATCGAATGCGTTGCGCTTCGGGCGACGCGGTCCGCACATGGAGGCCGGGCAGGCGTAAGTTGGAGCGGGTGAGTCCGTGTGGCCTTGCCGGAGGTGATCGCAGCGCCAAAAAGGCGGCGTGATGGAACCAGTCGCCGCCAATGTCGTCTTTGCCATGCATCGCTATCCCACGAGGCGAAAATGAAGCTGTTCGAGTGTCAGAAGTGCAGGAACCCGGTCCATTTCGACAACGGCACCTGCCTGCAGTGCGGTTCCCGGCTGGGCTTCCTGCCGGAGCACTGCACGATCACTGCGCTTGAGCCTCGCGGGACCGCCTTCAAGGCGCTGGCGGAGCCTTCGCGGCCCTACATCTTCTGCGCCAACGCCGAGCACGATGTGTGCAACTGGCTGGTGCCGCAAGGCGGCAACGCCTTCTGCCCCGCCTGCCGCTACAACCGCACGGTGCCGGACCTGTCCGCGCCCGACAGCGTGGATCTGTGGCGCCGCGTGGAGCAGGCGAAGCGGCAGGTCTTCTACTCCATCCTCCGCTGGAAGCTGCCCGTGCGCGACCGCATCGCGGACCCGGAGCACGGCCTCGCCTTCGACTTCCTCGCGGCCACGCAATCCCGGCCGAACGTCCTCACGGGCCATGATAACGGCCTGATCACCCTGAACATCGCCGAGGCCGACGACGCCGAGCGGGAGAAGCGCCGCACATCCATGAACGAGCCCTATCGCACGCTGATCGGCCATTTCCGGCACGAGCTGGGCCACTATTTCTGGGACCAGCTTGTGGCGGGCGGTCAGGCGCTGGAGCGCTTCCGCGCCATCTTCGGCGACGAGCGCGCCGATTATGGCGAGGCGCTCAAGCGCCATTACGAGAACGGCCCCCCGGCGGGCTGGCAATCCGCCTTCATCTCCTCCTATGCCACCGCCCATCCCTGGGAGGATTTCGCGGAGACCTGGGCGCATTATTTCCACATGGCGGACGCACTGGAGACGGCGGCCTCCTTCGGCATCGCCGTCCGCCCACATTTGCGCAAGGCCCAGGACCTGGAGGTGGAGGTGACGTTCGACCCCTACCAGGCCAGCGACGCGGCGGCGCTCGCGGAAGCATGGGTGCCCCTGACGGTCGCCATCAACAGCATCAATCGGTCCATGGGACAGCCGGACCTCTATCCCTTCGTGCTGTCGCAGCCGGTCGTGGAGAAGCTCCAGTTCGTCCACGAGCTGATCCGTGGCCTGCCGGACCAGCAGGTCTGGCGCGACGCGTCGTGGAGGGATCTGTTCGCGGGCGGGCCGGAATACCGGGCCTCCTGAGCATCCTCGCGCGGAGAGGGGGCAGCCGCCCGCGGCGCTTCGCGGGCGGGGAGGGAGGCCCACATCCTCGATTTCAAGCGCGTCTGGGAATGGGGTAAGCTCCACCTCTCTTCGCCTGTGGACATGCCCCAGACATGAATGCGCCCTGTTCCGCCGTCCGCCCGCACCGCGACACGCCTGATGCGCTTGAGGCGATCCGCTCGCGACGCGCGGTGCGCGCTTTCCTGCCCACTCCGGTCGGCGACGACGTCGTCTCGCACATCCTGGAGGTGGCGGCGCGCGCGCCCTCCGGCTCCAACATCCAGCCCTGGCAGGTGACGGTGCTGCGGGGCGAGCCGCTTGCGGCCCTGGCGCGGGAGCTGCATGCGCTTTCGCTGGCGGGAGATCCGGGGCAGGAGGAATATGCCTATTATCCCCGCGCATGGCGGGAGCCCTATATCGGGCGGCGCCGGAAGGTGGGGTGGGACCTCTACGGCACGCTTGGCATCGGCAAGGGCGACCGGGAGGCGACGCGCCGCCAGCTCGCGCGCAATTTCCTGTTCTTCGACGCCCCCGTGGGGCTGATCTTCACCATCGACCGCGACATGGAGCTCGGCTCCTGGCTCGATTACGGCATGTTCCTCCAGAACATCATGATCGCGGCGCGGGGCCTTGGCCTCGATACCTGCCCGCAGGCCGCCTTCAATGCCTATGGCCGGGTGATCGCCGAGCGCCTCGGCATTCCCGAGACGCAGATGATCGTCTGCGGCATGGCCCTCGGCCATGCCCGCGTCGATGCGCCGGAGAACAATTTCGACACCGAGCGCGAGCCGCTCGAAGGCTTCGTGCGCTTCGTCGATCGCCTCGCCTGATCGTTCCGCCCACGGCCCGCGGGTCCGCGGGCCGTCATGGGGGAGGAGGGCGGCTGACGGGCGGACCGGCGCTCAGGGCTTCTGCTTGGCGTCCCGCGCCCGCCGCGCCTTCTCCCGGGCGACGTCGGTGCGGTCGGCGACCGCCTTGTCCCGGGCCTCGCGGAGCGCCTTCAGCCGGGCGATCTTGGCCTGGGCGGCCTCGGCGGCCTGTTCGACAGGGGATGTGTCGGCGGCGGTGGTCTGCCCGCGAAACGCGGCTTCGGCGCGGGCTTTCGGATCGATGCTCAAGGGTAAGTCTGCTCCTCTGGGGCCGTCGCCAGCCCGGACACCACCTTTCACCGCCCATTGGCTTCCTGTCCAGGGCCTCTCGTCGGCCGCCAGGGACATTTCCCCGCCGGAACGCTGTGCCGGGCCCAGATAGGTGACGGTGAAAAGACCCGAGGGCCCTGCAGGCCGTGTCGGGGGGCATCGCAGAGAAGATCCCGCATGCGTGCGCCGGCGATCGGAGCCTGTGCTCCGCGCCGGCGCACGCGCTGGAAAGGCGCGATCAGGCCGCCTTGGCGTTCTCGCCGCTTTGGGCGAGGCGCGTGAGCAGCTTGTCGGTCTTGATTTCCTCCTGCAGAGTCTGGTCCAGCAGGGCTGCCGCTTCGCTCATGCCCAGCTGGGTCGCCCAGGTCTTCAGCGTCCCGTAGCGGGTGATCTCATAATGCTCCACCGCCTGGGCCGCCGAGAGGAGGCCGGCATCGAGCGCGGGGCTGTCGCCGAAATCCTCCAGGATTTCCTTGCTTTCCTCGATGATGCCGAGGATGGCGGGACACTGCTTCCCGCGCGCGGGCTTGCCGAGCAGCTCGAAGATTTTCTCCAGCCGCTCCACCTGCGCTTCCGTCTCGTCCTGGTGGGCGGCGAAGGCCTTCTTCGCCTCGGGCGATTGGGCCCCGCGCTCCATCTTGGGCAGGGCGCGCAGGATCTGCTTCTCGGCGTAGTAGATATCCTTGAGGGTCTCCAGGAACAGGTCCTGCAGCGTCTTTTCCTTGGCCATTGTTATCTCCCGCGAAACAGGTGCAGCGGGAACCCCCTTTTGACAGGTTTGTTCCTCGCACGACTTGGGTTTCGGGCGCGGAAGGAGCGCCTGTTCAAGTGGTTCGCGCGCGAGCGGGCCCGATGACTTCCGCGGGATCGTCAAGCTGAGGTTTTTGTCTCGGAGCACGGGCGGATCTGGCGCCCTCGACGGGTCCGGTTCCAAGGGGCCGGCGCTCGGTGCGCCCGAGCAGCCCGGTTCACTCGGGTCCGTCGATCAGGGGGTTGGGGCGTGCGAACCGGCGCAGCTCTTCCATGTCGTCGATGCGGATCGCGTATCCTGCCGTGGATACGCCGAGCGGCTTGAGGACGGACAAGGCCCTGGAGAGGTTTTCCGGCGTCATCCCCAGCAAGGCGGAAAGCTTCTTCTTCTCGAAATCGAGTTCGATCGCGCTTCCGCCTTCCAGATGCGACGCATTCTGAATGAGCCAGTTGGCCAGGCGCTCCGCCCCCGTGCGCAGCTTCTGATTTTTCAACCCTTTGACCGTGCAGCGATAATCCAGAGCCAAATGGGTGACGATAGCGCGCGTGAAGCCATCGTCGGCCCCCATGGCGGCCCGGACCTGCCCGGCCGGAATCATGAGCAGCCGGGATTTGCGCAGCGTCCGCGCCGACTGGAGATAGACCTGATCGGTCAGCACGGCGGCGAGAATGAACGTCCCGACCGGGCGCACCAGGCTGAGGGTGGTCTCGCGCTCGCCATCGGTGGCGAACATCTCCACCAAGCCGTCCACCACGACGTGCAGGAAGTCGGCATGGTCGCTCTCGTTGATGATGGTGACGCCCGGGGGGAACCGCTGGAGGAGACCGGCCCGCATCATCTTGGCGAACGTCTCCTTGCGGGCCTGCCTGAACAGGGGAAGCTGCCTGATGGCGTCGGTATCCTCAGGTCTCATTCCAGCACCATGCTTCCTGTGACCGCATCGGACTCCCATCGGGGCGGCGGGGAACAGCTCGATTTCCCTGATCAGGCCACGCTTTAGCGTCAGCCGGCCCAGGTCTGCCGCGCCACCCGGCATGGCTCCCATATGCCAGACCCGGGCCACCGTTGACTTGATAAATATCAAATATAGAAATCTCAAAAGATAAATGCAGTGTAATCATAATTAAATTCTTCAGATCAATAATGATATTATCATTTGATTTTCAACTTCGCGCATTAAAGCTGATACAAATCAAAGAATCCCTGGACTCGATGGGGCACTTTGCTGGCGCACGACGTAGCCGTGCACTTGCAACGGGCGAGATCGAGCCATGCAAACCAGTCGAGACGTGAGCGCCGCAGACCAACGGACCTCACTCACCTTCAGCACCATCGCCTTCACCGTATGCTTCGCGGTGTGGACGATCTTCTCCATCATCGGCATCCGCATCCGTCAGGATCTGGGACTGACCGACACGCAATTCGGCCTCCTGCTGGGCACGCCCATCCTTACGGGCTCGCTCATCCGGGTGGCGCTGGGGATCTGGACCGACCTCTATGGCGGCCGCGTCGTCTTCACGCTGACGATGCTGGCGGCGGCGGTCGCGACCTTCCTCCTGACCTTCGCCACCACCTATCCGCAATTCCTGGTCGCCGCGCTGGGCGTGGGCATCGCCGGCGGGTCGTTCGCCGTGGGCGTGGCCTATGTCTCGCGCTGGTATCCGGCGGGCAAGCAGGGCACCGCGCTCGGCATTTTCGGCGCGGGCAATGTGGGCGCGGCGGTCACCAAGTTCCTCGCGCCCTTCATCCTCGTCGCCTATGGCTGGCAGATGGTGGCCCAGGTCTGGGCCGGCGCCCTGGTCGTCATGGCGCTCATCTTCTTCGTCTTCACCAAGGACGACCCCGTTCTCGTGGAGCGCCGCCGCCTCGGCATCAAGCCGAAGAGCGCGTGGCTGGAGCTTGAGCCGCTCAAGAACATCCAGGTCTGGCGCTTCTCGCTCTATTATTTCTTCGTCTTCGGCGCCTTCGTCGCGCTGGCGCTGTGGCTGCCGCAATACCTCGTGAAGGTCTACGGCCTCGACATCAAGACGGCCGGCATGATCGCCGCCGCCTTCTCGGTGCCGGCCAGCATCTTCCGCGCCTATGGCGGGCACCTCTCCGACGTGTATGGCGCGCGGCGGGTCATGTACTGGACCTTCCTGGTCTCGGTCGCCGCCACCTTCATCCTGTCCTACCCGCCCACCGACTACATCGTGCGCGGCATCCACGGGCCGATCGCGTTCCATATGGAGATGGGGGTCGTCGGCTTCACCGTCGCGGTGTTCATCCTCGGCTTCTTCATGGCCCTCGGAAAGGCCGCGGTCTACAAGCACATCCCCGTCTACTACCCCAAGAATGTGGGCGCGGTCGGCGGCCTCGTGGGGATGATCGGCGGCCTCGGCGGCTTCGTCCTGCCGCTCCTGTTCGGCGTGCTGAACGACCTCACGGGGCTTTGGACGAGCTGCTTCATGCTGCTCTTCGTCATCGCCGTCGGGGCCCTCACCTGGATGCACCTGTCCATCCGCCAGATGGAGAAGGAGGCCACGGGCGAAGCCCTGGACGCGCTGCCCGAGCTGCCGGAGATGCAGGGCCTCGCCCCGCCCATGCCGGCCCCCACGCCCGCGCCGGCCAAGGTGCGGGGCGCCGTCCTCACCGACTGGCGGCCGGAGGATCCGGACTTCTGGCAGAAGACCGGCCGGGCCATCGCGCGGCGCAACCTCTGGATCTCCATCCCCGCCTTGCTGCTCTCCTTCGCCATCTGGCAGGTGTGGTCGGTGGTGGTGGCGAAGCTGCCGCTGGTGGGCTTCCGCTTCACCACGGAAGAGCTGTTCTGGCTGGCCGCCCTGCCGGGGCTCACCGGCGCGACGCTGCGCATCTTCTATTCCTTCATGGTGCCCATCTTCGGCGGGCGCCTTTGGACCACGCTCACCACCTGGTCGCTCATCATCCCGGCGCTGGGCATCGGCTATGCGGTCCAGAACCCCGACACGCCCTATGTGGTGCTGCTGATCCTCGCGCTTCTGTGCGGCTTCGGCGGCGGCAACTTCGCCTCCTCCATGGCCAACATCTCCTTCTTCTTCCCGAAGGCGGAGAAGGGCAACGCGCTCGCCCTCAATGCCGGCCTCGGCAATCTCGGGGTCAGCGTGGTGCAGTTCGTGGTGCCGCTCGTCATCACGGCCGGCCTGTTCGGCGGCCTCGGCGGCGATCCGGCGATGGTGAAGACGGCGGCGGGCCCGGCTCCGGTCTGGCTGCAGAATGCCGGCTTCTTCTTCGTGCCCTTCATCGCCCTGTCCGCGTTCGCGGCCTGGTTCGGCATGAACGACATCGCCTCCGCCAAGGCCTCGTTCCGCGAGCAGTCGGTGATCTTCCAGCGCAAGCACAACTGGATCATGTGCTGGCTCTATACGGGCACGTTCGGCTCGTTCATCGGCTATTCGGCGGGCTTCCCGCTGCTGACCAACATCCTCTTCCCGGAGGTGAACGCCCTTCAATACGCCTTCCTCGGCCCGCTGGTCGGCGCGCTCGCCCGCTCCGGCACCGGCTGGCTGGCGGATCGCTACGGCGGGGGCCGGGTGACCATCTACGTCTTCCTGCTCTCCATGGCGGGGGTCAGCGGCGTGCTGTGGTCGATCGGCATGCGGGCCGAGCCCTGGGCCTTCTCCGCCTTCTTCGCCTCGTTCCTGGTGCTGTTCTTCGCCACCGGGGTGGGCAATGCCTCCACCTTCCAGATGATCCCCGCGATCATGGCGAAGGAGATGGACCGGCTGATGCCCGGCGCGGATGCGGAGACGCGGCGCCGGCAGGCGGAGAAGGAGGCGGCCGCCATCACCGGCTTCACCTCCGCCATCGCCGCCTTCGGGGCCTTCTTCATCCCGAAGGGCTACGGCTCCTCCATCGCGCTCACCGGCTCGCCGGAGGCCGCGCTCTGGGCCTTCCTCGCCTTCTATGTGAGCTGCCTCGTGCTCACCTACGCCGTCTACACCCGCAAGGGCGGCCTCCTGCATGACATCGAGCGCGGGATCGCCCCGCGCGCCATCAACCGTCCGGCTGCGGCCGAGTAACGGAAGGCATCCCCATGTCCCACTTTCTCGATCGCCTCACCTTCTTCCGCAGGCAGACGGAGCCGTTCTCCAACGGCCACGGCATCGTCACCCACGAAGACCGCTCGTGGGAGGACGCCTACCGGAAGCGCTGGCAGCACGACAAGATCGTGCGCTCCACCCATGGCGTGAACTGCACCGGCTCCTGCTCGTGGAAGATCTACGTGAAGGGCGGGATCGTCACCTGGGAGACCCAGCAGACCGACTATCCCCGCACCCGGCCGGACCTGCCGAACCATGAGCCGCGCGGCTGCGCCCGGGGCGCCTCCTATAGCTGGTATCTCTATTCCGGCGCCCGGGTGAAGCATCCCATGGTGCGCGGCCGGCTGCTGAAGCTCTGGCGCGAGGCCCGGGCGAAGCTGTCGCCGGTGGCCGCCTGGGCCTCCATCGTGGAGGACCCGCAGAAGCGGGCCTCCTACACCTCCATCCGCGGCCATGGCGGGCTTGTGCGGGCCACCTGGGACGAGGTGAACGAACTCATCGCCGCCGCCAATGCCCACACCATCCGCACGCACGGCCCCGACCGGGTGGCGGGCTTCTCGCCCATCCCGGCCATGTCCATGGTCTCCTACGCGGCGGGCGCGCGCTATCTCTCGCTGCTGGGCGGCGTGTGCCTGTCCTTCTACGACTGGTATTGCGACCTGCCGCCCGCCTCGCCGCAGACCTGGGGCGAGCAGACGGACGTGCCGGAAAGCGCCGACTGGTACAATGCGGGCTTCATCATCGTGTGGGGCTCCAACGTGCCCCAGACCCGCACGCCGGACGCCCATTTCTACACGGAGGTCCGCTACAAGGGCACCAAGAGCGCGGTGGTGACCCCGGACTATGCCGAGGCCACCAAGTTCGCCGACATCTGGCTGAACCCGAAGCAGGGCACCGATGCCGCCCTCGCGCTGGCCATGGGCCACGTCATGCTGCGCGAGTATCACCTCGACCGGCAGGTGCCCTATTTCGACGACTACCTGCGCCGCTATTCGGACATGCCGTTCCTGGTGCGCCTGGAGGAGCGGGACGGGCGCCTCGTGCCCGAGCGGCTGCTGCGCGCGGCCGACCTTCCCGGCGCGCTGGGGGAAACCAACAACCCGGACTGGAAGACGGTCGCCTTCGACGAGGCGACGGGCGACCTGGTGGCGCCGGTGGGGTCGGTCGGGCATCGCTGGGGCGAGAGCGCCAAGTGGAACCTCGAGGAGAAGGACGGGTCCGGCCGCACCATCCGCCTGAAGCTGTCGCTGGCGGGGGCAGGGGACGAGATCGCGGCGGTGGACTTCCCCTATTTCGGCGGGCGGGCGACCGAGCATTTCGTCGCCACCCAGCACGGCGAGGTGCTCACCCGGAACCTTCCGGTCCGCCTGGTCCAGGGCGCCGACGGCACGGTGATGAAGGTCGCCACCGTCTACGACCTGATGATGGCCAATTACGGCCTCGACCGGGGCTTCGGCGGCGCGAACGTCGCCACCTCCTATGACGACGACGTGCCGTTCACCCCGGCCTGGGCGGAGCGCATCACCGGCGTGAAGCGGGACGCCATCGTCACGGTCGCCCGCGAATTCGCCACCAATGCCGAGAAGACCAACGGCCGGTCCATGGTCATCATCGGCGCGGCCATGAACCACTGGTACCACATGGACATGAACTACCGGGGGGTGATCAATCTCCTGGTGTTCTGCGGCTGCATCGGCCAGTCCGGCGGCGGCTGGTCGCATTATGTGGGGCAGGAGAAGCTGCGCCCGCAGACCGGCTGGCAGCCGCTCGCCTTCGGCCTCGACTGGGGCCGCCCGCCGCGGCACCAGAACGCGACCTCGTTCTGGTATGCCCACACGGACCAGTGGCGCTACGAGACGCTGACCGCGTCCGAGATCCTCTCGCCCACCGCCCCCAAGGGCGACTGGGACCAGAGCTTCATCGACTACAACGTGCGCGCCGAGCGCATGGGCTGGCTGCCCTCCGCCCCGCAGCTCCGGCAGAATCCGCTGGACATCGCAGGTCGCGCCAAGGCCGCCGGCCAGGAGCCGAAGGACTATGTCGCCGCCGCGCTGAAGAGCGGCGAGCTCGAACTGTCCTGTCACGATCCCGACCACCCGGACAACTGGCCCCGCAACCTCTTCGTCTGGCGCTCCAACCTGCTGGGCTCGTCCGGCAAGGGGCACGAATATTTCCTCAAGCACCTGCTCGGCACCCAGCACGGCGTCATGGGCAAGGATCTCGGCGCCGAGGGCGCCGTGCGCAACAAGGAGGTGGCGTGGCGGGACGAGGCGCCCGTGGGCAAGCTCGACCTTCTGGTGACGCTGGACTTCCGCATGTCCACCACCTGCGTCTACTCGGACATCGTGCTGCCCACCGCCACCTGGTACGAGAAGAACGACCTCAACACCTCGGACATGCATCCCTTCATCCATCCGCTGTCCGCGGCGGTGGACCCGGCCTGGGAGGCGCGGTCCGACTGGGAGATCTACAAGGGCATCGCCCGCGCCTTCTCGGAGGTCGCGCCGGAGGTGCTGGGGGTGGAGGAGGACACCGTCCTCACCCCGATCCTGCACGACACCCCGGCCGAGATCGCCCAGGCCATGGACGTGAAGGACTGGAAGCGCGGCGAGGTGGAGCCGATCCCCGGCAAGACCATGCCGAGCGTCACGGTGGTCACGCGGGATTATCCGGCGACCTATGCCCGCTTCACCTCCCTCGGCCCCCTGATGGAGAGCATCGGCAACGGCGGCAAGGGCATTTCCTGGAAGACCGGGCACGAAGTGGACGCGCTGCGCGCGCTCAACGGCGTGCACCGCGACGGCCCGGCCAAGGGGCTGGCCAAGATCGACACGGACATCGACGCGGCCGAGGTCATCCTCATGCTGGCGCCGGAGACCAATGGCGAGGTGGCGGTGAAGGCGTGGGAGGCGCTCTCCCGCAATACCGGCCGCGAGCACGCCCATCTCGCCCTTCCCAAGGAAGACGAGAAGATCCGCTATCGCGACGTGCAGGCCCAGCCGCGCAAGATCATCTCATCGCCCACCTGGTCGGGCATCGAGAGCGAGACGGTCTGCTACAATGCCGGATACACCAACGTCCACGAACTGATCCCCTGGCGCACCATCACCGGGCGCCAGCAGCTCTACCAGGATCACCTGTGGATGCGGGCGTTCGGCGAGGAGCTCGTCACCTGGAAGCCGCCGGTGGACCTGAAGACCATCCCCGGCCACAAGGACGCGCGGCCCAACGGGCACACGGAGATCGTGCTCAACTTCATCACCCCGCACCAGAAGTGGGGCATCCACTCCACCTATACGGACAATCTGCTGATGCTCACCCTGAACCGGGGCGGGCCGGTGGTGTGGATCTCGGAGGACGACGCGAAGGCCGCCGGCATCGTCGATAACGACTGGGTCGAGGTCTTCAACGCCAACGGCGCGCTCACGGCGCGGGCCGTCGTCTCCCAGCGCGTCATGCCGGGCATGATGATGATGTACCACGCGCAGGAGAAGATCATTAACACGCCCGGCTCGGAACAGACCGGCAAGCGCGGCGGCATCCATAATTCCGTGACCCGCACGGTGCTGAAGCCGACCCACATGATCGGCGGCTACGCGCAGCAATCCTACGGCTTCAACTATTACGGCACCGTGGGCGCCAACCGCGACGAATTCGTCGTCATCCGCAAGATGAGCAAGGTGGACTGGCTCGAAGAGGAGCTTCACCCCTCCGCCTCCAACACTCCGGCCAAGGAGATGGCCCAATGAAGATCCGTGCCCAGATCGCCATGGTGCTGAACCTCGACAAATGCATCGGGTGTCACACCTGCTCCGTCACCTGCAAGAACGTCTGGACCAGCCGCCAGGGCGTTGAATATGCCTGGTTCAACAACGTGGAGACCAAGCCCGGCATCGGCTATCCGCGCGAGTGGGAGAACCAGAAGAAGTGGAATGGCGGGTGGCGCCGCAAGGCCAACGGCAAGATCGAGCCGCGGATCGGCGCCAAGTGGCGGATCCTGGCGAACATCTTCGCCAATCCGGACCTGCCGGAGATCGATGATTATTACGAGCCCTTCACCTTCGACTACGAGCATCTTCACAATGCGAAGGAATCGAAGGCATTCCCCACCGCGCGTCCGCGCTCCCTGGTCTCGGGCGAGCGGATGGAGAAGATCGAGTGGGGGCCCAATTGGGAGGAAATCCTCGGCGGCGAGTTCGAGAAGCGCCGGAAGGATGTGAATTTCGAAGGCGTGCAGGCCGACATCTACGGCCAGTTCGAGAATACCTTCATGATGTACCTGCCGCGCCTGTGCGAGCACTGCCTCAACCCCACCTGCGCGGCCTCCTGTCCGTCCGGTGCCATCTACAAGCGGGAAGAGGACGGCATCGTCCTCATCGACCAGGAGAAGTGCCGGGGCTGGCGCATGTGCGTCTCGGGGTGCCCCTACAAGAAGATCTATTACAACTGGTCTTCGGGAAAGTCGGAGAAGTGCATCTTCTGCTATCCGCGCATCGAGGCGGGCCAGCCCACCGTGTGCTCGGAAACCTGCGTCGGCCGCATCCGCTATCTCGGCGTGCTGCTCTATGACGCCGACCGCATCGAGGAAGCGGCGAGCGTCAAGGACGAGAAGAAGCTCTATCAGGCCCAGCTCGACCTGTTCCTCGATCCCAAGGACCCCGCCGTGGTGGCGCAGGCGCGCGCCGACGGCGTGCCGGACGCGTGGATCGAGGCGGCGCGGCATTCGCCCATCTGGAAGATGGCCATGGACTGGAAGGTCGCCTTCCCGCTCCATCCCGAATACCGCACCCTTCCCATGGTCTGGTACGTGCCCCCGCTCTCTCCCATCCAGTCCGCCGCCGCGGCGGGCAAGATGGGCATGGACGGCGACATGCCGGACGTGCGCTCGCTGCGCATCCCGCTGAAATACCTCGCCAATCTTCTGACCGCCGGAAACGAGGAGCCGGTCGCCCATGCGCTGGAGCGCATGCTGGCCATGCGCGCCTACATGCGGGCGAAGACGGTGGACGCGCGCATCGACGAGGCCATCGCCACCCGCGTGGGCCTCACCGGCGCGGACATCGAGGACATGTACCAGGTGATGGCCATCGCCAACTACGAGGACCGCTTCGTCATCCCCACCGCCCATCGGGAAGTGGGCGAGGACACGTTCGACCTGCGCGGGTCCTGCGGCTTCTCCTTCGGCAACGGCTGCTCCGGCGGCGAGAGCGAGGTCAACCTGTTCGGCAGTCCGGCCAAGAAGGCCCGTACCCCCATGGAAGTGGAGTGAGGCGCATGACCGGCACCGATATCACCCTGCGCGCCCTCTCCGCGCTCCTCACCTATCCGGACGCGGCGCTGACCGCCGCCGCGCCGGCTCTCGCCTCCGCCCTCAACACTGAAAGCCGGCTTTCGCCGGCCGCGCTCGACGCCCTCGCGCCGTTGCTGCGCAGCCTCGCGGAGGACGATCTCTACGCGCTCGAAGAGGCGTATGTCAGCCTGTTCGACCGCACCCGGCGCCTCTCCCTGCATCTGTTCGAGCACGTGCACGGGGAGAGCCGCGACCGGGGGCAGGCGATGGTCGATCTCGCCGCGCTCTACGAGGCCGGCGGGCTGGTCATCGCCGCCAATGAACTGCCGGACTTCCTGCCGCTGTTCCTCGAATATGCCGCCACCCGGCCATGGGAGGAGGCATCGGCCCTGCTGGCCGACGTGGATCACATCCTCGCCGGCCTCGAGGAACGGCTGGTCGCCCGCGCGTCCAGCTATGGGGCGGTCTTCCTCGCTTTGCGCAGCCTCGCGGGCGTGGCGGAGCGGATGCCGGACGCGCCCGTCGAGGCCCAGCCCTCTCCCGAGGACGAGCTCGCCGCGCTGGACAAGGACTGGGAGGAGACCGCCGTCACCTTCGGCCCCGGCGACGCCATGGGCGGCTGCTCCGTGGACCGCTTCCGCACCCAATTGCGCGCCGCGCAACGCGACGCGCGCCATTCCGCCGCCTGAAGGAGGCAGGACATGACTGACGCCATCAATTCCGCGCTCTTTGGCTGGTATCCCTATCTCTGCCTCACGGTCTTCCTGCTGGGCAGCCTCGTGCGGTTCGACCGGGAGCAATACACTTGGAAGACCGGCTCCTCCCAATTGCTGCGCAAGCGTCAATTGCGCTGGGGCTCCAACCTGTTCCATGTGGGCATCCTGGTCATCTTCATCGGCCATGCCGGCGGCCTTCTGACCCCCATCTGGGTGTTCGACGCCATCGGCATCTCCCATTCCTTCAAGCAGGGCCTCGCCATCACGGTGGGCGGCATCGCCGGGGTGATGTGCTTCATCGGCATTTCGCTGCTCGCTCATCGCCGCCTGTTCGATCCGCGCATCCGCGCCAATTCGAGCTTCGGCGACACCGCGATCCTGCTCATCCTGTGGGTGCAGCTCTCGCTGGGCCTCTCCACCATCTTCGTCTCGCTCCAGCACATGGACGGGCATGAAATGGTGAAGTTCATGAACTGGGCGCAGGGCATCCTCACCCTCCAGCCCTCGGCGGCCGCCTATGTCGCGGACGTGAGCCTCGTGTTCAAGGCGCACCTGCTGCTGGGCATGACGATCTTCCTCGTCTTCCCCTTCACCCGGCTCGTCCATGTGTGGAGCGCCCCGGTCTGGTATCTCGGCCGCACCGGCTATCAGGTGGTGCGCACCCGCCGGCCGCAGCACGCCCGCCTTCCGGCGGCCTCGATGCCCCTCGCCGCCGCGCGACCCGTCGCGGGTCGTCCGGCGCGTGGCCCGGCGGAGTGAGCGCCATGACCCAGATCGTCAGCCCCCGCGCCCCCCATCCGGTCAGGGCCGTCCGGCCGGAAGAGGTCTCCGTCAACGGCACCATCATCTCCCGCGCCGAGATCGCGCGGGAGATCCAGAACCACCAGGCGCAGACCCCGGCGGAAGCCTGGCATGCGGCGGCGCGCGCCCTCGTGCTGCGGGCGCTGCTCCTGGCCGAGGCGGAGCGCCTTCATATCGTCGCGGAGCCGGCCGAGGACCCGGACGGCGCGCGCGAGACCGACGAGGAGGCCAGCATCCGTGCCCTGCTCGCGCAGGAGGTGCGGGTGCCGCAGGCGGATCGCGAGACCTGCCGGCGCCACTTCGACCGGCACCGCGCCAGCTTCCGCACCGACGATTTGTACGAGGTGGCGCACATCCTCATCCCCGCCGCCCCGGACGATGCCGGCCGCCGCACCGAGGCCCGCGCGGAGGCCGAAGCCATTCTCGCCGCCCTCGCGGGCGGAAAGGCCGGCTTCGCGGAACTGGCGCGGGCGCATTCGGCCTGCCCCTCCCGCGAGGTGGGCGGCAGCCTCGGCCAGATCGGGCGCGGGCAGACGGTGGCGGAGTTCGAGGCGGCGCTTGCCGGCATGGAGCCCGGCGCCGTGCATCCCCAGCCGGTGGAGACGCGCTACGGCATCCACGTGGTGTTCCTCGCCCACCGGGTGGAGGGGCGCGACCTGCCGTTCGAGCTGGCCGAGCCGGTCATCGCGGACCATCTGGAGCGGACCGCGTCGCACATCGCCACGCGGCAATATCTGAGCCTGCTGGTGGGGCGCGCCGAAATCCGGGGCATCGCCATGGAAGGGGCCGCGTCGCCCCTCGTTCAATAGGAGGCGGCGGTGCTGCTCGGAAGCCTGCTTAAGCAACTCGAGGACGACCGGTTCGCCCGGGAGACGCTGTTCGCCCTCGGCGACGTGACCCTTGCGGAGCGCGCCCGCCGGGCCGGGGAGCCGTTCGGCGAAGGGGCGGCGGAATATGCCTCGGCCGCCTGCGCCCGCTTCAGCAGCGGCGCCTCGGACGAGGACTGGCTCGCCCTGATGACGTCTCTGGAGCGGGGCGAGGACCCGGCGGCCACATGCCTGCGGACCATGATGGAATGGTCGTTCCGCCAGGATGCCGAGGCGCTGGCGCCCAAGCCGGACGGCGGCTGCGGCTGCGGGGGAGGCGGGGGCTGCGGAGGGCACGACCATGGGCCGGGCTGACCGACAGCCCGGCGCGCCGCGACCGGGCACCGTGCTGGACGAGTTGTTCGACAACAACCTCGCCTGGGCGAACGCCAAGCACGCGGCGGATTCCACCTTCTTCCGCCGCCTCGCGGAACAGCAGGCGCCCCGCTTCCTGTGGGTGGGGTGCTCGGACAGCCGGGTGCCCGCGAACGACGTGGTGGGCCTCGATCCCGGCGAGATCTTCGTCCACCGCAACATCGCCAACGTGGTGCATTCCAGCGACATGAACCTGCTGGCGGTGCTGGAATTCGCCGTGGATGTGCTGCGCGTCCAGCACGTCATCGTCTGCGGCCATTATGGGTGCGGCGGGGTGCGGCGGGCCATCGAGAATGCCCAGGGCGCGGGGGGCGAGGGCCTCGTGGACCACTGGCTCGCGCCCATCGTCGATCTCTATGCCCGCCATCGCGCGCAGGTCGATGCCCTGCCGGACGCGTCCGCGCGCCTCGACCGGCTGTGCGAGCTGAATGTGTCGCTTCAGATGCGCCGCCTCGCCGCGACGCCCGTGATGCGGGCCGCATGGGGGAGGGGCGCCGACCTGACCCTCCATGGCTGGATCTACGGCATCGGCGACGGCCTGCTGCGCGATCTCGGCACCACCTTGTCCTCCAGCGGGGAATTCGCCGCCCTTGCCCCGCTCGACCTGACCGCCGCGGCGCCCCAGGAGCCCATGAGCGCGGTCCGCCTCCATGCGATGGCAGCCTTCCTCGGCATGGATGCCGGGGAAGCCGCCCGCTGCGGCGACGCCTGCACCTGCGGCGCGCTGCAACACCCCGCCGTTTCCCGCCGTGCCGGCACGGTGCGCGACGAATAAGCCGGACCCGAGCCATGCCCAATCCCGCCGTTCCGTCCCCGCCCGCCTGTGCCATGGTCGATCTGTTCGGCCGCCGCATCACCTATCTGCGCCTTTCGGTGACGGACCGGTGCGACCTGCGCTGCGTCTATTGCATGGCGGAGGACATGGCCTTCCTGCCGCGCGACCAGGTGTTGTCCCTGGAGGAACTGGACCGGCTCGCCTCCGCCTTCATCGGTATGGGCGTCACCAAGCTGCGCCTCACCGGCGGGGAGCCGCTGGTTCGCCGGGGCATCATTGACCTTGTGGAGAGCCTGTCGCGGCACCTGAAAAGCGAAGCGCTCAAGGAATTGACGCTCACCACCAACGGCACGCAGCTGTCCCGCCATGCGCAGGCGCTGGCGCGCCTGGGCGTCCGGCGCATCAATGTCTCGCTCGACACGCTGGATGCCGGCCGCTTCAAGGCCCTGACGCGGCGCGGGTCGCTGGGGCTGGTGATGGACGGCATCCGCGCCGCCCGCGATGCCGGCCTCAAGGTGAAGCTGAACGCCGTGGCGCTGGCGGGCATCACGGAGCACGAGGTGTTCGACCTCATCCGGTTCGCCCATGACCAGGGCATGGACCTCACCTTCATCGAGACCATGCCGCTCGGCGATGTGGGCGTGGATCGCATCGACCAATATCTGCCGCTCGACCGGCTGCGCGCGCTGATCGAGACCCGTCTTACCCTCACGGACACCGCGGAGCGGACCGGCGGCCCGGCGCGCTATGCGCGGGTCGCGCAGACCGGCGGGCGGATCGGCTTCATCACGCCGCTGAGCCATTCCTTCTGCGAGAGCTGCAACCGGGTGCGGGTGAGCGCGACCGGCGTGCTTCACACCTGCCTCGGCCAGGAGGATGCGGTGGACCTGAGGGCACCGCTGCGGGCCGGCGGGGAAGACGGGCTGCGCGCGGCCATCGCCGGTGCCATAAGGGCGAAGCCGAGGGGGCATGACTTCGTCATCAGCCGGGGCGGCGCGCCCGCGCTCGCCCGGCACATGTCGGCACTGGGGGGCTGAAATGGTTCGCATCGGCATCGTCACCATTTCGGACCGCGCGAGCGCGGGGGCCTATGACGATCTGAGCGGCCCCGCCATCGAGGCGTGGCTGCGCCGGGTCGTCACCTCCGCCTGGGAGCCGCGCCGGCTGATCATTCCCGACGGCGTGGCCAGCGTCCGGGACTGCCTGCGCATGCTGTGCGACGAGGAGAGGCTGGACCTCATCCTCACGTCCGGCGGCACCGGCCCGGCCCCGCGCGACCTGACGCCGGAGGCCATGGCGGCCGTCATCGAAAAGCCCTTGCCGGGCTTCGGGGAAGCGATGCGCGCCGCCAGCCTTGCGGAAGTGCCCACCGCCATCCTGTCGCGCCAGGAGGCGGGCGTGCGGGGGCGGACCCTCGTCATCAGCCTGCCCGGGAAGCCGGCCGCCATCGCCACCTGCCTCAACGCCGTCTTCGCCGCCGTGCCCTATTGCCTCGATCTCATCGGCGCCGGGCGCATCGAGACGGATCCGGCCGTGCTCGCGGCCTTCCGTCCCAAGGGCGCCGGATGATCGACGACGTCACCATCGCCCGCGCGTTCCATGTCCTCTCCGTCGTCCATTGGATCGGCGGCGTTTCGTTCGTGACGCTGGTGGTGCTGCCCCTGGCGCGGTGCAGCGGGGCCGCCGGGGTGGACCTGTTCGAGCGTGTCGAGCACGGCTTCTCCCGGCAGGTGCGCGTCTCCATTCCGCTGGCGGGCGCGAGCGGCTTCTGGATGACGTGGCGCATGGACCTGTGGGACCGCTTCGGCGCGCCCGCCTTCTGGTGGATGACCGCCATGGTGGCGGTGTGGTCGCTGTTCATGACGGTGGTGTTCGTCATCGAGCCGCTCTTCGGCGCGCGTCTCGCCCATGCCGCCCGCCAGCGGCCGGCGGCGTTTCTCACGCGGGCGCTGCGGCTCCACATCCTGCTGCTGCTCGCCTCCGCGATCACGGTCCTCGGGGCCAGCGCGGGGGCGCACGGCTTCTTCTTCTGATCCCGTTTCCCCGATCCGTCCGGCGGCCGGCTGATCAGCGCGGCACCGCGCCGCTGGGCGCCTTCTGCCGGATACGCGGCCCCGTGAAGACCGGCCAGTAGGCCACCGAGAACAGGATGAAGCCGAGCGACCAGGAGAGCCCCGCCACGTCCAGCAGCACGGGCCAGCCCGCATCGAGCGCCGCGCCGATGCGGGCGAGGCTGCCGGTGAGCACGAGCAGGTAGCTGAGCCTGGTGGCGAGGGTCGCGTTCAGGGGGCGGCCGGTATGGCCCAGGCTGGCCCGCGACATGACGGCGAGCGTCAGGGTGCCGAATGCCCCCGCCGTCCAGGCATGCAGGCCCGCCCCCGCCGGGATGAGGCCGAAGCTGGCCGCCGCCGTCAGCGCGAAGCCGAGGGGCACGAACAGATAGGCCACGTGGAGAATGAGCAGCAGCGGATTGCGCCACGTCCGGTCTCCCGCCCACCGCGCGAGGCGCACCGCATGCAGCGCCGCGCAGAGGCCGAGCGCAAGCCCGCTGGCACGGGCGTCCGGAACCGCGACCCAGGCGGCGAGGGCCAAGGCGGTTATGACAAGCACGACCTTGTCATAACCTGCGAACGGGATGGGCAGCCGCCCTTCGCCGCGCGGCGCCAGCCAGTTGTTGGTGAAGCTGGGAATGATGCGCCCGCCGATGAGCGCCACGAGACCGAGGATCGCCGCGATCGCGAGCCTGCGGGCATAGGTCGCCTCGCCCGCCAGATGGGCTTCGAGATGAAACGCCACGTTGGTGAGGGCGAGCAGGCAGAGAATGCCGACCACCTTGAGGTTCCGCCAATTCCGGCCGACGGCGATCTCCCGAAGGGCCGCGGCGGCGAGCAGGACGAGGAACAGGCCGTCCACGACCATCGCCGCCTGCCAGCCGATCAGCGCCGAGCCCGAGACCGCCACCCGCCCCGCGATCCACACGAGCGAAAGGACCAGGAGCGGCATGCCTTGGACGGGCAATCGCCCCGTCCAGTTCGGAATGGCCGTCAGGAGGAAGCCCCCGATCGCCGCCGCCTGATAGCCGAAAAGCATTTCGTGGACATGCCAGTCCACCGGCGAGAAGGCCGTCGGCACATCGAGGTGGCCGGAGACGAACGGCAGCCAGATCAGAATGCCCAGGCCCGCCTGAAGGGAGGCGAAAAGGAAAAGCGGGCGGAAGCCGTAGGACAGGAAGGCGGGGCCCTCATAGGCCCCCGGTCTCGACGTGGCTGCCATGTCGTCCGCCCTCCTGCGCGTCCGCTCCCCCTTGCTCGCCGTCGATTGTCCGCCTGTGCTCGCCGGCACCCGGAACGGGGGAATTCACGGGCGACCTTGCCGGTGCGGGACGGGCCTGCCGGGACATTCCACGCGCTTTGCCGCCGCCCCTCCATGATCAAGCTCAAATGCGCGGAGCTTCCGGTGTCACATGGAAAGGAGTGGTGGGCCGGGCGCATAACGCCGCCGGCCGGGCGATCTGCGGGTGGAGGCAGGGCCGATGACGAGCGAGCTGGATGCCGAGACGGTACGCATCTCGCGGCAGGAGCTGCGCGAGATCGTGCGTGAGGAGGCGAGCGCGGCCGTGCGGGGCGCCTTTGACGACATCGGCCTCTATGCCGATGACCCGGAGGAGCGGCGCGAGGTGCGTGAGGATTTTCGCCACCTTCGCAAGTGGCGCGAGGCGACGGACGCGCTAGCCACCAAGGTGGGCAACGCCGTGTTGCTGGCCCTGACCAGTGACCTCCTCGTCCTGGTGTGGATCGGGTTCAAGACGCCGTGAGCCGAGACTTAAAAGAGTTGCTGATGATACCGTTTGATATACCTGAATGGCGATGGATTGTTCTTTCGCCACCGTATTGCATCGCCAATAGTAAGCGATAGGCCGGCGAATCCTGCGCTGATGGCGGCGCCGGTTAGCGTCAGTCCACTAGCGTATGATCCTGCTGCAGTAGTAATCACAGTTGCGACATTGAAATTCATCGTCATGTCGAGCATGATCTTACTGAGGCGAGTTTCCGCAATTGAATTAGTATAGTCATTGATAGATATTTGAAGTTTTGAAATTTCAGTATTCAGGGATATTGCTTGATCGTGGTTGTTGCCGATCTTTTGGTATATTTCTTCAAGATGTGTCCTGAGGGATATTAATTCGTCCCGTCTTCTGGTTCTGAATTCCAAAATATCATGCAGTGGAACGTCTTTATGCGGAACCGGAATTGCATTATATATTGACAGTAATGCGCCCCGTCCTGTGCTAATGTCGTTAGCGTTCGTTGGGTAAGTGTGTCCTAGGTCAAGGCTCCATTGTCCGGGATGTCGCTCTTCGTGCTGTTTGAATGTATCCATGCATGCGTTTCCGAACACGGTGACTGTCGCATCTGCTGATTTGTAGAATTGTTTGGTGCGTTGAACTATTCCTTCTTTTATCAGGAAGTCTATTTCAAATCCCGTTCCTAATGAAAATGCATTGTTGTCGGGGTAATCAATTCTGTCGAAAAATAACAAATTTGTTCTCAAATCTTGTAGATCTATCGGTATTGACGTAAATCCATCTTCGCCGAATGGCACAACAGGTGGGGCCATAATGATCCCGCGAAAGGAGTGATCCTTTATGTCTGAGTATGGATCTCTCCGAATTCTATTCTTTGCCTGACCCATGTTGCCCTCCCCAATATGTCTTAGCGTAACCCACTTACCTACGGACGTGGAGAGTACCATCCCTCAATGGTCGCTGAAGCGACTTGGCCTCTGCAAGAGGGCGCTTGATGGTCGGCAATCCGGCCGACCCCTTCGTCCCCTTTGAGGGACCCTCCAAGGCCCCGTAAAAGGGCATGTCAGTTGGTGACATTTGATCTTGCGCGCGGTGACACGCGATTTTGCGTGCTACACATTTCGTTGGCGGTTTCGTTGGCGCTCCGCGCTCTTCGGCCTAAGGGTCGGTGATAACCTATTGAAAAATTTGGTGGGCCCGGCAGGACTTGAACCTGCAACCAGACCGTTATGAGCGGCCGGCTCTAACCATTGAGCTACAGGCCCCACCGGGTGGGAATCGCACAGGCCCGGACGGGCGCGCGGGGCGCCGGGGAACGGGGGATGCCCAAGGCGCCCGGCCGGCTCCCGCCGGGAAAAGGACGGGAGGGGAGGGCGCCTCTTGCCGCTCTAGCAAGTCCCGCGCCGGGGAACAACTGGGCGTGCCCCATTGGCGCCGCTATCGCGGGGTGGTGTGGCGCCCCTCATTGTTCCATGCGGAGACGTTCATGATCGCCCGATGGCCGCACCGGCACCTTGCCGCCGCGCTCGCCTTGTCCCTGTCGCTCGGCTGGCTCGCCGCACCGGCCCATGCCGAGGAACTGGTGCGCGCCACGCTCACCGTGGTGGGGGAAGGCGAGGCGGCCGCCGCGCCGGACATGGCCACCTTCTCCACAGGGGTCGTCGCCTCCGGCAAGACCGCCGAGGAGGCGCTCGCGGCCAATTCCAAGGCCATGGGCGACCTGATCGCCGCCCTCAAGGCCCTCGGCATCGAGGACCGGGACATCGCCACGTCCGGCTTCTCCATCTCCCCGCAATATTCCCAGCCGCCGCAGAACAGCCGCGAAGCGCCCAAGGTGGTGGCGTTCGAGGCCCGCAACACGGTGGCGGTGAAGGTGCGCGACCTGTCCCGGCTCGGCGGCCTGCTGGACCGCATGGTGCAGGCGGGCGCGAACCAGGCGGGCGGGCTGCGGTTCGGCCTCGCGGACGACGCGGCGCTGACGGAGAAGGCGCGGGTCGCGGCATTGAAGGACGGTCAGGCCCAGGCCAAGGCCATGGCCGAGGCGGCCGGCATGCGGCTCCTGCGCGTGCGGCGCATCGCCCCGGCGGACCGGGGCGGCGATATGATCGCCCCGGCCCCCATGATGATGAAGGCCGAAGCGCGTGCCGTCCCCATCGAGGCGGGCGAGCTTGCCGCCCGCGCCCGCGTCACCATCGTCTACGAGGTGGAGCCGCTCTGAGGCGTCGCGGGCGCCTCCCGCTCGCGCCGCTTGGCTTCCACCCACAGCGCTTCCATCTCGTCGAGGCTCGCCCCGGCGGGATGGCGGCCCTGGCCCGCCAGACTGTCCTCGATGAAGGCGAAGCGGCGGGTGAATTTCCGGTTCGTGCCATCGAGCGCAGCCTCCGGGTCCACGCCCGCATGGCGCGCGAGATTGACCACGGCGAACAGAAGGTCGCCCACCTCGTCGCGGATCGCTTCCGTGCCGCCGGCGTCCAGCGCCTCGCCCACCTCCTCCACTTCCTCGCGGATCTTGGCCAGCACCTGCCGGGCGTCGTGCCAGTCGAAGCCCACCTTGCCCGCCTTTTCCTGAAGCTTCAGGGCGCGGGTGAGGGCGGGAAGCGGCAGGGGAATGCCGTCCAGGATGCGCCCCTCACTGTCGGGCGCCAGGCCCGCCTGCGCCCGCCGCTCGGCCCGCTCCGCCTTTTCCTGCGCCTTGATGCGTCCCCAGAGATTCTTCACCTCGTCGGGCGAGAGGTCGCTCACGTCCCCGAACACATGGGGATGGCGGCGGACGAGCTTGGCGGTAATGGCCTGCACCACGTCGCCGAAATCGAAGGCGCCCACCTCCTCGCCGAGGCGCGCGTGAAACGCCACCTGGAGCAGCAGGTCCCCCAGTTCCTCGGTCAGGTCGCCCATGTCGTTGCGGGCGATGGCGTCGGCCACCTCATAGGCCTCTTCCACCGTGTAGGGGGCGATGGTGGAAAAATCCTGCTCAAGGTCCCACGGGCAGCCGGTGCCGGGCGTGCGCAGCGCCGCCATGATCTCGATGAGGCGCGCGATGTCGCGGGAGGGCTGCATGGGTGTCTCTCCGATGGGGCGGGGCCGGGCCTTCTCCTCTATGATGCCGCCTCGCGCGATGCAAAAGGGGACAGCATGGGCGAGATGAGCACGATCCGGCCGGGGGAGGTGGCGGTGGACCTGCCGCCCGGCTTCGATGGCGGCCTTTATTTCATCGGCCGCATCCGCACGCCCTGGGCCAAGAGGTCCGACTGTCCGCGCCGGGGCGCGCTCGACGGCCCCGAATGCCGCCTGGAGATCGACCCGCGCTGGGCGGCGGCGCTGGAGGGCGTGGCCCAGAGCGCGCGCCTTCAGGTGCTCTACTGGATGCACGAGGCGCGGCGCGACCTGGTGCTTCAGTCGCCCCGCCATGACGGGACGACGCGCGGCACCTTTTCCCTGCGCTCGCCGGTGCGGCCGAACCCCATCGCGTCCTCGGTGGTCGCGCTCGTGGGAGTGGAGGGCTGCACCGTGACGGTGCGCGGGCTGGACTGCCTGGACGGCACGCCGCTGCTCGACGTGAAGCCGGAGGCGTGCGCGTTCGCCTGAGGCGCCCATGAAGCGTCCATGGGGCCCGCCGAGGCAAGCAGTTGCCTCTCCGGGCTCGGATCGGGCACAAGCGGTGCGGATTGGTGACGGAACGGAAGACGATGGACCAGCAGACGGACGGCGCCGCCGTCACCTATGCGGCGCGGCCCAAGATGGTCGGGCCGGGATCGCGGTTCCGGCTTGAGAACGGCATCCTCGACTGGACGATGGGGGCCCGCTCCGGCCGCCTTGCCCTCGCGGACGTGGTGTCGGTGCGGCTCACCTATCATCCCGGCCAGCTCGCCGCGCCCAATTACGAGATGCGCCTGAAGGGGCGGAACGGCGAGACGCTGCGCGTCGGCTCCCTGTCGCGCACCTCCGTCACCAGCGTGGAGGACAACCGCGCGGCCTTCGCCGGCTTCGTGCGCGCGGTCCATGCGGGCCTGCCGCGACGTGCGGGCACGGAGTTCTCCGCCGGGCTGCCATCCTGGCGCTGGTGGCTCATGACGGCGCTTGCGCTGGTGACCTGCGCCGGCCTGCTGGCGGTGCTGGCGAGCGCGGTGGGGCAGGGGCAATGGACGGTGGCGGCCCTCATGGCCGTGCTCTGCCCACTGCTGGGCTGGCCGCTGGCGGAAACCCTGTGGCGCAACGTGCCCGGCGTCTATTCGCCCGATGCCTTGCCCACGCGCCTGATGCCGGCCTGAGGCTCACCCTCGTCCTCGCTGCGCACCAGCCCGCTCGCCACGTCCGCGATGCGGGGCGCCGGAAGGGCGGCGAAGGGCAGGGGCCGCGTGACGGCGATGGCCGCAAGCCCGAGGCGGGCGGTAAGGAGGCCGTTCACCACACCCTCGCCGAGCCGGGCAGACAGGCGCGCCGCGAGGCCATGACCCACCAATTGCTGCACGAGGCTGTCGCCCGCCGCCATGCCGCCGGTGACGGCGAGATGGCTCACCACATGGCGCACCAGCCGGATCATGCCCAGGGTGCCCGGTCGTCCCCCATAGAGGCGAGATAGTCGTCTCATGAGCGCCAGCGCGGTGTAGAGAACAAACAGAAGGTCCACCGCCGCGCGGGGCGAAACGGCCGTCACCACGGACACCTGCTTGGCTGCATCAGACACCATCTGGCGCGCCCGCGCGTCCAGCGGGGCCATGAGGGTGCGCTCGGTGAGGCGGACGAGGTCGGCCCCGTCGATAATGGCCCCCAGATGGGAGGACAGGTCCGCGCGCTGCCGGGCGAGGGCGGGCATGCGGGCCGTGAGGGCCAGGAGATCGCGCGTCACTCCCTCCGCCGTGGGACGGTCGTCTTGCGCGAGCGCGTCCATGGCGCGGGTGCGCAGCGCGTCGAGGCTGGACAGGCGCGCCAGGGCGAGCCCCTCGCGGCAGATGATGGCGAGGGTCGCCGCACCGAACAGGGCGGCGAAGCCGAGGCCCGTATAGCCGAGCCAGTCGGCCCGCGCGAACAGGTCCTCCACCAGCTTGGAGACCGCGAGGCCGAGGCCGAGGCTCACCAGCCCGCCGAGGCCGGACCAGAACAGCGTCCCCAGATTCAGGCGCGCGCGGGCGGCGGGTTCCGGCACGGCGACGGGGAGAGCCGCATCTTCCGGCACGGGCTCCGCCTCGGTAAAGGTGATGCCGGCCTCGTCCAGGCGGAACACCTGCGGGCGCGCGGCATCGCCGGTGCTCCCGCGCGGTTTCGTGCCCTTTGCCATCCTGCCATCCTTCCCGTCAGCCGAGCCTGTCCCCCAGAAGGAACTGAAGCGCCCGGTCCAGGCGGATATGGGGCAGGGGCGCGCCGGTTCCAATGCCGGCGGGCGGGCGGAAGCGCAGGAAGCGGAAGTCCGCGTCGCCGCTGGCGAGCCCCCGGAAGCCCGCGCCGGACGGGTCGAACAGGGTTTCCGGGTCTTCCGGCAGCGCGCCGGGGAACAGGGCCACCTCCTCCTCGCCGTCGAAGAGATGGCCGCCCGCCTCCTGTCCCGCCTCCGGCGTGCCGACGATGGCCGCGATGCGACGGCCGTCTCGTGTCACCTCGGCCTCGCGGGTGGCGCGCACGGCGGCCATGGCCACCACGTCCATGCTGGCCCCGCCGGAACTGGCGCGGGCATAGGCACGCTCCACGAGGCGGCGCAGGATGGCTTCCAGCCGGTCATGGCTGGTGCGGTGCAGATGGTCGGCCTTGGTGGCCGCGAACAGCACCTTCTCGATGCGCGGCCGCCAGAGGGAGGAAAACAGCGTGTTCCGCCCCACCCGGAAGGCCAGCAGGATGGAATCCAGCGCCCGCTCCAGGTCCGCCAGGGCGGCGGGGCCGGCATTGAGGGCGGCCAGTACGTCCACCAGCACGATCTGCCGGTCCAGGCGGGCGAAATGGTCGCGGAAGAAAGGGCGCACCACGCCGGCCTTATAGGCCTCGTAGCGCCGCTCCATCATGGCCGCCAGCGATCCGGCGGGCGGCGCGCCGGGCGCGAGGTCCAGCGGCGCGAAGGTCAGGGCGGGCGAGCCGTCCAGGTCCCCCGGCAGCAGGAAGCGGCCGGGCGGCAGCAGGCTCATGGCCACCCGGTCGGCGCGGCAGGCGGACAGATAGGCCGTGAAGCGCGCGGCCAGCGCCCGGGCGGTCGCCTCCTCGGCCGGGGCGGCGGGGTCCACCCCCGCGAGCCCGTCCAGCATGTCCGCCGCCGCCTCCCGCCGCGCCCCGGCGCGGGCGAGCAGCAGGCTCTCCCGGCTGAAGTCCGCGAAGCTCATGTCCAGCAGCGGCAGGTCCAGCAGCCATTCGCCGGGATAGTCCACGAGGTCCAAGGTGAGGGTGCGCATGCCGCCGCGCCGGGTGGCATGGCGCACCGCGAGGCGCAGCTCGCTGACCCGGGAGGTGGACGCGGGCCAGTTCCGCGTCTCCAGGGTGCGCAGATGGTCCTCCACGGGAAAGCGCGGCACCGTGTCGTCGGGCTGGGGCTGGAGGTGCGCCCCCGCGATGCGCCCGGAGGCATAGGGCTCGAACACCGGCAGCCGCCCACCATTGCGCAGGGCTTCCACGAGGGCCGTGGTGAACACCGTCTTGCCGGAGCGCGCGAGGCCGGTGACGCCGAGCCGGAGCGTGGGCCGCGTCAGATCCTCCACCCGGTCCGCCACCGCGCGCAGGCCGATACGCGCGTCCTCCAGCAGGCGCGAGCCGCGCGCCATCGCTCAGCTTTCGCCCGTCAGCATGCGCGGAGTGATGAAGCGGTCCAGGCGGCCGGTATCGGGGGTGATGTCGACCCAGCGGTCCACGGGCAGGTCGATGACCGCCACCGCGCCGGTGGGGAATTTCTCGTCCATGGCGTCGCGCGCGGCGGCGGAGCCGTGCTGGACCAGGGTGTCGGCGAGATCCTCGAAGCCGGGATTGTGGCCGATGAGCAGCAGCGTATGCGCGGTGTCCGGCTGCTCGCGCACCACGGACATGAGGCGGGCGGCGCTCGCCTCATAGATGCGCGGCTCGCTCGCCGCTTCCGGCAGGCCCGCCATCTCGGCGCCGAGCAGGTCCCAGGTTTCGCGCGTGCGCCGCGCGGGGGAGACGAGGATGCGGTCGGGAAGCAGGCCCTCGCGGGCGAGATAGCGGCCCACCAGGGGCGCCGCCGTGCGACCCCGCGCCGCGAGCGGGCGCTCCAGGTCGGCGATGCCATCGGGCCAGTCGGACTTCGCGTGGCGGAGCAGGATGAGACGACGCATTGCACCGGCAGTCGATGGGGAAGGCGACTCGCAGTCTAGAGCGCGAACGCCCCCCGCGAAAGGACTGCCGCGCCCCGCGCGCGTTCGGCCGGCTGCAAACGTCGCATCTGGCGAAGTCTGCGGGCTTCTGTCACACAGAAGGCAGGGGCGAGGGCACCATGGCCACCACTTCTTCGCAGGCGCCCGCCGCGGTGCGGGACCTGGATTGCGACGTCTGCATCGTCGGCGCGACGCTCGCGGGCTTGGCCTGTGCCCTGTCGCTCGCGCTGCGTTCGCGGGAAGTCGTGGTGGTGGAGGCCGGGGACGTCGGCCCCTACCAGGGCAGCGGCCTCGTGCGCCCCGGCTTCGGGCGAACGGCGGCCGACCTTCTGGCGGCGGGCGGGCGCGACGACGTGCGGCGCATCTACGATCTCTCGGCGGCGGCGGCGCGCAGCGCCAATCGCCTCATGGAGGTGATCGGCATCGCCCCGCGCGCAAGCGGCCTCATCTACCTGCCCGGCCCCACGGGGCGCCTGGACCTGATCGACGAGGCGGCGGCGCGGGACGGGCTGGGCCTGGAGACGCTGGTGCATCTCGGGCCGGACGAGGTGCGGCGCCTGCTCGGCATTTCCGCGCCGTTCGGCGCGCTCTACGATCCCGAGCCGATCGCCTACGACGCCCACAAGGTGTCGCTCGTCATGGCCAAGGCGGCGCGCGGCGCGGGCGTGCGAATCATCGAGCGCTCCAAGCTGCTGGCCTCGGACCTGGACGGGGTCCGTAAATATCTCAGCGTGCCGGGCCTTCGGATCCGGGCGGAGCATGTGGTGTTCGCCACCGACAAGGGCCTCGGGGCGACCGCACCCTGGATCGCCCGCGCGCTCTCCAACGACCATTTCGTCTCCGGCCGCTTCTCGGTGGGCGCGGGGGCCAACCGCGCCGGCGAGACGGTGGTGGAGGGCGGCGCCCGGGGCGTCACCTTCGCCTGGGACGGGACCACGTTGTCCTTCGCCGCACCGACCTCCACGCTCCTGCGCACCGAGACCGGGGCCGCCTGCGCCCTGCGGCGCCACGCGGCGCGCTTCTATCCGGACCAGCGGCGCTCCGTGGTGGAGGGCGCGCACGGCATCCGCACCCGCACCTCGCGCCACCGCCTGCCGCTCATCGGCGCGTTCCGCCCCGGCATCTGGTACGCCGCGGGCCTCGGCGCTGAGCCCCTGACGGTGGCGAGCCTGTCGGCCGACCTCATCGCCGACGCCATCGTGGAGCGGGACGACCGCATCGCCGCGTTCCGGCCCTTCGCGCCGGCCTATACCTGGGGGATCGCGGGACGCCTCGTGCGGCGGGTCGCCTATTGGACCGGCCGGATCTCGGACGCTTCCGCCCGCGCCGAGGCCCTGCGCGAACTGCCGCCGGAGCCCGAGCCCGCGCCGGCTGTTTCTTGAGCTTAACCATTTGCCGGAAGGGGCTTTTGGCATCGTCCGGCGGGCGCTTCCCTGTGGGGGAGGGCGGGAATGTGTGGCATTCGGGCAACCAACCGGAAAGGCGCTTGCGCTACCATGGTGATCGCTGGAGGCGGACGAACATGCGTTTGATGAGCGGTCGGACTGTTGCGGGCCTGTGCGTCGGCTTGGCCATGTCCATGGGTGCCGGTTCTGCGGTCGCACAGGAAGTGCTCGACCAGATCCCCGGCTTCCGGGCGCCCGAGTTCGTCTATGACGAGAACAACTGGTACCTGAATGTGGGCGTGGGCGTCATGGTCCAGCCGCGTTTCTCGGGTGCCGACCAGTACACGCTCCTCCCGTTCCCGGTCATCAGCCTCGCCAAGGGCGGCGAGCTTTATGACTTCAACAGCGTGGACGACCGCTCCTCCATCACCCTGTTCGACTTCAGCGGCTTCTCCGGCGGCGCGGCGTGGGGGCTCAACCTCGGCCGCGACGAGGAAGAGGGCAACGAGCTGGCGGGGCTCGGGGACGTGAGCCCCAGCTTCGAGGCGGGCGGCTTCCTGCAATGGTTCCCGGTGTCCTGGTTCCGCCTGCGCGGCGAGTTCCTGTATGGCATGGGCGGCTTCAGCGGCTGGGTCGGCAATGCGGGCGCGGACTTCATCGCCGCCAACGGCCCCTGGCGCTTCGCCGTGGGTCCGCGCGTGAATTTCGCCGGCTCGGGCTACATGGACGCCTTCTTCGGCATCTCCTCCACCCAGGCCGTCGTGGCGAATTATTTCGGCAATTACCTGCCCGCCTACCAGACTTCCAGCGGCATCGAATCGTGGGGCGTCACCGCCCAGGTCACGAAATATCTGGGCAAGGGCTTCACCTGGGGCATGTACGGCACCTACGGCCGCCTCGTGGGCGATGCGGCGGATTCGCCCCTCACCCAGAGCGCGAATCAGTTCGAGGCCGGCATGTCCATCAGCTACGCCATCAATCTCGGCAAGTCCTGGTGGTGACGGGCTGACGGTGCCCGGCTTCAAGCGCTGCATGCTTTTTCGACTGCACCGGCTCATTCAGGCGGCAGAGCGCCCATTGCGTGCCCATGTGGCACTTGGGCTCCGCGGGCCAGTTGTCGGCGGGCCGGGGGATGGCTATAAGCGCGGCGACCCCACGGGATCAGCGACGGCGTATCGAGGACTCAGCTGATGTCGATCCAAATCGACGAGGACTATCGCCCCCGCGAGGATGAGCCTTTCATGAACGACCGGCAGCGGGAATATTTCCGCAAGAAGCTGCTCGGGTGGAAGGAAGACATCCTCAAAGAGGCGCGCGAAACCCTGCAGCACCTTCAGGACGAAAACCAGAACCACCCCGACCTGGCGGACCGCGCCTCGTCGGAAACGGACCGCTCCATCGAGCTTCGGGCCCGCGATCGTCAGCGCAAGCTGATCGCGAAGATCGACGCAGCGCTTCTGCGCATCGAGGACGGCTCCTACGGGTATTGCGAGGATACGGGCGAGCCCATTTCGCTGAAGCGGCTTGAGGCGCGTCCCATCGCAACCCTGTCGGTGGAGGCGCAGGAGCGCCACGAACGGCGCGAACGCGTCTATCGCGACGATTGAGTCTCGCGACGACCGAGCGGCCGCGTTGCCGCCGCTCGGGGGCTCGGCTATTTTGAAATAGTCAAAGTTTGGAATGGGCAAAGCGGCGCGGCTTCCGGGTCGCGCCAGGGTGGGCATGATGGTCGCACGTATCTATAAGCCGGCGCGGAACGCCATGCAGTCCGGCGTCGCCAAGACCAAGTTCTGGCTTCTGGAATATGAGCCGGAGCGTCCGCGCTCCATCGAGCCGCTGATGGGCTACACCTCTTCGTCCGACATGCGCAGCCAGGTGAAGCTGCGCTTCGAGACCAAGGAAGAGGCGATCGCCTATGCGGAGCGCCACGGCATCCCCTACCAGGTGTCCGAGGCCCACGATCCCAAGCACCGCAAGATCGCCTATTCGGACAATTTCGCCTACGGGCGCGCGGGGCAGTGGACCCACTGATCCGATCCAGGCGGCCTGCGGCGCGGGCCGCCGCCTTGCCGCTGTGAAGACCGGCCCGGCCCGATGTGCTTCGGGCTGGGGTTCGGCCCCCAAAAGGGGTAAAAGCGCGGCCATGGCCCCGTAGCTCAGCTGGATAGAGCAGCCGCCTTCTAAGCAGCAGGTCGCAGGTTCGAGCCCTGCCGGGGTCGCCACGTTAAGGGCGTCGTGCACGGATGCGCGCGAGGCGCGCCCTACGGCGCGGCGGCGGTGGCCACCCGGTTCCGGCCGTCGCCCTTCGCCAGATACATGGCCGCATCGGCGCGCCGCAGCAGCGAATCCACCGACGCCGGGTCTCCCGCCGACACGGCGATGCCGATGGAGACCGTCACCGCCAGGTCTTCGTCCGCCACCCGCACCCGCGTGCGCTCCACCGTGCCGCGCAGCACCTCGCCCAGCTCCCCGGCCGCCTGCGCCTCGACGCCCGGCATCAGGACCGCGAATTCCTCCCCGCCGATCCGCGCCAGCACATCGGTGGGGCGCACCGCCGCGCGCAGCGCATCGGCGACGGCCGCCAGCACGGCGTCTCCCTCCGCATGGCCATGTCGGTCGTTGATGGACTTGAAGTGGTCCACGTCCAGGAAGGCGACGGCATAGGACGTGGCGCCCGCGCTCGCGACGTCCATGGCCTCGCGGAAGGCCCGCAGGTTCAGCAGGCCGGTGAGCGGATCGAGGCGCGCAGCGGCATCGAGCGCGGCATTCTGCGCGCTGATGGTCTCCAGCGCCCGCAGCGCCTGCGCGCGGAAGGCGTGGAAGAACAGGGCGGTCATGGTGAGCGTGAGAAAGAAGGTGCTGAAGGCGAGCGTCGTGATGTCCAGATAGCCGGTGGCGAATGCGAGCGAGAAGGCCGCGAACGAGACCAGGACGGCGAACCAGCCGGCGCCGCTCCCCACCATGAGGAACACCGCGCCGAGGGCGGGGAAGAACAGGAGCATGCGCAACTGGTCCTGCGGCACCTGGAAGAGGGCGCAGATGATCAGGTAATAGCCCCCCAGCAGGTAGGCGCTGGCGACCTCGGTCGCCCGGCGCGGCCAACGCATGATCGCGGCGAACAGCACGGCGTTCACGACCAGGAAGACGAAATTGTTGGCGGCCTGAAGCCCCTCGAACGGAAGCAGCCCGGCCAGGGTCGCCGCCACGATGAGCACGTTCCAGCCCAGCGTCGCCGCAAGCACGATCGTGAGGAAGCGCCGCCGCATGTCGGCGGCAGCGGAAAAATGCGCGACACGCGGATGCGGCGCGGTCGTCATGGCTCCAGACCTCGTATCAAGCATGACTGATCATGGTGGCCATGCCGTATGCTGTCCACCGCGCCGCCGCCGGAGCGCTTGCTGCCTCTTCACTGCCGCACGAAATGGCCGAGACCCTCGCCGTTCAGATAGTCGATGGTGAGTTCGCCCGCCGGCTCCTGTCCCGATTGCGAGAAGGTGGCGGCGGCCCGCGATCCGGTGGGCTCGTTCTCGCCGATGGGCGTGAAGGCGAAAGTGTTCCCCTCCCAGGGGGCGAGCGGATAGGTCTTGGCGCCGTCGGGCCCGAGGCTCACCTCCAGCGCGCCGTTTTTCTCGGTGATGCGGGCGGTGCCGAAATAGGGATTGTAATAGGAGCCCGCATAGAGGCTGAGCGCAGCGGGGGGCACCGGATTGGCGGGGGCGGTGCGGCCCGCGAGGCTTCCCGCCGGGGCCATGAGGGGCGCCATCAGCTGGCTGTAGGCCGCGAACCAGTCGCGCGAGGAGCGGCCGGTCTCGACCAGATCCATGAACTCCGCAGCCACCGCCTCCGCGGCCCCGATGGGTTCGGCATTGGTGAAGACCGCGATGCCGATGCCGAGCGAGGGAAGAAGGCGATAGGTGGTGCCGGCGCCCATGGCGAAGGCGCCCGAATGGTCCAGCGACACCCGCCCGGTGGACGAGATGCTGACGCCGATGCCGTAGCCGTAGAAGCCGGGGCGCGATTCGGGCGTGCGCGACGGCGAGGAAATCATCTCCGCCCGCATGGCGGGCAGCAGGGCGTCGGCGGGCACGATCTCGCGTCCCTCATACGTGCCCTGCTGAAGGACCAGGATCATCCAGCGCGAGAAATCGGTGATGGACGCGCTCGCGCCTCCCGCGGGGGCCTGCGCATCCGGCTTGCGCTGGAACTTCGAGACGAACTTTCCGTCGATGCGCACATGGGGGAAGGCGCGGTTGGCGCGGGCCTCGAAATCGGCGAAGCGGGAGGAGGTGGAGGCCATGCCGAGCGGCTTGTAGAGCGCGGTCTCGGCCAGCGTCGCCCAGTCGGTTTTGGACGCCACGGCCACCGCTTCGGCCCCGGCGGTCAGGCCGAAATTCGTATAGGCGTAGCTGTCGCGGAAGCTGGCCAGCGGCAGGTAGCGCAGGCGTTCCAGCACCTGCTGGCGGTCATAGCCCACGTCTTCCAATTCGTCCCCCGCATGGTCCGGCAGGCCGGAGCGGTGGCTGAACATATCGGCGACCGTCACATGGCTCGTCACCCACGGGTCGGAGAGCTGGAACCAGGGCAGATGGGCCACGAGAGGCGTGTCCCATTTCACCACGCCGGCGCCCACCTGGCTTGCCACGATGGTGCCGGACAGGGATTTGGACAGGGAGGCGAGCTGGAACACGGTGTCGGGCTCGATCTTGGCCGGCTCGCCCACCTTGCGCACGCCGAATCCCTTCGCATAGGCCAGCTTGCCGTCGCGCACCACGGCCACCGCCATGCCGGGAATCTGGGTCCGGCGCAGGATGGCGGCGGCGATGTCGTCGAGCCGCGCCAGCGCGGCGTCGATCTGGGCCGGCGGCACCTGGCTCGCCACATATTCGGCGGGCGAAGGCTCTGCCCGGCTGGCCGTCGCAGGCACGGCACCCGCGAGGCCGAGCAGTGCCGCCACCAGCAGAATCCGCCGTTCCGGCCGTCCCTTAACGCATTCGCCCTCAGTCATGATCCGGTCCGTCCGCCGCCAGCCGCACTCCGGTGTGCGCCGGACTACCCTAGAGGCACGCCGCGACGGGCGGAAGAACCTGCCGGGCCGTTCCGCAACCGTCAGCGGCGCTGAAATGCGGGACGAGGCAAGGTCCGGGTGGCATAGGGGGCCAAGGTTTGATTTGATTGCGCCATGGCAGCTTCTCCCGTCCCCGGTCCGCGCGCCGCCGTGCGCATCCTCGCCCTTCTGCTCGCCTGCCTTCCGGCGGGCTTCGCCCATGCGGACGCGATCCAGGTTCCCGCGCAGGACGCCTATCTCTTCGGGACCGCGCGCGTCATCGACGGCGACACGCTGGAAATCGCGGGCAACAGCATCCGCCTCGCGGACATCGATGCGCCGCCGCGCAATTTCACGTGCGGGGAAACCGAGCCCGGGCGTCCCATTCCGTGCGGCCAGCGGGCGGCGCTGTTCCTGCAGGAACTGATCGGTATCTCGCCCGTCACCTGCTTCCCCGAGGGGCGGGACAGCTACACCCGCGACGTGGCGCGCTGCCAGGTGAAGGAGCAGGACCTCGGCGCCGCCATGGTGCGCGCGGGCTGGGCCATGGCGAGCTTCGGCTCCCGCTACGTGGCCGAGGAGGCGCAGGCCAAGGCCGGGCGCGTCGGCCTGTGGAGCTTCGGGCCGAACGCGGCCTTCACCGCGCCCGTGCCGCCCGCACCAAAGCCCTGAGACACGCGTCCCCATTCTCCTGAGGCGATCGCCATCCGCCTCAAATCCAACCTCTTTTCCTGGTCACTTTCCCTATGCTCTGTGCCGAATGCCCCCGTTGCCGCCGCCGATCCATCATCGGCATGGCGAAGCCCGACCCCTATATCGAGGACACCTCGGCCGCGGCCGGGGAGAAGGAGGGGGCCCAGCCGGGCGCGCGCCTGCGGTGCGATGTGTGCGGGAGCCGCGCGGTGCGGATCGTGAGCTTCTCCTCGCCCATCGAGGCGCTGCGCTTCACCACGGCGCGCCGCTGAGCGCGGCGGCCGGCCAGCGCGCGTTCAGGCCCAACTCGCAGACCCGGCTGTCAGGCCCAAGCGGCGGCGAAGGCGGGCGAGGGCATCACGGCGGGAAGCTCGATCCCGTGGCTCACCAGCGGACAATCCGCTAGGAGGCATCCATCGATGCCCAACTCATACACGGCGAGCCCGGCCGCATGAGCTCGGTCGCTTTCCGCCATTTCGAGCGCAAGGTCGAGATCGAAGCAAATTGTGTCCGGCTCGGTCAGAAGGGTGCCGGAAGATGTGAAAAGGCAGGCCCGGACAAGGTAAGCATAAGCAGAGGAATGGATGGGCATGATAAAGATCCCCGCCCCGTCGCGGTTGCGCTCCCCCCGGAACGACCCTCTGGCCCGCGACGAGCCCGAAACCACCATACGCGCGAAGGGGTCGAGCGGCTACACTCGATTCCTTTCCCAATGTTGCCACTGATTCAAGTGTTGCCGGCAAGATCGAAGGACTGACCGTTCCATGGCTTCCGTCATCCTCTCCAACCTGGTGCTGCTCATCTGCGCGACCCTGGTGGTGGTGGGGACGGTATCGAGTCTCGTGGCCGCGCGCTTCGGCGCGCCCATCCTGCTGGTGTTTCTCCTGGTGGGCATGCTGGCCGGCGAGGATGGGCTCGGCGGCATCCATTTCAGCGATTATTGGGCCACCTACATGGTGGGCTCGGCCGCGCTGGCGGTGATCCTGTTCGACGGCGGCCTGCGCATGCGGATCACCAGCATGCGCGGCGCCGTGGCGCCCGCCTTGCTGCTGTCCACCTTCGGCGTCCTGGGCACCGCGGCCCTCGTGGCGGTGGCGGCGGTCCCGCTGCTGGGCCTGAACCCGCTCCAGGGGATGCTGCTCGGGGCCATCGTGGCGTCCACGGATGCGGCGGCGGTGCTGTTCCTGGTGCGCGCCCAGGGCCTCAAGCTCGGCCGGAAGCTCGACGCGGTGATCGAGATCGAATCCGCCACCAACGACCCCGCCGCCGTCTTCCTCACCGTGTTGCTGGTGGAGCTCATCAGCGCCGGAACCGGGGATTTCGGCTGGGCGGTGATCACGGGCGTCCTGCGGGAGATGTCGGTGGGGGCGGTCATGGGGGTGGTCGGCGGCTTCGCCCTGGCCGCCTTCCTCAACCGCGTGGACCTGCCCGGCGGATTGCAGCCCATCCTCGTGGTGGCCTGGGCGGTGCTGGTGTTCGCGCTCACGTCACTGGCCCACGGCTCGGGCTTCCTCGCGGTCTATCTGGCGGGGCTGGTCCTGGGCAACCGCCCGGTGCGGGGCATCGCCAGCATCACGTCGTTCCACGACGCCGTCACCTGGCTGTGCCAGATCGTCATGTTCACCATGCTGGGGCTGCTGGTGACGCCCCACCACCTCATGACCATCCTGCCGGCGGGCCTCGCCGTGGCGGGGTTCCTGTTCCTCGTGGCGCGCCCGGCCGTGGTGTTCGCCTGCCTCGCCCGGTTCGGCTTCTCCTTCCGGGAAAAGGTGTTCGTCTCCTGGGCGGGCCTTCGGGGCGCGGTGTCCATCTTCCTCGCCACCATCCCCATGCTGGCGCAGCTTCCCATGGCGCCGCTCTATTTCAACATCGCCTTCATCGTCGTGCTCGTCTCGCTCGTGCTGCACGGCCTCACCCTGGCCCTGTCCGCGCGCCGCCTGGGCGTGGCGCTCTCCGATCCCGCGCGCGAGCCCCAGCGGTTCGAGATCGACCTTCCGGGGCAGAGCGAGCACGAACTGGTGGGCTATCCCGTGGCGGCCGGGGCGGCGCCCCTGTCCCCCGGCCTCCTGCCGTCCTGGGCGCAGCTCGTCCTGGTGGTGCGGGAGGGCCGCGTCCTGGCAGCGGCGGATGCCGGGTCGCTGATGCCGCGCGACTATGTCTATCTGCTCGCGCCCCCCAAGCGAGTGCAGCAGCTGGACCGGGTGTTCATGGCCGAAGCCCAGATCTGGGCCGACGATTCCGCCTTCCCCTTCTCCGGGGACGTCCGCATCGGCGACGTGGCCGACCTCTACGGCCTGCCCGCACCCGAGGCGGACCGCCAGATGTCCATCGCCGACGCCTTCGCCGACCGGGCGGAGGACCGGGTGGCGCCGGGCATGCGCATCATGCTCGGCCACGCCGCCGTTGAGGTCCGGGCCGTGGATGGCGGCCGGGTCACGCAGGTGGCGCTCCGCTTCGAGGATGTGGCCGGGGACGAGGACGAGGGCGGGCGCCAGCGGCTGGTGCGCCGCGCGGGACGCGCGGTGACCCGCGCCGCCGCGCGGATCGTCGGGGGGTGAGAAGCGGGCGGCGGCGGGGTATGCTGCGCTGACGCGGCCGGAACGTCGCGGCACGGAGGACCTGAAGGCATGGTGCGCTTCTTCATGCGCGGACGGGGCGGTGACGGCAGCCGGGAGGCGGCCCGCGACGCGGCGCGCGAGGTGGCGGACAAGGTGCGCCGCCTGCTGGACCTCGACGAGGAGGCCACGGTCTCCGTCACCGAGATCGCCTGCGGCGACCCGGCGTGCGGCGGCGCGGAGACTGTCATCCTCGTCATGCGCGCGGGGCGCCGGACCGAGGCGGCGAAGCTCCTGAAGCCCCTGTCCACCGTGACCGACGGGGAACTGGTGGAGGCCCTGGTGCCGCTGCGCGCCGTGGGGTGACGGGGAGGGGGCGCCGGGACGCCCGCATGCTCCGGCGTCACACGCTCTTTTCCTTCCGCGCGGGAGGGACTACACATCCGCGCCCATGAGCAGCCAAGCCTTCCAGCGCCCCCTGAACGCCGTCTTCTCCGACCTGCCGACCACCGTGTTCGAGGTCATGTCCGCGCTCGCGCGCGAGCATCAGGCCATCAATCTCGGCCAGGGCTTTCCCGACGATCCCGGCCCGCTGGATGTCCGCACCAAGGCCGCCGAGGCGGTGGTGGACGGGTGGAACCAGTATCCGCCCATGATGGGGCTGCCCGAGCTGCGGCAGGCGGCGGCGGACCATTACCGGCACTGGCAGGGCCTGGACCTCGACCCGGCCGCCGAGGTGATGGTGACGTCGGGCGCCACCGAGGCCCTGGCGGGCGCGCTGTTCGCGCTCATCGAGCCGGGCGACGAGGTGGTGCTGTTCCAGCCGCTCTATGACGCGTACCTGCCCCTCGTCCTGCGCGCGGGCGGCGTGCCGCGCCTCGTGCGGCTCCAGCCGCCGGGCTGGCGCATCACCCGCGAGGCGCTGGCGCAGGTGTTCTCGCCGCGCACCAAGCTGGTCCTGTTCAACAATCCGCAGAACCCGACTGGCGTCGTGCACAGCCGGGAGGAGATGCAGCTCATCGCCGAGCATTGCCTCGCCTTCGACGCCATCGCCGTGTGCGACGAAGTGTGGGAGCACATCATCTTCGACGGGTGCCGCCACCTGCCCATGATGGCCCTGCCGGGCATGCGCGAGCGCACGGTGAAGATCGGCTCAGCGGGCAAGATCTTCGGCATGACCGGCTGGAAGGTGGGGCTCGTGTGCGCCGCCCCGCCGCTCATGAAGGTGCTCAGCAAGGCCCACCAATTCCTCACCTTCACCACGCCGCCGAACCTCCAGGCGGCGGTCGCCTACGGGCTCGGCAAGGAGGACGGGTATTTCGAGGGCATGCGGGCGGACCTCCAGCGCTCCCGCGACCGGCTGGCCACGGGGCTTTCGGAGCTGGGCTTTCCGGTTCTGCCGAGCGCGGGCACCTATTTCCTCTCCGTGGACCTCGCGGCGCTCGACCCGACGCTGGACGACGAGGCGTTCTGCCTCGACCTCGTGCGCACCCACGGCGTCGCCGCCATTCCGGTCTCTGCCTTCTATGCGCAGGACGCGGTGCGCTCGGTGGTGCGCTTCTGCTTCGCCAAGCGCGACGCCACCCTGGACGGGGCGCTGGAGCGGCTCGCCGGGGCGTTGCGCGCCCGGACGTAGGCCTGTTCCGCGCTGACGCAACGGAATAATATCAAACGAAACAAAATCACCCGTCGAACACGAACGTGATCGCCGGGAGCCGCGTGGCTGTGTAAAGTCTTGCACGCGCGTCCGGCCTTCATCCTACGCTTGCGCGGGCGGGCGCCTCCTTGATTTCGGTCCGCGGCGTCTTTGGCGCGGCTAGTATGGGCAGGATATGGCGCGCTCTCGGTCAGGTCGCAAAATCGTTCTCATGCTGTGCGTGCTCGCTTTAGCGGGCGGCGGCGGCTGGTTGTGGAGCAGCGGCCTTCTGGGCGGCAAGTCGCCCGCCGCCAATGCCCAGACACCGGCTGGACGGCAGGGCGTTGCCGTGACGGTGGCGAACGCGGTGCGGGAATCCGCGCCGCTGCGTTTCGAGGCCATCGGCGCCGTGGAGCCCCTGGTGACGGTGACCATCCGGGCGCGGGTGGCGAGCCGGGTGGAGCAGGTGAAGTTCGAGGACGGCGCCGAGGTGAAGGAGGGCGACGTCCTGTTCGTTCTCGATCCGCGCGAGATCGACGCGCAGATCCTCCAGGCCCAGGCGACCTTGTCCAAGGACAAGTCGCAGCTCGAAAAGGCCCTGCGCGACGTGGAGCGCTACAGCGGCCTCGCGACGCGCAATGCCGTGTCGCAGGTTCAGGTGGACGACGCCAAGACCACCGCCGAGATGCAGAAGGCCACCGTCCAGCAGGACGAGGCCAATCTCCAGGCGCTGCAGGTGCAGCGCAGCTATTACGAGATCAAGGCGCCCGTCTCCGGGCGGGTGGGCGTGGCGCAGGCGCGGCCCGGCGCGGTGATCCGCGTGGACGACACCCTCGCCACCATCCGCCAGATCAAGCCCATCTACATCGCCTTCGGCGTGCCCGAGCGCTATCTCACCGAGCTGCGCACCAACATGGCCCAGGCCACGGTCCAGTTCCGCCTCCAGGGCAGCGGCACGACCGTCTCGGGCGGCAAGGTGGCGGCGCTGGACAACACCATCGACATCCAGACCGGCACACTCATGGTGCGCGCCATCTTCCCCAATGCCGACGAGCGGCTGTGGCCCGGCACCCTGGGCGACGTGACCGTGACCCTGCGCATGGAGCCGAACGTGGTCACCGTGCCCAGCGAGGCGATCCAGATCGGGCAGAACGGCAGCTTCGTGTTCGTGGTGGAGAACGGGACCGCAAAGGTGAAGCCCGTGACGGTGGAGCGCACCGTGGACGGGAAGACCGTGGTCTCGGCGGGTCTGGCGGGCAGCGAGGTGGTGGTCACGCAGGGCCAGCTCGCGCTGCGCAACGGCAGCCGGGTGGACATCAAGGGTGAAACGAAGGCGCCGAGCGCGGGGAGCTGACCCTCATGTTCTCCGACCTGTGCATCCGCCGCCCGGTCATGACATGCCTGATGATGCTGTCGCTGGTGGTGGCGGGCCTGTTCGCCTATCGCCTGCTGCCGGTGGCGGCGCTGCCCCGGGTGGATTTCCCCACCATCAACATCTCCGCGACCCTGCCGGGCGCGAGCCCGGAGACCATGGCCTCGGCCGTGGCGACGGTGATCGAGCGCCAGCTCGCGACCATTTCCGGCATTTCCTCGCTCACTTCGTCCAGCACCCAGGGCTCCACCTCCATCACGGTGCAGTTCGACCTCTCCCGCAACATCGACGATGCCGCGCTGGACGTTCAGTCCGCCTTGTCGGTGGCGCAGCGGCAATTGCCGGACGAGATGACCACGCCGCCCAGCTTCCGGAAGGTCAATCCGGCCGACGCCCCGGTGATCCTGCTGGCCATTTCGTCCGACACGCTGCCGCTCTCCACCGTCAATGAATATGCCGACACCATTCTCGGCCAGCAGATCTCCCAGCTTCCCGGCGTGGCGCAGGTGCAGATCTACGGCACGCAGAAATACGCCGTGCGCATCCGCGTGGACCCCGCGGCGGCGGGCGTGCGGAACATTTCGGCCAGTGACATCCAGGGCGCGGTGCAGGCGGCGGCGTCCAACACGCCCATCGGCCAATTGTCCGGCCCTCGCCAGAACCTCACCATCGACATGGGCACGGCGAAGGCCACCGCCGAGCCGTTCCGGCGCATCGTCGTCGCCTGGCGCAACGGCGCGCCGGTGCGGCTCGACGAGATCGCCCGCGTGACCGACGGCGTGGAGAACGAGAGGGTCGCGAGCTGGTTCAACGACAACCGCGCCATCGTGCTGGCGGTGGTGCGCCAGCCCGAGGCCAATACGGTGGCGGTTGTGGACGAGGTGCGCGGCCATCTCGACCAGTATCGCGCCCAGCTTCCCCCCTCCGTCAGCATCGAAGTGCTGAACGACCGCTCCCGCTCCGTGCGCGACGCGGTGGCGGACGTCCAGAAGACGTTGCTGGAAGCGGTGGTGCTGGTGGTTCTGGTGATCTTCCTGTTCCTGCGGAACGTGCGGGCCACCATCATCCCGTCCCTGGCCCTGCCGCTCTCCATCGTCGCCACCTTCGCGGCCATGTGGGTGCTGGACTTCTCCATCAACAACATGACCCTGCTGGCCCTGACGCTGTGCGTGGGCTTCGTGGTGGACGACGCCATCGTGGTGCTGGAGAACATCTATCGCCACATCGAGAACGGCGAGCGGCCCTTCAAGGCGGCCATATTGGGCGCGCGGGAGATTGGCTTCACCATCATCTCCATGACCCTGTCCCTGGTGGCGGTGTTCATCCCCGTCCTGTTCATGGGCGGCGTCGTGGGACGGGTGTTCCGCGAGTTCGCGGTGACCATCTCCGTCGCCATCCTCGTGTCCGGCTTCGTCTCCCTGACGCTGACGCCCATGCTGTGCGCCCGGCTGCTGAAGCCGGTGGACCATTCCAAGCGACCGAACGTCTTCTTCCGGGCCAGCGAGCGGGTGTTCGACGCGTGGCTCGCGGGCTATCGCATCAGCCTGGACTTCGTGCTGCGCCACCGGCCCTTCATGCTGGCGGTCACCTTCGCGACCATGGGGCTCGCCGTTTATCTCTACGTGATCGTGCCCAAGGGCTTCTTCCCCACGGAGGATACCGGCTTCATCACCGGGACGGTGGAGGCGGCCACCGACATCTCCTTCGACGGCATGGTGGAGCGGCAGAAGGCGGTGGCGGACGCGGTGCGCGGCGATCCCAACGTCGCCTACCTCGTGTCCACGGCGGGCGCCACGGGCGTCAGCCGAACCACGAACAGCGGGCGCATGTTCATCGCCCTCAAGCCCCAGTCGGAAGGGCGGCCGAGCGCGTTCAACATCATCCAGGACCTGCGCAAGCGGGTCTCCGGCATTCCCGGCGTGAAGGTGTTCTTCCAGCCCGTTCAGAACATCAATATTGGCGGCGTCGCCTCCAAGAGCCAGTTCCAGTACACGCTGCAAAGCTCGGATTCGCAGGCCCTCTATCCCGCCGCCACCGCCATGGAGGACCGGCTCACCGCTTTGCCGCAATTGCGCGACGTGACGTCCGACCTGCAGATCACCAATCCGCAGCTCACCATCAACCTGGAGAAGGACAAGGCCGCCGCGCTCGGCATCACCGAGGAGCAGTTGCGCAATGCCCTCTACACCCAGTTCGGCACGCGCCAGATCGCGACCCTCTACACGCCGACGAACCAGTATGCGGTGATCGTGGAGGCGCAGCCGCGCTTCCAGCAGGATGCCACCGACCTCGGCCGCGTCTATCTGCGCACGTCCAGCGGCGCCGTGGTGCCGCTGGAGACGGTGGCGGACATCACCCGCACCGTCGGGCCCCTTCAGATCGCCCACCAGCAGCAGCAGCCGGCCGTCACCATCTCCTTCAACCTCGCGCCCGGCGTCTCGCTGGGGCAGGCGGTGGACGCCATCGGCACTGCGGAGCGGCAGGCGAACCTCCCGGCCTCCATCAACACCGGCTTCCAGGGCACCGCGCAGGTGTTCCAGGATTCGCTGTCCAACCAGCCCTTGCTGATCCTGGCGGCGGTGGTGGTGATCTATATCGTGCTCGGCATCCTGTATGAGAGCTTCGTCCACCCGCTGACCATCCTGTCCGGCCTGCCGTCCGCGGGCATCGGCGCGCTGCTGACGCTCATGGTGTTCAACATGGAGCTGTCGGTGATCGCCCTCATCGGCATCATCATGCTGGTGGGCATCGTGAAGAAGAACGCGATCATGATGATCGACTTCGCGCTGGAACGACGGCGCGAGGGTGCTGACGCGCAGGACGCCATCCGCGAAGCCTGCCTGCTGCGCTTCCGGCCCATCATGATGACCACGCTCGCCGCCATCTTCGGCGTGCTGCCCATCGCGCTCGGCGGCGGGGCAGGGGCGGAGCTGCGCCAGCCCCTGGGAATCGCGGTGGTGGGCGGCCTGCTCGTGTCGCAGGTGCTGACGCTCTACATCACCCCCGTGGTCTATCTCTACCTGGACCGCTTCGACCGCATGGTGACCAAGGCCGTGGGCGGGGAGTCCAGCGAGACGCGCCCGGCCCCGCACCCGGCCGAATAGGCGCCGCTTTTCCCGAAACCTGATGCCGACGGGCGGATGCAGACCCTGCATCCGCCCGTTTCGCTTTCGTGTGCCCCAGCGTCAGACGCGCCGCGATGCGTTGATTTCCGCATTCATGTGTATTAGGGGACGTTGAGCATCGTTCGGATAAATATTGAGTTATTCTAAAGTAGCTCGACATCTTCATCGTCGTAGTGTTCGACGCATTTTAATTTGGAGTCATTCAAATGACGAAGCATGAGCACAAGCCGGCTGCATGGTCGTCGCGGGGGAAGGCCCGGTCGGTCTTCATGGTGGATGAGCAATTGGACAGCCGCGACCTGTTTTCCACGGGGAAGGTCATCACCATCGCCCATGGGGATCAGGTCTATCAGTTGCGCCTCACCGCGCAGGACAAGCTGATCCTGACCAAATAGGCCCTTAGGGCCGCCGCACGGGGGCGGCCTGCGGCACGGATGCGGTTCGCGCCATCATTCCGCCCACCTCGCTGGGCACTTGGGCGCCGCGATCGGGAACAGGTGGCGCGTTTCGGTCCAGGGCATCTTTTCGCACCGGACGTTTCTGCTATGGTCCCGCGCCCTGAACCGACCGGACCCGAATTCACGCATGGCCCTCTCCGAGCCCGCCGGTAGCGCACGCCCGGCCTCCCGAACGTCGCTGCTGGACTATGCAGCGCGTGGCTTGGATTTCGCCAGCGCCTCGCATCGCCGCGCGAGCCTCCTGCTCGTGCTGGTGGCGCTCATCGCCTTCCTGCCCGGCTTCGCCTCCATCTCGCCCATCGACCGCGACGAGGCGCGCTTTTCCCAGGCCACCAAGCAGATGCTGGAGACCGGGAACTTCGTCGATATCCGCTACAAGGAGACGGCGCGCCACAAGAAGCCCGTGGGCATCTACTGGCTCCAGGCGGCGAGCGTTGCCACGGCGGAGGCCCTGGTGGGCCCGTCCGCCCGCACCACCATCGCCTTCTACCGCATCCCCTCGCTGCTGGCCGCCATCGGCGCGGTGCTGCTCACCTATTGGACCGCGCTCGGCTTCGTCACGCGGCGCGGCGCCTTCCTCGCCGGGCTCATGATGGCGAGCTGCGTGCTGCTGGGCGTGGAGGCGCGCCTCGCCAAGACGGACGCGGTGCTGCTCTTGACCACGCTCGCCTCCATGGCCGCGCTCACGCGCGCCTATCTGCGCCCGGCGCCCGCCAAGGGGGATCTCGCCCTCGCGGCCCTGTTCTGGACGGCGCTGGCGGCGGGCATCCTGGTGAAGGGGCCGCTCGCGCCCCTGTTCGTGGGGCTGCCCATCGCGGTCCTCGCCATCGCCGACCGGTCCGCCGCCTACATGCGCACGCTCATGCCGCTGCCCGGCCTGCTGTGGTGCCTGCTGCTCTGCCTGCCCTGGTTCATCGCCATCTATTTCGTCACCGGCGGCGCGTTCTATGAGCACGCCGTGGGCGTGGACATGCTGGGCAAGGTGGCCGAGGGCGCCGAAGGCCATTGGGGCCCGCCGGGCACTTATCTTCTGGCGGTCTGGGGCACCTTCTGGCCCTCCGTGGTGCTGGTGGCCATGGCGGTGCCGTTCGCCTGGAAGAACCGGCGCGAGAAGCCCGTCCGCTTGCTGCTGGCGCTGGTGGTGCCGTGCTGGCTCGTGTTCGAGATCGCCGCCACCAAGCTCCCGCATTATGTGCTGCCGCTCTATCCGGCGCTCGCCATCCTCACCGCGCTGGCGGTGGAGCGAGGGGCCGTGGATGCGGTGGGGCGGCGCCTGGGCGACTTGCGCGGCCTGTGGGGCATTCTCGGCACCGTCATCGTGGTCGTGCTGGGCGGCGCCTTCATCTGGCTGAAGGGCGACTGGGCCTATGGCGTCGCCGCCATCCCGTTCCTGGCCCTGGCCATCTATGTGCTGTTCCGCGCCTCCTTCGGCTTCCGTCCGGCGGGCGCGGCCACGGCCTTCACCACGGCCGCCTGCGGCGCGCTGCTGCTTTATATCGGCGTCTACCAGTTCCTGCTGCCCCACATGCGGGCGATCTGGATTTCCGAGCGCCTTGCCGAGGTGGCGCGCGAGGTTGGGTGTCCCGCCGGGGCCATCGCCACGGTTCCCTACCAGGAGCCGAGCCTCGCCTTCCTGGTGGGCACCGACCTCCAGTTCACCGACCCCGTCCAGGCGGCGGACCTGCTGAAGCAGGGCGGGTGCATGGCCTTCGTCGGCGCCAACATGGTGCCCCTGTTCGAGCAGCGCGCGCGGGAGATCGGCCTGCGCTATAAGGCGGCCTCGAGCATTTCGGGCTTCACCTATAATGGCGGGCGCAACGTGGTGATTACGGTCTTCAGGCCGGTGGAGGTCAATCCGTGAGCGGCCGCGCCGCCGCCTTCGGTGCCGGCGTGAGCGCGGCCCTGGGAGGTCTCGCGGCCGGGTGGCGCTATCTGTGGCGCCGTCCCGTGCGCGCGCCCCGGCCGCGGATCGGCACGGCGGGCCTCGTGGAGCTGGTCGCCCTGGGCATCCTGGTGGCGAGCCTGGTCGCCGCGTCCATGATCCTGCTCGATCCGCTGACGCCGGGCCTGCGGGGCAACCTGCCGCTGGAAGTGGTCCGCTTCTTCGAGCGCATCACGGACCTCGGCCTCGGCGGCGTCGTGCTGTGGCCCATCGGCCTCTGCCTCCTCCTGCTGTTCGGCGTGATGCCGCGCCTCGATTCCGTGGGGCGGCGCATCGCGGCGGCGGCTGCCGCCCGGGTCGGCTTCCTGTTCATCTCCATCGCCGGGGCGGGGCTGGTCGTCCTGGTGCTGAAATATCTGCTCGGCCGGGCCCGGCCCCACGTGGCCATGCACATGGCCGGCCCGCATCCCCAGTTCACCTTCGACTGGCTGGCCCTGAAGGCGAGCTTCGCAAGCTTTCCCTCCGGGCACAGCGCGGTGGTGTTCTCCACGGCGGTGGCCTTCGCCGCGCTGTTTCCGCGCGCCCGCGTGCCGCTGGTGCTGCTGGCGGTGCTGGTGGCGTCCTCGCGGGTGGTGCTGGGCTCGCACTATCCCAGCGATGTGCTGGCGGGCGGCGCCGTCGCCACGGTCTTCGTCCTTCTCATGGTGAAGGCGTTCGCCGCGCGTCGCATCGTCTTCTCTGTTGCGTCGGACGGCGCTATTTCACCCATGCCCGGGCCGTCCCCGCGGCGGCTCGCGCGCCTTCTGGCGCCGGCCGCGGCGCGGCCCGCCCTCGAAGAGGCTCGATCTTGACCCTATCCGCTTCCGGCGCGCCCGCTTCCGTGCGCCTGTCCGTGATCATCGCCGTGCGCGATGAGGTGGACAACATTCTGCCCCTCGTGGCTGAGCTGGACGCCGCGCTGCTGCCGATCGGCTACGAGCTGATCTTCGTGGACGACGGCTCCACGGACGGCACCGCCGAACGCCTGGTGGAGGCCGCCGCCGGTCGTCCCCACCTGCGCGTGCTGACCCATGAGCGCTCCTGCGGGAAGTCGGCGGGCGTCGCCTCCGGCGCCTGGGCGGCGCGGGGCGAGATCCTGCTGCTGCTGGACGGCGACGGCCAGAACAACCCGGCCTACCTGCCCAAGATGGTGGACCTGCTGGACAAGGCCGGCCCCCGGGCCGGCATGGTGCAGGGCGAGCGCCAGGGGCGGCAGGACACGCTGTTCAAGAAGGTGCAGTCCCGCTCGGCCAATTACGTGCGCCGCGCCCTGCTGCGCGACGGCACCAAGGACACAGGCTGCGGCCTCAAGGTGGTGCGCCGCGACATCTATCTGCGCCTGCCGCATTTCGAGGCCCTGCACCGCTTCACCCCCGCGCTGGTGGCGCGGGAGGGATACGAGGTGCTGACCTATCCCGTGGTGGACCGCGCCCGCTGGCACGGCGTGTCCAAATACGGCTTCTGGAACCGTCTCTGGGTGGGCATCGGGGACATGCTGGGCGTGTGGTGGCTGCTGCGCCGGCGCAACGTGCAAAAGGTCGTGAAGGTGTACCCGGATGCTCATTGATCTCGCGAACACCGTCGGCGATTACCTGCACGACGTCTTCATCACCCAGATCGACGGCTGGGTGATCCTGGGCTTCGTGGCCCAGTTCATGTTCACCATGCGCTTCGTGGTGCAGTGGCTCGCCAGCGAGCGGGCAGGGCGCAGCGTCATCCCCTTCGCCTTCTGGACCTTCTCGCTCGGCGGCGGGACGCTGCTGCTGGTCTATGCCATCTATCGCCGCGACCCGGTCTTCATCGCCGGTCAGGCGCTGTCCACCTTCATCTATATCCGCAACCTGCAATTCGCCCTGCGGGAGCGGCGCGAGAACCGGGCCAAGGCCGTCTGACGCCGCTCGCCGGTCGTCAGGCCGGAGCGTCCATGCGGGCGAAGCCCTGGGCGAGGTCGGCGATGAGGTCGCCCGGCGCCTCCAGGCCCACATGCAGGCGGATGGCCGGGCCTTCCGGCTGCCAGCGCGTGGCGGTGCGGTAGCTGGAGCAATCGAAGGGGATGACGAGGCTTTCGAAGCCGCCCCACGAATAGCCCATGCCGAACAGGGCCAGCGAATCGAAGAAGGCCGCAAAGGCGGGCTCCGGCACCGGCTTCAGGATGGCGGAGAACAGGCCGGACGCGCCGGTGAAGTCGCGCGCCCACAAAGCGTGGCCCGCATCCCCTTCCAAAGCGGGATGGATGACCCGGGACACCTGCGGCTGCGCCTGCAGCCAGCGCGCCACCTCCAGGCCCGATTGCCAGTGCCGCTCCAGCCGCACCGCCATGGTGCGCAGGCCCCGCGCGCCGAGCGCCGCATCGTCCGGGCTCACGCAAATGCCCATGTCCCCATGGGTGCCGATCACCTGCTTCCAGGCCCGGCCCTTGGCGGCGATGGTGCCGATATTCAGGTCCGCATGGCCGGAGAGATATTTCGTGCCCGCCATGATGGAGACATCGACCCCGTGGGCGAGCGGCTTGAAATAGAGCGGCGTCGCCCAGGTGTTGTCGATGAGGGTGGTGATTCCCCGGGCCTGCGCCACCGCGACGATGGCGGGCACGTCCTGCACCTCCAGGCTCTGGGAGCCGGGTGATTCCATGAAGATGGCGCGGGTATTTTCCCGCACGAGGTCGGCGATTCCCCCGCCCACGAGGGGATCGTAATAGGTGACCTCGACGCCGGACCGCTTCAGCACGCCGTCGCAGATGCGCCGGGTCGGGTTGTAGGCGCTGTCCGTCATGAGCAGGTGGTCGCCCGCCTTCAGCACGGAGAGCAGCGCCACCGACACCGCCGACAGGCCCGAGGGGGTGAGAACCGTGCCGTCCGCGCCCTCCAGGGCCGAGAGGGCGCTTTCCAGCGCCTCGCTGGTGGGGTTGCCCCGCCGCCCGTAGCTGTAGCGCCCACGGTGGTTCACGAGATCGTCATAGGTGGGCGAGAGCACGGTGGAGCCGCGCACCACCGGGGGGTTCACGAAGCCGTCGAAACGGAACGGGTCCCGGCCCAGGCGCACGACTTCGGTTTCGGGCGCATACGCGGTTCCGGGGGCGGGGGCTTTCATCGCGAACTCCCAGGCACAAGGATAGGGTGTTGAACGCGCGGACGCACTATTGACCGTCCGCCCGCAACCGAATGAGATACATGCATACGACGTCCCGGACGACGGCGTCGACCCGCGGGGCGGGCGGAGATCGTCGGGGCTGGCTTGGGAGCGCAGAAACTATGTCACGGACATTCAAACACTTCCTGCTTGCCGCCGGCATGCTCGCCATGGGCGCCACCGCCGCCGGTGCGGCGACGCTCGACGACGTGAAGGCCCGGGGCGCCCTGAATTGCGGCGTCTCCCAGGGTCTGCCCGGCTTCTCCAACCCGGACGACAAGGGCAATTGGGCCGGCCTCGATGTGGATTTCTGTCGCGCCATCGCGGCGGCGATCTTCAACGATCCCACCAAGGTGAAGTTCTCGCCGCTCTCGGCGAAGGACCGCTTCACCGCCCTCCAGTCCGGTGCCATCGACGTCCTGTCGCGCAACACCACCTGGACCATGTCGCGCGACACCACGCTCGGCTTCAACTTCGCCGGCGTCATGTATTATGACGGCCAGGGCTTCATGGTGCGCAAGTCGCTGAACCTGAAGTCGGTCTCCGACCTGAACGGCGCCTCCATCTGCGTGCAGACCGGCACCACCAACGAGCTGAATGTCGGGGACTATTTCCGCACCAACAACCTGAAGTACGAGCTGATCGCCTTCGCGACCATCGACGAGACCATCAAGGCCTATGATTCCGGCCGCTGCGACGCCTTCACGGCCGACCAGTCCCAGCTCTACGCGGTGCGGCTCAAGCTCACCAACGCGGCGGACCACATGGTGCTGCAGCAGGTGATCTCCAAGGAGCCCCTCGGCCCGCTGGTGCGCCAGGGCGACGACCAGTGGTTCGACCTCGTGAAGTGGGTCTATTTCGCCATGCTCGACGCCGAGGAACTGGGCGTGAACTCCAAGAACGTGGACCAGATGGGCTCCACCGCCAATCCGGAGATCAAGCGCCTGCTCGGCACGGACGGCAAGTTCGGCGAGGCCATCGGCATCTCCAACGACTGGGTCGCCCGCATCGTCAAGCACGTGGGCAATTACGGCGAGGTGTTCGACCGCAATCTCGGCCCCTCCACGCCGCTCGCCATCAATCGCGGCCAGAACAACCTCTGGAACAATGGCGGCCTGCAATACGGCATGCCGGTGCGCTGACGTGCTTTTGCCCGGCCTCCCCGCGAGGCCGGGCATTGCTCGCGCAATGCGTGAGCCAAGCTCTGTAGGGAGTTGAAATAAAAGAAATATCAGGGAGACAAGGTCGCGTCTGAACCCGTTGCCGGCTGGGGCGGCCGGTGGCACCGCAAGAACGATAAGGGCCAAAGCGCCCAGACTTCGAGGGGCTAAATGACTGACGCACGCTTGCCGGGCTCCGCACCCGCGCGCCGATGGTCGTGGACCGACCCGGCGCTGCGCTCCGCCGTGATCCAGGTTTCCCTGGCCATATTGCTCATCTGGATGGCGTGGTCGTTCTTCGCCAACGCCCAGGCCAATCTCGCCCGCCAGGGCATCGCCTCGGGCTTCGGCTTCCTCGACAATTCCGCCGGCTTCGGCATCACCCAGACGCTCATTCCCTATTCGGAATCCATGAGCTACGGCCGCGCCTTCCTGGTGGGCCTGCTCAACACGCTGCTTGTGGCGGTGCTCGGCGTCATCCTGGCCACCATCATCGGCTTCCTGGTGGGCGTCGCGCGCCTCTCGGAGAACGTGGTCATCCGCGCCCTGGCCTCCGCCTATGTGGAGGTGACGCGCAACCTGCCGCCGCTGTTCCAGATCCTGTTCTGGTACCTGGCGGTGCTCTCCACCATGCCCAATCCGCGCCAGGGGTGGGCGTTCGGCCTCCAGCCGCTGCTCAACGCCCTTTCGAACGGCGCGTCCGCCCTGGGGATGACCTCCCTCGCCGACGGGCTGAAGGCGCTCGCGGGCGACGTGTCCACCCCCGGCGTGTTCCTCTCCAATCGCGGGCTGGTGGTGCCGCGCCCGGTGTTCGAGCCGGACTTCAACATCATCTTCGGCGTCTTCATCGCGGGCGCGGTCGTCGCCTGGCTGGTGGCGCGCTGGGCGCGGGTGCGCCGCGAGCGCACCGGCCAGCCGTTCCCCACCTTCTGGGTGGGGCTTGCCCTCGTCGTCCTCCCGGCTTTGGTGGCGGGCTTCGTGCTCGGCTGGCCCATGACGTTCGAGAAGCCCGAGCTGCGCGGCTTCAATTTCGCGGGCGGCGTGCGCGTCATCCCTGAATTCGTCGCCCTGCTGGTGGCGCTGTCCATCTACACGGCGGGCTTCATCGCGGAGATCGTCCGCGCCGGCATTCTGGCCGTGTCCAAGGGGCAGACGGAGGCGGCCAAGTCGCTGGGTATGCGCTCCGGGCCGACGCTGCGGCTCATCATCATCCCGCAGGCCATGCGGGTGATCGTGCCGCCGCTCACCAGCCAGTATCTGAACCTCACCAAGAACTCGACGCTGGGCGTCGCGGTGGGCTACCCGGACCTGTTCGCGGTCTTCGCCGGCACCACCCTGAACCAGACCGGGCAGGCCATCGAGATCATCGCCATGACCATGGCGGTCTATCTGACGATCTCCATCCTCACTTCGGTGCTGATGAGTTTGTACAACAAGCGCGTCGCGCTTGTGGAACGGTGAGGAGGGAGCCATGGACACCCGCACCGTCGCCTATGTGGCCCCGCCGGAGCTTCGCCCCCAGGAGCCCGCGCCGGCCTCCACCCGCGGCGCCATCGGCTGGGCCCGCGCGCACCTGTTCGGCTCCGTCGGGCAGGTCCTGCTCACCCTGCTGGGCATCTTCGTCGTCTATGCCGTGGTCCCGCCGTTGGTGAAATTCTTCATCCTCGACGCGGTCTGGGTCGGCACCGGCCGGGACGACTGCCTGCCGGAGAAGATCGGCCGCCCCGTGGGCGCCTGCTGGCCCTTCATCTGGGCCAAGTGGAACCAGATCCTCTACGGCTTCTACCCGGCGGCGGAGCGCTGGCGGGTGAACACGGTCTATCTCATGGGCGCGCTGCTGCTCGCCCCGCTCCTGTTCCCCAAGGTGCCCTACAAGCGCCTGAACGCGGTCGCCTTCTTCGGCATCTACCCGGTCATCGCCTTCGTGCTGCTGACCGGCGGCGACCTGGACATGCGCAACTTCCTGCTCGGCTGGACCGGGCTGGATCTCGGCCTCGCGGGCTTCGCCGGGCTGCGGTTGGGCTTCTGGCTGCAATTCGTCCTCGTCGCCCTCATCGCGGCTGGCATCGGCATGCTGGTCTGCCCGTTCTTCGGGGGCGAGCGGCGCTCCGTCGCCGGCTCCATCCTGAAGGCGTTCGCGGTGCTCGCCGCCGTGCTGCTGGTGGTGGACCTGGATTTCGGGCTGGAGCCGGTGGAGACCCGGCAATGGGGCGGCCTGCTGGTGACGCTGGTCATCGCCGTCACCGGCATCACCGTGTCTCTGCCCTTCGGCATCCTGCTGGCGCTGGGGCGGCGCTCGGACTATCCGCTGGTGAAGTACGCCTCCATCATCTTCATCGAGTTCTGGCGTGGCGTGCCGCTCATCACGGTGCTGTTCTTCGCCACCTACATGCTGCCCCTGTTCCTGCCCGGGCGCTTCACCATCGACGGGCTGCTCCGGGCGCTGGTGGGCGTGGCGTTGTTCGCCTCCGCCTACATGGCGGAAGTGGTGCGCGGCGGTCTCCAGGCGATCCCCAAGGGGCAGTATGAAGGCGCCATGGCGCTGGGCCTGCGCTCCGGCTTCATGATGCGCCTCGTGGTGCTGCCCCAGGCGCTGAAGCTGGTGATCCCGGGCATCGTCAACAACTTCATCGGCCTGTTCAAGGACACGACCTTGGTGCTGATCGTGTCCATCTTCGACCTGCTGGGCATCCTGCGGGCGTCCTTCACGGACCCCGCCTGGGCGACGCCGACCACGCTCTTCACGGGCTTCGGCTTTGCCGGCATCGTCTATTTCGTCTTCTGCTACGGCATGTCCCGCTATTCGATGGCGCTCGAAAAGCGCCTCGACCGCAGCCACCGCCACTAAGGAGAGCGCCATGAGTGTTCAGCAACAAGCCGCCTCCGATCCCGCCGCCGACGCCGGTGCGGAATATGCCGTCGAGCTGATCGGCGTGAACAAGTGGTACGGGGATTTCCATGTCCTGAGGGACATCAACCTGTCGGTGCGCCGGGGCGAGCGCATCGTGGTGTGCGGGCCCTCGGGCTCGGGCAAATCCACCATGATCCGCTGCATCAACCGCCTGGAGGAGCACCAGAAGGGCAACATCATCGTGGACGGCATCGAGCTGACCAACGACCTCAAGCGCATCGACGAGGTGCGCCGCGAGGTGGGCATGGTGTTCCAGCACTTCAACCTGTTCCCGCACCTCACCATCCTGGAAAACTGCACCCTGGCCCCCATGTGGGTGCGCAAGATGCCGAAGAAGGAGGCCGAGGACCTGGCCATGCATTTCCTGGCCAAGGTGAAGATTCCGGAACAGGCGGGCAAATATCCCGGCCAGCTCTCCGGCGGCCAGCAGCAGCGCGTGGCCATCGCCCGGGCCCTGTGCATGCGCCCGCGCATCATGCTGTTCGACGAGCCCACATCGGCCCTTGATCCGGAAATGGTGAAGGAGGTTCTCGACACCATGGTCTCGCTGGCCAACGAGGGCATGACCATGCTGTGCGTGACCCACGAAATGGGCTTCGCGCGTCAGGTGGCGGACCGGGTGATCTTCATGGATGCCGGGCAGATCATCGAGATGAACGAGCCGGCCACCTTCTTCTCCAATCCCCAGCACGAGCGCACGCGGCTGTTCCTGTCCCAGATCCTGCACTGACGCCCAGGCGGCGCAGCGGTGACCGCGCGGCTCTCCGGGCCGCGCGGGTCAGAACAGCAGGCCCGGCAGCAGGCGCCGGCGTTCCCGCACCATGGCCCTCAAGTCCCCGGGGGAGACGGACCTGGAGAACAGGAAGCCCTGGCCGGTGGTGCATCCCAGCGACATCAGGGCCTCGCGCTGGCGCTCCGTCTCGATGCCCTCGGCCGTGATCGCCACGTCCAGCGTCCCGCCGAGCCGCAGCGTCATGTCCACGATCGAGCGCGAGACATGGTCCGTGTCGATGGCATGGACGAACGAGCCGTCGATCTTCAGCTCGTCAAAATTCATGAGGTTCAGGTAGCTGAGCGACGAATAGCCGGTGCCGAAATCGTCCAGCGACACCTTGAAGCCCATCTCGCGGATCTGGTTGATCTTGCGGACCGTGTCCGAAATCTCCCGGCTGAACACGGTCTCCGTGAGTTCGATGGTGATGAGGCTGGGATCGACCCCGGTCCGGGTCAGGTGCTCCAACAGCGTCTGGGCCACGTCCACCCGGTCGAACTGGGCATGGGAGACGTTGAGGGAGACGGGGATGGGCGGCATGTCGGGCGCCTCGTCCAGCCAGCATCGCTGGAAGCGCATCACCTCGCCGATGACCCACTCGCCGAGCGGCACGATCAGCCCGCTTTCCTCGGCGATGGGAATGAACACGGCCGGGCTCTGGGGGCCGTCGGTGGGGTGGTGCCAGCGCACCAGGGCCTCCGCCCCGATGATCTCGCCCGTGGTGAGTCTAACCTTCGGCTGGTACTGAAGTTCCAGTTCCCGGTTGGACACCGCCCGCTGCAGGTCCTCGTAGAGGCGGACGCGCTCATGGGCCTTCGCCTCCACCTCGGAGGAGAAGAAGGCATGGGAGCCTTGCCCGCGCCGCCGCGCGAGGCCGTGGGCGATCTCCGCCGCCTGCAACAGCCTTTCCCCGTCACGCCCCACGCACCCGACGCGCGCGGCACCCACGGTCATCTGGACGTGGAAATTGTGCCCCGTCAGCGGATATTCCCGCGCGAGATGGGTGACGAGGCTGTGCAGGCGCATCTCCGCATCCTGCCCGAGGCTCGGTCCGAACACGAAGACGCAGAATTTCTCGCTGTCGGTTCGGGCGACCAGGCAGCCATAGGCGCTCAGCGTCGCGAGCTTGGCCCCCACCGCGGAGAACGCCTCGTCGCTGATCTCGAAGCCGCGGATTTCCTTGAGGCCCGCCAGACCCACGATGTCGAACACGAACAGGCAATCGTCGTCATCGGCGCTGGCCAGCGGCGCGGCCACGGCGGCCAGGAAGCCCTCGCGGTTCGGCAGGCCGGTCTTGGAATCCAGCACGAGCTGGGAGCGCAGCCGCAATTCGAGGGCGCGCTGCTTGGAGATGTCCATCACGAGGATGGCGAACCCCTCCGCGCTTCCACCGGGGGCGATGTCGATGCGGCTGATATTCACCGTGAAGTAGCGGTCGACGTCGTTCTGGATGCAGCGCAGTTCGAGCGCCGCGTGGGACTTGAGGCCGGACGACACCAATTGCAGGTCGCGCAGGGCCTTTTCGAGATTCTCCGTCAGCCCCTGGTCGCCGCCGGCGCGGATGGCGTGCCGCAGGCTGGCGAAGACGTCGGCGCGCAGATGGTCCGGCACCGTGAACATGTCCGAGAGGCTGATCCAGTTCTCGTTGTGCTTGATGGCCCCGCCATTGACGTTGGAGATGGCGATGCAGGCCGGCGTCTGGGTGAACATGGTGTCCAGCAGCGTCGAGACTTCTTCCCGCCGCCGGATGCTGCGGGCCCCCGCGAGGCCGACGAACACGATGAAGGCGCTCATCACGCCGGCGAGGGACAGCAGGGCGCGGGCGTGGGCGCGCCATTCGGCCAGGGCGTGTTCCGTCGGCACGGAAATGGCGAGGATCAGCGGAAGGTCCGGTAGCCGGCGCAGGACGTTGAGGCTCTCTTCACCGCTGGTGAGGGAATTTCCCTCCTCGGCGAGGAAGGCGGCGTTCGTGGCGGCCAGGCGGCGGAGAGACGCGCTTTTCTCGAACGAGCGCGAGAATGCGGAGGTGTCTGACGGGGCTTGCGCGACGAGGCGGAACTTCGTGGTCAAGAGGCTAATGACGATGCCGGAATCCGGCCGGTAGGTGGACAGCACGTTTTCAAACAAGGCCGTGTCGAGGGAGGCGCCGATCACGCCGAGCTTGCGCCCGTCCGGCCCATGGATGGGGCGGCTGGCGAAGAACTGCCAAGTGTTCAGCACGCGGCTGATGATGCTCTCGGAGATATAGATGTCGTCGGTGCCGCCATCGACAGCATGCTTGAAATAGGGCCGGTCGGCGAAATTGATGGGCGGGAATTCGGAGATCCGGGAATTGGCCGTCAGCTGGCCGTCCAAATCGAGCGCGAAGACGGTGGAGAGACCCGTAACCCCGGTGGCGAAGTCGGCGAGTTTGCGCTGGATGGCCTTGGGCTGAACCTGCCCGGCGGACGCAGCGATCTCGGCGGAACTTTTGTCGAGGACACGATCGATTCCAAGAATAGCCTTGCTGACAAACTCGGCCAGGACTGCACTGGCATTCTCGATCCGCCGGTAATTGTTGGCGATCGTGTTTTTTCTTTCGTATGCAACGTAAGCGAGCGAGCCGGCTACAATTGTGATGGCAATTGCAAAGCATGCCGCGACAAGAATTTTCGCCTGCGTTAATCGCATCACGGTGCGCTCGTCACCGGTACTAAAAGATGTAAAATCTCAGCCTCCCGTCGTCCAAATTAACCTTAAACAAATTTTGAAGTTTTCTCCCACGGGACGGTCGGCAGCGGCATTAAATGTGGCGATCACACGGCGTTAGGTCAAGCTGAACCAGACGCCATCCTCAAACGTTCTTCTTCAGGGATGAATTGGAGGATGAACCATGGAGATGGAAAGCGAACGGCGCCAGGATGCGGAATTTCGCATGCCACATGCCTCCGGCCAGCCGGGAGAGCCGGCAAAGCCCGCCGTCCAGGCGCGCCAGGGCATCACGGCCGGGCGCGTGCTGACCATTCTGGTGGTCGGCATCGTGCTGGTCATGGCAGGCTTCGCCATCAGCTATGTGGGCGCGGTCTGACCCAAGCGCCGCGCCCGCGCCGGACTGCTACGCCGGCATATTGTCGATGAGGCGCGTCTTGCCTAACCAGGCGGCCGCCAGCAGGCGGATCGGCTCGCCGGGGGCGCCGAGCGCCGCCAGCGTCTCGGCATGGCGGGCTTCCACATAGTCCACCTTGAGCCCGGCCGCGGCGATGGCATCGCGCGCCGCAGCGGCCGCCTCGGCGGGCGGCGTTCCCGCGCGGATCGCCGCCGCCGCGGCGGCGAGGGAGCGGGAGATGACCGGGGCCGTGGCACGCTCCTCGGGGCTCAGATAGCGGTTGCGCGAGGACAGGGCGAGGCCGTCCGCCTCCCGCGTGGTGGGGCCGGGCACGATCTCGATGGGGATGTCCAGGTCGCGGGCAAGACGGGTGACCACCTTGAGCTGCTGGTAGTCCTTCTCCCCGAACACCGCGAAGTCGGCGCCGGACTGGAGGAACAGCTTCGAGACGACGATGGCGACGCCGGAGAAGAAGTGCGGCCGGAATTCGCTCTCCAGCCCCTCGGCGGGTCCGTCGAGCGCGATGCGGGTGGCAAAGCCGGGGGGGTACATGTCGGAGGCGGCGGGCACATAGACGAAGTCCGCGCCGACCCCCGTCAGCAATTCCACATCCCGCTCCAGGGTGCGCGGATAGCGCGAGAAATCCTCGTGCGGCGCGAACTGGGTGGGATTGACGAAGATGGACACCACCACCTTGTCCGCCAGCGCCTTCGCCTGCCGGACCAGATCCAGGTGGCCGTCATGCAGGGCGCCCATGGTGGGCACGAGGGCGATGCGCGCGCCGCCCATCTGAAGGGCGCGCAGGGTGCCCCGCAACTCCGCCGGAGTCTCGACCAGCTTGGGCGCCTGCGTCATCGTCTATCCTCCCGGTGTTTTTTGCGGCGCGGACCTTAGTGCGCGATCGGCCCGTGTGGAAGCGCCCCGGCGCTTGTGGAATGGGGCGCGAGGCTTATGTTCGCGCTCATGATGCTTCCCGGCCCGTCCGACCGTTTCCAGATGACGTCCCATGGGGGCGATCTGCCATGAATGAGCGGGACAAGAGCCTTCCCGTCGGCCAGGCTTCGTCGCGGGAAGAGGTGGATGCCTTCCTCAAAGCGGCCACGCGGTCCGTTGCCGCGCCGGGCGGGGAGGGGCGCGGACGCCTCGCCTTCGCGATGGACGCCACCATCTCCCGCCAGGCCACATGGGCGCTGGCCCGGGAGATCCAGGCCGACATGTTCGCCGCCGCCCTCGGGCTGGGCGGGCTGGAGGTGCAACTCGTCTATTATCGCGGCGCCAGCGAGTGCCGCGCCTCCGGCTGGGTCACCGAGAGCGCGGCCCTGGCGCGGCTGATGGGGCGCATCTCCTGCGAGGGCGGGATGACGCAGATCGGCCGGGTTCTCTCCCATCTCGCCCGCGAAGGCGAGCGCGCGCGCCTGCGGGCCGCCGTGTTCGTGGGGGATGCGATGGAGGAGGATGCCGGCGCGCTCTACGAGGCCGCCGGGCGGCTCGGGGTGCTCGGGCTCAAGCTCTTCGTTTTCCAGGAGGGGCGCGATCCGCAGGTGGAGCGCGTGTTCCGCGAGATGGCGCGCCTCACGGGCGGGGCGTGGTGCCGCTTCTCGCCGGGCGCCGGGGATGAATTGAAGGCGCTGCTGCGCGCCGTCGCCGCCTATGCCGCGGGCGGGCGGCCGGCGCTGCTGGCGTCCCGCGAAGGGGGCGCCGTGCGGCTGCTTTCCGCTATGGGGGATGGAACAACGTGACCTTGATTGCCGGCGCCGCCGTTCTCGGCCTGCTGCTCTACCTGTTCCATCTGTGGTCCAAGGCCAATCCGAAAGTCCTCGCCCAGCGCCTCATGGAGACCGGGGGCGTGGCGTGCCTGCTGGGAGCGGCGGGCCTCCTCGTCACCGGGCGCTTCATGGCCGCCGTCGCCCTCGGCGGGGCGGGACTGGCGCTCCTCGGCCGGTCGGGCGGAAAGCTCTCGGGTCTCTCCGGCCTGTTCCAGCGAAAGGCCGCGCCCAAGCTCTCCCGGGTGCGTTCCGCCTGGTTCGAGATGGAGCTGGACCATCGCAGCGGCGCCTTGTCCGGGACGGTCCTGGCGGGGCCTCATGCGGGAGCGCGGCTCGATGATTTGCCGCTGGACGCCATCCTCGCGCTTCGTCCGGCGCTGGATGCGCAGTCGCTCGCCTTAGTCGAAGCTTATCTCGACCGCCGGGCGCCCGCCTGGCGTGAAAACGCTGAGGGCGATGCGGGTGGCCGGCGCGGCGGGGATGTGGCGGGGCGCAGCGCGATGACCGAGCAGGAGGCCTACGAGGTTCTTGGCCTTGAACAGGGTGCGGGGGAGGCGGAGGTCCGCCGTGCGCACCGGGCGCTGATGAAGAAGCTCCACCCCGATCATGGCGGTTCCGACTATCTCGCGGCGCGTGTCAACCAAGCCAAGGACGTCATCCTGAGCAAACATCGCTGATTCTTCCGCCGCGCTCTATCAGGTTGTTTGAGTCTGATCCGATCACGTTGCTTCACGCGATCGGGTCAGGGTCTCGTTCAGTTCCGTATAGTCATGCAGTCGAAATCGTTGCGCTGCAGTAAACGGCAGGCCTCCTTCGCGCCTTTTTCATCAAGGCCGGCGAAGCGGGCGCGATAGATGGAGGAGGAGCCCTTGCTGGCCCGCTCCACGAAGGGCTCGGCGCGGCCGAGGACGGACTTGGCCTTGGACTGGGCAACGTCGAGGCGGCTCTTGGCTTCCTTCTCGGCCCCGAAGGCGCCGATCTGGATCATCCAGCCCGACCGGGCGGCGGGCGCTTCGGCCTTGGGCTGCGCCACGGGACGCGGGGCGACCGCCGGGGCGGTGACGCTGGCGGGCAGGGCGATAGGCGCCGCCGAGGCGGTGCGGATCGGCTGCTGCACGACGGCCTGCTGAGAGGGAGCCGGAAGCGGCGGCAGCATCTGGCCCGCGGGCAGGGTGCCCAGCGTGTACGGCTGCGCCTGGACCGGCGGCTGCGCCTGCACCTGCTGGGGCGGCAGCATCTGGGCCGGCTGCGCCAGCGTCGCCGGGGGAGTCGTGCCGCCGGAGAAGGTGGGGGCGGGCACGGCCTGGATGATGGGCTTGGCGATGGCCGTGGTCTTCACGGCGGTCGGCTTGCTGGG
>JACESF010000019.1 GCA_013911975.1 Hyphomicrobiales bacterium | reverse complement strand
GCGCTTCGACAAGCTCGCCAGGAACTTCCTAGCCGCCGTCCTGCTCGTCTCAACACGCCTATGGATCAGAGCTTATGAGTCTACGACCTAGTCCCGGACAACCTCTCCTGGGATGCGCCCCGTCGGCGGAGCGTGGATGGCCGGGACAAACCCGGCCCTGACGGATTTCCCGTGATTTCGCCCGCCCCGTGGGTCCCGCGCATGGCCGCGCCGCGCGTGCCTCCGGCCTTCCGAAGGCGCCGTAGCTTCAGTTGCGCTCGAAATGGCCGGGCCGGAAGGTCCACACGGTCAGGCCGGAAATGGTCCAGCTCCGCACCTTCCAGCGGGGATTAAGCGGCGCGTCCTTCTGCGGATCCGCCTGTGCGGGCTGGGCCACGGCCTGCGCCGTCTGTTGGGGCGCCTTCGCCCCCTCGCCCGTCCGCGCGGGCGCATCAGCCCAGGCCGTGCCGCCGGACAGAAGCAGGATTGCCAGCATCAGGGCCCGCGGGATCGCCGGTGCAGCCATGGACGCCTCCTGAAAAGCGAAACGGCGCCGCCGAGGGCGACGCCGTTCCACACTATACACCCGCCCGGCGCGAAATGCGCGGCGCGTCCGCGTCAGGCGCGGGCGAGGTCGGCGAGGAGGCTCGCCGCCAGCGTGAGCTTGGAAAGGGTGAGCCCGGAGGCCACGATGTCCTGCACCGTGGCGCGCGAGCGCTCCACTTCCTTGCGGCGGCTCTCCACCCAGGCATTCACGGCATCCGTGCCGGTCTTGCCGGTGGCGAGCATGGCGACGCTCACGTCGCGCACGAAGGTCTCGATCTGGCCCATGGCCCGGTCGAGGGCGAGCTGGTCGTAATAATCGGGGGCGAGGATGCTGCCCGCCGCCGCGATCACCTCGTCCACCGCGAAATAACGGCCCGCCGCGAAGAAGGTGGTGGCCGCTTCCGCCACCGGGCGGCCGGTATTCTGCGAGAGCAGGACGATGTCCGTCCCCGCCGCGAGGGGCCGCAGCCCGGCGACGGTGCGCGCGAGATCCTCCGGGACCTTGGCGTCCATCAGCTCCTGCGCCTTCTGATTCCGCCAGGCGAGCCAGTTCTCGGGAAGGGTCTGGTCCAGCACCGCCGCGAGCGACTGGATGCCGTCGCGATACTGGGCCACCACCGCCCCGAGCCCGGAGCCGAAATTGGCGTTGCGCAGGAACCAGATGGTGCGCGCGAGGACGAGGTTCTGCACCTCCGCATAGAGGCGAAGCTGGATGTCGCCCGGGATGCGGTTGTCGAGCGCGTCGATGGCGGCGTTGATGGGATCGACGCCGAAGCTGTCCCGCACCGCCACGAAGGCCCGCACGATGCCCGCCGCGTCCGCGCCGGTCTGGTCGGCGATGCGCGCCACGGTCGCCGGGCCGCCCTGGTTGATGAGGGCGTTGGCGAGCGCCGTGGCGATGATCTCGCGCCGCAGCCGGTGGCTCTCGATGGCCGCCGGATAGCGGTTCTGGAGCGCGTGGGGGAAGTAGCGCACCAGCTCGTCCGCCACGTAGCGGTCGTCCGGCACGCCGGTGGTGAGAAGCTCGGCATAGAGCGAGAGCTTGGCATAGGCCAAAAGCACCGCCAGCTCGGGGCGGGTGAGCGCCTCCCCGCGCGCCCGGCGCTCCTGGATCTCGCTGTCGCCGGGCAGGTTTTCCACCCCGCGGTCCAGTTCCCCGCGCAGCTCCAGCATCTGCATGAGGCGCTGCTGGAAGGCGGTGTCGGCGGTGCCCGCCCGCTGGGCGAGGGAGAGGGCCAGGGTCTGGAGATAATTGTTGCGCAGGACGAGGTGGCCCACCTCGTCCGTCATCTCGCCCAGCAGCGCCGCGCGGTCCGGCGCGGAGAGCACGCCCTCGGCCACCGGGGTCGAGAGCGCGATCTTGATGTTCACCTCCACGTCGGAGGTGTTCACGCCCGCCGAATTGTCGATGGCGTCGGTGTTGAGCCGCACCCCGCGCCGCGCCGCCTCGATGCGCCCGCGCTGCGTCATGCCCAGATTGGCGCCCTCGCCCACCGCCTTCACCCGCAGGTCGGCGGCGGCGACGCGGATGGCGTCGTTGGCCCGGTCGCCCACCTGGGCGTCGGTCTCGATAGAGGCGCGCACATAGGTGCCGATGCCGCCGAACCAGAGCAGGTCGGCCTCGGCCTTCAGGATGGCGGTCATCACCTCGTTGGGCGTCGCCTCCAGCTTCTCCAGCCCCAGCACGGCGCGGGCCTCGGGGGAGAGCGGGATGCTCTTGGCGGTGCGCGGGAACACGCCGCCGCCCTGGGAGATCAGGCTCGCGTCATAGTCCGTCCAGGAGGAGCGCGGCAGGTTGAACAGCCGCTGGCGCTCCGCATGGGAGACCGCCGGATCGGGGGTCGGATCGATGAAGATGTGGCGGTGATCGAACGCCGCCACCAGCTTCAGCGCCTTGGACAGCAGCATGCCGTTGCCGAACACGTCGCCCGACATGTCGCCCACGCCCACCACGCGGATGGAGGTGGTCTGGATGTCGATGTCGATCTCGCGGAAATGGCGCTTCACCGCCTCCCACGCGCCGCGGGCGGTGATGCCCATGGCCTTGTGATCGTAGCCCACCGAGCCGCCCGACGCGAACGCGTCGTCCAGCCAGAAGCCGTGCTCCTGGGAGATGCCGTTGGCGGTGTCCGAGAAGGTGGCCGTGCCCTTGTCCGCCGCCACCACGAGATAGGGGTCGTCCCCATCCATGCGCACGACATTGTCGGGATGCACCACGGCGCCGCCCTTCAGGTTGTCGGTCACGTCCAGCAGGCTGGAGACGAAGATCTTGTAGGCGGCGATGCCCTCCGCCTGGATGGCGTCGCGGGTGCCGCCGGCGGGCAGGCGCTTGGGCACGAAGCCGCCCTTCGCGCCCACGGGCACGATGACGGCATTCTTCACCTGCTGTGCCTTCACGAGGCCCAGCACCTCGGTGCGGAAATCCTGCGGCCGATCGGACCAGCGCAGGCCGCCGCGCGCCACATGGCCGAAGCGCAGATGCACGCCTTCCACGCGGGGCGAATAGACGAACACCTCGAATTGCGGGCGCGGCAGCGCGAGCCCTTCCACCTTGGCGCTCAGATACTTCACGGCGATGGGGCCCTTCGGGCGCCCGTCCGCGTCGAGCTGGTAGAAGGTGGTGCGCAGGGCCGCGTCCACGAGATTGAGGAAGCGGCGCAGGATCGTGTCCTCATCCAGCGAGGACACCTCCGCGAGCGCCGCCTCGATCTCCCGCCGCAGCGGCTCCTCGCGGGCCGCGCGCGCGCCCTCGTCGCTGTCGAGGCGCGGGTCGAAGCGCGCATGGAAGAGCTGGACGATGCGCGCGGCGACGTCCGCATGGCCCACGATGGTGGTCCACAGATAGTCCTGGCTGTAGGGGATGCCCGCCTGGCGCAGGTAGCGGGCCAGTGCGCGCACCAGCGCCACGTCGCGCCACGTCAGCGCGGTGTCCAGCAGCAGGGCGTTGAAGCCGTCATTCTCGGCCTCGTCCCGCAGCACCACGGTCAGCAGGTCCTCCAGCCGCTCGGCGGAGCCGGAGACCTCGATGGTGCCGCCGTTGCTGCGCTCCAGCGACATGTCGTGCACCCAGGAGGCGGTCGCCTCGCCGTCCGGCCCCGAGGGGCGCAGGCGATAGGTGCGCTCGTTGATGGGCTTCAGGCCCATATTCTCCAGCATGGGCACGCGCTCGGAGAGCGGCAGCGGCCGGCCGAAGGAGATGAGGCGCAGCGAGATGCGGGTCGCCGGGTCGTCGTCGCGGCGGTAGAAGTCGAGGGCCACCGGGCGCTCGGCGGAGAGCCGCTCCAGCCGCTCGATGTCGGCCACCGCCGTCTCGACGCCGTAGGCCGCGCTGTAGCCCGCGCCGAACGCGGCGCCATAGCGCTCCATCAGCGCGCCGGTGGCGGCGCCATGGGTCTCGCGCAGGGCGTCGCGCAGCTTGTCGCTCCAGGACAGTGTGTCCTCGGCCACCGCCGCTTCGAGCGCCGCGCGGTCCACGACCGGCACCGGGCCGCCGCCGGGGCGCGAGATCATGAAGTGCACGCGGGTCAGCGGCACGTCGGCGAGGAAGGTGGGGGTGAAGGACGCCACCTTGCCCCCGAACACCTCCGCGAGGCGCGCGCCGATGCGCCCCCGCAGCGGGCCGTCATAGCGCTCGCGCGGGACGAACACGAGCACGGAGACGAAGCGGCCGAACGGGTCCGGACGCGGCAGCACGCGCACGCGCGGCCGGTCGTAGAGGGAGAGGATGTCCAGCGCGTAGGGCAGCAGGGTGTCCGCGTCGATCTGGAACAGGTCGTCGCGCGGATAGGTCTCCAGCACCGTGGCGAGGGCCTTGCCCGAGTGGCTGTCCTCCTCGAACCCGGCCCGCTGCACCACCAGCGCCGACTTAAGACGCAGATAGGGGATGTGGCGCACCGAGTGGGTGTAAACGTTGGAGGTGAACAGGCCGATGATGCGCAGCTCGCCGGTCTGGCGCCCGTCCGGCCCATGCAGGCGCATGCCCACGAAGTCGAGATAGGCGCGCCGGTGGACCCGGCACCACAGGCTGGACTTGGTGATGAGCAGGGGCTTGGCCGGGTCGATGAGGCCGCCCGCGCCGCTCACGTCGCCCAGTTCGGTCGCGGATGGATCGCGCAGGATGCCGAGGCCGGTCTCGGGCACCAGCGCGCCGTCGGCGCCGAGCGCGTATTTGCGCACGCCGATGAAGATGAAATTGTTGAGGGTGAGCCATTCCACGAAGTCCGCCGCCTCGGCGCGGTCGGACGTGGCATAGGGCAGCGCCTCGCCGCGCAGGGTCTTGGCGAGGCCTTCCACCTGGTCGCGCATGGCGAGGAAGTCGGCATTGGCGACGCGCACGTCGTCCAGGGTGCGGTCGAGCCCCTCCTTCAGGGCCGCGCGGCCCTCCTCCGTGTCGATCTGCTGGATGTGCAGATGGATCAGGCTCTCATGGGGCATGTCCCGGTTGGCGGCGGCATGCAGGTCCGCCTCCACCCGCAGGAGCGCGCCATCAGGGGCGCGCGTCACCGCGAGGATGGGATGGGAGGTGAGCTTCAGTTCGAGCGCCCGGTCCGCCAGTTCGCCGGCCACCGAATCGAACAGGAAGGACATATCGTCGTTCACGGCCTCGACGACCGTGATGGCGGGCGCGCCCGGCCAGCTCGGATTGTAGACCCGCACATCGTGGCGGCCGGGAGCCCGGCGCGAGAGATGGGCGAACGATTCCTCGGCGAGGTTCACCAGCGTCTCCGGCGACAGGGTCGCCACGTCCTCCGGCGCCGCGCCGTTGAGCAGCGCCGCGGAGAAGGTCTGCGGCACGCCCTTGGCGGCCAGCGCATCGACGGCCGCGTCGATGCGCGCGCGCACGGCATCGGCCTGGATTACTTCGACAGTGTGGACAGTCATGGCCGGCTTCCCCCGCTTGGCCCAGCATGAATGACATGCGGGACGACCTTCGAGACTCTATTCTTGCCCTGGTCGATCTCGCACGTCGGCACGATAAAACGATGACAAAACCTCAATAGGGACAACACCATGACGGGCCAGAAGAAGACAGGCAAGTCGAAGAACGCGGCGAAGAAATCTGCCGCCAAGATGGGCGCGCCCTCAAAAAAGGCAAAGCTTGCCGCCCCCGCTTTGCCGGACGACGCGCCCGCCATCGCGCTCGACCTTCCCCCCGCGCCCCTGGATGAAGCGACCCAGGCCTATTTCGACAAATGCGTCGAGAAGATCGGCTTCGTGCCCAACGTGCTTCAGGCTTATGCCTTCGACATGGCGAAGCTCGGCGCCTTCTCGGCCATGTACAACGACCTGATGCTGGCCCCCTCCGGCCTCTCCAAGCTGGAGCGGGAGATGATCGCGGTGGCCGTGTCCAGCGTGAACCGCTGCTATTATTGCCTGACCGCCCACGGCGCGGCGGTGCGCCAGATCTCCGGCGACCCGGTGCTGGGGGAGCAGATGGTGATGAACTACCGTGCCGCCCGGCTCGACACGCGCCAGCGCGCGATCCTGGACTTCGCCGTGAAGCTCACCGAGCGGCCCCACGAGGTGGAGGCGGCGGACCGCGCCCGCCTGCGCGCCGCCGGACTGTCGGAGCGGGATGTCTGGGACGTGGCGGCGGTGACCGGCTTCTTCAACATGTCGAACCGCATCGCCGCGGCCACCGACATGCGGCCGAACCTCGCCTATCACGGCCAGGCGCGGGAGGAGAGGCCGCGCGGTCCCGCCGCATAGCGGACGCGGCGCGGCTTGGGCATGATCACGTCGTATAGCAAGACTATACGACGGAGATCGGCCATGAAGATCAGCGCCCGCAACATCCTGGAAGGCACGGTGGTGGAGGTGGTGCGCGGGGCGACCACCGCCCATGTGCGCCTCGAAGTCTCTCCCGGAACGATCATCACCGCCTCCATCACCAACGAGGCGGTGGACCAGCTCGGGCTCGTGGCCGGGCAGCCCGCCTCTGCGGTGATCAAGGCGTCGGACGTCATGATCGCGGTGGAGGATTGATGGTTCGGGCCGCTGCCGTTCTCCTGGCGGCGGCCGCCGCCCTTCTCCCGCCCGGCGCCGCGGCGGCCGGGTGCCTGGACGGGCGCTGGCCGCTGGAGCGCGAATCAGCGGCCCTCGCCGCCCCGCCCGACGGCGGGATGCTGGAGGCCGGCGCCCGGGTGCAGGCGGAGCCGTTCCAGATGCTGACTCTGGCCCTCGCTCCACCGGCGGAGCCGCCCGCACAGCCGCCAGCGAAGGGTGGCCCCAATTCTGGATACATCCTGCTGAAGGTGGAGGTGCCGGGCCTCTACCAGGTGACGCTGCCGCAGGCCGCGTGGATCGATGTCGTGCAGCAGGGGCAGATGCTCCCCGCCGCCGCCTTCACGCCCGCCAAGGACTGCCCCGGGGTGCGCAAGAGCGTGCGCTTCGCGCTGAAGGGGGGCGCCGCGCTGCTGCGCATCAGCCGCGCGGAGGGCACGCGCATCAGCTTTGTGCTCTCCCGGGTGGACGCCGCCGGCGAGTGACGCAGCGCCGCGGACGATTGTGACAATCCCCAGGCCCGATCACCGGAATCGATCATCCGTTCAAATTCGCCCTTCGACCATATTGACGCGGCACGATCTTCTCGTGATACCGTGCCGCAAAATAAAGAAGCGCACTCGAAGGCGTTTGGAGGGAACCAGCCCGGGGCGTTACGTCCCCGGCCACAGCGAGGGGATTTTACCGCGATATGGACACAGTCTCGGACGTGCCCTACATCGTTGAAGCATCCGGTCTTACCAAGGAATTCAAGGGTTTCGCGGCGGTCAAGAACGTCGACCTTCGGATCCGCCGGCACACGATTCACGCCCTCATCGGGCCGAACGGTGCTGGAAAGACCACCTGTTTCAATCTCATCACGAAGTTCCTGGAGCCCACGCGGGGCACGATCCGGCTGAACGGGCGCGACATCACGCGCACGAAGCCGGCGGACATCGCGCGGCTCGGCATGGTGCGTTCGTTCCAGATCTCGGCCACGTTCGGTCACATGACGGTGCTGGAGAATGTGCGCGTGGCGCTGCAGCGCAAGCTGGGCACCTCGTTCCATTTCTGGAAGCCGGAGAGCTCGCTGAGCGCGCTCAACGACCGGGCCATGGAACTGATCCGCGACGTGGACCTCGTCTCCTACGCGAACCACCTGGCGGTGGAGCTGCCCTATGGGCGCAAGCGCGCGCTGGAGATCGCCACGACGCTGGCGCTCGAGCCGGAGATGCTGCTCCTGGACGAGCCCACGTCCGGCATGGGCCGCGAGGACATCGCGCGCACCGCCGACCTGATCAAGCGCGTGGCGCACAACCGCACCGTCCTCATGGTGGAGCACAACCTCTCCGTGGTGGCCAACCTCTCCGACCAGATCACCGTGCTGGCGCGCGGCGAGATCCTCACCGAGGGTCCCTATTCGGAGGTGTCGAAGAACCCCCAGGTGATCGAGGCCTATATGGGCACCGGGCACGGAGCGCATTGAGATGGCCAGCGCGAACGCAACGCCCCTGCTCGAGGTGAAGGACCTGCACGGCCATTATGGCGAGAGCCATGTGCTGCACGGCATGACCTTCGACATCCAACCCGGCGAAGTCGTGACCCTGCTCGGCCGCAACGGCGCGGGCAAGACCACCACCATGCGGGCCATCATGGGCCTGCTGCGCAAGCGGGCCGGCTCGATCCGCTACCAGGGCGTGGAGACGGTGGGGCTCGCCCCCAACAAGATCGCCCGCATGGGCATCGCCATCTGCCCGGAGGAGCGGGGCATCTTCTCCTCGCTCTCCGTGCGCGAGAACCTGCTGCTGCCGCCCGTGGTGCAGGCCGGCGGGCTCTCCGTGGACGAGGTCCACGAACTGTTCCCGCGCCTTGAAGAGCGGCGCAACAGCCAGGGCACGAAGCTGTCCGGCGGCGAGCAGCAGATGCTGGCCATCGCCCGCATCCTGCGCACCGGCGCCAAGCTGCTGCTGCTGGACGAGCCCTCCGAGGGCCTCGCCCCGGTCATCGTCCAGCATATCGGCGAGATCATCCGAACCCTCAAGAAGAAGGGTTTCACCGTGCTGCTCGTGGAGCAGAACTTCCACTTCGCCTCAACCGTCGCCGACCGCCACTATGTGGTCGAGCACGGGCGCGTCGTGGACATGGTGCCCAACGACAAGATCGCGGAGAACGCGGCGCGTCTGGAAACTCTCCTCGGCGTCTGACCGGGGATTTTCGTGACATCGCGGCCGGCCCGAAGCCGGCAGGAGGAAACACATGCGTTTCACAGCCATGCTCATGGCGGCCGCCAGCGTGTTCGCTGTCACCGCCGCCCATGCCCAGACCCCGGTCAAGGTCAAGATCGGCGTGCTGAACGACCAGTCCGGCCTCTATGCCGACCTCGGCGGCCAGGGCTCGGTCTGGGCCGCCAAGAAGGCGGTCTCGGACTTCAACGCCGCGTCCAAGGGCCTGCAGGTGGAGGTGATCTTCGCCGACCACCAGAACAAGGCGGACGTGGGCACCTCCATCGCCCGGCAGTGGTATGACGTGGACGGCGTCGATCTCATCGTCGACACCCCCAATTCCGGCGTCGCGCTGGCCGTGAGCCAGGTGACGAAGGAAAAGAACAAGGTCTTCATCAATTCCGGCGCGGCCACGTCCGACCTCACCGGCAAGGCCTGCTCGCCCAATACGGTCCACTGGACCTACGACACCTGGGCGCTCGCCAACGGCACCGGCAAGGCCATGACGAAGAACGGTGGCGACACCTGGTTCTTCCTGACCGCCGACTATGCCTTCGGCCATGCGCTGGAGCGTGACACGGCCGAGGTGGTGAAGGCCAACGGCGGCAAGGTGGTGGGCAGCGTCCGCGTGCCTCTCAACAATGCCGACTTCTCCTCCTTCCTGCTGCAGGCGCAGAGCTCCAAGGCGAAGGTCATCGGCCTCGCCAATGCGGGCGGCGACACCATCAACTCCATCAAGCAGTCGGCGGAATACGGCATCGTCGAAGGCGGCCAGAAGCTGGCGGGCCTGCTGATCTTCCTCACGGACGTGCACTCGCTCGGCCTGAAGATCGCCCAGGGCCTGAACCTGACCTCGGCCTGGTACTGGGACATGACCGACGCCAACCGCGCCTTCGCGAAGGAATTCTCCGCGGCCAACGGCGGCAAGTTCCCCACCGACGTGATGGCGGGCGTCTATTCCGGCGTGACCCACTATCTGAAGGCCGTCGAGGCCACCAAGAGCGCCAAGGACGGCGCCGCCGTGGTGGCCGAGATGAAGAAGATCCCCACCGACGACAAGCTGTTCGGCAAGGGCGAGGTGCGTGCGGACGGTCGTCAGATCCATCCCATGTATCTGTTCGAGGTGAAGAAGCCGTCGGAGTCCAAGGGCCCGTACGACTACTACAACCTGAAGGCCACCATCCCGGCGAACGAGGCGTTCCGCCCGCTCGACCAGGGTGACTGCCCGCTCGTCAAGAAGACCTGACGCGACGTGCCGGCCGGGGGCGCAGCCCTCGGCCGGCCTTCCCTCCAGAGAGACCACGATCCATGTTCGAGCTCCTCGGCGTCGCGCCCCAGGCGTTGTTCGGTCAGCTGCTTCTCGGCCTCATCAACGGGGCGTTCTACGCCATGCTGAGCCTCGGGCTGGCGGTGATCTTCGGCCTGCTGAACGTCATCAACTTCACCCACGGCGCGCAATATATGATGGGCGCCTTCGGCGCCTGGATGGCGCTGAACTATCTGGGCATCCCGTTCTGGGGGGCGCTCATCGTCTCGCCCGTCGTGGTCGCCATCATCGGCATGGTGATCGAGCGCACGCTGCTAAGGCGGCTCTACAATCTCGACCATCTCTACGGCCTGCTGCTCACCTTCGGCCTCGCGCTCATCCTCGAGGGCCTGTTCCGGCGGCAATACGGCTCATCGGGCCTGCCCTACGGCAACCCGCTGCCCGGCGGCACCAATCTGGGCTTCATGTTCCTGCCCAATTACCGCGCCTTCGTGGTGGTGGCCTCCCTCGTGGTCTGCCTCGTCACCTGGTTCGTCATCGAGCGCACCAAGCTCGGCTCCTACCTGCGCGCCGCCACCGAGCGCCCCGATCTCGTCCAGGCCTTCGGCATCGACGTGCCGCGCATGATCACCCTCACCTACGGCTTCGGCGTCGGCCTCGCCGCGCTCGCCGGCGTGCTCGCCGCGCCCGCCTACCAGGTCAGCCCCACCATGGGCTCGAACCTCATCATCGTGGTGTTCGCGGTGGTTGTCATCGGCGGCATGGGCTCCATCATGGGCGCCATTGTCACCGGCTTCGGCCTCGGCGTCGTCGAGGGCCTCACCAAGGTCTTCTATCCGGAAGCCTCCTCCACCGTGATCTTCGTCATCATGGCCATCGTGCTCATGGTGAAGCCTGCCGGCCTGTTCGGCACCGCGAAGTGAGAAGGGACCGACCATGACCACTTCCCCTCTCGCCGCGACCGCCCCGCAGCAAGGCTTGTCTCCCGTGCGCATCCTCATCGGCATCGCGGTGCTCGCCGCCCTCATCGCCGCGCCCTTCGCGGTGTATCCCGTCTTCCTCATGAAGGTGATGTGCTTCGCGCTCTTCGCCTGCGCCTTCAACCTGATGCTGGGCTATACGGGCCTGCTCTCCTTCGGCCATGCCATGTTCTTCGGCGGCGCCAGCTACATCTGCGCCCACACCGTCAAGATGATGGGCTTCACACCCGAACTGGGCATCCTCACCGGCGTCGCCTTCGCCGCCCTCCTCGGCCTGCTGGTGGGCCTGCTCGCCATCAAGCGCCAAGGCATCTATTTCGCCATGGTGACGCTGGCCCTCGCGCAGATGTTCTTCTTCTTCTGCCTCCAGGCCAAGTTCACCGGCGGCGAGGACGGCCTCCAGGCGGTGCCCCGCCGCGCCTTCTTCGGCGTCTACGACATCACCTCCGACTTCAACCTCTATTACGCGGTCCTGGTGATCTTCCTCGTCGGCTTCGCCATCATCTACCGCGCGGTGTACTCGCCGTTCGGGCAGGTCCTGAAGGCGATCCGCGAGAACGAGCCGCGCGCCGTGTCGCTGGGCTACCGGGTCCAGCAATACAAGCTGCTGGCCTTCGTGCTGTCCGCCGCACTCACGGGCCTTGCCGGATCCACCAAGGCCATCGTCTTCCAGCTCGCCTCCCTCACCGACGTCGCCTGGCAGATGTCCGGCGAGGTGGTGCTGATGACCCTGGTGGGCGGCATGGGCACCATCATCGGCCCGGTGGTCGGCGCCGCCGTCATCGTCGCCATGCAGAACTACCTCGCCTCCCTCGGCGAGTGGGTCCTCGTCATCCAGGGCACAATCTTCGTCCTGGCCGTGTCCCTGTTCCGGCGCGGCATCGTCGGCGAGGTCATCGCCTTCGTGCAGAAGCGGAAGGAAAAGGCCGGAGCCTGAGCCCCGCCCTTCCTCTCCCCTGTTTCGCCGGGCCGTCATCACGCGATGGCGGCCCGGTTTTCGTTTGTGCGGCCCGACCGGGCGCCCGGCCACCCGGCCGCCATCATTTGATGCCGGCCCGAAATCGTCGCCCTCTCGCCGGGCTGCCATCATTTGATGCCGGCCCGTGATCTTCCCCCCTCTCGCCGGGCCGCCATCATTTGATGCCGGCCCGGCATGGGCCCTTCCCCGCCGCCCGTGGCACAATGCGCCGAAACGGGAGGATGGCATGGCGGGCGATGACGTGATCGAGCGAGGCTCCGCGCCCCTCATGGAGGGGTTCCGGCTGCTGGACATCGAGGCGGGCGGGCTCACCCTGCGCGCCGCCACCGCCGGGGAAGGTCCGCCCCTCCTCCTGCTCCACGGCCATCCCCAGACCCATGTCACCTGGCGCAAGATCGCCCCCGCGCTCGCCCGCGACTTCACCGTGGTGGCGCCGGACCTGCGCGGCTACGGCGACAGCGCCAAGCCCGAGGGCGGGCCGGACCACATCGCCTATTCCAAGCGTGCCATGGCGGCGGACCAGGTGGCGCTCATGGCGCGGCTTGGTTTCCCACGCTTCGCCGTGGTGGGCCACGACCGGGGCGGGCGCGTCGCCCACCGCATGGCGCTCGACCATCCCGATGCCGTCTCGCGCCTCTGCGTCATGGACATCGCGCCCACCGCCACCATGTACGCGCGCACCGACAAGGCCTTCGCCACGCGCTATTTCTGGTGGTTCTTCCTCATCCAGCCCCACCCGCTGCCCGAGCACCTGATCGGCGCGGACCCAGAATATTTCCTGCGCCATCATCTCGCCGGCCAGTCCCGGACGCCGGGCGCCACCGAGCCGGAAGCCTTCGCGGAATATCTGCGCTGCTACCTGGACCCGGCGACGCGCCACGCCATCTGCGAGGACTACCGCGCCGCCGCCGGCATCGACCTCGTCCACGACGCGGCGGACCGCGATGCGCGGGTGACTGCCCCGCTGCTGGCCCTCTGGGGCGCGCGCGGCGTGGTGGGAGAGCTTTACGACGTGCTCGACACCTGGCGGGAGAAGGCGCTGCACGTGTCCGGCCACGCTCTCGATTGCGGCCATCTGCTCCAGGAGGAGCGGCCGCTGGAAACCCTGCTGGCGCTCCGGGCCTTCCTGCGGGCGTGAGGGCAGCGCAGCATCAAGCCGCTTGATCCCCCGGCGCCGCGCGGCTTGAATGGCCCGCCCGCCGCGAGAGATGTCCCTTTGCCCGACCTGCCCGCCGTCTCGGTCTGTATCCCCGCATCGCCCGATGCCGAGGGCCTGCTGGAGGATATGGAGCTCGCGCTCGATTCCGTCGTGGTCCAGCGCTTCCTCGATTATGAGGTGGTCATCACCGACGATTCGCGGGACGATTCGCTCGAGGCCCTGGTCCGCACCTATGATTTCGGCGGCCGGATGCGCTATTTCCGCAATCCCCAGCCGCTCCAGGTGCCGCAGAACTGGGACGAGGCGTCGCGCCTCTCGCGGGCGCCGCTCATCAAGATGCTCCTGCCGCAGGACCGCTTCGCCAATGCCGATGCGCTCGGGCAGTTCGTGCGGCTGATGGCGGACACGCCGGACGCGATCCTGGGCGTCGCCGGGGCGATCCGGGAAGAGGATGCCGAGCCGCTGGTGCCAACGGCGGACAAGGTGGGGCCCCTGCGACGCCAGCCGGAACGGCTGCTGCGGGAAAATCCCATCGGCCCGCCCAGCACCACCATCCACCGCCGCACGCCGCCGCTGGACTATGATCCGCGCCTGCGCCGCCGGGCGGACGTGGATTTCTACATGCGCGCGCTGCGCCTCAATCCCCGCCTCGCCGTTCTCGAGGAGCCGCTGGTGGTGCTCGGCCCGCCCGTGCCCCTGGCGCGCGACGCGACGGGCGAGGTGCGCGAGGCGGTGCTGATGCTGGAAAAAGCCCTCGACCAGGTGCGGGACGACCGGGACACCGCGAAGATGCTGTGGGCCCTGATGAAGGAGCACAAGGTGCGCAACGTGCGCCAGCTCGCCCGCCTCGCCGAGCCGCCCCCGTCCGTGCTGGCCTATTTCCAGCACCTGTTCGCCCATCCCCCCCGCGAGGGACGGCGCGGCCTCTTCGCGTTTCTCACCGGGCGGAAATAGGCTCGGGGGGCACGGCAGGCGCCGCGCCACCCCGGATGTCGGCGGATCAGCCCGCCACCGCCGCCGCGACAGCTGCGCCGCACTGCGCCGTCGTCGCGGTGCCGCCGAGATCGCGGGTGCGCGCGGCCGGGTCCGCCAGAACCGTCTCGATGGCCGTGATCACCGCGTCGGCCGCGTCCTTGTGGCCGAGATGCTCCAGCATCATGGCGCCCGACCAGATCTGGCCGATGGGATTGGCGATGCCCTGGCCCGCAATGTCCGGCGCCGACCCGTGCACCGGCTCGAACATGGAGGGGAAGTCCCGCTCGGGATTGATGTTCGCCCCCGGCGCGATGCCGAGCGACCCCGCCACCGCCGGGCCGAGGTCCGACAGGATGTCGCCGAACAGGTTGGAGGCCACCACCACGTCGAACCGGTCCGGGTTCATGACGAAATGCGCCGCCAGGATGTCGATATGGTACTGGTCCGTGCGCACGTCGGGATAATCCTGCTTCACAGCCGCGAAGCGCTCGTCCCAGAACGGCATGGTGTGGACGATGCCGTTGGACTTGGTGGCGGACGTGACGTGCTTCTTCGCGCGGGTGCGGGCCAGCTCGAAGGCGTAGCGCATGATGGCGTCCGTGCCCTTGCGCGTGAAGACCGCCTGCTGGGAGGCGAATTCCTCGGGCGTGTCGCGATACATGCGCCCGCCGATCTCGGAATACTCGCCCTCGTTGTTCTCGCGCACCACGAAGAAGTCGATGTCCTTCGCCGTGCGGCCCGCGAGCGGGCTGGTCATGCCCTTCAGCAGCCGCACCGGGCGCAGCGCCACATATTGCCGGAAGTTGCGGCGGATGGGGATGAGCAGGCCCCAGAGCGAGACATGGTCCGGCACGCCGGGAAAGCCCACCGCGCCGAGATAGATGGCGTCATGGCCCTTGATGCGGTCGAGCCCGTCCTTGGGCATCATCTCGCCGTGCTTCTGGAAATAGGCGCAGCTCCAGTCGAAATGGTCCCATTGGAAGGAGAGGCCGAACCGCTTGCCGGCGGCCTCCAGCACGCGGATGCCCTCGGGCACCACCTCGTTGCCGATGCCGTCGCCGGGAATGGTGGCGATGCGATACTGGGCCATGGACGTGCCTCCCTGTCTTTGTCCCGCGCACCCTATCGCGCGTGCCGGGAAATGCCCTATGCCGTTTGAACCTTGTTCCATATCGGGAGCGCATGGATGGAGGCGGCCTGGCTCGAGGATTTCCTCGCCCTCGCGGAGGGAATGAATTTTTCCCGCGCGGCGGAGAAGCGCAACATCACGCAGCCCGCCTTCAGCCGCCGCATCCGCGCGCTGGAGGCCTGGGTGGGCGCGCCGCTGGTGGACCGGGACACGCACCGCCTCGCCCTCACCCCCGCCGGAACCGCCTTCCTGCCCACGGCGGAACAGGCCCTGCACCTGCTGCGGCGCGGGCGCGCGGCGGCGCTGGAGGCGGCGCAGGCCGGCGCGGGCGAACTCACCTTCCTCGCCACCCACGCCCTTTCCCTCACCTTCTTCCCCCGGTGGCTGCGCACCCTGGAGGGGGCCGTGGGCGAGAACGCGGTGCGGCTCATGGCGGACAACATGGTGGCCTGCGAGCGCGCCATGCTGGAGGGGCGCGCGCAATTCCTGCTGTGCCACCACCATCCCGCCGCGCGCATCCGGCTCGATGCCCCGGCGTTCCGCTCCGTCCGGCTCGGCGGGGATACGCTGGTGCCGGTGTGCGGCCGCGACGACGCGGGCGCCCCGCTCCACCGCCTGCCGGGAACGGCGGCAGCGCCCCTGCCCTATCTCGCCTACAGCGCGGAATCCGGCATGGGCCGCATCGTGGAGGCGGCGCGCGCGGCGCACGGGCCGGACGCGGTCCTGCGACCCGTCTTCACCTCTCACCTCTCCACGGCGCTGGCGGCCCAGGCGGCGGCGGGGCGCGGCCTCGCCTTCGCTCCGCTCAGCCTCGTAGCAGGCGATCTCTTGGAGGGTTCGCCCTTGGCCGGCGACCTCGCGCCGGAAGGTCGCCTCGCGCGGGCGGGCGATGCGGCCTGGGACATCCCCATGGACATCCTGCTGGTGCGCCCCCGCGCCCGCATGGCGCCCGCGGCCGAAGCCTTCTGGACGGCGGCCGCGGAGGCGGCGGGATAGGTGTTCAGCCCCAGCCTGTCATGCTGGGTCGGCGGACGAACAAATCCGGCTTTTCGGCGCGGATGCGCTGGAGCACCGCGATCGGCGTCCGGCACTGGTTGCCCCCCGCAACCAGGCCAAGCAGCTCAAGGCGCTCCAGTCCCAGATGCCGCGCCCGGCGCAGCCCCTTCCGAGGACGGGGCGCGGAGAATGGCGAAGGGCGTGGGCGGCTCGCCGCTCAGGGCGCGCGCCATCATCGCCTCATAGGCGGCTTCCAGATGGATGCGGTAGCGCTCGATGTCGAACAGCGCGGACCGGGTTCGCATCCGCGCCAGCCGGTCGCGCAGCGCGGCGCGGCGGTCCGGGTCGCGGGCCAGCGCAAGGGCGAGCGCGGCATAGGACGGCGCATCCGCCGTTACGAGTTCGGGGCAGTCCATGAGGACGAGCAGGCTCGCCGCCACGCGCGAGGCGAAGGTGGCTCCCGTCCGCGTCACCACGGGCACGCCCATGCGCAGCATGTCGTTGGCGGTGGTGTGCGCGGTGTAAGGAAACGTGTCCAGGAAGAGATCCGCCAGCGGGATGCGGGCGAGATGCTCGGCCACCGGCACGCGGGGGGCGAACACCAGCCGCTCCGGCGGCACGCCCCGGGCCTGCGCCTCCCGCAGCAGATTGGCCTCCACCGCCTCAGGGGCGGCCAGCAGCCAGAGCACGCTTCCGGGCACCTCCCGCAGCAGGTCCATCCAGAGGCCGAAGGTCTCGGGGTCGATCTTCTGCGGGCTGTTGAAGGCGCAGAACACCACACCCTCCTCCGGCAGGCCGCAGGCGGCACGGTCCGGGGCCGGCGGAAGCACGAGGTCCGGGTCGCAGGGCTGGTAGATGTCCGGCAGATAGGCCGCCGCCTCGCTGAAGGTGGCCGCGTCCACCGGCGGCAGCACGGCGGCATCGGCGATGACATAGTCCATTTCCGGCGCGCCCGTGGTGCCCGGATAGCCCAGATAGCTCACCTGCACGGGCGCCGCGCGGCGGGCAAAGAGGGCGCTGCTATTGCCGCCCGTATGGCCCATGAGATCCACCAGGATGTCGATGCCCGCGTCCCGGATCCGCGCCTCCATGGCGTCGAGATCGGCGCCCGCGCAATCGATGAACCGGTCCACCGCGCCCCGGATGCGCGCGCGGTAGGCGGAGCCGTCGTCGATGCCGGTGGAGAGGGCGAGCACCTCGAACCGCGCGCGGTCGTGGCGCTCCAGCAGGCGGACCACGAGATGCGTGACGGGATGCTCCCGGAAGTCGGCGGAAAGATAGCCGATGCGCAGGCGGCCCGGTTGCCGCGGAGGCAAGGGCTCGGCGCGCCCGGGGGCTTTTGGGGGAACCTGCGCCATGCGGCGGCGGGCGACGGCGAGCTGGAGCGCGGGATCGTCCAGCATGAGCGTGTCGAACGGCTGCGCGGGTGCGCAGGCCGGGTCCGCGCTGGCCCGCAGCGCCGCCATGAGGCGGTCATGGTCGCTCCAGTCGCACAGGGGGCGTCGCGTGGCGTACCACAGGCCCAGCCCCTCATGGGTCGCGGGGTCCCGTGCCAGCGCCTCGGCATAGGCGTTTCCCGCCTCGTGCGGGCGGCCGGCGGCGTTGCAGACGAGGCCGAGATTGTACCAGAGCTTGGCATCCTCGGGCCGGCGCTTCAGCGCATCCCGGTAGAGGCGGATGGCATCCTCGTACAGGCCCTGCTTGCCGCGCACCATCGCCAGCAGGTGGAGCGCATCGACGCTGTCCGGCGCCTTCTGGAGAACCTTGCGATAGGCGCGCGCCGCGTCCCCCAGAAGGCCCCGCATCTGGGCCTGGTAGCCGTCCTGCAACAGTTTCAACAGGTCCGGCGGCAAAGCGGGTGGCGGGGGCACGTGCAGTCTCGCGGGTGGCGTATCTCTGGCCCGGGCGGGGATACCGTCGGCCCGGAAGCTCTAGCATAGGCCCCGGCGGCGTTATAGTGAGGCGTCACCACCAACCGCGGGGACCCGCCTGATGCCGATCTACGCCCTGGACGACCTCACTCCCGACCTGCCGGAAAACGGCCGCTACTGGGTGGCGCCGGACGCCACGCTCATCGGCCGGGTGGTGCTGAAGGAGGATGCGAGCATCTGGTTCGGCAGCGTGCTGCGCGGCGACAACGAGCCCATCGTCATCGGCGAAGGCACCAATATTCAGGAGAATTGCGTCCTTCACACCGATCCGGGCTTCCCCATGACGCTCGGAACCAACGTGACGGTGGGGCACATGGCCATCCTCCATGGCTGCACGGTGGGCGACAACAGCCTCATCGGCATGGGCGCCACGGTGCTGAACGGGGCCCGCATCGGCCGCAACTGCCTCGTGGGCAGCAATGCGCTGGTGACGGAGGGGAAGGAATTTCCCGACAATTCGCTGATCGTCGGCACGCCCGCCAAAGTGGTGCGCACGCTGGACGAGGACGCGGTGGCCCGGCTGAAGGAAACGGCGCTGCGCTATCAGGCGAACTGGAAGCGCTTCTCGGCGGGCCTCAGGCGGGTGGACTGAGCCGAGCTCAGCGGCCGCCGCCCACCACCGGCGGGGAGCGGCTGTCGCCCAGCGACACCCACAGCGCGGGATCGCCCTGGGACTGGCGCTTCACGAAGCGGTAGCCGGTCTCCTTCCACGGAAGGATGTCCGGCGCCTGGTTGTCCAGCACCAGGTCGCCATGGTCGGTGACGACGGTGAGCACCGCGTGGCCGTCGCCGTCCTTGTCGCGCACCACGGTGATGAGCAGGACCGAGGCGGGCCAGCCCATGCCGAGCAGCGCCTTGCGCTTGGCGAGCACGTAGTCCTCGCAGTCGCCCTTCCCGTCCGTGGGATAGGACCAGCGCTCGGTCTCGCCGAAATGCTCCATGTCGGTGACGGGATCGACGGCCTCGTTGATGCCGGTATTCACCTTCTCCAACTGCGCCAGCCGCGCCTTGTCCAGCTCCATCTCGAACACCATCTCGCCGGCCGCGACGCAATCGGTGCCGTGTTCGGCGCAGAAGCGCACATAGCCGATGGGCGGGGTGGTGCCGCCGATGGCGGTGAGATGGGCGGGCTGGGAGCCGGAGAGGCCGCCGCTGCCGGCGGGGCCGAGCGCGGCGGTGCGGGTCTCTCCGGCGGCAACGCCCGTCGCACCTGCCAGGAGCAGGCCGAGGGTCAGGAGCAGTCGGGCGGGGAGCGGCATGGCGGCGATCGGGTCTCGGTTAACAATTCGATAATGCCCCATCGTCGCCGTATTTGCGCCGTCAACCACTCCTTAACCTTAACATCTCTGATCGCGTCTTCGTGATTGCGGCCGCGCTCAAGTCCTGCGGCTTGTTTCTTCTTGCCTGCGCCCCGGCCGCGTCCTATGTCCGAAGCGTGCTGAATCCTGACGAATTGCGCCGTGCGCCGCCCCGGCAGCCGGTTCTCAACGTCCCCGGCGTGGTGGGGGCCCTGTGCGCGGCCATGGCCGCCATCGAGTTCGTCCGCGGCTTCCTCAGCGAGGCGGCGGACATCGAGATCCTCGCCCTCTTCGCCTTCATTCCCGCCCGCTATGCCGCCGCGCCGGAATTCGCCCTGCCCGGCGGGCTGGGCGCGCAGGTGTGGACCTTCGTGACCTATGCCCTCCTCCACGGGGGCTGGCTGCATGTGGGCATGAACCTCGTCTGGCTGCTGGCCTTCGGGACGCCGGTGGCGCGGCGGTTCGGCACCGGGCGCTTCCTCGCCTTCTGCGTCGTCACGGCTGCGGCGGGCGCGCTCGCCCACCTCATGGCCTATCCCGATGCCATGGTGCCCATGATCGGCGCCTCGGCCGTGGTCTCCGGAACCATGGCGGCGGCGGTGCGCTTCGCGTTCGCCCCCGGCGGCCCGCTCGGCCCCTCGGGCTATGGCTTCGGCCGGTCCGAGCATCTGCCGGCCGTGCCCCTCGCCCGCGCCCTGCGCGAGCCCCGGGTGCTGGTCTTCATCCTGGTCTGGGTGGGGCTCAACTTCCTGTTCGGCGTGGGCGTCAGCCTGCCGGGCACGGACGGGGCGGAAGTGGCGTGGCAGGCCCATCTCGGCGGCTTCTTCGCCGGCCTGCTCCTGTTCTCCCTGTTCGACCCCCCTGCCCCGCAGGCGCAGCGCGCCCCCTTCACCCACTAACCTCCGACAATTGCGGGTTGCGCCGCAGGCCCCATGGGAGGATCATTCCCCAACGGCCGGCGTGATGCGGCACAGGCGGCTCTCCTCCCCCGACGGCGGTCTTCAAGCCCCCGGCGGGCGCCGCGTCTGTCTGGCTGACCAAGAAGGACCGAGCCGCCGGGCCTCACGCGCGCCCGGCGACGACGCCACAGGGAGCGGAGACATCGCCATGACAGTGCAACTGCTTTTGCAGAAGAAATCCGGTTCTCTCGTCACCATCTCCCCCGACGCCCCCCTGACCGAGGCGGTGACCCGCCTCGCCGAGCACCGGATCGGCGCCATCGTCGCCGTCTCTCCCACGGGGCGCCTGGAGGGCATCCTGTCCGAGCGCGACGTGGTGCGCATCCTCGCCGAGAAGGGAACGGACGTGCTGCCCTCCCCGGTCTCGTCCGTGATGACGCGCGCCGTCGTCACCTGCGCGCCCGACGAGACCGTCCCCGTGATCATGGAGCGCATGACGCGCGGCCGCTTCCGCCACGTGCCCGTGGTGGAGCATGATCGGCTGATCGGCATCATCTCCATCGGCGACGTGGTGAAGCATCGCGTGGAGGAGATGGAGCGCGAGAGCGCGGAACTGCGGGACTACATCATGACCGCGTGAGCGGACGGAGGGTCAGCCCAGGGCGGTGATGGAGGCCGTGATGTCCTCCATCATGCGCTCGGTGGCCTCCATGCCCGCTTCCACGGCCTCCCGGGCGCGGTGGAAGTCGAACAGGCCGATCTTGCCCAGCTTGGGCGAGACCAGGATGTCCGGCGGATCCCCCGCGAGGCGCGAGCGGGCGATGCGGTCCTGCATCACGTTGAAGGCGTCGATCATCACCCCCGACAAGGCGCGCGGGCCGGACGCCGCGCCGTCCACCAGCGGCGTTCCGCGCAACAGGCGGTCGGGCCGGAGCATGCGGGCGAGCCCCATGGGACGGCGCAGCGCGATGGCGGGCTCCTCGTCCAGCAGCGGACCGCCATGGTCCTGGATCACGGTGCCGCGCCCGAACACTTCCGAATTGAGATTGACCGCGATCACCACACGGCCGCCCAGGGCCCGCGCGGTGGAGACGGGAATGGGGTTCACCAGCGCGCCGTCCATCAGCCAGCGCCCGCTGACCCGCGCCGGGGTGAAGATGCCCGGCAGGCAATAGGAGGCGTGGATCGCCTCCGAGAGCGAGCCGCGCGTCAGCCAGATTTCGTGGCCGGTGCCCAGCTCCGTGGCGATGGCGCCGAACGTGACCGGCAATTGCTCGATCTCGATGCCGTTCAGTTCCTTGGCCAGCCGATCGGACAGGCGCTTGCCGCTGATGAGGCCCGGCCCGCCGAACACGGGATCGATGTAGCGCAGCATGCCCCGCTTGGTGAGGTGGACCGCCCAGTCCTCCAGGGCGTCGAGCTTGCCCGCCGCCCAGAGCCCCCCCACCACGGCGCCGATGGAGGTGCCCGCGATGATGCTGGGCCGCAGGCCGTGCCGCTCCAGCACGCGCAGCACGCCGATATGGGCAAAGCCCCGGGCCGCGCCGCCGCCGAGGGCCAGCGCGACCGCCGGGCGATGGTCCGGTGCGGCCGGTTCGGGCGCGGCGGGATCAGGTGTCTCGGGCGCACCGGCGCGCCCGCCGCCCGAAAGGTCCGCCGGGCGGCCAAAGAAGGGAAACCCCTGCACCATGCACGCCTCCACACGCCCCGCCAGGCGCCAAGGGCCTGAGCCGGCGGCGCCGTCGAGTGCACCGTGCCCGCTTTTGGTGACGGAAGCGTGGCTTGAAACGAGGCTTCGCGCCGGAGCCGCGGGTCAGCCCTTGCCGTAAACCTTGGCCGGGTCGAAGCGCGGGGTGTCGCCGGTGAAGGCAAGCCGCGCCTCGGCGGCAGGGCCGCCCAGGGGCACGCGGCGATAGAAGCAGGAGCGCCGGCCGGTATGGCAGGCGGCGCCGGTCCCGCCCATCTCCACCTTGATGAGCACCGCGTCCTGGTCGCAATCCACCAGCAGGTCCACCACCTTCTGGGTGTGGCCGGAGGACTCGCCCTTCTTCCACAAGGCCTTGCGGGAGCGGCTGTAATAATGCGCCTCGCCGGTCTCGATGGTGCGGGCCAGCGCCTCGGCATTCATGTGGGCGAGCATGAGCACCTCGCCGGTCGCCGCATCCACGGCGATGGCGGTGACGAGCCCGGCCGCGTCGAAGCGGGGGGCAAGGCGCGTGCCTTCTTCCAGCTCGTGGGGATCGGCGCCGGCGCCGAAGGGAGTGTGGTCGGTCATGAAATCCAGCCCCGCGCGGGAACGCTCAGCGTCCGCGCACCATGGTGATGAAGCGCACCTGCTCGGCCGGGTCGTCGCGGAACGCGCCGGTGAACTGGCTGGTGAGCGTGGTGACGCCGGCCTTGGCGATGCCGCGCATGGACATGCACATATGCTCCGCCTCGATCATGAGGGCGATGCCGCGCGGCTTCAGCGTCTCGTCCAGGGCGCGGACGATCTGCGAGGTCAGGTGTTCCTGCGTCTGGAGGCGGCGGGCGTAGACATCCACCACGCGGGCGATCTTGGAGAGGCCCACCACGCGGTCCACCGGGAAATAGGCCACATGAGCCTTGCCCACGAACGGCACCATGTGGTGCTCGCAATGGGAATAGAAGGGGATGTCGCGCATCAGCACGAAATCGTCGAAGGTGCCGATCTCGCCGAAGGTGCGGCCGAGAATCTCCTCGGCATCGTGGCCGTAGCCCGCATACAGCTCGTCATAGGCGCGGATGACCCGACGCGGCGTGTCTTCCAGGCCCTCGCGCGTCACATCCTCGCCGATATAGGCGATGAGCGTGCGGATGGCGGCCTCCGCCTCCTCGCGGCTGGGGCGCTGCTCCGGCGAGGGTTCGCCAGTCTTCGGCTCCACGGCCGCTGCGTTCATCTTCAAACTCGTCACAACCGCGTCCATGACCAACTCCGTCCGACCCGCCATATGGCGGGGAGTGTCACCGGTGTCGGCTTCGCTGCGCGCGGTCATCTCCGGCCGCTCCCGCCGCAGGCGGGAATGCCGGAGCCCCGTCGCTTGCCGGTCAAGCCTATGGGAACATCCAGGCGCGGCTCTTTTGCCGCGACCTGTGCCCCTTATATAAGAGGGGCATCGCTTGCGGCAAATGCGCGAATTGACGGTCACGGCAGAGCCGGACGCATGACGGGCGCAGCCGGGGGTGAGGCACGGGAAGGTTGCCGATGATCAACGACATGTACAATGCCCGCATTCTCGCGTTCGCGGCCGACATTCCGCGCCTCGGCCGCCTCGACCATCCCGACGCGAGCGCCACCGCCCATTCGCGCCTGTGCGGCTCCACCGTGACCATCGATCTCAAGCTGGCCGACGGCCGGGTCAGCGACTTCGCCCACGAGGTGCGCGCCTGCGCGCTGGGCCAGGCCTCCTCCTCCATCATGGGCCATCTGGTGGTGGGCTCCACGCCGGAGGAATTGCGTGGGGTGCGGGAGGAGATGCGCCGCATGCTGAAGGAGAACGGCCCCGCCCCCTCCGGACGCTGGGCCGACCTTGCCGTGCTGGAGCCGGTGAAGGACTACAAGGCCCGCCACGCCTCCACCCTGCTCACCTTCGACGCGGTGGTGGACGCCCTCGACCAGATCGAGGCCGGCGCGGCCAAGGTCAGCGCCGTCGCCGGCTCCTGATCATTTCGCGGGCGCGGGATTTGCGGCGGGAAGCGCCGGCGCCAGCGGGGGCGCCGTCATTTGCGGCAGGTCGGCCGGCAGCCCGGCCAGGGTCCGCACCTCGGCGCGGGCGGCCTCGAAGTCCGTGCGGAAGGCGGGGCTGCGCATCATCACCGCGATGATCGCCGTGCCCGCCTGGCGGCCCGCCTCCACGTCGCTGGGATAATGGACCCCGGCAATGGCCCGCTCGAAGCCGAACTGGATGCCGCGCGCGAACAGGATTTCGGCCTTCTCCGGCAGCATCTGGGCCAGCAGGATCGCGGTTTCGATGCCGAAGGCCGAATGGCCGGAAGGATAGGAGAAGGTGGCCTCGGGCGGCACCACCACCTTCACCTCGGGAAAGGCGAGATAGGGCCGCACGCGCCGCCAGTGGGTCTTAGCGAGGATCATGATTGCGGCGGCATCGGAGCCCACCTTGTCGAAGAAGGCATTGGCCACCGGCGCGCGAGCCACGGACAGGTCCGCGCCCGCCGCCTGCGAGAAGCGGGACAGGCTGCGCTCCACGTCCGCATTGGCCATGGCCACCATTTCGGGCGTGCGCACCGCCTGGAGGTCGAGGAGGACGCGCACGTCCTCGCGGGTGATGGCGGAATCCCGCGCGGGTGCGGGGGCGATGACCTTTGTCAGGTCGAGGTCGGCGGGGCCGATATAATAGGGGTCCGCCGCGTGCGCCCCGGCCCAGGACAGGATGAGGAAGACGAACGCGAATGCAGCGCGAACCATGTGACGAGCCCCCCGGTGCCGATGGCGTGCGCTCGGTCATGGCATCCTTCGACGCCGGTAAGCAAGGGGCGCAGGGACCAGAGGCGCGGGGCCACGGGGCGAAGCGCCCGCCAGGCCCGCTGGCGCGGCTGCCGCGCCTGATGCTGCGCGCGCCCATCCTGCTCTACCGCTACACCCTCTCCTCCTTCATGGGGCGGCAGTGCCGCTACCTGCCCACCTGCTCCGAGTATGCGGACCAGGCCATCTCCCGGCATGGCGCGTGGGCGGGAGGCTGGATGGCGGCGGCCCGCATCTGCCGGTGCCACCCCTGGGGCTGGCACGGCTTCGACCCGGTGCCCCAATGCACGCCCGCAGACGCGCGCTGGAGCCGGCCCTGGCGCTATGGGGACTGGAAGGGCCCGCAGGACACACGCTAGAACCGCGGCACAGGAACGGAGGCGGGCGGATGATGGATGCGGAGGGCCACAAGCCGGGCAGAACGGTCATGCAGCGCCTCAAGCATCACCTCTACAGCCATTTCTACATCAAGATGACCGTGGTCATGCTGGTGTCGATCCTGATCTTCCCGGCCATCCATAAGATCCATGCCGGTGTCGCGGCCATCGTCATGGTGGATGTGGTCATGATGATGATGACCATGCAGATGGTCACCTTCGCCTCGCGGCAGCGGCATCTGCGGCGCATGATGCTGATCTTCTGCGGCGTCGGCGCGATCATCTTCGATATCTACACCACGTTGAATCCGAACGATTTCTCCATTGTGGTGTCTTCGGCCTTCTTCTGCGTTTTCTATGCCTACGCCATCTACAGCATGCTGCGCTATGTGCTGCTTCCGGGCCGCATCACCCTGGACCGGCTGTTCGCCTCGCTCACGGCCTACATGACCATGGCGCTGTTCTGGGCGCTCATCTATCGCATGCTCTATGTCTTCGACCCGACCGCCTTCCGCTTCGACAGCAGCATCCAGCGGTCCGAGGTGCCGTTCTTCGATTTCATCTATTTCAGCTATGCCACCATCACCACCACGGGCTACGGGGACATCGTGCCGAACACCCACCAGGTGCAGTCCTTCGCCATCGTCGAGCAGATGGTCGGCGTGCTCTATGTGGCCATCCTCGTGGCCCGGCTGACCAATCTCTATTCCACCGCAAACGAGACCCAGGACTGAGGCCGACGGCGCGCGGGGCACGCAAGCCCCGCGCCGGGCTGCGGCTTTACGAGCGCGGGGCCACGGCCTAAAGGAGGCCGGTCAAAAAACGCCTACCTGCGTGGTACGCAGGAGTGGGCAGGAGAAATGCCATGATCCACCTGACTTTCCCCGACGGCGCCGTGCGCGACTATGCCGAGGGGACCTCCGGCGCGGACATCGCCGCCGCCATCTCCAAATCGCTGGCCAAGAAGGCTGTCGCCGTGACCCTGGACGGGGAACTGGCGGACCTTGCCGAGCCCATCACCAAGGATGCGCGCCTGGAGATCGTCACCCGCGACGACCCGCGCGCCCTGGAACTCATCCGCCACGACGCCGCCCATGTGCTGGCCGAGGCGGTGCAGGATCTCTATCCCGGCACCCAGGTCACCATCGGCCCGGTGATCGAGAACGGCTTCTATTACGACTTCGCCCGCAACGAGCCCTTCACCACCGACGATCTGCCGAAGATCGAGGCGAAGATGAAGGAGATCATCGCCCGCGACCGTCCCTTCACCAAGGAAGTGTGGAGCCGCAACGAGGCCAAGAACGTGTTCGCCACCAAGGGCGAGGCGTTCAAGGTGGAGCTGGTGGACGCCATCCCCGAGGACCAGGACGTCAAGATCTACAAGCAGGGCGAATGGTTCGACCTCTGCCGCGGCCCGCACATGCCCTCCACGGGCAAGATCGGCACCGCCTTCAAGCTCATGAAGGTGGCGGGCGCCTATTGGCGCGGCGACAGCAACAATCCCATGCTCACCCGCATCTACGGCACCGCCTGGCATGACCAGGCGGCGCTCGACGCCTATCTCCACCGCCTGGAAGAGGCCGAGAAGCGCGACCATCGCCGCCTCGGCCGGGAGATGGACCTCTTCCACTTCCAGGAGGAAGGCCCCGGCACGGTCTTCTGGCACCCCAAGGGCTGGAACCTGTTCCAGAACCTCGTCTCCTATATGCGCCGCCGCCTGAAGGCGGACTATGACGAGGTGAACGCCCCCCAGGTGCTGGACAAGTCCCTGTGGGAGACCTCCGGCCACTGGGGCTGGTACAAGGAGAACATGTTCAAGGTGCAGTCGGCGGGCGACGACACCGGCGACGAGCGCGTGTTCGCGCTGAAGCCCATGAACTGCCCCGGCCATGTGCAGATCTTCAAGCACGGCCTGAAGTCGTACCGCGACCTGCCGCTGCGCCTCGCCGAGTTCGGCGCGGTGCACCGCTACGAGCCTTCCGGCGCGCTGCACGGGCTGATGCGCGTGCGCGGTTTCACCCAGGACGACGCCCACATCTTCTGCACCGAGGAGCAGATGGCGGCCGAGTGCCTGAAGATCAACGACCTGATCCTCTCCACCTATGCCGATTTCGGCTTCGAGAACATCGTGGTGAAGCTCTCCACCCGGCCCGAGAAGCGCGTCGGCTCCGACGCGGTCTGGGACCATGCGGAGGAGGTGATGACCCGGGTTCTCGCGCAGATCGAGGAGCAGTCGGGCGGCAAGATCAAGACCGGCATCCTGCCGGGCGAAGGCGCCTTCTACGGCCCGAAGTTCGAATACACCCTCTCGGACGCCATCGGCCGGGAATGGCAGTGCGGCACCACGCAGGTGGACTTCAACCTGCCGGAGCGGTTCGGCGCCTTCTATGTGGACGCGGACGGCAGCAAGAAGACGCCGGTCATGATCCACCGCGCCATCTGCGGCTCCATGGAGCGCTTCACCGGCATCCTCATCGAGCATTTCGCGGGCCATTTCCCGCTCTGGCTCGCGCCCACCCAGCTCGTGGTGACCACCATCACCTCGGACGCGGATGACTATGCCGCGGAAGTGGCCGCCGCCGCCAAGGCGCTGGACCTGCGGGTGGACCTCGACCTGCGCAACGAGAAGATCAACTACAAGGTCCGCGAGCATTCGCTGGCCAAGGTGCCGGTCATCCTCGTGGCGGGCCGCAAGGAAGCGGCGGAGCGCACCGTCTCCGTGCGGCGCCTCGGCTCCAACGAGCAGACCGTCCTGCCGTTGGACGAGGCCCTGGCCCTGCTCGCCGCCGAGGCCACCGCACCGGACGTGAAGCGCAAGGCCGGCTGACCGCCCGCACCCGGCCGACATCCGAACACGGCCCGTCCCCTCCTGGGGGCGGGCCTTTTTCGTGCTCAGGCGCGGCCCGCGCCCGCGAGCCGCTGCGCGACCTCCAACAGCTTGTCCGGGTTGCGGGTGATGTAGATGGCGGTGATGCGCCCGTCCGCGATCTCCAGCGCCGTGGTCTGGATGATCCCGCCCCGTTCGCGGCTGATATAGCCGGGCAGCCCGTCGATCCAGGCCGGGCGCAGGAATTCCGGGGGTGCGTCCGCCTGCTTGCGGGTGAGGCTGGCAAAGAGCCGCAACGCCCGCGCCAGCCCCACGATGGGATTGTGGAAGGCCAGCACCTTGCCGCCGCCGTCGGAGGTGAGCACCACGGTTTCCGCCAGCATGGCCTGGAGCGCGGCCGTGTCGCCGGTGGTGGAGGCGGCGAAGAAAGCGCGGGCGATCCGCTCCCCCTCCTCCCGCGCCACCGGATAGCGCGGGCGCGCCTCCTGCACATGGCGCCGCGCCCGCGAGGCGAGCTGCCGCACGGCGGCGGCATCGCGCTCCAGCGTGCGGGCCACCGCGTCGGCACTCTCGCCGAACACGTCGTGCAGCAGGAAGGCCGCGCGCTCCAGTGGCGAGAGGCGCTCCAGCGCCAGCATGAGGGTGAGCGTCAGCTCGTCGAGCCGCGGCCCCTCTTCCTCCGGCTCCACCATGGGCTCGGGCAGCCACGCGCCCACATAGACCTCCCGCCGCGCCCGCGCCGACTTCATGGCGTCGAGGCACAGCCGGGTGACGGTGCGCGTGAGGAAGGCTTCCGGCACGCGGACCTCGTCGTGGTCCGCCTTCTGCCAGCGCAGCCAGGCCTCCTGGACCACGTCCTCCGCCTCCGCCATGGAGCCCAGCATGCGGTAGGCGAGGCGCACCAGCCGGGGCCGGCGCGCCTCGAAGGTTTCCAGGGCCGCGTCAGGCCGCATGGCTTTCCGGCTCCGCCGGATGCTGGGCGCGGAAGCCCACCTGCAGCCGGTTCCAGACATTGATGGACCCGATGACCAAAGTGAGCTGCACCTGCTCGGCCTCGCTGAACTGCGCCTTCAGCAGATCATAGTCCGCATCGGGCGCGCCGGTGAGGGAGAGCTTGGTGAGCGCCTCGGTCCAGCCGAGGGCGGCGCGCTCGCGCGGCGTGTAGAGGGTGGATTCGCGCCAGGCATCCAGCATGTAGAGGCGCATCTCGCTTTCGCCCTTGGCCCTGAGGTCCGTGGCGTGCATGTGGATGCAATAAGCGCAGCCATTGATCTGCGAGGCGCGCAGGCGCAGCAGTTCGAGAAGATTGTGCTCCAGGCCGCTGGTCTTGAAGCTCGCCTCCAGCGCCATCATGGCCTTGATGGCATCCGGGGCGAGCTTGAAGGGGGCGGTCACGCGCGGGGTCATCGTCGTCTCCATGGACGTCCCGCCTCGGCCGACCATCGGCGCGACGCGGGATCTGCCACCAAGACGAGGCCGCCGCGCCGGATGTGACATGGCGGGCGGTTTTTTTCACTGCGCCGAGAGCAGCGCCTTGCGGAAGCGGGCGGCAGCGAGCGCGAAGAAGGCGCCGCCGATCAGCACCAGGGCCAGCAATTGCGGCCAGATCACCGAGAGCCCCGCCCCGCGATAGAGGATGGCCTGGGAGAGCGCGACGAAGTGGGGTGCGGGAGAGAGCTGCATCACATATTGCAGCCAGACCGGCATGCTCTCCATGGGCGTGGTGCTGCCCGAGAGCAGGTTCATGATGATGAGCAGCGGCATGGCGATGAGACCGAACTGCGCCATGGAACTGGAGAAGGTGGCCACCAGGATGCCCAGCGCCGTCACCGAGAACTGGTAGAGGATGCTCGCCGCCACGAACAAGGCGAGCGAGCCCGCCACCGGCACGCCCAGCAGCCATTGCACCACAACCAACAGGGAGAAGGTGGCGGCGGCGACGATCACGAAGCCGTTGGCCCAGATCTTCGCCAGCATGATCTCGATGGGCGTCACCGGCATCACCAGCAGGTGCTCGATGGTGCCGTGCTCGCGCTCGCGGATGAGTGCCGCCCCGGTGAGGATGACGGAGAGCATGGTCACGTTGTTGATGACCTGCATGACCGCCGTGAACCAGGACGACTTCAGGTTCGGGTTGAACAGCGCGCGCACCACCACGGAGATATTGTCCTCCGGCGCCAGCGCGGGATAGGCGGCGATCACCTCGTTCATCACGATGTTCTGGATGTAGGAGGCGCCATTGCCCGCCTGGGACATGGCGGTGGCGTCGATGTCCAGCAGCAGGGTCGGATGGCGGCCCGCAATCACGTCGTGCTCGAACTTGGGCGGGATCTCCAGCACGAACACGTACTTTCCAGCGTCCATGGCCGCGTCCACCTCATGGGCGCCGATCAGCGCGGGCGGCTTGAAGAAGGGCGCGATGAGCGCGTCCCGCAGGCGCGCGGAGAGGATGGAGCCGTCCTCGTCCACCACCGCCACCGAGGCGTTCTCCACCTCGAACTTGGCGCCGGTGGCCACCGAATAGATGGCGAAGGTGAAGGTGTAGATGATGAGGCCCAGGAGGACCGGATCGGCCTTCAGGCTGTAGAGTTCCTTGATGCCGAGGCGGAACACGCGCATGGCCCGCGCCAGAAGGCCCTGGCGCATCCGCTCGCGTTCCGGCACCCCGGCCGTGTCGGGCGTGCCGGGCATCAGGCGCTCCTCTTGCGCAGCGCCACCACGGAGGCGGCGATGAAGGCGGCCCCGAACAGCAGGAGCACGAGGATCTCCCGCCACAGGTCGGAAAAGCCGAGCCCCTTGGCGAACACGCCCACCGTGATGGGCTGGTACCACGCCGCCGGGAACAGGAGGCCGATGAACCGCCCGCTGCCCGTGAGCGAGGAGACCGGCACCATGAGGCCGGAGAAGTTCACGGCGGGGATGATCGCGATGATGGCGGTGGCGAAGATGGCTGCCACCTGGCTGCCCACGAAGGCGGAGACGAACAGGCCGAAGCCCGTGGTGGCGAGGATATAGGCGAGCGAGCCCAGGACCAGCGTGAGCACCGAGCCCTTCAGGGGCACCGCGAACAGGGTGATTGTGATGAGCACCAGCGTGACGAAGCTCGCCGCCGCGATGCCCACATAGGGCAATTGCTTGCCCAGCAGGAATTCTAGCTTGGTGACGGGCGTCGACTGAAAATTGGCGATGGAGCCCGTCTCCTTCTCCTTCACGATGCCGAGCGCGGTGGTGATGGCGGGGATGAGCACCAGCATGAGCATGATGACGCTGGGCACGATGGCGTTCGCGCTCTTGAAGGCCTGGTTGTAGAGGAAGCGCTGCTCGATGGAGATGGGATAGGCCGCCACCGCCCGCCCCTGCTGGCGCATGGTCTCGTCGGCCACGTAGGACTGGGCGAGGCCGGTTACATAGCCCCGCGTGGTCTCGGCGCGGAACGGCATGGCGCCGTCGAGCCAGATCCCCACTTCCGGCGTCAGCCCGCGCATGAGGTCCTTGCCGAAATCCGGCGGGATCTCGATGCCGAGCTTCAGCTCGCCGCTCTGGAGGCGCCGGTCCATCTGCGCGGGCGCGGTGACGGGCGGGCGCTCGGTGAAATAGCGCGACCCCTCGAAGCTCTCCAGGAGCTGGCGGCTCTGGGCGCTCTGGTCCTGGTCGTAGGCGGCATAGGCGAGGTGCTCCACGTCGAAGGAGATGCCGTAGCCGAAAGTGATGAGCAGCAGAGCCGGGCCCAGCAGGGCGAAGGCGAGGCGCGCCGGGTCGCGGCGGATCTCCAGCATCTCGCGCCACGCATAGGCCCAGAGGCGGCGGGGGTCGAAGCGCTTGGGCGGCCCGCTCTGTGCGGTCGCCACCGGGGCGTCCTGCGGGGTGTCGCCGGGCGCGGCGGTGGCCACCTGCGCCTGTTCGAGCACGCCGATGAACACGTCCTCCAGGCTCGCCCCGCCATGGGCCGCGCGCAGCTCGGCGGGGGCGCCCACCGCCAGCACCTTGCCCTCGTGCATCAGGGAGATGCGGTCGCAGCGCTCCGCCTCGTTCATGAAATGGGTGGAGAGGAAGATGGTCACCCCCTCCTCCCGCGACAGCGCGATGAGGATGCGCCAGAAGCCGTCCCGCGCGATGGGATCGACGCCCGACGTGGGCTCGTCCAGGATCAGGATTTCCGGGCTGTGAATGAGCGCCACCGCCAATTGGAGGCGCTGGCGCATGCCGAGCGGCAGGCGCTCGGGGCGCGCGTCCGCCACCTCCTTCAGGTCGAAGCGGGCCAGCATCTCCTCCACCCGGCCGGGAATGTCCGCCTTGGGAAGTTGGAAGAGCTGGGCGTGCAGCACGAGGTTCTGGCGCACCGTCAGCTCGCCATAGAGCGAGAAGGCCTGGGACATGTAGCCCACGCGCCGCCGGGTCTCGATGTCGCCCGCGTCCAGGGTCTGGCCGAACAGGCGCGCCTCGCCCTCGCTCGCGGGCAACAGGCCCGTGAGCATCTTCATGGTGGTGCTCTTGCCCGAGCCGTTGGAGCCGAGGAAGCCGAAGATTTCGCCCCGGCCGATGCGGAAGCTCACATGGTCCACCGCCGTGAAGGCGCCGAACCGGCGGGTGAGCCCTTCCGCCTCGATGGCGGGCGGCCCCGTGTCGGGCACGCGCGGGGGCACGAGGAGCGGCTCGCGCGCGCCCTGCGCTTCCGGCAGCAGCCGCACGAAGGCGGTCTCCAGGCTGTCGGCGCCGGTGCGGGCCTTCAGCTCCGCCGGACTGCCCGAGGCCACCACCTTTCCGTCATGCATGGCGGCGAGCCAGTCGAAGCGCTCGGCCTCGTCCATATAGGCGGTGGCCACCAGCACGCTCATGCCCGGCCGGCGCGCGCGGATGCGCTCCACCAATTCCCAGAACTGGCGGCGCGAGAGCGGATCGACGCCCGTGGTGGGCTCGTCCAGGATGACGAGGTCGGGATCGTGGATCAGCGCGGCGCAGATGCCGAGCTTCTGCTTCATGCCGCCGGAGAGCTTGCCCGCCGGACGGTCGCGGAAGGCCGCGAGCCCGGTGGCGGCCACGAGGTCGGCGATGCGCGCCGCCCGCTCCGCCTTGGGCTGGCCGAACAGGCGCGCGAAGAAGTCGAGATTCTCCTCCACGCTCAGGGTGGGATAGAGGTTCCGTCCCAGCCCCTGGGGCATGTAGGCGACGCGCGCGCAGATGGCGCGGCGATGGGCTGTGTCGGCCATGTCGCCGCCCAGCACCGTCACCGTGCCGTGCTGGATGCGCGTGACCCCGGCCGCGAGCCCGAGCACCGTGGACTTGCCCACCCCGTCCGGCCCGATGAGGCCCGCGAGCACGCCGGAGGGCACGGCGAGGTCCACGCCGTCCAGGGCGCGGGTGGCGCCGTAGCGATGCCCGACCCCGGCGAGCCGGACAGCGGCCTCGCTCATTGCGGCAGCTTCACCGCCAGATGGGCGGGCCAGGCTGTCTTGGCGTTGGTCCGCACATAGGCAAGGCCGCGCACGCCCACCTTCACGAGGCTCTCATATTGCTTGAGCAGTGCGGGAGCGATGCGCAGCTTCACCCGGAACATCAGCTTCTCGCGCTCGTCCGCCGTCTCCACCGTCTTCGGCGTGAACTGGGCCTGGGTGGCCACGAAGGACACGGTGGCGGGCACCACTAGATCGGGCGCGGGATCGAGCACGATGCGCGCCTCGTCGCCCAGCGAGAGGCGGCCGGCGACCCGCGCGGGGAGGAACACGGTCATGTAGACGTCCGACAGGTCCAGCAGCGTGGCGATGGGCGCGCCCGCCGCCACCACCTCGCCCGACTGGACGAGCTTGTATTCCACCCGCCCCCGGCGCGGGGCGACGAGGACGGCGTCGGTGAGCTGGGACTGGATGCGCGCCACGTCCGCCCGCGCGGCGTCCGCCGAGGCTTCCGCCGCGTCGAGGCTCGCGGAGGCGGCCCGGTAGGCGGCTTCCGAGGCATCGAGCTGGCTGCGCCGCTGGTCCTGCTGCTGGATGGTGCCGTAGCCCTTCTGGGCGAGGCTGGAGGCGCGCTCGAACTCCTGGCGGGCGAGGATGCGCTCGCTTTCGCGCTGGGCGATGGCGGCCTCCGCCTCGGCGGCGGAGCGCTCGGCCCGGCGCACCTGGGCCTGCGCGCCCAGAAGCTGCGCGTCCAGTTCGGCCGTGTCCATGCGCGCCACCACGGCACCCGCGTCCACGGTCTGCCCTTCCTCCACCAGCACCTGGGAGACCCGCCCGGCGAACTTCGCGGAGACCAGCACCTGCTCGGCCTCCAGCCGCCCGTTGGTGGAGACGATCTCCGCCGGCAGCCGCTCGCCCGAGAAATGCTTCCAGATGGCGCGCAGCGCGGCGGCGGGGCCCTTGGGCCCGTCCGGCGCATCCTGGGATTGGGCAGGCTGGGATTGGGAAGGCTGGGATTGAGGGGTTTGGGTTCCCGGCCGGGTATCCTGCGCCGAGGCGGGCTGGAGGCAGGGGCCGAGCACAAGCGCGGCACTGACGAGGCAAAGTCCGATCACGCGGCGCAAGAGCCTGCTCCGGTAAATACGATGAACGACGACGCCCTTATCCTGGAGTTTTGCACTGCACAGGCATTGATGCAAATCATCCCCCTGCCCGCCGCCCGGTCTCAGGCATTGCAGGGCCCGCGTTCCCCGCGCCATTCTCCCGCCCCCGCACGTCCTGTCTTCCCGTAAAGGCGAGCCCGTTATGACCCCTTCCGTTCCGCCCGCCCCGCGCGACATCACCACCTTCCCCTCCTATCGCCTGCCGGCCCTGGACCAGGACTTCCTGCTGGGCGATTCCATGCGCGGCGTGCGCTTCCTGCTGGAATATTCCAAGGCCGAGGAGGCGCTGCGCGCGTGGCAGGTGCGCTCCACCATCGTGGTCTTCGGCTCCGCGCGGGTGCGCGAGCACGGGCCGGGGGAGCAGGCCCGCTGGTATGCGCAGGCCCGCCTGTTCGGGCGCATCGCCTCCGAGCGGGGCGGCGCGCTGCGGGGACATGAAAAGGTACGCGACAACGTGATCGCCACCGGCGGGGGACCGGGCCTCATGGAGGCGGCCAACCGGGGCGCCATGGAGGCCGGGGCGCCCTCCATCGGCTTCAACGTGGCCCTGCCCCACGAGCAGGCGCCGAACCCCTATACCACTCCCGAGCTGACCTTCCAGTTCCACTATTTCGCCATGCGCAAGATGCACCTCGCCATGCGCGCCAACGGGCTGGTGGTGTTTCCCGGCGGGTTCGGAACCCTCGACGAATTGTTCGAGATCCTCACCCTGCGCGCCACCGACAAGTCGCCGCCTGTCGCCATCGTGCTGTTCGACGAGGCCTATTGGCGCTCCATCGTGAATTTCGACGCCCTGGTGGCGCAGGGCATGGTCACGCCGGAGGAAGTGGCCCTGTTCCGCTTCGCCGACGATGCCGAGGCCGCCTGGGAGGCGCTGGAGGCGCAAGGCATGTGCGCCATCCGCCGCTGACGCGCCGGGGGATTTCACGCCGCCACCGGCCGGGATATGAGGGCGCTTCGAAAAACCAAGAACCGGACGAACGCCATGTCCTCTCCCAACGCCGCGTCCTCCTCCAAAGTCATCCTCGTCACCGGCGCCGCCCGCGGCATCGGCCTCGCGGTCGCGCGTCGCTTCCTCGCGGAGGGGTGGCGCGTCGCGCTCATCGACATCCTGGATGATCTGCTGACGGAAGCGGCGGCGGGCCTCGGGTCGCCGGACCGGGTCCTGGCGCTGCCGTGCGACGTGTCCGATGCCGCCCGCGTGGCAGGCGCCGTGGCCGAGATCCGCGCCCGCTTCGGGCAGCTGGACGCGCTGGTGAACAATGCCGGCGTGGCGGTGTTCAAGCCGATCCTGGAAACCGAGGACGCGGACTGGAGCCGGGTGCTCGAAGTGAACCTCACCGGCCCCTTCCTGTGCACAAAGGCCGCCGTGCCGCTCATGCGCGACCAGGGCGGCGGGGCGATCGTCAACATCACCTCCATCTCGGGCCTGCGCGCCTCGACGCTCCGGTCCGCCTACGGCACCAGCAAGGCGGGCCTCGCCCATCTCACCAAGCAGCTCGCGGTGGAGCTGGCGGGCTACGGCATCCGCGTCAATGCGGTGGCGCCCGGCCCGGTGGAGACCGCCATGGCGAAGGCGGTGCATTCCCCCGAGATCCGCGCCGACTATCGCGACGCCATCCCCCTCGCCCGCTACGGGCTGGAGGAGGAGTTGGCCGAGGCGGTGTTCTTCCTGTGCAGCGACCGGGCGAGCTACATCACCGGCCAGGAACTGGCGGTGGACGGCGGCTTCGACGCCGCCGGCATCGGCCTGCCCACGCTGCGCGGCGCCCGCCGCAACGCCTGACCGAACGGCCCTTGCGCCGGCCCGGGCCTGTGTCAGCCCCCGGACCGGCGCCGCAGCGCCCGCCACGCGGCGTTGGGCACCCGCATCACCGGATAGAGGAAGCGCAGCGGCGGCGGCAGCCGCAGCGCGCGGGCGTCGGTCTCGGAGGCCAGGAGGCCGGCCAGTTCGTGGCGGACATAGCCCGGGCTCTGGACCAGCAGGAGCTGGCACGCCCGCTGGCGCAGGATCCGCCCCTCCCTATGGCGCAGGTCCTCGCGCGCCTCGCGCACCGCGTGATGGGACTGGCGCAGCATGAGGCGCGCGGGCAGGGAGCCCCGCGCTTCGGCCAGGATCCCCTCCGGCACGGCGACGCCCAGAAGATCATGGCACAGCGCGAGGGCCACCGCCGAGGCGCGTCCCGCGCCGAACGTGCGGGCCCGGCCATGCAGCGCCGAAAGGTCGGCATTCGTCGCGGCGAGCAGCGCGGCGAGGTCCGCGAGCCATTTCAGCCGCTCCCAGGCATGGCCGCCGCCATGGACGCACAGATAGGCATGGAGCAGGTCCGGCGCGAGCGTGCGCACCGTGCCGCCGCCCAGAGGCACGTCCTGCAAAAGCGGCGGCTCGCCGAGGTCCGCGAAGACCGAGGGGTTGAGCTGGAGCCGGAAATGCAGCTCCACCAGATGACCCGACACGGGATGACGGAAGCCGCGATGCTTGGCGAAGGCGTCGAGCAGTGCCATTTCCGGCTCGGTGAGCGGCGCCTCGCCCGCCTCCCGCTCATAGCCCGCCTCCTCCAGCAGCGCGGCGGCGGCGCGCAGATGGGCGCGCGAGGTGACGAGGTCGATGTCCCGCTGTTCCTTCAGCGCCATGTTGCCGTAGGCGAGGCGCGCCAGGGGGATGCCCTTCACCACATAGGCCGGCACGCCGGCCGCATCGAACAGGCGCTGGAGCCGCAGGGTCTCCGCCGCCATGGACAGGGCCTGGGCCGCGCCGCGCGCGGCGGCGTCCGCGAGCCGCTGCCGGACCGGGGCGGGCACGGCGGCGCAGGCCGCGAGGCCCTCGGCGGTGAGCCCGGTGACGCGGTGGCGGGCCACCAGATGCTCGAAGCGCGCCCAGTCGATCGGCACGGCGGCGGCTTTGGCGATGGCGCTCGCCCGCGCGGGGTCGCCCGGCGGCCGGCAACAGGCGGCCAGCAAGGTGAATTCGGCGGACGGAGATGTCACGACGCCACCGCTCCCAGCATACCCGCGCGCACCACGCCGTGTTCCAGCATCACCACCCGGTCGCACAAGGCCAGCGTCTCGGCGCGGTGGGCCACCACGAGGATCGCCGGGCGCGGATCGAGCGCGCGCAGCCCCGCCATCACCTCCCGCTCGCCCGCCGGGTCGATGGCGCTGGTCGCCTCGTCGAGCAGCAGCAGGCGCGGCGCCCGCAGCAGCGCACGGACCAGGGCGAGGCGCTGGCGCTCGCCGCCCGAGAGCAGGACGCCGCGCTCGCCCACCACCGTTTCGAGACCATGCGGCAGGCGCGCCACCAGCGCGGAGGCGCCCGCGCGGCGCAGGGCCGCGTCCAGGGCGCGGTCGTCGGCATCGGGCCGCATCCAGGCCAGGTTCGCGCGCACCGTGTCGTTGAACAGGACCGGGTCCTGCGCCACATAGGCAAGGTGCGCGCGCCAGCCCACGGCGCGGGCGGCGTCCAGCACCACGCCGCCCACGCGCACCTGCCCCTCCTGCGGCCGGACGAGGCCGCTCATGAGGTCGAGGAGCGTCGTTTTCCCCGCACCCGACGGCCCGGTCAGCCCCACCACCTCGCCTGGGGCGAGCATGAGCGAGACGCCGCGCACCCCGCCGCCGCTTTCATGCAGATAGGTCACGCCCTCCAGTCGCACCGGCCCCTCGGGCGGCGGCGGGGCGGCCGGAAGGGGCGGCGGCGCGTCCCGCACCAGGTCCGCCGACAGGGCCCTCAGCGCGTCCCAGGCCGGCAGGGCAAAGGCGATCTGCTGGAGGCCGAGCTGAAGCTGCGCCGCCGGGCCGGAAATGCGGCTCAGCACCACCAGCAGCGCCAGCAGGATGGGCGCGGGCACGGCCAGCCAGGCGAAGCCCGGCCACACCACGGCCACCGCCACCAGCGCGCCCAGCAGGCTCCAGAGCCCGCGCATGAGGGATTGCTGGCGCAGGAACGCCATCTGGTCCCGCCGCGCGGCATCGAGCGAGCGGGAGAAGGCATCCACAAAGCTGGCTTCGAGATTCTGGCTGCGGGCCACCTTCATGCCGGACAGGAAGCGCCCCGCCGCCTCCAGGATGGCGTGGTTGGCCTCGGTCACGCCCCGCCCCGCGCGGTGGGCGCGCCGCACCAGCCCGCCGAGCAGCAGCGCGCCGCCGCCCATGAGCAGGAAGGCGAGGCCTGCCAGCAGCGGCGACAGAAGGAGCGCCACCGCCACCTGGACGGCGATCATCACGCAGGCGCTTCCGGCCTGGAGCAGGAAATGCACGCCCGCCCCGCAGCGCTGCACGTCGCTGCCCAAAAGGTGATTCACGCGGGCATGGCCGATGCGCGCCAGCGCCTCCCAGGGAGCCTGGGAGAGGCGCAAGGCCAGCGCGGCGCGCTGCGCCTCCACATAGCCCACCTGGAGCGCGGCGAGCCGCACGTCCCGCAGCCAGTGCACCACCGCCCGCGCCGTCACCAGCCCGGCGAACGCGGCCAGGAGCAATGCGAGGCGCTGGGTGGCGGAGAGGCCCGGCGGGAGGAACGCTTCAAGCGGGGCCAGCGCCCCGCCGGGAACCGCGTCCCCGGACAGAGTGGCGAGCAGAGGCACGAGGAGGGCGATGCCGATCCCGTCCAGCGCGGCGCCCAGCGCCACCAGCAAGGCGGCCGCGACGCCGGCACCGCCCGCATGGCGCGCCACATCGGCGCCAAAGGCCGCGCTCCGCCCGATCAATCCCCCCATCCTCCCCTCCCGGAGGATCAGAGTGCAACCAATCCGCGCAAACCGCCAGCGCCCTCACGCCTCGGGCACATGGGCGGCCAGTTCCGCCAGCCATGGACCGGCATCGCCGTCCGAGGGCGCGCGCCAGTCGCCGCGCGGCGACAGCGAGCCGCCGGAGGTGATCTTCGGCCCGTTGGGCAAGGTGGAGCGCTTGAACTGGCTGGTGAAGAAGCGCCGCAGGAACACCTCCATCCAGCGGCGGATCTCCTTCAGGTCATAGGCCCGCTTCTCCGCCTCCGGCAGGTCCACGGGCCAGGTGCCCTTCGCCGCGTCGTGCCACGCGCTCAGGGCCATGAAGGCGATCTTGGACGGGCGGTAGCCGTAGCGCGTGAGGTAGAACAGGTTGAAGTCCTGCAACGCATAGGGCCCGACGATGGCCTGGGTGGACTGGATGGGCTTGCCGGCCTCGGCGGGCACCAGTTCCGGCGAGATTTCCGTGGCGAGGATGGCGTGCAGCACCTGGGCGGTGTCCCCCGAGACGTCGCCCGAGGCGGCCACGAAGCGGATGAGGTGCTGGATCAGCGTCTTCGGCACGGAGGCGTTGACGTTGTAATGGCTCATATGGTCGCCGACGCCGAACGTGCACCAGCCGAGCCCCAGCTCGGACAGGTCGCCCGTGCCCACCACGAGGCCGCGATGGTGGTTGGCGAGGCGGAACAGGTAATCGGTGCGCAGGCCCGCCTGCACATTCTCGAACGTCACGTCATAGACCGGATCGCCCGCCGCGAAGGGATGGCGCATGTCCGCCAGCATCTGGCGGGCGGCGGGGCGGATGTCGATCTCCTGCGCGGTGACGCCGAGCGACCGCATGAGCGCCCAGGCATTGGCCTTCGTCTCGTCGGAGGTGGCGAAGCCGGGCAGCGTGTAGGCGAGCACATGGCTGCGGTCGCGGCCGATGGCGTCCATGGCGCGGGCGGCGACGATCAGGGCCTGGGTGGAATCAAGGCCGCCGGACACGCCGATCACCGCCGTCTGCGCGCCCGAGGAGGCGAGGCGCTTGGCAAGGCCCTGCACCTGGATGTTGTAGGCCTCGTAACAATCCTCCCGCAGCCGGGCGGGATTGGAGGGCACGAAGGGGAAGCGCTCCACCGCCCGCTCCAGCGGGACGGTCCGCGCCGGAGCATCGAGGGTGAACCGCACCTCGCGATAGGCCGGGCCGCGATCGCCCTCCTCCCGCGCGCAGGCGCCGAACGTGTTCACCCGCATGCGCTCCTGGCGGATGCGGCCGAGATCCACGTCCGCCCGCGCCATCACGGCTTCCGGCGGGAAGCGGGGCGTCTCGGCCAGCAGGTCGCCATATTCGAACACCGCCGCATGCCCGTCCCAGGCGAGGTCGGTGGTGGATTCCCCCGGCCCCGCCGCCGAATAAGCATAGGCCGCGATGGTCCGGGCCGACTGGCTGGCACACAGCAGGCGGCGGGTCTCCGCCTTGCCGATGGTGATGTTGCTGGCGGAGAGATTGAGCAGCACCTCCGCCCCGTTGAGCGCGGCGCGGGTCGAGGGGGGCAGCGGCACCCACACGTCCTCGCACACCTCCACATGGAAGGTGACGGGCACCCCACCCGTGGCGCGGAACAGCAGGTCCGTGCCGAACGGGACATCCGTGCCGCACACCGCGATGGTGCCGCCGGTGCCCGCGCCTGTCGTGAAATGGCGCTGCTCGTAGAATTCCCGGTAATTGGGCAAATAGGTCTTGGGCACGGCGCCGAGGATCACGCCATTGTGGATCACGATTCCGCAATTGTAGAGGCGCCCGGCCGCCCGCAGCGGCGCCCCCACCACCAGGACCGGATCGAGGCCGCGCGAGGCGTCGCGGATGCGGGCGAGCGCCGTCTCCACGGCGTCCAGCAGCGCATCCTGGAACAGCAGGTCGTCGATGGCATAGGAGGACAGGCCGAGTTCCGGGAACAGCAGGATGGCGACCCCGGTCGCATGGCCCTCCTGCGCGAGGCGCAGCGTCTCGTCGGCCGCGAAATCCGGATCGGCGACCCGCGCCCGCGGCACGCAAGACGCGATGCGAATGAAGTCGTGGCTGTAGAGAGAAAAGAAATCCATGGTCCGGCGCCCTGCCTGGAGCGCGGGCCTCGACCCGAGGGGACGTGCCCCCGAGGGTTCATCGCGCTCCGAAGGATGCGCAAGGTCGTGGATTTCCGCGCCAAGGACAAGGGCATGCCCCGCGCCGCCCGTCGCACCGGCCCGCCTGCCAGCGCCGCCCGACTGTGTTACAGCAGACGGGGACGGGTCCGCACGGGCCGGCGCATGCGCCGCGTCCCGCCGCCACCCACCGGTTCCGCGCGCACAGAAATCATCCCATGCCCTCGCCCTCCCTGCCCCGGCACGTGCTGATCCCGCTCATCGTCGCCTGCGCCCTGTTCATGGAGCAGGTGGATTCCACCGTCATCTCCACCTCGCTGCCGGCGATCGCCGAATCGCTCAACGAGGACCCGGTGTCGCTGAAGCTCGCACTGACCTCGTACCTCCTGAGCCTCGCGGTCTTCATCCCCGCCTCCGGCTGGGCGGCGGACCGCTACGGGGCGCGCACCGTGTTCCGCGCCGCCATCGTCATCTTCACCCTGGGCTCCATCCTGTGCGGGCTCTCCACCAGCCTGTCGGACTTCGTGCTCTACCGGATCATCCAGGGCATGGGCGGGGCCATGATGGTGCCGGTGGGGCGGCTCGTGATCCTGCGTTCGGTGCCCAAGGCGGACCTCGTGTCCGCGCTTGCCTGGCTCACCGTGCCCGCGCTCCTGGGGCCGGTGCTCGGGCCGCCCATCGGCGGGCTCATCACCACCTATTTCGACTGGCGGCTCATCTTCTTCATCAACGTGCCCATCGGCATCCTGGGCGTGATCCTGGCGACGCGCTTCATCGAGAACGTGCGCGAGGAGGACGTGCCGCCGCTGGACCTGAAGGGCCTCGTCCTGTCGGGCATCGGCCTTGCGGGCCTCGTGTTCGGCTTCGCGCTCCTGGGCGAGGAGCAGACGCCGGGCTGGGTCGCATTCAGCGCGGTGGGGGTGGGCGCCGCCACCTTCGCGCTCTACGTGCTCCATGCCCGCAAGACGCCCCATGCGGTGCTGGACCTGGGCCTGCTGCGGCTCTCCACCTTCCGCGCGGGCGTCATCGGCGCCTCGGCCTTCCGCATCGGCATCGGCGCGCTGCCCTTCCTGCTGCCGCTGATGCTGCAATTGTGCTTCGGCCTGTCGCCGCTCGCCTCCGGCCTGCTCACCTTCGCCTCCTCGGCGGGGGCCATGATCATGAAGACCACCGCCGCGCCCATCATCCGACGGTTCGGGTTCCGGCGTGTGCTGGTGGTGAACAGCCTGATCTCGTCCGCCTTCATCGCGGCGAACGCGCTGTTCACGCCGGAGACGCCGCACCTCGCCATCACCGGCGTGCTGCTTATCGGCGGCTTCTTCCGCTCGCTGGAATTCACCGCGCTGAACGCCATCGTCTATGCGGACGTGAGCCCGCACGACATGAGCCGCGCCACCTCCTTCGCCAGCGTGGCACAGCAGGTGTCGCTCTCCATGGGTGTCGCCTTCGCGGGCATCATCCTGGAGACCATGCGGTCATCCCGCGGCTCCACCGAGCTGATCCTGTCGGACTTCACGCCCGCGTTCCTGCTGGTGGCGGCGGTGAGCGCGCTGTCGGTGTTCAGCTTCCTGCGGCTGCCCAAGGATGCGGGCGCCGAGATGGCCGCGCCCAAGGCCGCACGCGCCAACACCATGCCCGACCCGCGCAGCGAGATGTCCGACCACTGAGGTGCGGACCCTCCTGAGGGCGCGGGACGCCGCCGGTCAGTGGCGGGGCGCGGAATAGCGGTCGGCAAAGGCCAGCACGGCGGCGAAGCCGACGAACAGGACGACGATGGCCGAAACGACGATGGCGACATCGGTGGGCATGACGGTCTCTCCCTTTTCGGTCGAGACCACCACCCTCCCCCTCACGCGGCCTTGATCTGGCTCAAGCCGGCGACCCTGGAAAAGCCGTCTTCTGCTCCCCATGTGGAAGTCATAAGCAAGAAAAGGAGGACGAAATGTCCACCGCATCCCACAGGAAACACGACGCCAACCCCCACGCCGAGCACCAGGATGTTCCGCCGGCCCCGAAGCCGGTGTCCAGCGCGCCGTCGGGCGGCTTCACGGGCGGCACCCCAGGCGCCCGCTACGGCATGACGGGCGGCATCTCGGCCCGCGACCCGAAGGGGCCGGACGCCAAGATCAAGCTGTCGGGCGGCATCGGCTGAGAGCTACCGCCCGGCGCTGCCGGGCGGGTTCGACCTCAGAGATAGGTCTCGTATTCCAGCGGGAGGATGGTGCGCGAGAAGGCGGCCAGTTCCTCCTCCTTCATCACCGCATAGACGCGGCGATATTCCGCGCCGAAGGCCCGCTCGATGAAGGGCGAGCCGGCGAAGCGCGAAATGGCGTCCGCCATGGACGGCGAGAGAAGCTGCGCGTCGTGGTCATAGGCGTTGCCCGTGAGCGGCTCCGGCGGCTCGATGGCCGCGTCGATCCCCTCCAACATGCCCGCGAGGATGGCCGCCAGCACCAGATGGGGATGGGCGTCCGCCCCCGCGATGCGGTGCTCCAGCCGCGCCGCCTCGGGCGGCCCGTTGGGCACGCGCACGGCCACCGAGCGGTTGTCGAAGCCCCAGGTGATGCCGGTGGGCGCGTAGGAGCCCGGCACGAGACGCCGGTAGCCGTTGAAGTTCGGCACGAACAGCAGGGTGGAATCCGCCATGGTGGCGAGCAGACCGCCCGCCGCATGGCGCATGAGCCGTTCGCCCTCGCCGGGCACGCCGAACACGTTGGTCCCGCTCTGGTCCATCAGGCTCACATGCACATGCATGCCGTTGCCCGCGAAATCCAGCAGGGGCTTGGCCATGAAAGTGGCGCGCAGGCCGTGGCGGCGGGCCACGCCGTCGATGAGGCGCCGCAGCAGGATGGCGTCGTCCGCCGCCCCCAGCGCATCCTCCTTGTGATAGAGGTTGACCTCGAACTGGCCCGGCGCCGCCTCGGAAATCACGGTGTCCGTGGGCAGGCCCTGGGTGGCCGCGGCGGTTCGCATGTCGTGCAGGAACGGCGCGAAGGCGTCCAGGTCCGACATGGAATACATGTTCTGCCGCGCCTGCCCCTCCGTGGAGAAGACCGGCTGCGGCGGCGCGCCGTCCTCGCCCGGCTTCAGCAGATAGAATTCCAGCTCGAACGCACAGCAGGCCGAGAGGCCGCGCGCCGCGAGGCGGTCCACCACCCGCGCGAGCTGCTGGCGCGGGTCCAGCATCCAGGGCGCGCCGTCGGGCTCATGCATGGTCAGGAGAACCTGCGCCGAGGGGCGGGGCGCCCAGGGCACGGGCTTCAGCGTGCCGGGAACGGGCCAGCACAGGCCGTCCTTGTCGCCGGTCTCGATATGAATTCCCGTGGCCTCCACCTCGCAGCCCCAGATGTCGAGGCCGAAGATGGACAGCGGAATGGGCACGCCGCTCTTCCACACCTTGCTCATGGCGCTGCCGGGAATCCATTTTCCGCGCAGCACGCCGCTGGTGTCGGGAAGGAGGACCTCGACGATCTCGGGGATGCCGAAGGCCTTGAGGAAGGCGACGGTTTCCTCGCTCTCCGCGCCGTGCGAGGGGCCGTGCGCGCGCGGCTCGCGTTCCTGTGCCTGCATGATACTCCAACGGTAGAAATTCTATCTCTCTATCCAAGCGCGTTCCGGGCGCGCCGACAAGCTACAGCTATGCCTTTATTGGTGGTTTTTTTGCTTGCGCTCTACTGGAATGTTGTTCAGTCAGGGGCGGACACTCTCCATTAGCCTCCGGCGGGCGCTTCGTCCGAAGGTGCCCGCCGGAGATGTCCGCCGTGATTTCGTACCGCCGGAGCCCTGCCGCCGCATGGTCAGCCGCCTCTCGTCCCAAAGGCCCTGGTACGCCCTCCTCGGCCAGCCGGCGCTGCTTTCGGTCGGCTTCGCGCTGCTGATCGCCATCAGCGGCGCCTCCATCTGGCTGGTGAACCAGGCGCGGAACGACGCCGCCGAGGTGGCGCACACGCTGGAGGTGGAGAACACCCTCTCGTCGGTGCAGCTTTTCCTGCGCCGCGCGGAAAGCGCCCAGCGCGGCTTTCTCCTGACCCGCGATGCCAATTATCTCCGGCTCTTCACCACGTCCGCCACCTCGCTGGGGCCGGGCATCGAGCAGTTGCGTGCCCTCATCGCCGACAATCCGAAGCAGTTGGCCACGGTCGAGACCATCTCGGCCATGGCGAACCAGAAGATGCAGGAGATGCAGCGCACCGTGGACCTGGGGCTTCAGGGCCAGTGGGACGAGGCGCTGAAGGTGGTGATGACGGACGAGGGCGAGGAGGTGATGCGCACCCTCGGCCAGACCGTTCAGAACATGAAGGCGGAAGAGGCGCGCCTTCTGAAGGTGCGCACCGCCTCCGCCGCTCTGTCCGCGAACTGGCTTCTCTATGTGAACCTGTTCGGTGTGGTCGCCATCATCACGGTGGCGGCGGTCTCGGTGCACCTGTCCCAGCGTAATGCCCGCGCGCTGCGCCAGGCGCACGCGGCCCTCTCGGTCATCAACGAAGACCTGGAGAAGCGGGTGGAGGAGCGCACCGCCGACCTCCAGGAAGCCAACCAGGAAATCCAGGCCTTCGCCTATATCGTGAGCCACGACCTGCGTTCGCCGCTGGTGAACATCATGGGCTTCACCAGCGAGCTAGAGGAATTGCGCACCGATCTGTTCCACCGGCTGGAGGCGCTGCGCACACGGGCGGGCGACACGGACACCGCGCAGGACCAGGATCTCGCCAAGGATTTCGACGAGGCATTCGGCTTCATCAAGGCGTCCATCATCAAGATGGACCGGCTCATCAAGGCCATCCTCGACCTGTCGCGCCAGGGCCGGGCGGAGCTGCAGCCGGTGTCCGTGGACATGCGCGCGCTCGTGGACAGCATCGCCGCGACGGTCGCCCACCAGCTCATCGAACGCGATGCGCGGATCGAGATCGGCGCCCTGCCCGCCATCGTCTCCGACCGGCTGGCGCTGGAGCAGATTTTCACCAATCTGATCGACAACGCCGTCAAGTACTTGCGGACCGACGTACCGGGCCGCATTGAAGTCAAGGCGGTGGAAACCTCCGCCTATGTCACGTTCAGCGTCACGGACAACGGGCGCGGCATCGACCAGCGGGACCGGGGGCGCGTGTTCGAGCTGTTTCGCCGCTCCGGCCCCCAGGACCGGCCCGGCGAAGGCATCGGGCTCGCCCATGTGCGCACCCTGGTGCGACGCCTCGGCGGATCGGTGCTGCTCGAATCCGAGCTGGGCCAGGGAACGACATTCAAGGTGACGCTGCCGAAGACCCTGGCGGTCCACCACAAGGGGGATGAGTGAGATGGTCAGCCACGTCACCATTGTCATGATCGAGGACGACGAGGGCCATGCGCGCCTCATCGAGAAGAACATCCGGCGCGCCGGCGTCCTGAACGACATCGTCGGGTTCAAGGACGGCACCACCGCGCTCGCGCACCTGTTCGGCCCCGACGGCACCGGCGCGGTGAACGCGGGACGCGCGCTCCTCGTGCTGCTCGATCTCAACCTCCCGGACATGACGGGCGTCGAGATCCTGAAGCGCATCAAGGAGAACGAGCACCTGAAGCGCTCCCCGGTCGTGGTGCTGACCACCACCGACGACAAGACCGAGATCCAGCGCTGCTATGACCTCGGCGCCAACGTCTATGTCACCAAGCCGGTGAATTACGAGAATTTCGCCAACGCCATCCGCCAGCTCGGCCTGTTCTTCTCCGTCATCCAGGTGCCCGAGGCGAAATAGCTGCAATGGTGCCCGACAGAGGCGAGTCCGCCCCCCTGGAGACCCCGCCCGACGCCGGGACGTCGGAGGCGGGCGTGCGCGTGCTCTATATCGACGACGATCCCGGCCTCGGGCGCCTGGTGCGGCGCAAGCTCGCCCGCATGGGCTACGACGTGGCGCTGGCGACCAGCGGGCCGGAGGGTCTCGCCCTGCTGGAGCAGGGCGACATCCAGGCCGTGGCGCTGGACCATTTCATGCCCGGCCAGGACGGGCTGGAGACGCTGGCCGCCATCCGCGCCCTCGCCGATCCCCCGCCGGTGGTCTACGTCACCGGCACCCAGGAAAGCCGCATTGCCGTCGCCGCCCTGAAGGCGGGCGCGGCCGACTATGTCATCAAGGAAGTCCAGGGCGACTTCATCGAGCTTCTGCGCTCGGCGCTCGACGGCGCGATCCAGAACGTGCGCATCCGCAAGGCCCACGAGGCGGCCGAGCAGGAGATCCGCGCCGCCCGCGACCGGTTCGAGGCGCTGGCCGCCGAGCGCGCGCTGCTGCTGCGCGAGATGAACCACCGCGTGGGCAATTCGCTCCAGATCATCATGTCCATGCTCCACGTCCAGGCAGCCGCCACGCGCAACCCGGAAGTGGAAGAGGCGCTGAACGCGGCGCGCGGGCGGGTCGCGGCGGTGGCGCAGGTGCATCGGCGCCTCTACACCTCCGAGCAGGTGGGCAGCGTGGCCCTCGACCAATATCTGATGTCGCTGGTGGAAGACCTTCAGGTCTCCGCGCGCAACGGCCAGGCGGGCATCGCCCTGTCGGTGGACGCCGCCCCGCTCGCCATCGATCCCGACCGGGCGGTGGCCATCGGCGTGATCGTCACCGAACTGGTGATCAACGCCTCGAAATATGCCTATCCCGGCGGAAGCGGCCCGGTGCGCATCGCGCTGCACCCGCAGGAGGAGCACATCCTGCTGCGGGTGGAGGATGACGGCGTGGGCCTTCCCGAGACGCTGGAATCCGCCACGTCCGGCCTCGGCAACCGGATCGTCCGGGCCATGGCGGCGAAGCTCGGCGCCACGCTGAGCTTCGCGCCCGGCCATCCCGGCACGCGGGTGAGCCTGACCTTCACCAATCCCTGAGCCGGGACGGGACGCGCGGCGTCTCAGCCCCGCTCGGTGGGAAATCCGGCACTCTTCCAGCCGAGGATGCCGCCCTGCATATGCTGCGCATAGTCGAGCCCCGCGGCCTGGGCCATGGCGGCGGCGCGCTGCGAGCGCTGGCCCGAGCGGCAGGAGAACACCAGTTGCTTCTCACCGGGATCCGGCAAAAGGGACGCATCGAAGGTGCTGAGGGCGAAGGCAACGGCGCCCGGGATGCGCTCGGCGGCGATCTCGTCCGGCTCGCGCACGTCCACCAGCAGGATGGTTCCGTCCTCAAGGCCCGCCTGGACGTCCTGCGGGGTCAGGTGGGTGATGCGCCCGCCGAAGGGATTGGGTTCGCTCATGGGGTCTGTTCCTGAAGTCCGATCGCTCCCCCTCGAAGCATGGATGGGCTTCGAGGGGGAGCGTGCATCGCTCTCTATCAGATATTTTGGAGACGGATTCACCCGTCAGGTTGATTCCTCACGCAGACGCCGCCGCCTCCCTGGTGCGCGCATCCGCCCGGCGAGCGCGGCGGAGCCTTGCCCGCAAAGGCCCACCAAATGCCTTGCATCCAAAGCCATCACGCACGCACAGGTTGAATGCCCGATGGACCGTCCCAGACGGCCTGAGACCGCCGCCCATTTTCCGGGCCGCCCCTGCCCCTTCCGCGCGCACGGCCTTGTGAAGGCGCGATGACGGCACATGCGGATTTCAACAGCTTTATCACGCCGCAAAAAACCATTTGATCTATTGGACTTATGCAGTGTCCCGGCGAGATCCCACGGAAAAAATTCTGGTTCTGACCGCAGGTGATATTAATATAATACCATCGAAAATTGCCCCGCCCACGTTCTTGCTCATCTTCCGTTCATGTTGGCCTTGGTATGAATTAATCAACAATTTGAGGGGTGCTCCTCTATCCAAGGTGGCATCCTCGAAGAGAGCATCGGAGGCTCCCCCGCTTCGCTCGATGGTCTTTTCACTGGTCTATTGATCGGTTTCGTTCCCCCGCACGGTTCCGGTCAGTGGAAAGGCGTCGGCGCAAGCCGACGCCTTTTTCATTCCGGCGTCTTCATGCCGGCGTCTTCATGTCCCGCCGCCCTGCCTGCGGCCTGCACGCCCATCTCCGGCGCCTTCATTCCGTGGCACGGGACGTGCTACGCCTGTGCCATGCCGCAGCCCCTTTCCGCGCCGATTCCCGCCAGCACCGCCCGCCGCGCGCTTCCGAGCCTCGCCGAGCTGCGCTCCGGCGGCAAAAGGCTGGTGGCCCAGACCCTCGCCGCCATCGAATCCCATCGCGGGCAGGCCCATATGGTGGCGCTGCTGGACGCGGCGGCCCGGGCCGCGCGCGCCCATGTACTCGGCCTCACCGGCCCGCCCGGCGTCGGCAAGTCCACCCTCACCAACGCCCTGGTGCGGCGCGCCCGCGCCGAGGGGCGGAGCGTCGCCGTGCTGGCGGTGGACCCCTCCTCCCGCCGCACCGGCGGCGCGCTGCTGGGCGACCGCGCGCGCATCCAGACCGACCCGGAGGACCGGCAGGTCTTCGTGCGCTCCATGGCGGCCCGCGACCGGCTGGGCGGCCTCTCGGACGACGCGGTGGCCGCCGTCGTGCTGCTGCGCGCCATCTATGACCTGCTGATCGTGGAGACCGTGGGCGTCGGCCAATCGGAGGCGGACATCGACCTCGTGGCGGACACCGTGGTCCTGTGCATCCAGCCCGCCTCCGGCGACAGCCTGCAATTCATGAAGGCGGGCGTCATGGAGCTGCCGGACGTGATCGTCGTCACCAAGGCGGACATGGCGGAGGCCGCGCGCCGCGCCGCCGCCGACGTGAGCGGCGCCCTCTCGTTGGCGGGCGGGGTGGCGGACTGGCGGGTTCCCGTCATCCGCCTGTCGGCCACCACCGGCGAGGGGCTGGAGGATTTCGCCGCCGCCGTGGACGGCCACCGCGCCCATCTCGCAGCAACGGGGCGCGGCGCCGCGCGCCGGGCCGAGCAGGAGGGGCGCTGGGTGGAAGAGGCGGTGCGGGTGCGGTTCGGCACCGACGGCCTGCGGCGCGCCCGGGCCATCGAGACGGGCGCGTCCGGCCCCTTCGCCCGCGAGGCCGAGATCGCGGCCCGTTTAACCTCCCCGTAAGCTTAATGCGCGAAAACCATGGGGCCGGATGTCCCATGGGGGCCCCGTTCTCGGGGCGCTGACCTCGCCGGGATGCCCGACGCTCGAACATCCCGGAGCGCCCGGCGCGTCCCCTGCGGGGCGCAAGGCCGGGCCTCGCAGGCGGCCGCGTTCCGGCCGCCGCCGCGTTGAAGGCGCTGCCATGGCTGTCCGTCTCTCCGGCCTGTGGCCGGCCTTCGTCCTCGCCGCGGTGCTCGGCCCGCTGCCGGCCCTGGCGCAGACGCTGCCGTCCGATGCCTTCCTCTCCCGGACCGCCGCCGAGCGCACCCAGCCCCCGCTCCTGGGCGGCCCCGCCCGGGCGCTGCGCGTCGCCACCCTCGAATGGCCCGCCCCGGGCCTCACCGAGGCCGCCACGCCGGTGGAAGCCGGCGGCGAGGGCGCCTTCGCCCATCCCGCGCCTTTGGTTCTGGCGGCGGTCCCCGCCGTCACCCCCGACCTCGCCGAGGCGCCCGCAGTGTTCGGGCCGAGCCCGGCGGCGGACCTCGCCTATCTGGAACTGGCGCTGGACATGGTGATGAGCCTGCCGGGCATCGACGAGGAGACGCGCCATGCCGCGCTCGCCGACGAGCCCGAGCCGCCTTTGTTCGGCCCGGACTTCGGCAGCGCGGACCTGCCGGGCGACGCCCTGGCCCCTCCCACGGCACGGCCCGCTCCCTCCGGCCTCCTGGACCTGTCCGAGGTGACGCGCCCGGACATGGGGGCGGGCATCCTGTTCGACGCGGACCCGCAGGCCCAGCCGCTCTATCGCGACCCCGCCATGATCTTCAATGCGGAGACGGTGGGCATGCTGCATCTGGCGCTGGAATATGCCGCCCTGCCCGAGGGCATCACCATCATGCCCCTTCCCGCGGCGCCCCCGCCGCCGCCGGACGATGCCGAGACGGACGGCATCTTCCCCTCTCCCGCCCTGCGCCTGTCGCTGGAGGGCCCGGCAAGGGCGCGCGCCGAGAAATGCCTCGCGGAGGCCATCTATTTCGAGAGCCGGGGCGAGCCGAAGCGCGGCCAGATCGCCGTTGCCCAGGTGATCATCAACCGGGTGTTCTCCGGCTATTATCCCAATGACGTGTGCAAGGCGGTCTACCAGAACGCCCACCGGCATCTGGCCTGCCAGTTCACCTTCGCCTGCGACAATGTGAAGGACGTGATCCGCGAGCCGGACATGTGGGTCCAGGCGAAACAGATCTCGTCCGACATGCTGGACGGGAAGCTCTGGCTCGAAAGCGTCGGCCGCGCCACCCATTACCACGCCTATTGGGTGCGCCCGAACTGGATCGCCGAGATGCGCAAGCTGGACAAGATCGGCGTGCACACCTTCTACCGCCCGCGCCGCTGGGGCGACGGCTGAAGCGACGGCGCCCGCCGCCGCGAGAGGAGGCGCCGCGCGCCTCCTCCGGGGACAGGATCAGAGCTTGCCCTGCGCTTCCACCACGGCGACCGCCGTCATGTTGACGATGCCGCGCGCCGTCACCGTCGGCCCCAGGATATGCGCGGGATGGGCGGTGCCCATGAGGATGGGCCCCACCGGCAGCGCATCGCCCAGCACCTTGATCATGTTGTAGGCGATGTCGGCCGCATCGAGATCGGGCATCACCAGCACGTTCGCCGCGCCCTTGAGGCGCGAGTGCGGATAGATGCGCTCGCGGATGTCTTCCAGCAGCGCCGTGTCGGCCTGCATCTCGCCGTCCACTTCCATCTCGGGCACCCGCTCGCGCAGGATGTCCAGCGCGGACCGGATCCGCCGGGCGCAGACGCTGTCGAAGCTGCCGAAATTGGAGTGGGACAGCAGCGCGACGCGCGGCTCGATGCCGAACCGCTTCACATGCGCCGCCGCGAGGATGGTCATTTCCGCGAGGTCCGCGGGCGTGGGCTCGGTCTGCACCTGCGTGTCGCAGAGGAAGAAATTGCCCTTGGGGGTGATGAGCAGCGAGAGCGCCGCCAGTTCCCGCACGCCCGGCGCGAGGCCGATGATGTCGCGCACATGGCGCAGGTGGCGCGAGAAGCGGCCCTCGATGCCGCACAGCAGCGCGTCCGCCTCGCCCTTGCGCACGGCCAGAGCGGAAATGACGGTGGCGCTGGTGCGCACCAGGGTGCGCGCGGCATCCGGCGTCACGCCGCGGCGGCCGGCGATCTCCACATAGGAGCGCACGAAGTCGCGGTAGCGCGGGTCGTCCTCGGGATTGATGACGTCGAAGTCCACGTCGCGGCGGATCGACAGGCCGAAGCGCTGCAGGCGGGCTTCCAGCACATTGGGACGGGCCACCAGGATGGGACGGGCGATGCCCTCCTCCACCACGGCCTGGACCGCGCGCAGCACGCGCTCGTCCTCGCCCTCGGCATAGATCACGCGCTTCTTGTCCTGCTTCGCCTGCTGGAACAGGGGGCGCATGATGAAGCCGGACCGGAAGACGAAATGATCGAGCTGGTCCACATAGGCGTCGAAATCGGCGATGGGCCGGGTCGCGACGCCGGTCTCCATGGCCGCCTTCGCCACGGCCGGCGCGATGCGCAGGATGAGGCGCGGGTCGAACGGCGAGGGAATGATGGAATCCGCCCCGAAAGCGCGGGTCTCGCCACCATAGGCGCGGGCCACCACGTCGGAGGGCGTCTCGCGCGCGAGCGCGGCGATGGCTTCCACCGCCGCCATCTTCATTTCCGAATTGATGTCCGTGGCGCCCACGTCCAGCGCGCCCCGGAAGATGTAGGGGAAGCACAGGACGTTGTTGACCTGGTTCGGGAAGTCCGAGCGGCCGGTGCAGATCATGGCGTCGGGGCGCGCGGCGCGGGCCTCTTCCGGCATGATCTCGGGATTGGGGTTGGCGAGCGCCAGGATCAGCGGGCGGTCGGCCATGCGCTTCACCATGTCCGGCTTCAGCACGCCGCCGGCGGACACGCCGAGGAAGATGTGCGCGCCCTCGATGACCTCGCCGAGGGTGCGGGCGTCGGTCTTCTGGGCATAGACGGACTTGTAGGGGTCCATCAGGGTCTCGCGGCCCTCATAGACCACGCCCTCGATGTCGCAGACCCAGATGTTCTCGCGCTTGGCACCGAGCTTCACCAGCAGGTTGAGGCAGGCGATGGCCGCCGCGCCCGCGCCCGAGGCGACGATCTTCAGGTCCTCGATCTTGCGGTTGCCGATCTCCAGCGCGTTGCGCACGGCGGCGCCCACGATGATGGCGGTGCCGTGCTGGTCGTCGTGGAAGACCGGGATCTTCATGCGCTGGCGCAGGCGCTTCTCGATCTCGAAGCATTCCGGCGCCTTGATATCCTCGAGGTTGATGCCGCCGAAGGTGGGCTCCAGCGCCGCCACCGTCTCGACCACATGGTCCACCTCGGTGGCCGCCACCTCGATGTCGAACACGTCGATGCCGGCGAACTTCTTGAAGAGGACGGCCTTGCCCTCCATCACCGGCTTGGAGGCCAGCGGGCCGATATTGCCGAGGCCGAGCACGGCGGTGCCGTTGGAGACCACGGCCACGAGATTCGCGCGGGTCGTCAGCTCGGCGGCCTGGAGCGGGTCGGCCACGATGGCCTCGCAGGCGGCGGCGACGCCGGGGGAATAGGCAAGGGCAAGATCACGCTGGTTGCCGAGCGGCTTGGTCGCCTGGATCTCCAGCTTTCCGGGACGCGGCAGCCGGTGGTAAACCAGCGCGCCGGACTTCAGATCCTCGGAAATGTTCGACATGTTCGACGCCATGTCCCTCCCCCAACCTTGATTGGCCGCCTCGGCCATGAAATGCGACCGGGCTTGGCATTACCGCGAAACGGGGGCGCACGGTAGCGGCAGGACGTAGTGCTGTCATCCTTTCTGCGCATGGCTTGGCCACAGCTTTGGCGACGCAGCCGCGCGGGCGCGGTTGAGCTTCCCGCCCGGCCGGGGCAGGGTGCGGGCCAGGGCGGGAGCGATGCGGCACCGGAGATGACCCCATGAAGAAGTTCCTCATCGGCCTCGTTGCGCTGATCCTCCTCGCCGGAGGCGGCTTCTGGGGCGTCTCCACCTATGCCCGCATGCGGGCGCAGTCCGAGGTCGAGGCGGTGTTCCAGGGGCTGCGTGCCTCGGGCCGCGACGCCCGCCACGGGCCGGTGGGCTTCGACCTGTTCGCCAAGACGCTCGACATCCCCGACATCTCCATCCGCGAGCCGGACGGCGCGTCCATCCGGGTGGGCCGCATTGTCGCGGCGGGCCTGTCCACCCCGTCCGGCGGGCGCATCGCGGTGCGCACCATCGAGGCGAGCGACGTGCTGGTGGAAATCCCCGCCACCGCCGGTCGGGCCGGAGCACGCTATCGCGTGCCGCGCGCGAAGCTCGAAGGCTATGAGGGGCCCGACACGCTGCTGCCCCAGGAGGGCCGCGACCATGTGGCCCTGCGGCTCGTGCTCCGCCAGCTCGCGGCGACGCGCGCCGAGCGCCTCACCCTGCCGGAAGCGGTGGTGCGCATCGACGCTGCCGGGTCCGACGGGACCGCCACCCATGCCACCTACAAGGACGTGGTGTTCGAGACGCTGGACGCGGGCCGCATCGCGCGCGCCGGCTTCGCCGCCATGACCTTCGAGATCGTCGCCCCGGCCAATGCGCCGGAGCTGGCGGTGAAGGGCCGGGTGGACGGCCTCGGCTTCTCGGGCATCGACACCGCGCCGCTGCGTGCCCTTCTGGAGCCGAACCCGAAGCCGGGCCTCGCCACCATCTATGAGCAGGTGACCGCGCGCGGCTACAGCCTCACCCGCGCCGACGCCTCCACCATGGCGGTGCGCACCCTGGAGGCGCGCGGCCTCGCCCTCGACCCGGCGCGCCTGTCCCTCGCCCGGCTGGACGAACTCCAGGCGCTGAGCCAGAAGCAGCCGCCGCTCAACGAGGCCGACACGCGCAGCCTGATGGAGGCTTCGGGCGAGATCGTCCGGGCCATCGGCTTTTCCGAGATCAGCCTGAAGGACGTGAGCGTCACCGAGTCCACCGGCAAGGCGGGCTTCGCCCTCCTGCGCCTCACCAACCAGAAGGACGGCCGCCTCGACCGCTTCGAGGTGGAGGCCCTGACCGGCGAGGCGGAGGGCGAGAAGCCGTTCAGCCTGGAGAAGCTCACGCTGCGCGGGCTCAATCTCCTGCCGGTCCTGGAATTGTCCGCCCGCGCCTCCGCCGACGAGGCGGCGCCCACCCTGGACAGCGCGCTCGCCCTGTTCCGCGCGTTGGAGGGCGTCGAGCTTTCAGGACTGCGCGCCTCCGTCACCGACGCGGACACCCCCGTGGCCATCGGCGCGCTGCGGATGGAATGGGGCCAGTTCATCGGCCTCGTCCCGACGCGCATCGCGCTCTCGGGCAGCGGCATCACCGGCCCCATCAATGAGGCGGACGGCGCGCCCTTCTCCTATCTTGCGGCGGCCGGCGCCCGCGAGGCGACGCTCGGCTTCGACACGGTGCTCGCCTTCGATCCCGCCGCGCGCACGCTGCGCCTCTCCCCCGGCGCGACCCGCATCGAGAATGCGCTCGCCGTGGATATCGACATCACCCTCACCCAGGTGCGCCCCGAGGCGTTCGAGGACCCCATCGCCGCCCTCGCCGCCGCCCAGCAGATCGCGGTGGGCCCGGCCAAGCTGGTGCTGACCAATCTCGGCATCGCCGAGATGGTCCTGAAGGAGCGGGCCGCCGGGGAGGCCACCACGCCGGAAGCCTTGCGCGTAGAACTGGTGGCGCAGATCCGCGCCCATGCGCGGGAGCTGACCCCGCTCTATCCCGAGGCGGGAACGCTGGGAGAGACGCTGGCCGCCTTCGTGGAGAAGCCCGGCACCCTCACCCTGACCCTGACGCCCCTCGGCGACGTGAAGGCCATGGACCTGATCGCCGCCGATCCCCTGTCGCTGGTGCGCAACTTCAAGGTGACGGCGGCCGCAACGCCCTGATCTGTCTGCCCAAGATGTGATCAGCCTGTCACGCAAGGCGGCTAATCCCTGCGGGAGACGGCGCGCGCGGGCCCGGTGACCGGGTCCGGCGCGCTGCGCTCTGCGAGGAGACGACGCAATGGCCATTGCACCGGGTGAGATCGTCCAACTGAAGTCCGGCAGCCCCGCCTTGACCGTGATCGCCGTGGACGGCGATCTGGTGGAAGTGGTGTGGTTCGCCGAGGAGATCTCGGAATTCCGCACGCAGAAGATCCCGGCCGTCGCCCTGGACACCCTTGAGCTCGAAGAGTTCGACCTCGACGAAGAAGAGGACGAAGACGAGGACGAGGACGAGGACGAAGAAGAGGCCCACTGACCCTTGCCGCGTCCCGGCGCCGGCCTGATGGCCGGTGTCGGATCGGGCGGTTGGTGCGCAATCCGGCGGTGGACCGGGCGGGGTTGCCTCGCCTTGTCCGCCGTTTCCTTCGCCCTACCCCTCGGATGCCGCGCAAGCGCGCCGGGCGAGATCGAGCGCCACCGCCTCGCCGTCCGGAAAGTCCGCCGCGATCCACGCCTGCTTCGCCCGGGCCAGGGCCTGCCCGAGGGCGGGGCCCGCTTCCATGCCAAGCGCCTGCAAATGGCGGGCGCGGACCGGGAAGGTCGGCGGCACCCACGCCTGGGCCGTCGCGATCAGGTCCCGAAGCGCATCAAGCGCGGCCGGCTCCCCGTTCCGGGCGGCCGCCAGAAGCGCGCGATCCACCACTTCGCCTGCGCCCATTTCATAGAGCTGAACCCGCAGCGCGCGCTCCGTCATCGGCAGGTCGATGCCCGGCCGCGCCATGCTCCGCAGCCGCTGGTGCGCGGCGTTGGAGAGGCGCAGGCGCTCATGCAGCCGGTCGGCATCCTCCGCGATGCGAACCGCCAGCGCGCCCAGGCGCAGCAGCGCGTCCGGCGCCCGGCCCAGCGCCCGCTCCATCTCCGCCAGCCGCTCGATGGCGCCGAGCGCGGGCACGCCGCCGAGCACCGGCACCAGAAGGCCCGCGTCGCTCATGCAGCGCAGGACGGACGGCGCCCGCACGGCGCCGAGCAGCTTCAGCATCTCCGCGCCCACCCGCTCCCGCGAGAGGCCCGCGAGCCCCTCCCGGCAGCGGATGGCGGCGGACAAGGCGGGCGGGTCCACCTCGCCCGCCCCATAGGCCGCATGGAACCGGAACAGGCGCAGGATGCGCAGGTAATCCTCGCGGATGCGTCCTTCCGGGTCGCCGATGAACCGGACCTTGCGGGCGGCAAGATCCGCGCGGCCGCCCACGAGGTCGATCACCTCGCCCGCCTGCGTGGCGAACAGGGCGTTCATGGTGAAGTCGCGCCGCGCCGCGTCCCGCGCCCAGTCCCGCCCGAACCGCACCACCGCGTGGCGTCCGTCCGTCTCCACGTCCTCCCGCAGGGTCGTGACCTCGAAGGGCGTGCCGTCCGCCACCACGGTGACGGTGCCGTGGGCGAGGCCCGTGGGCACCGCCTTCAGCCCCGCCGCCTCCGCCCGGCGGATGGTCTCGGCCGGAAGGGCCGTGGTGGCGAGGTCCACGTCGTTCACGGGCAGGCCGAGCAGCGCGTTGCGCACCGCCCCGCCCACCGCCCGCGTCTCCTCCCCCGCCCCGTTCAAGGCGTCGAGCACGCGCCCAAGGCGCGGGTCCGCCAGGAAGGGCAGGAAGGGATCGCTCATTCGTAATGGCCGGGGCGGAAGACGCCGTCGCGCATCTCGGCAGGCACGTAGCGGCTGCCGGGCGGGGCGCTCGCCTCCCCTTCGAACATGGCGAGGCCGAGCGCCATGAACGCCACCGCGAGCAGCGCACACACGCCCACCGCCCGGGCTGACCAATTGGCCGGCACCAGCGAGCCGCGCGTCGCCAGGAGGATCACCGAATAGAAGACGAACGGCGCGAGGAAGAGAGCCGCCTCGATGAGGATGGTCCGGATCATGCCGCGTACATCCGCTCATACATGTTGCGCAGCATGCCCGCCGTGGCGCCCCAGATGAAGCGGTCCTCGTAGGGCATGGCATAGAAGTGGCGCATGACGCCGTTGCGCTCGGCGGCATGGCGCTCGAAGCTCTCCGGCGACATGAGGAAGGCCAGCGGCACCTCGAACGCCTCCTGCACCTCCGCCGGATTGAGGGAGAGCGCGTAGTCCGGCGTCACGCGGGCCACGACCGGCGTGATCCAGAAGCCGGTGCTGGAGAGGTAGCCGTCCAGGAAGCCGAGCGGCTCGATGCTCTGCGGTCCGAGGCCGATCTCCTCCCAGGCCTCGCGCAGGGCGGTGGCCACCTCGTCCTTGTCCTCCGGGTCCATCCGGCCGCCGGGGAAGGAGATCTGGCCCGCATGGTTGGACAAGGTGGTGGCACGCAGCGTGAACAGCACTGTCGGCTCCGGCCGCGCCACCACGGGCACCAGCACCGCCGCGTGGCGCGGCTCCTGGTCGAACACGTCGAGGGCGGGCTCCGGGGCCAAAGCGTGATCGCCGTTGACGTCCTCGATGCGCGCCCGGGAGAAGCTGGTGGGCGGCGCCCGCCGCAGGCCGCGCCGGGCGCGGGCCAGAAAATCCTCCAGCGGGCTGGCGACGACGGCCTCGCTCATGACATCTCCAATTGCGCGGCGGGCATCATGGGATAGAAGCGCCCGGCCGAGGCCACCCCGAACATGGGCCGCCCCTCCACCGCGCGCACCTCTCCCGCGTCCGCCAGTTCCATGAACACCGCCCGTGTCAGGCGCGCCTCCAGGCCGCGCCGCACGTGCAGATAGGGCACCACCTCCCCCTCGCCTTCCCCCGGTGCGAAGCGCAGGTCGTGCCCCTCCCCGCACCGCACAACCTCATCGAGATTGGTGCGGAACACGAGGACGTCCCCTCCCTCCGCCTCCTCCCGCGCCATGTCAACGGCCAGGAAGGGGGCGTCGTCCACCCGGATGCCCACCTTCTCCGCGGGCGTCTTCAGCACGAATCGCTCGCCCTCCCGGGTCAGGACGGATGCGAACAGCCGCACCAAGGCGGGCCGGCCGATGGGGGTGCCGCCGTAGAACCAGGTGCCATCGCGGGCGATGCGCATGTCGAGATCCCCGCAATCGGGCGGGTTCCACAGCTCCACCGGAGCCGGACCGCGCCCGCCCGCCGCGGAAGCGGCGGCCATGAGACCCTCCAGCCGCCCCGCGCCCGGAGCGCCGGATTTCCCGTCGGTCTCGCCTTCAGCCACGGTTCGAACCTCGCAAGGAGTTGAGCGTACAGCCTCTGAGATAGGCATTCGGGCGTGTCGACGCACCCCGAACATAGCGTAAGCTGCTCTTCCGGCTCCATGCGGTGTTTCTTGCATGGTCCGGTCGGACCTCGTCTTGCCGTCTTTCGGCGGCAGCGTCGGGCTCCCAAGGGAGATGTGCATGTCGGCCCAGAGCGAAACCTTCGACCTCGACCAGATGATCGTCCGCAATGCGGAGACGGCCGCGGCCAGCATCGCGGCGGCCCGCGCCGCCATCGGCGCCGTCATCTTCGGGCAAGAGGTGGTGGTGGACCGGGCGCTCATCACCATCCTGGCGGGCGGACATGCGCTGCTCGTGGGCGTACCCGGCCTCGCCAAGACCAAGCTGGTGGAGACCATGGGCACGGTGCTCGGCCTCGACGCCCGCCGCGTGCAGTTCACGCCCGATTTGATGCCCTCCGACATCCTGGGCGCCGAGGTGCTGGAGGAAAGCGCCGACGGGCGGCGCGCCTTCCGCTTCATCCGCGGCCCGGTCTTCGCCCAGCTCCTGATGGCCGACGAGATCAACCGCGCGAGCCCGCGCACCCAGTCGGCCCTGCTGCAGGCCATGCAGGAATATCATGTGACGGTGGCCGGCGAGCGCCACGATCTGCCCAAGCCCTTCCACGTGCTCGCCACCCAGAATCCGCTGGAGCAGGAAGGCACCTATCCGCTCCCCGAGGCGCAGCTCGACCGCTTCCTCATGGAGATCGACGTCGATTATCCGGACCGCGACGCGGAGCGGCGCATCCTGTTCGACACCACCGGCGCCGAGGAGACGCGCCCCCGCGCCACCCTGAGCGTGGAGGACCTGCTGGCTGCCCAGCGCCTGGTGCGCCGCCTGCCGGTGGGGGAATCGGTGGTGGAAGCGATCCTCACCCTGGTGCGCTCCGCCCGCCCCGGCGGCGAGGGGCCGGAAGCGCGCCTCATCGCCTGGGGGCCGGGCCCCCGCGCCAGCCAGGCCCTGATGCTGGCGGTGCGCGCCCGCGCGCTGCTGGACGGGCGCTACGCCCCCTCGCTGGACGATGTCGCGGCGCTCGCCGAACCCGTTCTCAAGCACCGCATGGCGCTGACCTTCGCCGCGCGGGCGGAAGGCGAGAGCGTCTCCGGCCTGATCCGGCGCCTCGCGGTCCGGCTCGGCTGAGGCGGACATGGTGGACGAGGCCCGCCTGACGCTCGACAGCGCGACCCGGGACAGCGCGACCCGGCAATCCGCCGCGCTCGCCGCCGCCATGCCCCGGCTGGTGCTGGAGGCCCGGCGCATCGCCTCCAGCGTGCAGCACGGCCTGCACGGCCGCCGCCGCGTGGGGACGGGCGAGAATTTCTGGCAATACCGCCGCTTCGTGGACGGCGAGCCCGCCGCCCGCGTGGACTGGCGCCGCTCGGCCCGGGACGACCATCTCTATGTGCGCGAGCGCGAATGGGAGGCCGCCCACACGGTGTGGATCTGGCCGAACCTCTCCGCCTCCATGGACTATGCCTCGGGCAAAAACCCGCCCAAGCTGGAGCGGGGGCTGGTGATCGCCTTCGCGCTGGCCGAGCTTCTGGTGAAGGGCGGCGAGCGGGTGGGCATTCCCGACCTGATGCGCCCCTCCGCCTCGCGCCGCATCGTGGAGCGCATGGCGGAGGCGGTGATGCATGCCGCAGATCCGCCCGCGCTACCGCCGCGCTTCGCGCCCTCGCCCCTGTCCGAGATCGTGCTTCTCGGAGACTTCTTCCGCCCCACCGCCGAGGTGTGCGAGGCCATCGCGCGGCTGGCGGGCACCGGCGCCCACGGCCATGTGGTGCAGATCGTCGATCCGTCCGAGGAGGCCTTTCCCTTCTCCGGGCGCGTGGAATTCCGCGCGCCGGGCCAGGCGCCCGCCCTCACCGTGGGCCGCGCGGAAACGTGGCGCGCGGACTATCAGACCCGCCTCGCCGACCATCGCGCCGCCATGCGCCAGGAGGCGCAGCGCATGGGCTGGGGCTTCACCGTCCACCGCACGGACCGGCCGGCCAGCGAATTGCTGCTTTCCCTGCACGCCCGCATGGGTGCCGGCGCGGCCGCCATCCCCGTGAAGGAGGCCGCTCAATGATGGGGCTTCCGCTCGGCTTCGCGACGCCGCTCATCCTCACCGCGTTCCTGGCGCTGCCGCTTCTGTGGTTCCTGCTGCGCGTGGTTCCCCCCAAGCCCCGCGAAGTGGTGTTTCCGCCCACCGGCCTGCTTCTGGACATTCCCCCCAAGGAGGAGAGCGCGGCGCGCACCCCCTGGTGGCTCACCGTGCTGCGCCTGCTGCTGGCGGCGCTGGTGATCTTCGCCGCCGCCGGTCCCATCTGGAACCCGCCCGCCGCCACGCCCGGCCCGAGCGGGCCGCTGGTTCTGCTCATCGACCAGGGCTGGGCGGCCGCGTCCACCTGGGAGGCGCGGATGGAGACCGCCACCGGCCTCGTGGTGGAGGCCGAGGGCGCGGGGCGCGGCGTCGCGCTCATTCCCACCGGCGACGTGCCCAAGGAGGTCTCGCTCCTCCTGCCCGCGCAGGCGCGCGACCGGCTGCGCTCCCTGAAGCCCGTTCCCTATGTGCCCGACCGGAAGGAGGCGCTGGACCTCGCCGCGCGGCATCTGGCCGCCGAGCCCCAGGCAGGGCTCGTGTTCCTGAGCGACGGCACCGACCTGAAGGATGCCCCCGCCCTCGCGGATGCCCTTGCGGCGCTGAAGCCCGCCGCCCCGCCGGTGGTGCTCTCGGGCGGGCTCGCGACGCCGCTGGCGCTGGCGGCGCCGGACAATGCCGCCGACGCGCTCACCGTGAAGGTGCTGCGCCCCGACACGGGCGCCGCCCGCGCGGGCCATGTGGACGCGCGCGACCTGAAGGGCCTGCCGCTCGGCACCGCCGCCTTCGCCTTCGCCCCCGGCGCCACCGAGGCGGACGCGCGGTTCGACATTCCGGTGGAGCTGCGCAACGAAATCGCCCGGCTGGAAATTTCCGGGGAGGCGTCCGCGGGCGCCGTCCAGCTGCTGGACAAGAGGTGGCGCCGCCGCGCGGTGGGTCTCGTCTCGGGCGCCTCCACGGACACCGGACAGCCGCTGCTCGCCCCCACCTATTATCTCTCCCGCGCCCTCGCCCCGTTCGCGGACGTGCGGCTCGGCGAGGGCGGCGCGCCGAGCGAGGCCATCAACCGCTTCATCGACCAGCGGGTGCCGGTGATCGTGCTGACCGACGTCGGGACCATTCCCGCCGCGACGCGCCAGAGGCTCCAGAAATACGTGGAGGACGGCGGCGTCCTCGTGCGCTTCGCGGGGCCGCGCCTCGCCAATGCGCAGGACGATCTCCTGCCCGTGCGCCTGCGGCGCGGCGGGCGGGTGCTGGGCGGCTCGCTCTCCTGGGAAACGCCCCAGGCGCTGGGCAGCCTCACCGCCGACGGACCGTTCTACGACGTGCCCCTGCCCAATGACGTGACCGTGACCCGGCAGGTGCTGGCCGAGCCGGACGGGGCGCTGGGCGAGCGCACCTGGGGGGCGCTTGCGGACGGGACGCCGCTCGTCACCGGCACGCGGCGCGGACGGGGCAGCCTCGTCCTGTTCCACGTCACCGCCGACACCTCCTGGTCGAACCTGCCGCTTTCTGGCACATTCGTGGAGATGTTGCGCCGTGTGATCGCCCTTGCCGACACGGCCGCCCTCGCCCAAGAGGCGCCGGCCGCCGGCTCGCCTTCGCCCGCCACCCAGGCGAGCCTGCCCCCCAATCGCCTGCTGAACGGCTTCGGCGCCTTCGAACCCGCCGGCCCCTTCGCGCGCCCGCTGCCCTCCGGCTATGGCGGCCGCGCGGGCGCCGAGCATCCCCCCGGCTTCTACGGGCCGCCGGACGGAATGGTGGCGCTCAACGCCCTCCTGCCCTCCGACCGCCTCGTGCCCCTCGACCTCTCGGCGCTGGGCGGACGGGTGGAGCCGCTGCGCGCCGGGGAGCCGCGCGACCTGCGCGGGCCGATCCTGATGGCCGCCATGCTGCTGCTGCTGCTGGACGCGCTGGCGGTGCTGTTCCTGGCGGGCGGTCTGGCGCGCCTCGGCCGTCGCCGCGCCGCCTCGGCCGCGCTCCTCGCCGCCGTGGCGCTGGGCGCCGGCCTTTTCGCGGCGGGGCTTCCCGCCCCGGCCCTGGCCCAGAG
>JACESF010000018.1 GCA_013911975.1 Hyphomicrobiales bacterium | reverse complement strand
CCCCGGTTCTCATCCCTCCCGCGCCGCCGCCTGCCGGGGCGTGCTGTGATGAGCGCCCCGACCCCCGCGCGCCGCCCTGCCTCCATGCTCCGCGCCTTCCTCCAGAATGAATCCGCGGGCGGCCTCGTGCTCATGGCGGCGGCCCTGGCCGCCATCCTGCTGGCCAACTCGCCCCTCGCCCCGGCCTATTTCGCCACGCTGCGCGCCTATGTGGGGCCGCTCAGCGTGGAGCATTGGGTCAATGACGCGCTGATGGCGCTGTTCTTCCTGCTGGTGGGGCTGGAGATCAAGCGCGAGATGCTGGACGGCCAGCTCTCCACCTGGGGGCGGCGGACCCTGCCCGGGGTGGCGGCGGTCGGGGGCATGGTGGTGCCCGGCCTCGTCTATGTGGCCTTCAACCTGTCCGACCCGGCGGCGCTGCGCGGCTGGGCGATCCCCGCCGCCACCGACATCGCGTTCGCGCTGGGGGTGCTCTCGCTGCTGGGCTCGCGCGTGCCGGTCTCGCTGAAGGTGTTCCTCACCGCGCTCGCCATCATCGACGATCTCGGCGCGGTCATCATCATCGCGCTGTTCTATACCTACGACATCAATTTCCAGGCGCTCCTGGGTGCCGCCGTCGTCCTCGCCGCGCTGGCGGGCCTCAATGCCATCAATTACGGCCGGCTGACGGTCTATCTTGCGCTGGGCGCGGTGCTCTGGCTGCTGGTTCTGCTCTCGGGCGTGCATGCCACCGTGGCCGGCGTGCTGCTGGCGCTCACCATCCCCATCCGCCTGACGCCCGGGAAGCCCGAGGCGCCGGCCCATTCCTCCCCGCTCCACCGCCTGGAGCACGGGCTCCAGGGCCCCGTGGCCTTCATCATCCTGCCCATCTTCGGCTTCGCCAATGCGGGCGTCTCGTTCGCCTCGCTCACCCCGGCGGTGCTGACGGACACCTTGTCCGTGGGCGTCGCCGCCGGGCTTCTGTTTGGCAAGGTAATCGGGATTTTCGGCGCCGTCGCGCTGATGGTGCGGGGCCGCCTCTCGGACCTTTCGGCGCATGCCTCCTGGTCGCAGATGCTGGGCATCGCCTTCCTGTGCGGCATTGGCTTCACCATGAGCCTGTTCATCGGCATGCTGGCCTTCGAGGACCCGGCCATGCAGGTGCGGGTGAAGTACGGCATCCTCGCCGGATCCCTCGTGGCGGGCCTGTGCGGCTACGCCATCCTGCGGCTGGCGCGCGGCCCCGCGCCCATAAACGCCGCGCCCGCCCGCCCCTAGCTCCGGCGGACCGCCCGCCGCATCCCTTGCGGCGGCTGGCCGAAGGCCCGCACGAAGGCCCGGCGCATGCGCTCCGGGTCTCCGAAGCCGGTCCGTTCCGCCACCCGCTCGATGGGTTCGCCCGAGGACTGCACCTGCTCGCGTGCCACTTCCAGCCGCAGCCGCTCGATGGCCTTGGACGGGGTGGCGCCGGTCTCCGACGTGAAGGCGCGGGCGAAGTGGCGCGGGCTCAGCCCCGCCCGGTCGGCGAGCATCTCCACCGTGAGCGGCTGGTCCAGATGCTCCCGCACCCAGCTCAGGAGAGGGCCGAAGCGGCCGTTGGGCGTCTTCAACTCCAGCAGGGAGGAGAACTGGGACTGGCCCCCGGAGCGGCGATGGTAGAGGACGAGCTGGCAGGCGATGTCCTTCGCCACCGCGTCGCCGTGATCCTCGGCGGCGATGGCGAGCGCGAGGTCGATGCCCGCCGTGATGCCGGCGGAGGTCCACACATTGCCCTCCTGCAGGAAGATGCGGTCGGGATCGAGCTTCACCTTGGGATAGCGCGAGACGAAATCCTGGGTACGGCACCAATGGGTGGTGGCCTTGCGCCCATCCAGCAGCCCCGCCGCCGCCAGCACATAGGCGCCGGAACACACGCTCGCCACCCGCACGCCGCGCCGGGCGAGGCGGCGCACGAAGGCGAGCGTGGTGCGGCAATCGGTGGCCGCGTCGACGCCCATGCCCCCGGCGACGATGAGCGTCGTCACGCCGCCCGCCGCCCGCAGGCTCGATGCCAGAACCTCCACCCCGCAGGAGGAGCGCACCGGCCCCGCCTGGGTGGCGATCATCCGCACCTGGGGCGCGCTCGACACGAAGCGCCGCGCGATCTCGAACACGGACGCCGGGCCGGAGGCATCCAGGAGCTGGAAATCCGGGAACACCAGGATGCCGATCATGGGCGCGTCCGTAAACGAGGGAAGTGAGACATTTCCGCTGAAATGGCACCATGGCATGCTCGGCCGGTCAAGGTCGGATGAAAAGGCCCCAGAATGCCCAAGCCCCTGAAGTTCGGTTTCCTCGTCTTCCCGCGCATCACCCAGCTCGACATGACCGGGCCGCTCCAGGTGTTTTCAAGCCTCGCGGGTGCAGAGGTCCATCTGGTGTGGAAGACCACCGAGCCGGTGCCGAGCGACACCGTCCTGTCCGTCACCCCCACCACCAGCTTCGCCGACTGCCCGCAACTGGACGTGATCTGCGTGCCCGGCGGCTACGGCACGGACGAATTGATGGGCGACGCCGAGGTGCTGGACTTCCTGCGGGCCCAGGCGGCCGGCGCCACCTTTGTGACCTCGGTCTGCACGGGCTCGCTGGTGCTCGCGGCGGCAGGCCTGCTGAAGGGCTACACCGCCGCCACCCATTGGAGCGCCGTGGAGGCGCTGCCCATCTTCGGCGTCACGGTCTCCCGCGAGCGGGTCTGCATCGACGGCAACCGCATCACCGGCGGCGGCATCACGGCGGGCATCGATCTCGGCCTCACGGTCATCGCCGAGCTGGTGGACCGCCCGGCCGCCGAGGCCATCCAGCTGCGCCTGGAATACAATCCCGCCCCGCCTTTCAATGCGGGGTCGCCGGAAACCGCGCCGCCGGCGATCCTCGCCTTGCTCCAGGAACGGATGAAGACGGCAAAGGCGCACCGGCTGGAGCTGGCCCGGCAGGCCGCCGCCCGCCTGGGCTGACGTGCTACGCGACACCGCGGTCGAGCCCCGCGACGGCGGCGACGTCGCCGTCCATGGCCCGCGCAAGCCGCGCGGCGGTCACGGGCCCCAGGGTGAAGCCCTGGTGGCCGTGGCCGAAATGGAACCAGAGGCCGTGGTGCCGCTTCGCCGGGCACACCAAAGGCAGCATGCCCGGCAGGCACGGGCGCGTCCCGGACCAGGGCGTCTCCTCCACGGGCAATCCGATCTGCAGCAGCGTGCGCGCCGCCGCCTCGCCCCGTGCGAGCTGGCGGGGATCGTCCTTGGGCGCGGCGGCGGAGAGTTCTGCCGCCGTGGCGATCCGCAGGCCCTGGCGCATGGGCGACAGCACCACCGAATGATCCACCAGGAGCAGGGGGCGGCTCAGCCCGTGGGCGCCCAAATAATGTCGGTGGTAGCCCCGCTTGCGCACCATGGGCACGCGGTAGCCGAGCGGGGCGAGCAGGTCCGGCGCCCAGGGTCCGAGGGCCACCACCACCCGCTCCACGCTCTCGCCCGCCACCTCCCAGCCCGCGCCCGCCTGGCGGAGCGAACGGGCCTCTCCGGTCACGACACGGCCGCCGCGCTGCTCGAACAGCCGGGCATAGGCGCCCACCAATTCTCCCGGCGCGCGGCAGGTCCAGGGCGCGGTCCAGTGGATCGCGCCCGCGAGGGACCGCGACAAAGAGGGCTCGGCGCGCGCGAGCGCGGCCCGGTCCATCGGCGTGAAGTCCAGGCCGTAGTGCCGCCTGCGCCGCTCGGCCTCCCCAAGCGCGGCGGCAAGGCCGGCGTCGGTGCCGTGGGCCTCCCAATAGCCGTCCCTGCGGATCAGGTCCTCCGCGCCCGCCGCCGCCACGAGGGCCGCATGGCGCGGCACCGCCTCGCGCACCAGATCAGCCCAGAGGGGAATGACCGTGGCGAGCCGCCCGGGCAGCGAGGTGCGCCAATAGGCGGCGAGCGCGGGCGCCTGCTTCAATGCCGTCCAATGGAGCGACACGGCGTTTTTCCGGCCCAGCGCCAGGGCCAGCATGTCGAGCGGGTTTGAGGGCAGCGCATAGGGCTCCACCGCCTCCGCCTGGATGATCCCGGCATTGCCGTAGCTGGTCTCCCTGCCCGGCGGCGCGCGGTCGATGACCACGCAGGCATGGCCCCGCTCCTGGAGGGCGAGGGCGGTGGTGATCCCCACCATGCCCGCGCCGAGAATCGCGATGTCAGCCATGCCTGCTTCCCTGGGGATCGCCGCCCCCTGCGGCCCGCACCGCGTCCAGCACTGCGGCGGCGCGCGCGGGATCGAACTGCGTCCGCGGGCCGATGAGCACCAGCTCGGCGCCCTGCACCGGGCGGCGGACCGGCTCCAGGCTCGCGCGGCGGCCCACCATCTGGAACAGGAAGGCGTCCCCCGGGCGTTCGACGAAGGCGAGGAAGCCCTTGGCCCGGGCGAGCTGCGGCGCCAATGCCTCGATGGCCGCCTGGAAGCGCGGCAGCAAGAGGGGCGCCGGGGAGGTCCAGTCGAGCCGCAGGAAGCGCTCGTCCCGGATCGGCGCGCCGCCGGTGGCGTCCTCGGCTGCCAGGCGCCGGATGCGGCCGCCGAACAGCAGGTCCGGCGGGACGCCGCCCGCCGCGTCGGCCGTCACCACCAGGGCCTTGCCCATGGAGGCCAGCGTCTCGCGCAGCCGCGCGAGCCCGTCCGCATCGGCCGCGCCGGTCTTGGACAGGACCACCATGTCGGCGGCGCGCACCTGGGCGCGCCACAGGTCGTCGGAGGCATCGTGCGCCTGCGCGTCCACCACGCCCACCACCGCGTCGAGCCGCACCGAAGCCCGGAGCACGGGATCGCACAGCGCCTCCAGGATACCGCGCGGGTCGGAGACACCGCTCGCCTCGATGAGGATGCCGTCGAGAGGCCGTCCCACGGACAGGAGCAGGCGCAGCGTGCGCAGCAGGTCGCCCTGGAGCGAGCAGCAGATGCAGCCGTTCTTCAGCCCGTAGACCGGCAGGCCCGTGGCGGAGAGGATCGCCTCGTCGATATTGATGGCGCCGAAATCGTTCACCACCACGGCCAGCGCCATCCCGTGGTCGGCGCGCAGCACGGCGTTGATCAGGCTCGTCTTGCCCGCGCCGAGGCCGCCCGCCACCAGCACCACCGGCACGGGGGCGGACGGGACGGCGCCGTCATTCATCGGGATGGCCTGCGCCCCGCAGCGCGCGGCCGGGGCGGGCTTGCGTGTCGAGCACGCCGTCCAGGATGAGCGGGACACCGCCCACCAGCACCGCCTCCACGCCGATCGCAGGGGCCGTCATCCGCTCGAAGCTTGCCGCGCCCGCGATCCGGGCGGGATCGAACACGATCACGTCCGCGTCGCACCCCTCCTGGAGGCGCGCCTTCCGGCGCATGGCGGGCACGCAGCCCTCGATCACACGGGCGGGCAGGATGGTGCATTTGGCAACCGCCTCCATGAGGCCGATCCGGCCGCGCGCGCGGTGATACTCGCCGATGAACTTGGTGAAGGTGGCCGCCGACCGGGGGTGGGAGGACAGGCGCTCGGGCAGCGGCCACTCCGTCCCTCCATAGAGGGCCCCGTCGGGCTCCACCCAGGGCATGGCGTCTGAGGCGATGGTGCCGCCGGGATAGAGCACCGACAGGTCCAGCAGGTCCTGCTGGGCCGCGTCATGGGCCGTGTCGAGGAAATGCCAGGCCACGAGCGCGGCGGGATCCGCGCCGCTGGCGGACAGCAGGTCATCGCGGTCGCGCATGTGGCGGCGCGAATGGATCAGCTCGATGCTGCCGTAGCCGGTGCCGGTGCGCTCGGGAAAGTCCGGCGCCGCAAAGAAGCTGGCCGAGACTACGGTGGAGCCGGTCCCGTAGGGATAGGCCTCAACCGTCACGGGAAGCCCGCGCGCCTGCGCCTGCTCGATCAGGTGCCGGCACCGCCGGATGTCCTGGAGCGAGGTGGAATTGAGGTGGCAGATATGCATGTGCGCACCAGTGGCGGCGGCGAGGCCGATGATGCGGACATAGGAGTCTTCGGAACTGCGCGGGTCTGCATTGGCCATGAAGCCGATATGGGTGAAGGTCGGCACGCCCCGGCCGGCCGCGAGGTCGCAGACCCGGGTCATTTCCTTGATGCCCGCGCCCGGCGCGTAGCCGTGGGCGATGCCGATCCCGATGCCGCCGGCGCGCAGGCCCTGCGCGAGGATCGCGACGATGTCCGCCACCTGCGCGTCATTCGCGATGCCGCTCGACCACCCGCCGCGATCGTCCGCCCCCTCCCCCATCATCTCCATGGAATGCTTGGCGGGGTCCGGCGCCATGCCGGCCATCACCTGCTTGCGCGCGAAGATCCAGCTCGCCGCCGCGCCGTAATGGAGCGCGCGCCCGGCCCGTTCCTGCCGGGCATACCAGGCCTCCACGGGCAGCACGCCCACTTCCAGCTCCAGGGTCGTGGTCACGCCGTCGAACGCCTGCATCCAGTCGGCGGCCACCGACTGCCCATGGGCGTGGATGTCGATGAAGCCGGGGCAGACCACCCGTCCCGAGGCGTCGATCACGCGGGCGCCCTCGCGGGTGGGAATGTCGCCGATGCGCGCGATCACGCCCCCGGCGATGCCCACGTCCGCCGTCTCGTCGCGGCCCGTGGCGGGATCGAGGATGCGGCCGCCCTTGATGAGATGGTCGTACTGAGGCTGCGGCACGGTCGGCTCCGGGGCGGGCGAAAAAGCGGCGGCTCCCGGGGCCCGAAGGACCGGAGGAAGCCGCCGAAGGTTCCGGTGTCGGGTTGCGCGGGCTATTTCGCCTTGGCCACCAGCGGGCATTCGCTCTCGCTAAGGGGACGGTAGGCGACGTCCGCGGGGATCTTTTCCAGCACCTCGTAATAGGCCCAGGGCTGCTTCACCTGCTTGGGCTCCTTCACCTGCACGAGGTAGAAATCGTGCACGAGCTTGTTGTCGGCGCGGAGCTTCGCGCCGGGCGCGTAGAAGTCGTCCACGGGGGTCGCGCGCATCTTCTCCAGCACCTTGTCGGTGTCGTCGGACTTAATGGCGGCGGCGGCCTTCAGATAGTGGAAGACGGCGGAATAGACGGCGGCCTGGGGCGCCGTGGGCATGGCCTTGTGCTCCGCGTAGAAGCGCTTGGCGAAGGCCCGCGTGTCGTCGTTCAGGTCCCAGTACCAGGCCGTGACCGTGGTCAGCCCCTTGGCCATTTCCGGGCCCATGCCGTGCACGTCGGTGAGGAACATGAGGAGCGCCACCGGCGTCTGGCCGGCGCCCATGTTGAACTCGTTCCACTGCTTGATGGAGGAGACGAGCTGCTCGCCCGCGTTGGCGAACGCCACCACCTTCGCGCCCGAGCTCTGGGCCTGCAGCAGGAAGGAGGAATAGTCGCCCGTGCCGAGCGGATGGAACACCGCGCCCATGGACTTGCCGCCCACGGAATTCAGCATGCGTTCGGATTCCGCCACCATGTTGCGCCCGAACGCATAGTCGGCGGCGATGAAGTACCACTTGTCCTGCCCCTGCCCCACCAGCTTGCGGATGGGACCGGCGACGAGATTGTAATTGTCGTGCAGCCAGGCGAGGCCGGTGGGGGCGCACTGCTTGCCGGTGATCTCCACCGTGCCCACCGCCGAATAGATGACCGGCTTGTTCTTCTCCTTGCCGATGGCCTGGATGGCCAGCGCCACCGCCGAATTGCCGACGTCCACCACCATGTCGACGCCGTCGGCGCCGAACCAGCGGCGCACCACCTGCGCGCCCACGTCCGGCTTGTTCTGGTGGTCCGCCACCAGAAGCTCGACCTTCACGTTCGGGTCGATCTTCTTGAAGTCTTCCACGGCCAGCTTCGCGGCCACCACGGATCCCCGGCCGGACAGGTCGGAGAGCGGGCCGGACTGGTCGTTGATGACGCCGATCTTGATGACGCCGTCGGAAATGTCGGCGGCGGCTATTCCCGCCGTCAGGGCCAGCGCGCCCAGCGCGCCGGCGGCGGAAGCAAGGAGTGTGCGAAAGCGTCTCCGGTGCGGCATGGTCCGGTCCTGCATCATTGAAGTGGTTCCCCTGCGAGCCGCTTTGCGGCTTCTTGGATGGTTTGGAAGACGGCCCGCGACGCGATGAAAGTGCGGGCCGTCCTCTGGTCTTCCACCGAAGCTTGCGCTCCGTGGCGATCGCCTACAATGGCCGTTTTCCCTCGTTTCCTGCCATGGACGGCAGGGTGCGCGATCGGTTCGCGCGGCCTGCTATCCGGCGCTGCGCATGGACGGGAGGGACGCGGCGGCGATCAGCTCGCGCGCCATGGCGTCGGCCACCCGGACGGGCGGCGTCCCCGACGCCTCGGCCCGGTCCAGGACGCCCGCAAGCCGCGCCGGAATCCGGCCGACCCGCTCGCCGACCGCCAGCGCGTCATCCCCCAGATACTCCGCCGCCACATTGATGATGCCCCCCGCATTGGCCACGTAATCGGGCACATAAAGGATGCCCCGGCCCTGCAGGCGCTCGCCGTCCTCGGGCGTCTCAAGCTGGTTGTTCGCGGCCCCCGCCACGAGCGGCGCCGCCATGTCCGGAATGGTCCGCGCGTTCAGCCCCGCGCCGAGCGCGCAGGGCGCGTAGAGATCAGCCACGGCGCGATGGATCGCGTCCGGCGCCATCACATCCGCCGGCACCTCGGCAAGCAGCCGCGCGACCGCGTCCGCATGGACATCGGCCACCACCAGGCGCGCGCCCGCCGCATGCAGGCGGCGGCAGAGGTCGCGGCCCACATTGCCCAGTCCCTGAACGGCAATGCGGCTTCCGGCGAGCGGGATTTCCCGGCGGGCCAGAACATGCTCGATGCAGAGGAATACGCCGAGCGCGGTCCAGGGCGAGGGATCGCCTCCCGCCTTCTCGCCGTGCGCCGGAAGCCCGAGGACGAAGGGGGTCTGCGCGCGCGCCACCGCCATGTCGGCGGTGGTGGTGCCCACGTCCTCGGCGGCGAGATATTCGCCCTTCAGCGCGTCCAGCACCTGCCCGAAGGCGCTGAACAGCGCCTCCCGGTCGAACGGCCCGGCGGGGCGGCGGATGACGGACTTGCCGCCGCCCAGCGGGAGCCCCGCCATGGCGTTCTTGTAGCTCATGCCGCGCGCGAGGCGGCGGGCGTCGGCGAGCAGGCTCGCCTCGTCCTCGTAGTGCCAGAAGCGGCATCCGCCCGTGGCCGGGCCGAGCGCCAGCGAATCCACCACGACGGCGCCGGAAAGGGCGCTGGCGGGATCCTCGAACCGATAGATGCTCTGGCCGTCCGCCTCGGTGCGCGAGATCCGCGGCGCCATCACGCGGCTCCCGCTTGGCCGCCGCGCAGCCGCGCGACCGCGCGCTGGCTGGAGCGCAGGCGCTCCTCCAGCAGCGGACGCGCAGCGGCCCGGATCTGCGCCAGCATTTCGGGCGGAGCGGTCGTCTCGGAAATGTCGAAGGGCGGCTTGGGATCGTATTCCAGCATGAGCTGGAGGCGCTGGGCCACGTCATCGCCGCACAGTTCTGCCGCGAGCTGGAAGGCGAAGTCGATGCCCGCCGTCACGCCGCCGCCGGAGATGCGGTTGCGGTCCACCACGATCCGCTCGGCCACCGGGATCGCCCCGAGGACGGAGAGCTGGTCGCGGGACAGCCAGTGGCAGGCGGAGCGGTAGCCGTCCAAGAGGCCCGCGCCCGCCAGGATGAAGCAGCCCGCGCAGACCGAGGTCACGTAGCGCGCCCGCGCGCCCGCCTTGGCCACGAAGTCCAGCACCTCCTGGTCATCCATGAGCGCCATCTGGCCCGGCCCGCCGCCGACGCAGATGACGTCGAGGTCCGGGCAGTCCGCGAAAGTGGTGGTCGGCATCAGGGTGAGGCCGACATCGCTCGTGATGGGTTCGATCCGCTTCCAAAGCAGATGCATCCGCACGCCAGGAAGACGCGCCAGGACTTCAAAAGGCCCGGTTACATCGAGCTGCGTCATCCCCGGGAAGAACAGCAGACCGATTTCCAAATTTGCTTTGCTCAAGGACGCCTCCGTCTTTTCTGAAGGCGATTTTGTGCATGACACGAGCAGGCGGAAACGACATTCTACCCTCCTTTCCTGCCACATCCCCGACTGCCGGAGGGAGTGTCGCGTGCCTCAGCGTCACGTGGTCTTCGTGGTGTTTCCCAAGGCGCTGCTGCTCGACCTCTCGGGCCCGCTTGCGGCCTTCGAGCTGTCCTGCGAGACGGCGGGCCGGGAGCCTCCGCCGTACCGGCTCACGGTCGCCTCGGTCACCGGAGGGCTGGTGCGCACTTCGTCCGGCCTGGAGTTGATGACCCAGCCGCTCGGTGCCCTCGACGAGGTGGACACCTTGGTGGTGGTCGGCGGCCCCGGCGTCCACGAGGCGGCGGCCGAGCGGGGGCTGCTGGACTGGCTGTCCGCCTGCGCGACACGCGCCCGCCGGATATGCTCGGTTTGCACCGGCACCTTCGTGCTCGCCGCCGCGGGCCTGCTGGAAGGGCGGCGGGTCGTGACCCATTGGGGCTCCTGCAAGCTGCTCCAGGACCGGTATCCCGGCCTCACCGTCTCGCCGGACGCGATCTATGAGCGGGACGGCCCGGTCTGGACGTCGGCGGGCGTCACGGCCGGGATCGACCTGGCGCTGGCCCTCATCGAGGACGATCGCGGCCATGCGGAGGCGATCCGCGTGGCGAAGCGCCTCGTGGTCTTCCTTAAGCGCGCCGGGGGCCAGACCCAGTTCAGCGTGCCCCTCGCCCTTCAGGAGGCGGACGACGGCGACTTCGAGGCGCTGCACCGCTGGATCGGCGACCATCTCGCCGACGACCTGCGGGTGGAAACCCTGGCGGAGCGGGCCTCCATGAGCCCGCGCACCTTCGCGCGCCTCTATGCCGCCCGCACCGGCCGCACCCCGGCCAAGGTGGTGGAGGAATTGCGGGTGGACGCGGCGCGCCGCGCGCTGGAGGAAACCCGGCAGAGCATCAAGGAAATCGCCACGCGCTGCGGCTTCGTGGACGAGGAGCGCATGCGCCGGGCCTTCCGGCGGCGGCTCGGCGTGAGCCCGCAGGACTACCGGGAGAAGTTCGGCGCGGCGGAGGCGGCGGGCGCCCGGTAGGCGATCACGCCAGCGCCGCCCGCGCGGCGGCGCGCACCGCCTCCCTCAGGCGGCGCAGGGGCGTCGCGTGCAGGCGGGCGAAGGTCCAGTACAGCGCCACGTCCACACGGTGCCCCGGCGCCAATTCCACGAGGCGCCCGGCCGCCAGAAGCGGCGCCGCCAGGGCCAGAGGTTGGAGGCCCCAGCCAACCCCCGCCAGCGCCATGTCGAGAAAGCCCTGGGCCGAGGGCACCCAATGGACGGGGCCTGCGAGCGCCACGTCGTGCGCCTCCCGCGCCCAGCGCGCCTGGAGTTGGTCGCGGCGGTCGAAGCGCAGGTGCGGCGCGCGGCCGAGGGCCAGTGCATCGACGCCCCCGGCGAAATGGCGCGCGTGGAAATCCGGGCTCGCGCAGGCGGCATAGCGCAGCGATCCCAGGGGAAGGGTCCGGCATCCCTGCACGGGATCTCGATCGGCGCTGACGGCCGCCAGCACCTCCCCGGTGCGCAGGCGCTCGGCGGTGTGGGCCTCGTCGTCCAGCGCCAGATCGAGGCAGGCCCCTCCCGCCCGCGCGAAGGCGGCCGCCGCGCCGGGGAACCAGGTGGCGAGGCTGTCGGCATTCACCGCCACGCGCAGGGTCAGGTGGGGGGCCGCCCCGGCGGCGGGGCCGAGGACGGGGGCGAGGTCATGCTCCAGCAACCGAACCCGGTCGAGATGGGCACAGAGCGTGCGCCCCAGTTCCGTGGGCGTACAGGGCGCCCCGCGCACGATGAGGATGGCGCCCAGCCGTTCCTCCAGCCCGCGCACCCGCTGGGAGACGGCGGACGGCGTGATGCCGAGCGCGGACGCGGCCCGCTCGAACGTGCCTTCCCGCACCACGGCGGCGACGGCGGACAGGGACGCATAGTCGAGCATGAATGAAGCTTAGCTTCATCTTGTTTAGAAGAACAAGTTTTCCTTTATCGATAGCGGCGCGCAGGACGGAGGCATGACCGACCTCCTCCTGTCCTTCGCCACCGGCTTCCTGCTCTCGGCGGCACTCATCATGGCCATCGGCGCCCAGAACCTGTTCGTGCTGCGCCAAGGGCTGCGGCGCGAGCATGTGGGGCCCATCGTGCTGTTCTGCGGGCTGGCCGACGCACTCCTGATCCTGGCGGGCGTGTGGGGCGCGGGCACCGTCCTCGCGGCCGTCCCGCAGCTCACCGCGCTGCTCGCGGCCGGGGGCGCGGCCTTTCTCGGCTGGCACGGCGTCACGGCGCTGCGCCGGCTCGCTTCGGGCGAGGCCATGGTGATCGAGGGCCAGGGCGGTGTGACGCTGGCCCGCGCGCTCGCGGCCACCGCCGGCTTCACCCTGCTCAATCCCCATGTCTACCTGGACACGGTGCTCCTGATGGGGGCCGCGGGCTCCGCCCAGCCCGACGCGCTGCGCCCCGCCTTCGTGGCGGGCGCCGCCACCGCCAGCTTCACCTGGTTCGCCGCCCTGGGCTACGGCGCCCGGCTGCTGCAGCCGGTCTTCACCCGCCCCGCCGCGTGGCGTGTGCTGGACGCGCTGGTGGGCGTCGTCATGCTGGCGCTGGCGGCCTCGCTCGCGGCGCGGCTTCTGCCCGCCTGAGAGGGCCTCAGAGAGCCGAGAGCCGGTCCAGCGCCGCCTCCACCTCCCGCGTCACGTCCGCCCCCGGCCGCCGCAGCGGCAGCGGCGGATCGCCCACCGGAAGGCCCAGCCGGTCCGCCACCAGATACATGACGCGCAGGCTGCCATGGGCGCGGAACAGCGCCCAGAGCGGCGCGAAGGCGGCATCGAGGGCCGCCGCCTCCTCCGCCTGCCCCGCGAGGGCCGCGCGGGTCAGCCGCAGGGCCGGGCCGGGCAGCAGGCCCGCCACCACCGAATACCAGGCCGCGGCGCCCGCCAGCAGCGCGGGCGCCGCGCCCCAGTCGCCGCTATAGCCGATGGCGAAGTGGTCCGGCACGAGGCCGCGCAGCGTGCGCAACTCGCCGGCGCAATCCCCGTCCGCCGGAAGCGGCATCTTGATGGCGGCCACCCGGGGCAGGGCGGCGAGCCGCCCGATCAGGTCCGGGGTGAAGCGGAAGCCGGTGGTTCCGGGATTGTTGTAGATGCAGAGCGGCAGCGCCGTGGCGCCGGACACCGCGCGGTAATGCTGTTCCGCCTCGTCCTGGGTGAGCGGCGTGTAGGACACGGGCGCCAGGAGAAGGCCCGCCGCCCCGGCGGCTTCGGCATCCCGCGCGAGGTCGCGGGCCCAGGAGGTCCGCAGCGCGCCGATGCCGACCATCACCGGAACCCGCCCGGCGGCCGCCTCCACCGCCGCCGCCACGGCCCGCTTGCGCTCGGCGCGGTCGAGATAGGCATAGATGCCGGTGCTGCCCAGGAGGCCGATGGAGGTCGGCCCGGTCCCGGCGAGCCGGTCCACCAGCAGGGCGAGGGCGTCCACGTTGACAATGCCTTCGGCATCGGCCGGGGTCGGCGGGAAGGCGGAAAGGCCGGTGAAGCTCAGGGTCATGGCGCGGCGCCCCTGCGGGAAGGCGCGGCGGAAGGCCCGCCGCCAGGGCCGATTAGCCCAATCCGCCGCCCGTTTGAAGCCCGCACGGGCGCCGCCCGGCAGGGGCGAAACCCCGCGCGGAAGGCTCACGCCGCCCGCGTCTCAGGCGGCATTGCCCAGGAGCGTCTCCAGGATCGTGCCTTCCAGCCGCGCCAGTTCGGGCGAGCCGCGCCGACGGGGACGGGGCAGCGGGATGTCCAGGTCGAGGGCGATGCGACCTTCCTCCACCAGAACCACCCGGTCGGCCAGGGCCACCGCCTCCGCCACGTCATGGGTGACGAGAACCGCCGTGAAGCCCTGCTGGAGCCAGATGCGCTCCAGCAATTGCTGCATCTCGATGCGGGTCAGCGCATCCAGCGCGCCCAGGGGCTCGTCCAGGGCGAGGATGCGCGGACGGCTGGCCAGCGCGCGCGCCAGCGCCACCCGCTGGCGCTGGCCGCCGGAGAGGACGGAAGGCCATTCCCCCGCCCGGTCCGCCAGACCCACATCCGCCAGAAGGGACAAAGCGGTCTGCCGCCGCTCGGCCTTGGAGCGCAGATGGGACAGGCCCACCTCCACATTGGCCGCCACCCGCGCCCAGGGCAGCAGGCGCGGTTCCTGGAACATCACGCGCGTCAGCCGCGCCGCGTCCCTGGTGCCGCCCGCCTCGAAGGTGATCTCGCCGGCGCTGGGCGCCTCCAGCCCGGTGAGAAGCCGCAGCAGGGTGCTCTTGCCGCATCCGCTCTTGCCGATGACCGCCACGAACTCGCCCGCCTTCACCCGCAGGTCGAGCCCGTGCAGCACGGTCTTCCGGCCGAAGTCCTTGCGCACGCCCTTGAGGGAGAAGGCCGCGCCGCCCTCCCGTCCGACGACGGGCGCCGCCTCGCGGAGGCCCGCCGCATTGAAGGGCGCGCCCTCGAACCGGACATTGGGGCTGAAGGCGGATGGCGCGTCGCGAAGGGCGATGGTCATGGGCTCACCTCACTGGGTCTGGAAGGCGGGGTGCCATTTGAGGAACACGCGCTCCAGCAGGCGGGCGGCGCTGTCCGCCAGCTTGCCGAGGAGCGCGTAGATGAGGATGGACAGGACCACCACCTCGATGAGCAGGAACTCGCGCGCCTGCATGGCCATGTAGCCGAGGCCCGACGAGGCCGAGATGGTTTCCGCCACGATCAGCGTCAGCCACATGATGCCGAGCGCGTAGCGCAGGCCCACGAAGATGGAGGGCAGGGCGCCGGGCAGGATCACCTTCACGAACAGCGCGAGGCGCGACATGCCGTAGATCCGTCCCATCTCGATGAGGTGCGGGTCCACCGTGCGGATGCCGTGCAGCGTGTTGATGTAGATGGGGAAGAACACGCCCAGCGCCACCAGGAAGAGCTTGGCTTCCTCATCGATGCCGAACCACAGGATGACCAGCGGGATGAGGGCGAGGTGCGGAATGTTGCGCACCATCTGGAGCGTGGTATCGGAGACCGCGCGGCTCGCCTCCGAGAGGCCGTTGGCGAGCCCCAGCACGAAGCCGATGGACCCGCCGATGGCAAAGCCCGTGAGGGCCCGCCAGGAGGAGACGCCGATATGCCGGAAGATCTCGCCCGAGACGGTGAGCTTCCAGAGCGCGGCGGCGACGTCCGACGGGGCGGGCAGGATGTTCTTGGGGATCTCGCCGAGGCGCGCGGCCACCTCCCATCCCGCCAGCAGCAGGATGGGCAGGGCCCAGCCGACATTCTGCCGCGCGAAGCGGGCGAGGGCGGTCATGACGCCGCCTTCAGCCGGGAGCCGCCATGGGCGCCCACGGAGAATTCGTTGGCCACGTTGCGGTTGAACCCGGCATCGAGGCCGAGCCCCAAGGCGGGGAACAGCAGCTCGGCCACGCGATAGGCTTCCTCCAGGTGCGGATAGCCCGAGCCGATCACCGTATCGACGCCCAGCGCCTGGTATTCGGCGAGGCGCGCGGCCACCTGCTCGGGCGTGCCCACCAGGGCCGTTCCCGCGCCGGAGCGCACGAGGCCCACACCCGCCCACAGGTTGGGCGAGACCAGCAGCTTGTCGCGGCGCCCGCCATGAAGCGCCGCCATGCGGCGCTGGCCCACCGAATCCATCTCCTTCACGAAGCGCTCCTGGGCGCGGGCGATCTGGTCGTCGGAAATGCGGCTAATGAGCTTGTCCGCGGCCGCCCAGGCTTCCTCCTCGGTCTCGCGCACGATGAAGTGCAGGCGGATGCCGAAGCGGATGGAGCGGCCCCGCGCGGCGGCCTTGCGGCGCACCTGGGCGATCTTCTCCGCGACCCCTTCCGGCGGCTCGCCCCAGGTGAGGTAGAGGTCGGTCTGGTCCACGGCGAGATGCTGGCCCGCCTCGGAGGAACCGCCGAAATAGAGCGGGGGCCGGGGCTGCTGTACGGGCGTGAAGTCCAGGCGGCCGCTCTCGATGCGGTAGTATTTCCCGTCGAAGGTGACGGTCTCGCCGGTGACGAGCCGCTCCCAGATCTCCAGGAATTCGGCGGCCTGGGCATAGCGCTCGTCATGTCCGATGAACACGCCGTCGCCCGCCAGTTCGGTGGGGTTGCCGCCCACCACCACGTTGAGCAGCAGGCGCCCGTTGCTCAGCCGGTCGAGGGCCGCCGTCTGGCGCGCGGCGAAGGCGGGCGTGGTGACGCCCGGACGCAGCGCCACCAGGAATTTCAGCCGCTCCGTCACCGCCGCAAGGCCGGTGGCGGTGATCCAGCTATCCTCGCAGCTCTGGCCCGTGGGCAGCAGCACGCCCTGGAAGCCGAGCCGGTCCACCGCCTGGGCCACCTGCTTGAAATAGCCGAATTCCGGCGGGCGCTGGCGGGTCTCGGAACCGAGATAGGAGCCGTCGCCGTGGGTGGGGATGAACCAGAAGAAATTGAGGGGATCGAGGGTCATGGAAACGTGCCTTGGAAAGGGGGGCGGGCTCAGCTCTGGGGACGGACCCAGACCGCGTCCTTCACGACGATGGCGCGGGGGATGAGGCCGAGCTTGGCGAAGCGGTCGGCGGTCTGCTGCTGGCCGGCGATGACGGCGTCGGTGAGCGGGAAGATGCCGAACACCTGGCGGTCGGCGGCGCGGGTCTGGGCGGCGATGTCCACGCCCGTCACCTCGGCCAGCACCTTGGCCACCTCGGGCTTGTTGGCATTGGCCCAGGCCGCGCTCTGCTTCAGCGCCTCTTCCGCCTTCACCACGGTGGAGGGATGGGCGTTGGCGAAGGTCTTGTTGGCGAGGAAGTAGGTGTTGACGTTCAATTCGTCTTTGGTGGTGGTGAGCACGCGCGGCTGGTGGCGCAGTTCGGCGATGGCGAAGAAGGGGTCCCAGATGGACCAGGCGTCGATCTTGCCGGAGGCGAAGGCCGCCGCCGCATCCGCCGGGCTCAGATAGACCGGCGTGATGTCGGAGAAGGGCACGCCCGCCCGCTCCAGCGACGCCACCAGGAGATTGTGGGCGCTGGAGCCCTTGGTGACGCCCACCTTCTTGCCCTTCAGGTCCGCCACGCTCTTGATGGGCGAATCCGCCGGCACGAGGATGCCCTCGCCCGCCCCGTTGGAGGGGAGCGCGGCCACATAGACGAGATTGGCCCCCGCCGCCTGGGCGAAGATGGGCGGGGCGTCACCCGTCCAGCCCACGTCCACGGCCCCGGCATTCAGCGCCTCCAGCAAAGGCGGGCCGGCGGCGAACTCCACCCACTTCACGCTCACGCCCTGCGGGGCGAGGGCGGTCTCGATGAGCTTCTGCTGGCGGGTGATGACGGGCAGGCCCGCCTTCTGGAAGCCGATGCGGAATTCCTTGGGCGGCGCCTCCTGCGCCCCGGCGGAGGTGAAGCCGAAAGCGGTGAAGGCCACCGCCAGCGCGGCGGCGATGCGGGACAGGCGGATCATGGGGATCGTTCCTCGAACAGGGGAGAATTCAGGCGCGGGCCTGGGACCAGACGATGTCAGCGACCGTGATTCTCCGGGGAATCAGGTTCAGCTCCAGGAAGGTGTCGGCGATCTGCTGCTGCTGGCGGATGGCCGCTTCCGTCACCGGGTTGAACTCGATGGGGTAGCGGTCCGTGGCGATCTTCTGCGCCTCGTACTCCACCCCGGTCAGCTCGGAGACCAGCTTCGCCACCTCGTCGCGATGCTGGGCGGCCCACGCCGTCACCTCGCGCAGCGCGTCCAGGGCCGCCTGGACGGTGGCGGGCGAACGCTCCACCAGACCCTTGTTGGCGAGGTAGAAGGAATGGCTCGGCAGGCCGTCCGCCGTGGTCACGAGGGCGCGGGCGTCATGGCGCTTCTGGGCCAGGGCGTAATAGGGATCCCACACCGTCCAGGCGTCCACGCGGTTGGAGGCGAAGGCGGCGGCGGCATCCGCCGGGGCCAGGAAGACCGGCTCGATGTCGGTGTAGCTGAGCCCGTTCTTCTTCAGCGCCTGGACGATGAAATTGTGAGAGCTGGAGCCCTTCGCGAAGGCCACCTTCTTGCCCTTCAGGTCCGCCACCGTCTTGATGGGGGAGTCCTTCTGGACCAGGGTGGCGTTCTGGGTGGCCGGGGCGCTCGCCACATAGAGCAGGTTCGCCCCCGCCGCCTGGGCGAAGATGGGCGGCGTGTCGCCCACCGTGCCGATGTCCACCGAGCCGGAGCCGAGCGCCTCCAGGAGCGGCGGGCCGAACTGGAACTCGATCCACTTGACGTTTTCCACGCCCAGCGGCTTCAGGCGCTTTTCCAGCGCCTGCTGCTGGCGGGCGGTGGCGAGGATGCCGCTGGACTTCTGAAAGCCCACGCGGAACTCCTTCGGCGCCTCCTGGGCGAAGGCGCCCCGGGCGGAGACAGCGAGGGCGGCGGCGCCGAGCGAGCCGGCGAGGAATTGGCGTTTCGTGATCATGGGAAACTCCGGCCGTCAGGCGACTTTGATGGTGGCGGGGCGCGGCGCTGAGCGCGGCAGCAGGCGGTCCAGCTCGGCGGCGGCCTGCGCCACGCGGGCGCGGACCGCGGAATCGGCGAGCAGCCCGTCGGTGAAATCGTGGTCGCTCGCATAGATGGCGGTGGGCGCGGTCTGGGCGGCGAAGAAGCCGAACAGCGGGCGAAGCTGATGCTCCACCACCAAAGCATGGCGATGCCCCCCGCCGGTGGCGGTGACGACCACGGGCTTGCCGGCCAGCGCCAGCGGATCCACGAAGTCGATCACATGCTTGAACAGGCCCGTATAGGAGCCCTTGTAGACCGGCGAGCCCACCACGAGGGCGTCCGCCTCCTCGATGGCGGCGACGATGGCGCGCGCCTCCGGCGGCAGGGCCTCGCGGCTGAAGGCACCGATGCCGGGGCCGGCATCCACCAGGTCGTACAGGTCGAAGCCGATGGAGCGGCGGGCGGACAGGTCCTGGGCCACCGCCTCCACGAGGCTTCGGGTGCGCGAGGGGCGGCGCGTGCTGCCGGAGAAGCCGACGATGCGCAGGGTCATGGGCGGGCTCCTTCGCGGACGGGAAAAGGGGATGCGACGGACATAAGAGGGCGTTCGCCGGCAAGGCCGGCGCCTTCTCGAAAACGGATGGAAGACAGGGAGAAGCGCGTACGGGCAGCAGGCAGCCGTCAGGGCTGCGCGACACTGCCCCTCGTACACGGGTGCCGGGGCGGACTGATCGATGTCATCTGCGCCTCGCTCAAGCCGGTCGCTTCGAAAACCTCGATCGCCCGGCACATCTCGGCGGCGGGCCATCCTCGGCCACACCACTTCTCCGCAGCATGATGCGGACGATGCAAGCTCCGGTCAACCTAAAATCTATCAATTTTATGGATTTAATATTTATGGTCGTCGACCCCATGGCGGAGAGGCGGCTCTCCGCGCGGGATCGCGTTGCCGTGGCGCCAAATGAAAAAAGCCCCGCCGCCGGCACGGGCCGGGCGGCGGGGCCAGTCTGCGGGCCGCCACGGTCGGGTCAGGCGGCACCGACAAGGGTGATGGAGCACACGTTCTGGGCCGGCGCGCCGCCCAGATTGTGGGTGAGGGCGAGGCTGGGGTTCGCGAGCTGGCGCGCGCCCGCCTGCCCGGTAAGCTGCAGCCAGCATTCGTAGAGCATGCGCAGGCCCGAGGCGCCGACCGGATGGCCGAAGCATTTCAGCCCGCCATCCACCTGGCAGGGCAGCGCGCCGTCCGCATCGAAGGCTCCGTCCAGCATGCGCTTCCAGGCGGTGCCCTCGTCGGCGAGGCCGAGATCCTCCAGCGTCACCAATTCGGTGATGGAGAAGCAGTCGTGCAGCTCGGCGAAGCTCACCTGGGCGCGCGGATCCGCAATCCCCGCCTCCTGGTAGGCGCGGCGCGCGGCGATGCGGGCGGTGTGGACATAGGCGCCGTTCCAGCCGCTCTGCTGCACCTCCCAGCCGTTGGACGCCACGAGCTGGATCGCCTTCACCAGCACCGGCGCCTTGCCGAGGCTGCGGGCGATCTCCGGCGTGGTGACGATGGCGCAGGCGGCGCCGTCCGAGACCGGGCAGCAGTCGAACAGGCCGAGCGGGTCGGCCACCATGGGCGCGTTGACCGCCTGCTCCACGGTGATGGCCTTGCGCAGATGGGCATTGGGGTTGTTCAGCGCATTGGCGTGGCTCTTCATGGAGGTGTGCCCCATGGCCCGCTTCAGGTCGTCGTAGGAGATGTTGTGCCGCGCGCCGTAGGCGCGGGCGAGTTGGGCGAAATTGCCCGGATTGGTGTGGGTGGGCAGGTACATGGGCGCCAGCGTGCCGCGCGAGGCGGGCGGAAGGCCCGCGAACCCCGTGTCCTTGAGCTTCTCCACCCCCATGGCGAGCGCGATGTCCACCGCGCCCGAGGCCACCGCATAGACCGCACCCCGGAACGCCTCGGTGCCGCCCGCGCAGAAATTCTCCACCCGGGTGACGCCGATGGCGGGCAGGCGCAACGCCTGGGCCATGGGCGTGCCCGCCTTGCCCGCGCCGATATCGTCGTAATGGGACGAGTACCACGCGGCCTCGATCTGGGCCGGGGCGATGCCCGCATGGCGCAGGGCCTCCAGATAGGCCTCGGCCATCAGCTCTTCCTGGCCCACGTCCCACCGCTCGCCGAAACGCGAGCAGCCCATGGCGAGAATGGCGACCCTGTCCTTGATTCCCCTGGCCATCGCGCGTCGCCTTTCGTTCAAGCCGCGGCCGGCAGCGCGGATGCCGCGACTGCCTTCCAGAAATAGCGCCGGTAACCGGTGCGCTCGTCCATGTCCTTGATGCGGAAGACGAAGCGCACCGCATCGCCGGGCGCGAGGCGCACCGCGTCGGGGTCCGTGAAGTCCATCATCAGGCGCGCGCCGCCGGGAATGTCCACGAGGCCGTAGCAATTGGGCGGGCTGCGCGAGAAGGCGAGCCGGTCGGCGGTGGCGGTGGCCACCGTGCCGCCGAGGTCCGCCAGGGGCCAGGGCTCCTGGGGCGCATCGAAATGCCCCGCTTCGGCCACGGCGAGGCGGGAGGGCGGGAACTGCACCTGCCCGGTCTGCGGGCTCCGCCCGCCCACGAAGCCCAGCAGCGCCTCGGAATTGCGGTAGGCCGTGGTCAGCGCCTCGTTCACCGGCAGGCGGCCGCGCAGGCCGCGCTCCCAGGGCAGCAGACCCCGGAAGACGGGGAGCTTCAAATAATTGGTCTCCGGAATGCCCGCCGCGAGCGCCGCAGAAGCGCCGGGGGGATGCGCGGAAATGGCGGCGGTCGCCTCCAGGACCAGGGCGGTCGCGCCCTGGCCGAACTGCGCCACCACGACGCGCTCCCCAGGCCGCATGGCCTCCATGGTCCGGGCCAGCATCACCAGGGCATGGGCGGCACCGGTATCGCCGCATTCGGCTTCGAGGCCCGACGCGAGGCGGACGTGCGCGAGGCCCAACGCCTGCGCCACGGCCTTGGCCGCGCCGGGAATGACGCAGGGCAGGACCAGATGCTGCACCTCGCCCGGCCCGAGGCCCGCCGTGGCAAGGGCTTCGGCGATGGCGCGGGGCACGAAGTCGAGAACCCCTTCCTCCCGCACCCAGCGCTCCTCCCAATCGGTGGCGAGGGGGCGGTCGGCGGCGCGGTAGCGCTCGATGAAGGGGGCGGAGAGGCTGGCGCCGCCGCGATAGGCCAGACGCGCCGGTCCGCCACCCACCAGAAGGGCGGCCGCGCCGTCGCCGTGGCGGGATTCCGCCAGCGAGCCCGGCGTGCTCACCGGCATGTCGGCGGCAACCACCAGGGCCGGGCCCGCCCCTTCCAGGGCCGCCTGCACGGCGAGAAGCCCGCAGCGCGGCGTGCCGGCCGTGTCCTGCGCCAGCGTCCGCTCGGGCAGGCGCAGCGCGGCATGGAGGAGGCTCGCCTGCTGCGGCTCGGCGAAGACCGGGGTTGTGGTGGCAAAGGCGAGGCGGCGCACGGCGGCGCGGGCGTCCGGCACCTGCGCGAGGCAGTCCCGGGCGGCGGCCACCCCCATGGTCACGGGGTCCTCGTCCCAGAAGGCGAGGCTGCGCGCGCCGCGCGCCTCGGACCGGGGCGTCAGCCAGTCCATGGCGGCGGCCATGCTGGCGCGCTGAAGGCGCAGGCGCGGCAGGTGGATTGCGATCGCTGTGATGCCCGTCACCCTGTTTCCTCGCCTTGTTCTGCGTGCGGCGGGTCGGCGGAAAAGCCGATTGCCAGCGCCATTTGTGCGCTATAATAACCAGAACGTTCGATCTGTAAATAACGGGAGAGAGGCGGCATGAGCCAGGAGCACATCGTCATCGTCGGCGCCGGACAGGCCGCCGCCTCCCTCGCCATACACTTGCGCGATGGCGGTTATTCCGGCGTGCTGACGCTTTATGGCGACGAGCCGCACCCGCCCTACCAGCGCCCGCCCCTCTCCAAGGCCTACCTAAAAGGGGAATGGACGGTTGATCGGCTTTATCTCCGGCCGCGGGAATTCTGGGCCGACCTGGGCGTGGAACTGGTAACGGGGACGGCGGTCACCTCCATCGACCCCGACGCCCGCACGCTCCAGGTGGACGGGTGCACGGTGGGCTGGACCAAGCTGGCGCTCGCCACCGGCACGCGACCGCGTCCGCTGCCGCCTGTATTCACCGGGCTGCGGGGCGTATTCGAACTGCGCAGCCTCGCGGACGTGGACCGGCTGGCAGGCGAGATCCGCCCCGGCCGGCGCCTCCTGGTGCTGGGCGGCGGCTATGTGGGCCTGGAGACGGCGGCGGTGGCGGCCAGGGCGAGCCTTACCGTCACGGTGGTGGAGCGGGGCCCCCGCATCCTGGAGCGCGTGGCCTGCGCGCAGACTTCGGACGCCATCCGCGCGCTGCATGCCGGGCACGGGGTGCGCATCCTGGAGGGGCGCGGCGTCGCCGAGGTGGAGGCACGCGACGGCGCCGTGGCGGCCGTGCGGCTGGACGACGGCACGCGCATCGAGGTGGACGCTGTGCTCGTGGGCATCGGCGTGCTGCCGCGCGACGAACTCGCCCGCGCCGCCGGGATCGCCTGCGACAACGGCATCCTCGTGGATCGGCACGGCCGCACCTCGGCGGCGGGCATCTGGGCGGCAGGCGATTGCGCGGCCTTCCCGCTGGACGGCCTCCCCACGCGGCTGGAGAGCGTGCAGAATGCGGTGGACCAGGCGGAATGCGCCGCTGACGACATGCTGGGCCGGCCCCGCGCCTATGCGCCGGTGCCGTGGTTCTGGTCCGACCAGTATGATGCCAAGCTCCAGATCGTCGGCCTCAACCGGGGCTATGACGCGGTGCTCCGCCGCCCCTCGGAGCGGGGCCAATCCTTCTGGTATTTCCGAGACGGGCGGATGATCGCCGTGGACGCCATCAACGACGCCCGGACCTACATGGCGGCGAAGAAGATGCTGGAGGGCGGCATCGCCGTTTCCCTCGACGAGGCGTCGCGAGAGGGCTTCGACCCCGTGGCGCGCATGCGGCGCCCGGCGGCCTGAGGCCCCTCACTCCTTGGCGGCGCGGCCTTCGGGCCGGGCGGCCGGACGGCCCGCCGGGCGAGCCTCGCCGCCATTGGCGTCGGCGGGCTTTGCGCCGGCCACATGGGCGTAGCCGTTCACGAACAGGTCCACGGTGCGGTCGGCCACCTCGCCCGGCGTCACCGCGCCGTCCGCGTGGTACCAAGTGTAGGTCCAGTTGATCATGCCGAAGAACAGCATGGTGTCCACATGGGCCATGGTGGAATCCCTGGCGAGGTCGGGGCGGAGCTGGAGCAGGATGTCGCGCACATAGGCGATCAGCTCCCGCTGCTTGGCCACCAGCACCTTGCGGGTTTCGGGGGCGAGGAATTCCGCGCAGGTGAGCAGGGCCACATGCTGGTCACGGGAGACCGAATAGACTTCCAGGAACAGGCGGGTGAGCTGGCGGAAGCGCTCCTCCGGGTCCTGGTAGCCATAGAGGGTGTGCCGGCACTTCATGAGGAGATTCTCCACATGCGACGTCAGCATGTCGGATAGGATCGCCTCCTTGGAGGTGAAATAATGATACAGGCGCGACTTGGAGCATTCGCACGCTTCCGCGATGTCGCCGATGGAAGTGGCGGCATAGCCACGCCGCGCGAATACCGACGCGGCCCGCTCAAGTATGGTATCGTGAATATTGTCGTATTCGGCTGAGCGCGTTCTCGCCACGGCGTCATACCTGCAAAAATTTTCCGATCATTCGGTCTATAGTCGCGAAGCCCTCCGGTGCCAAGCCCAGGGACATTCCGCATGCGCGTCCCCACCGATTTTTCGGACGGTGCACGGCACCCGGCACGCCCTGGAATTGATGCAGATCAAAATCGGCGTTTACATAGACCATCCGTTCGGTCTATTAATTCGCCCATAGACGAGCGGCCAAAAGAGCCGCCGGGTCCAACGGTCGGATGGGGAGGGAGGCAGATGCAGCATCCTGAGGTGGAGTCGCTCGACCGCGACGCAATTCTGAAGATCCAGCGCGAGGGCCTCGCGGGCCTCGGCGCCCGCCTGGCGCAGTGCGACGCCTGGAAGGATCATTTCGCGCAGGCCGGCATGAAGCCGGAGGACCTCGCCGCCGAGGACGGCCTCGCCAACGCGCCCCTCATGGACAAGTCGCTGCTGCGCGACCGCTATCCCTTCCCCTTCCTCACCGTGCCCATGGAGAAGGTGGAGCGCTTCGTCGCCACGTCCGGCACCACCGGCCTGCCGGTCACCTTCGGCATGACGAAGAGCGACTATTACGACCTGCTGCCCTACCAGATGGGCCGCCTGCTCACCGCCGCCGGCGTGCAGCCCGGCTACCGCGCCTATCAGGGCTACGGCTACGGCCTGTGGATCGGCGGCCCTGCGCTGGATGCCGGCTTCTCGGCCGTGGGCTGCACCAACTTCCCCATCGGCCCCGGGCGCGGCGAGCTGGCCGCCCGCTGGCTGCGCGACCACGCCTATGACGTCGCCTCCATGTCGCCTCTGTGGCTGATGACGCTGGTGCAGGCCGCCAAGAACCAGGGCATCGACCCGCGCACCGAATGGACGCTCAAGGTGGCCATTCTCGGCGGCCAGTCGGTCTCGGCGGAATTCCGCGCCCAGCTCGAAGCGGAGATGCCGGCCGGCTTCATGAGCCAGAACATCTACGGCACCACCGAGGCGGGCGGCCCCGTCCTCGCCATTTCGACGCCCTTCACCCATGCGGACGACGAGCTGCAGCTCCTCAATGAGGACAGCATCATCGTCGAAATCCTGGACCCCAAGACCATGAAGCCGGTCTCGGAGGGCGAGGTGGGCGAGATCGTCATCACCACCTTGCGCAAGGAAGCCTCGCCCGTGGTGCGCTGGCGCACCCGAGACCTCGTGCGCCTGTCCCCACGCCCCTATGACTGCCCGTCCGGCCGTCGTGGCATGCGCAAGATCGGCCGGATCATCGGCCGCACCGACGACATGATTAAGTTCAAGGGCGTGATCGTCTTCCCCTCGCAGATCGAGGACGTGATCGCCGGCATTCCCGGCCTCGCGAAGGAGGCGTGGCAGATCTATGTGGACAAGGAGGCCACCACCATCGGCAAGATGACGGTGGCGGTGGAATCCGTCGGCAGCACGCAGCGCCCCGGCGCCGACGCGGCAGCCGACGTGCGCCGCGAGATCAAGGCGCGCCTCGGCATCAACGTGAACGTGGAATGCCACACGGAAGGCGCGCTGCCGCGCTACGAGGCCAAGGCGACGCGCGTGCTGCATCGGCCTGAAGCGGCGCACTGAGGCATGCCCTTCTTCCTTCCGACGACGGGCGGCGGCCGGCGATGACCCGGCCCCCGCCCCACTTGGCCGAGGACGACACCCCCTTCGCGCGGGTGCGCGCCCGCATCGCGGCCGCCACTTCCGCCTGGGCGGCGGGCATGACGCTCGCCGAGATCCGCGCCAGCTTCGAGACCTTCCTGGACGACGCACCGCCCGGGACCCGCTCGACACCCCTCACCTTGGCGGGCCTGCCCGCTTGCGCCTTCGAGGGTGCGGACGCGACCGAAACGCCAGGGCGCACCGTGCTCTATTGCCATGGCGGCGGCTTCCAGATCGGCTCGGTGCGGTCCCATGCCGGGCTCATGGCGCGCCTTGCGGCGGCCAGCGGCACGCGGGTCATCGGGTTCGACTACCGTCTCGCGCCCGAGCACCGCTTTCCGGCGGCGCCCGACGATGCCTTCACCGCCTACCGGGCGCTGGTGGAGGCTGGGCACGTACCGCTCGCCCTCGCGGGGGATTCCGCCGGCGGGGCGCTCGCGCTCGGCACCGCCATGCGGGCGCGCGATGCGGGCCTCGCGCTGCCGAAGGCGCTGGTCCTGCTCTCGCCCTGGCTCGACCTGACCATGGGCGGCGAGAGCTACACCGCCTTGGCCACACAGGACATCTTCTCCCGCCCGGAACAGCTCAAGGCCATGGCGCGCACCTATCTGGGGCGCGAGCGATCGCCCTCTGACCCGGCCGCCTCGCCGGTCCTGGGGGATCTGTCCGGCCTGCCGCCCATTCTCGTCCATGCGGGCGGCCACGACATCACGCTGGACGACAGCCACCTCCTGGCCCGCAACGCGTCCGCACAGGGCACCCGCGTCGAGGTCGAGGTGTTCGCGGGCATGTGCCACCACTTCCAGGTGTTCGAGGACTTGCCCGAGACCGCCCTCTCCCTCGCGCGCATCGGCGCCTTCCTGCGCGCCCTCTGACACCCCGCGCGTGCCCCGACGTCCGGCCCCCTTCGGCGTCGCGGCCCCGGGGCCACTGGCCGGCCTCCCGCTTCGCCGGGGGCCGGCCTCTTTGCGTCAGGCGTCGAGCCGCGCGGGATCGAGGCCCCAGTCCACGAGGATCTCCCGCCCATGCGCGCCCGGCGCCGCCGGGCCGTGGGCGATGGTGGACGGGGTGGCGGAAAAGCGCGGCGCGGGCGCGGGCTGCACCACGCCGTCCACGCTGACGAAAGCGTCCCGGACCACCGCATGCGGATCGGCGGCCGCCTCGTCCCAGTCCAGGATCGGAGACACGCAGGCATCCGTGCCCGCAAACAGGGCGGTCCAATGGTCCCGCGGCTCGGTCAGGAAGAGGGCCGCGAGGCGTGCGCGCAGCCGCCCCCAAGCGGCGGGATCGGCCCCATGGGTGAACTCGGCCGCATCCAGGCCCAGCCGCTCGATGAAGATGCGGTGGAACTTGCCCTCCATGGGCGCCACCGCGAGGAACTTCCCATCGGCGCACGTATAGGTGCCGTAGAAATAGGCGCCGCCGTCGATCAGGTTCGCATGCCGCTCGGGGCTCCACAGGCCGCCCGCGCGGAAGCCCCAGAACATGGCGGCGAGCAGCGAGGCGCCGTCCGTCATGGCGGCGTCCACCACCTGGCCGGTGCCCGAGCCGCGCGCCGCCAGCAGCGCCGCCACCATGCCGAAGGCCATGAGCATGCCGCCGCCGCCGAAATCGGCCACGAGGTTCAGCGGCACGGGCGGGGGCCGGTCCGCCGGCCCCATGGCCGCGAGGGCGCCCGTCATGCCGAGATAGTTGAGATCGTGCCCCGCCACGTCCCGCAGCGGCCCCTCCTGGCCCCAGCCGGTCATGCGGCCATAGACGAGGCGGGGGTTGAGGGCGAGGCAAACCTCCGGCCCCAGCCCCAGGCGCTCCATCACGCCGGGGCGGAACCCCTCCATCAGCCCGTCCGCGCGAGCGACGAGGTCACGCATCACGGCGAGATCGGACGCGGCCTTCAGGTCGAGGGCGATAGACCTGCGCCCGCGCGCCAGCACGTCGAAGCGGGTGTTCAGGATCGGGAGGTCGGGACGCTGTCCCTTCTGGTGGACGCGGATCACCTCGGCCCCCGCATCCGCCAGCATCATGGCGGCGAAGGGGCCCGGCCCGAGGCCGACGATCTCGATGATACGAAGTCCCGCAAGGGGGCCCGGCATGTGGCTCTCCGGCTGCGCGCGTCCGGGGTCGGGGCGCGGGTCAAGGGATCGGCGCCGATTCCAAAGTGAATCGACCGATCAAGTTTTAAACCGACGGCAGGTGAACCGTAAGGCCGTCCAGGCTCGGCGCCACCTTCACCTGGCAGGACAGGCGGGAGCAGTCGCGCACGTCGTCGGCGAATTCCAGCATGTCGCGCTCCATGCCGGCCGCCTCTCCCACGGCTTCGCGCCAAATGGGGTCCACATGCACGTGGCAGGTGGCGCACGAGCAGGCACCGCCGCATTCGGCCACGATGCCCGGCACATTGGCGCGGCGGGCGCATTCCATGACGCTGAGCCCGTCCTGCGCATCAATCTCGATGCGGCGGCTGTCGGGCGTGACGAAGACGATCCGGGTCATCGGATTTCCCTCGAATTTGGGTTCGGGATGGAAGGCTGCGTCACCCGTCAGGCCCCGCAGCCCATGCCGCCGGAGACGCCCAGCACCTCGCCGGTGATGAAGGCGGCGTCCTGCGAGGCGAGGAAGGCCACCGCCGCCGCCACCTCGCGCGGCTCGCCCAGGCGGCGCAGCAGCGTGAGGGCGGCCATGTCGGCGAGGATCTTCTCGCCCACCTCGGCCACCGCCCGCTCCACCATGGGGGTATGGATGGGTCCCGGAGCCACCGCATTTGCGGTGATGCCGTAGCGGGCGTTCTCACGCGCGATGGAGCGGGTGAAGCCGATCAGCCCCGCTTTCGCCGCCGCATAGACCGACCCGCCCTTGGACCCGAGCCGCCCGGCCTCCGAGGCGACGTTCACCAGCCGCCCCCAGCCCGCCCCCTGCATGGCGGGCAAGGCGAGGCGGGTGAAGAGGAAGGCCGTCTCCAGATTGACCGACAGCAGGAAGCGCCAGTCCTCGGCATTGGTCTGGGTGAAGAAGGCGTGCTGGTCGGCGCCGATATTGTTCACCAGCACGTCGAACGGCCCATGGGCGCGGAACAGGGCGCCCGCCGCTTCTGCGTCGGTGCCGTCCATGTGCACGAAAGTCGCGCCGGTCTCCACCGCGAGCTCGGTCCCCGCCGGGGCGTCGCGATCGCAGAACACCACGGCGCAGCCGTCGGCACCGAGCCTGCGGACGATGGCGGCGCCGATGCCGGCGCCGCCTCCGGTGACGAGCGCGCGGCGCGCGCCGGGGGCGGACGCGCTCATCGGCCGGTGAAGACGGGCTTGCGCTTCCCGATCACCGCCGCGAGCCCCTCGCGGGAATCGGCGGTGAAGGACAGTTCGGAGACGGTGCGCGCCTCCTCCGGCAAGGCCCGCTCCACGTCCAGCGCGTTCCACAGGAGCCGCTTGGTGGCGGCCAGCGCCAGGGGCGCGCCGGAGGCATAGAAGCGCGCGGCCTTGCGCGCCTCGTCCCGGAGCGCGTCGTCCGGCGCGGTGCGGGTGACGAGGCCGATGGACAGGGCCTCGGCGGCATCCACGATGCGGTTGGACAGCATGATCTCGGCGGCCCGGCGGAAGCCCACCAGATGGGGCAGGATGACCGAGGCGCCGCCATCGGGCGCCATGCCCACGCGGGTCGCCCCGGCGAGGAATTTCGCGCCCTCCCCCGCGATCACGATGTCGGAGGCGCAGACGAGGCCGAGGCCGCCGCCGCCCGCCGCATAGCCGTGCACTTCCGTGACCACGACCGCGTTGAGGCGGATGAGCGCCCCGACCGCCACCTGGAGATAGGCGGTCACCTCCCGCAGGAAGTCACCGAGGGCCTCGCCCTTGGCGGCGAACTCGCGCACGTCGCCACCCGCGCAGAAATTGGCGCCCGCGCCCCGCAGGTGCAGCACCCGCACCTGGGGCGAGCGGTGCACCACCATGATGGCCCGGTAGAGCGCCTGCATGAGCTCGATATTCATGCCGTTGGCGGCGTCGGGCCGGTTGAGCGTGAGGGTGGCGACGCCGTCGGCATAGTCCAGCAGGACCGGCCCCTCGCCGATCCAGCTCTCGGCCGCGGCCGCTTCAGGAAGTTCAGACATGGCGGGCCTCAGACCAGGAAGGACAGGGTGAAGATGGGCTTGTGGTTGTTCACCAGCGCGATCTTCTTGCGCACGAGGCGGAAGCCGCTCTCGGTGCTGCGCAGGCGATAGGTGTTGCGCGCCGCCCAGAGCGTATCGCCCCGCAGATTGTCCTCGTAGATCAGGACGTTGGCGCGCACCTCCACCTCGCTCCCCTCGATCGCCGCCACCTCGATGTTGGAGACGACGCGGGCAAGTTCGGAGCGGGGCGTCTGAGTGTGGCGGCGCCCGGTCTTGAGCTGGCGGATGCGCACGCCGATGCGCGAGCGGTTGTCGTAGAGGACCGACATCTCCTTCTCGGGATCGGTGTCCTCGCCATTGGCGGGAACCCAGTAGATGGCGTCCTCGGTCCAGAGGCTCTCCCAGCCGTCATAGTCGTGGGTGTCGGCGAGGCGGGCCTCCAGATAGAGGAACTGGGCCACCTGATGGTGCAGGGCGACCGCGTCCATGGCGGCGAGGTCCTGCCCGGCGAGGCTCGGGGCGGTAGGGCTCGGGGCGGCGGCGCGGCCCGGCGCGCCGGAGGGGGCGAGGGCGGTCATCAGCGGGCCTCGGTCATGAGGTTGAGATAGTGGCGCCAGATGCCGCGCTGCGGCGTCTCGTCGGTGGAATGAGCGATGCGGAAGCCGTCCTCGTCCAGCCGCTCGCGATGGAGGCCGCGGCTCAGCACCAGCCATTCGGGATCGCGGATCTGCGAGCCGCGATGGTTGCGCTCGTACATCTCCGTGTCGTCCGCGAGCAGCAGGCCCGCCGGGCCCACCGAGCCCATGGTCTGCTGACGCAGGCGCCGGTTGATGTCCGGCGCGCCCTTGAACTGGACGGCGGTGACGTGCTGGATGGTCTCGTCCACCGCCATGGGCTGGAGCACGAAGATCTGAATCTCGGCGATGAACAGGTTCGGGAAGATCATCACGTGCGGCGAGCCGTCGATCATGATCCGGCGGGCCTTCTCCTCGCCATAGGCCGCGTTCATGGCCTTCACATAGTCCGGCAGGCGCTCGGGCGTGGTGCCGAACCATTGCAGCGGCTTGTCGTTCTTGCGCCATTCCGGGCGCAGGTCGAACTCGGTGTGGCCGTTGCCATAGTCGCGGGTGAGCGCGGTGGAGTCGGAGCCGTAGAGATTGCCGATGCCCGAACTGGTCACCTGGAAGACCGAGCCGTGGACGAAGCCGGGATGGTATCCGTCGGTCTCGTTCTCGAGCATGAACTTCCAGTTCGCCTTGGTGCGGTGCTGGAGGAAGCCGGCGCTCAGATCCAGTTCGCCGGTGGGCGAGTTGTCGAGGAGCTGGTCGAGCGCCCCCTTGGCGCCGCCGAGATGCTCCTCCAGGGACGGGCCGTCCGCCGCCATGGAGCCGAAGACGAAGCCGCGATAGATGGCGATGCGCGGCACCTTGCCGAGATTGAGCCCGGCCTTGCTCTGGCCCTCATAGCCGTCCGGCAGGGCATAGCCCATGAGGTCGCCGGTATTGGAGAAGGTCCATGAATGGTAGGGGCAGGTGAAGCTCGTGCGGTTGCCCTTCTGGTAGGCGCAGAGCTGGTTGCCGCGATGGGGGCACTTGTTGAGCAGGAGGCGGACCTCGCCTTCCTTGTCGCGCACCATCAGCACCGGCATGGGTCCGATGGACTTGGTGACGTAGTCGTTCTTGTTCGGAATCTCGCTGGTGTGCCCCACATAGACCCAGGTGCGGTACCAGATCTTCTCCAACTCCTCCTGGAAGATCGCCGGATCGTAATAGAGACGGCTGTTGACGCGCGCGGGCTCGATCAGCGCGCTGTAGTCCCGTGTGCCTGCGGCTTCGGTCATGGCGGCATGCGGCATGGCGATCCACCCCTCTTGGATTGTTAGAAATTCATCGAACGCTCGATCTAAATATTCCTGCCTCCCTGGAACGTGTCAAGGGTCGTCACCGCTGTCATCTCGCGGATTTTTGACGACGGCACCCTCCGCAAATATCCGCAATTGAAGAGATAAATCCCTGAATTGCCACGGATATCAGCGCCGATCCCGCAGCGGCAGGGCGCCACAGATTCCGCTGGAAATGGAATTAGACCTGCATTAAAAAGATCGAACGATCTATCGATAAAAGATCGAACGGGCACCCCACCGCCGACCGTGCACCCCCATCCCGCGCGGCCCGACGGAACCGGAGGCGCACCGCAAAGCCAGGGAGGACACAGGATGAGGATTGCAGCGGGCATGCTGGCGCTGGCCATGACGGCCTCGGTCACGGCCACCACCGCCATCGCCGACGTCAAGATCGGCGCCGTCGTCTCGGAAACCGGCCCGGCCTCTTCGCTGGGCGACCCCGAGGCCAAGACCATCCGCATGATGGTGGACGAGCTGAACGCCAAGGGCGGCATCAAGGGCGAGAAGATCAAGCTCGTCCTCTATGACGACGGCGGCGATCCCTCGAAGGCCAAGACCTTCGCCACGCGCCTCGTGGAGGACGACGAGGTCGCCGCCATGGTGGGCGGCACCACTACGGGCACCTCGCTGGCCATCCTCGCGGTGGCCGAGGAGAGCAAGGTGCCGTTCATCTCGCTGGCGGGCGCCATCGAGATCATCGATCCGGTGAAGCCGTTCGTCTTCAAGACCCCGCACACCGACCGCATGGCCTGCCAGAAGATCTTCGCGGACATGAAGGCGCGCGGCCTCACCAAGGTGGGCCTGATCTCCGGCACCGACGGGTTCGGCGCCTCCATGCGCACCCAGTGCCTGGCGGTGGCCAAGGCCTCCGGCATCGACATCGTGGCCGACGAGACCTACGGCCCGAAGGATGCGGACATGACCCCGCAGCTCACCAACATCCGCAACAAGCCGGGCATCCAGGCGATCCTCAACACGGGCTTCGGCCAGGGTCCGGCCACCATCACCCGCAACTACGCCCAGCTCGGCATCACCCTGCCGCTCTACCAGTCCCACGGCGTCGCCTCAAACGCCTTCATCGAGCTGTCGGGCGCCAAGAATGCCGAGGGCGTGCGCCTGCCCGGCACCGCGCTCCTGGTGGGCGACCTGCTGGACCCCAAGGACCCGCAGAAGCCCGTGGTGCTCGCCTACAAAGCGAGCTTCGAGAAGGCGGCCGGCGGGGCGCCGGTCTCCACCTTCGGCGGCTACGCCCACGACGCCATGCTGATCCTCACCCAGGCCATGGCGAAGGCCCCCTCCGCCAAGCCGGCGGCCATCCGCGACGCCATCGAGGGCACCATCGGCCTCGTGGGCACCACGGGCACCTACAGCTTCTCTAAGACCGACCATCTCGGCCTCGACCTGTCCGCCTTCCGCATGCTGGAGATCAGCAATGGCGGCTGGAAGCTGGTGAACTAGCACTAGCGCCCGCGCACCGGCGCCGTCCCGCAACCATCGCGGACGCGCGCCGGGCGCCCCTCCCCCGCAGCGACAGTCCCCGCGCCCGCGCCACCCGGCGTGCGCCGCCTCGAACCGCCCGCGAGGAGCGAGCGAACCATGTCCGATCTGCTTCAGTTCCTGGCCTCCGGGGTGACGGTGGGCGCGGTCTATGCGCTCGTCGCCCTCGGCTTCACCATCATCTACAACGCCTCCGACGTGGTGAACTTCGCCCAGGGCGAGTTCGTGATGCTGGGGGGCATGATCTCCGTGGCCGGGGTCGCCGCCGGGCTGCCTTTGCCCCTGGCGGCGCTGATCGCCATCGCGGGGACCGCCGCCATCGGCGTCGCGCTGAACACCTTCGCCATAGAGCCCGCGCGCGGTGCGCCTGTCGTGTCGCTCATCATCATCACAATCGGCGCGTCCATCTTCATCCGGGGCGTCACCCAGATCCTCCTGGGCAAGGGCCTGCACCGGCTGCCGTCCTTCTCGGGTGACACGCCGCTCCACGTCTTCGGCGCCACGGTGCTGCCCCAGAGCCTCTGGGTGGTGGCGGGCGCGGTGGCCATCTTCGTCGCGCTCTGGCTGTTCTTCACGCGCACCCTCACCGGCCGGGCGGTGCTCGCCACCTCCAACAACCGGCTGGCCGCCCAGCTCGTGGGCATCAACACCCGGTTCGTGATGACCTTCTCCTTCGCCCTGTCCGCCGCCATCGGCGCGCTGGCGGGCGTGCTCATCACCCCCATCCTGCCCACCAGCTTCGAGGCGGGCATCTCCCTGGCGCTGAAGGGCTTCGCCGCCGCCATGCTGGGCGGCATGGGCAACCCCAAGGGGGCGCTCGCGGGCGGCCTGCTGCTCGGCCTCATGGAGGCGCTGACGGCGGGCTACATCTCCTCCCACTACAAGGACGCGGTGGCCTTCTTCGTCATCCTGGCGGTGCTGTTCGCCTTTCCACGCGGCCTCTATGGCAGCAATCCGGTGGAGCGGGTGTGACCATGCGCCTCTCCTCCAAGCAGGCCACCCTCCTGGTCCTGGCGACGCTGATGATCGCCAGCCCGTTCTTCTTCCCGTCCAATTATTATTACCGCGTCGGCTCGCTGGTCTTCGTCAATTCCATCGCCGTGGTGGGCATCGTCATCCTCACCGGCTATGCGGGGCAGATCAGCCTGGGCCATGCGGGGTTCATCGGCATCGGCGGCTATGCCTGCGCGCTGCTGCCGGTGCATTTCGGCGTGCCGCCCGCCCTCGCCGTGGTGCTCGGCGCCGCGCTCTCGGGCGTCATCGCCTATGGGGTGGGCCGTCCCATCCTGCGGCTGAAAGGCTATTACCTCGCCGTGGCGAGCCTCGGCTTTGGCGTGCTGGTGGCCATGGTGCTCTCCAATGAGGGGCACATCACGGGCGGGCCGGACGGCATCAAGGTGCCGGATCCCGGCATCCGCGAATGGCTCGGCACGCTGGGCCTCACGCTCACCAATCCGCAGTTTTGGTATGCCTTCACCGGCTTGGTCTTGCTGGCGGGCGCCTGGCTGGCGCTGAACCTGCGGGACAGCCCCACAGGGCGGGCGCTGCGGGCGCTCCACGGCTCGGAGGTGGCGGCGCGCACGGCCGGGGTGGACGTGGCGCGGGCGAAGCTGAACGCCTTCGTCATCTCCGCCGTCTATGCCTCGGTGGCGGGCTCGCTGCTCGCCTTGCAGAACCGCCTGATCACGCCCGACGTCGCCGGCTTCATGCATTCCATCGAGCTCGTCACCATGGCGGTGCTCGGCGGGGCGGGCTCGGTCCTGGGCGGCATCTTCGGGGCGGCCCTGCTCACCTTGCTGCCCCAGGTGCTCACGGTGCTGCAGGACTATGAGCACGTGGTGCTCGGCCTCGTGATGATGCTGGTGATGATCTTCCTGCCGGCCGGGCTGATCCCCAGCGCGCGGCGCCTCATGCGGGGGAGGGGCGAATGAGCCTGCTTCAGGTGGAGGGCCTCGGCATCGCCTTCGGCGGCGTGACGGCGGTGAACGACGTCTCCTTCGCGCTGGACGCGGGGAAGATCGTCTCGGTGATCGGGCCGAACGGGGCGGGCAAGACCACCCTGTTCAACATGATCTCGGGCGTCTACCTGCCCCGCGCCGGCCGGGTGCGCCTCGACGGCGCGGACGTGACCGGCCTGCGGCCGGACCTGCTGGCGGGGCGCGGCCTCTCCCGCACGTTCCAGAACCTTCAGATCTTCCAGGAGATGAGCGTGCTGGAGAACGTCATCGTCGGCTTCCACATGCACGAGCGCGGGCCGGTCATCGCCGACCTGCTGGGGCTCCCCGCCTCGCGCCGCCGCGCCCGGGCCGCCGCCGAGGGGGCCCATGTCCTGCTTCAACGCGTGGGCCTGGAGCGGGCGGCGGAGCGGGAGGCCGGCGCGCTCTCCTACGGCGCGCTGAAGCGACTGGAGATCGCCCGCGCCCTCGCCGCGCGGCCGCGCGTTCTGCTGCTGGACGAGCCGGCGGCGGGCTGCAACGCGGTCGAGACGGAGGAGATCGACCACCTCATCTGCGAGGTGGCCCGCAGCGGCGTCGCGGTGCTGCTGGTGGAGCACGACATGAAGCTGGTGATGCGCCTGTCCGACACCATCGTGGTGCTGGACCACGGCGAGAAGATCGCCGAGGGCGATCCCGCGGCGGTGAGCCGGGACCCGAAGGTGATCGAGGCCTATCTGGGCGCGGGCACGACGGAGGCGCTCCATGCTCACGGTTGAGGGCCTTCGCTCGCGCTACGGCCGCATCGAGGTGCTGCACGGGGTGGACCTGTTCGTCGGCTCGGGCGAGATCGTCACCGTGGTGGGGGCCAACGGGGCGGGCAAGACCACGCTCCTGCGCTGCCTGTCGGGCGTCCAGCCGGTGAGCGGGGGCACCATCACGTTTCGCGGCGAGGCGCTGGCGGGCGTCCCGGCCTATCGCCGGATCCAGCGCGGGCTCGCGCAATCGCCGGAAGGGCGGCAGATCTTCACCAATCTCAGCGTGGAGGAGAATTTGCGCCTCGGCGCCTTCATCTTCTCCGACGACCGGGTGGAGCGCGACATGGCGGATGCCTTCGCCATGTTCCCGATCCTGAAGGAGAAGCGCAACCAATTGGCGGGCGGGCTCTCCGGCGGGCAGCAGCAGATGCTGGCCATCGCCCGTGCCCTCATGGGCCGCCCCGCCTGCCTGCTGCTGGACGAGCCCTCCATGGGCCTCGCTCCCATCCTGGTGGCGCAGATCTTCGACGTGGTGCGCAACCTGAAGAGCCTGGACGTGACCGTGCTGCTGGTGGAGCAGAACGCCTTCGGCGCCCTCTCCGTGGCGGATCGCGGCTATGTCATGGAGACGGGCCGCGTAACCATGGTCGGCCCGGCGGCGGAGCTGATCGCCGATCCCCGGGTGCGGGAGGCGTATCTGGGCATCTAGGGCCGCAAGGCCCTGAAACCGCGCAGCGCCGCCGCTGGCCCGGCCCAGCTACAGACATTTCCGGGGAACTTCTCCCGCCCTCCGGCGCTTCTATACGCGCCGCCGGATGCAGCGGCGCCTTGCGCGTGGGAGCCCGGATGGATCGTCGAAACCTGCTGCTCGGTGCGGCCCTCATGCCCGCGCTTCTCGCGACGGGCACGGGCCCCTTGTCCCTCGTTTCCGGGTCCGCCCGCGCGCAGGACAGCGGGTCCGCCAACGCGCCGCCTTTTGATGCGCAGATCGTCCGGCAGATGGCGCGCGACCTCGCCGCCAAGCCCTTCAAGCAGGGCGACCAGACCTTGCCGGCGGCCATCGACAAGCTCAGCTACGACGATTACCGCGACATCCGCTTCAACACCGACCGCTCGCTGTGGCGCGGGCAGGGCCTGCCGTTCGACGTGCAGCTCCTGCATCGCGGCTTCCTGTTCCGCGACCGCGTGGACATCTATCTGGTGGCGGACGGCAAGGCGCAGAAGGTGGCCTACAGCCCCGACTTCTTCCGCTTCGACAATGGCCTGGCGCGGCCCGATCCCAAGCTCGACCTCGGCTTCTCCGGCTTCCGCCTGCACGGCCCCATCAACCGGCCCGATTATTTCGACGAGATCGCCGTCTTCCAGGGCGCGAGCTATTTCCGGGCCATCGGCAAGGGCCATGTCTACGGCTCGTCGGCGCGCGGCCTGTCGGTGAAGACCGGCGATCCGGGCGGCGAGGAATTCCCGCTGTTCCGGGCCTTCTGGATCGAGCGGCCCCGGCCGGGGGTGGATTCCATCGTGGTGCATGCCCTGCTGGACAGCCCGAGCGCGGCGGCGGCGCACCGCTTCACCATCCAGCCGGGCGATTCCACCCTCACCACGGTGGAGATGGCCATCTATCCCCGCACGGACATGGACCAGGCCGGGCTCGCCTCGCTGACCAGCATGTTCCTGTTCGCCCCCAACGACCGGGACAATATCGACGACTTCCGTCCCGCCGTCTGCGACGCCCAGGGCCTCGCCATCATCAACGGCAATGGCGAGCGCATGTGGCGCCCCCTGGTCAATCCCACGCGGCTCCAGATCAGCTCCTTCTCGGACACCAACATGCGCGGCTTCGGGCTGATGCAGCGGCAGCGCTCCTTCTTCGACTACCAGGACCTGGAAGCGCGCTACGAGAAGCGGCCGAGCATCTGGGTGGAGCCCATCGGCGACTGGGGCGAAGGCGCGGTGCATCTGGTGGAGATCCCCACCAGGGAGGAGGTGCACGACAACATCGTCGCCTTCTGGCGCCCCAAGGAGGCGATGCGCAAGGGCGGGGAATATTTCTACACCTACCGCCTCCATTGGGCCTGGGACACGCCGGACCGCGCGGCCGTCGCGCGCTTCGCCGCCACCCGCGCAGGCGGCACGCCGGAGCGGCGCCTGTTCGTGCTCGACCTCGTGGGCGAACGGGTAAAGGGGCTGGCGCTCGACGGCGTGAAGCCGTCCGTCTCCACCAATAGCGGCCAGGTATCCAACGTGGTGCTCCAGCCCAATCCCGAGATCCAGGGCCTGCGCCTCTCCTTCGCCTTCGAGCCCAAGGGCGCCGAGGTGGCCGAGCTGCGGGCGCAGGTCATGCAGGGCGACGAGCGCCTGAGCGAGACGTGGATCTATCGATGGACGCCGTAGGCGCCCCGCTGGAGCGCCCGACGCCCGACCGCGCGCCACCCCCCGGCTTCGCCCCGGCCCTGCCGGAAGAGGCGCCGCTCGACATGCCGGTACAGTCCCTGCGCGCGGCGCCCGTGACCGGCGCCCTGCCCTGGGCCGGCGGCCTCCTGGCGCGGCGCCTGCTGGTGATCGGCGGGGCGGGCGGCCTGACCGTGATCGGCGCCCACGAGATGTACCGGGTGCTGGACGTGGGCGGACTGACGGCGCTGGAAGGCGTGGTGCTCGGTCTGTTCGTGCCGCTGTTCGCCTGGATCAGCTTCTCCTTCACCAACGCGCTCGCCGGCGTCATCGCCATGACCGGCACGAAGGTGGGCCTCGGCATCGACCCCAAGGCCCCCCTGCCCGCGCTGCGCCTGCGCACCGCCCTCCTCATGCCCACCTATAACGAGGCGCCCGCCCGTGTGTTCGCCGGGCTGGAGGCGATCCGCGAATCCCTGGAGGCGACGGGGCGGCTCGACGCGTTCGACATCTTCATCCTCAGCGACACCACCGACGCGGACACCTGGATCGCGGAGGAGGCGGCGTTCCTGGCGCTGCGGGCCCGCGTCTCCGGCGGGGCGGGCCTCTATTACCGGCGGCGGCCCCGCAACACCGACCGCAAGGCGGGCAACATCGCCGATTGGGTGACGCGCTTCGGCGGCCGCTACGATGCCATGCTGGTGCTCGACGCGGACAGCCTGATGACCGGCGATTGCATCGTGCGCCTCGCCGCCGCCATGGAGGCGAACCCCCATGTGGGGCTCATCCAGACGCTTCCGGTGATCGTCGGCGGCCAGAGCCTGTTCGCCCGCGCCCAGCAATTCGCCGGTCGGCTCTACGGGCCGCTGATCGCGCGCGGTCTCGCCTGGTGGCACGGGCCGGACAGCAATTACTGGGGCCACAACGCCATCATCCGCACGAAGGCCTTCGCGCAGTGCGCGGGCCTGCCCCACCTGAAGGGCCGCAAGCCGTTCGGCGGCCACATCCTCAGCCACGACTTCGTGGAGGCGGCGCTGATCCGGCGCGGCGGCTGGGCGGTGCATATGGTGCCGGCGCTGGAAGGGAGCTACGAGGAAGGTCCGCCCTCCCTCACCGACCTCGCCATCCGCGACCGGCGCTGGTGCCAGGGCAATCTCCAGCATGCCGCCGTTCTGCCGACGCGCGGGCTGCACCCCTTGAGCCGCCTGCATCTGCTCACCGGCATCGGCTCCTACGTGACCGCGCCGCTCTGGCTCGCCATGCTTCTGGTGGGGCTGCTCATCGCCCTTCAGGCGCGCTTCGTGCCGCCGGACTATTTCCCCTCGCCCTTCTCCCTCTTCCCCTCCTGGCCCGCCCAGGACCCGGCGCGCGCGGTGCGGGTGTTCGTGGGCACCATGACAATCCTGCTTCTGCCGAAGCTCTTCGCCTACGCGATGATGCTATTCGACGGGCCGGCGCGGCGCGGGTTCGGCGGTGCCGTGGCCGCCTTCTGCGGCGTGATCGTGGAGACCCTGATCTCGGGCCTCACGGCGCCGGTGATGATGGTCTCCCAGTCCGCCGCGGTGGTGGGCATCCTGGCGGGGCATGACGGGGGCTGGAAGCCTCAGCGCCGAGGCGACGGCAGCGTGCCGTTCGGGCCGACGCTCCGGCATTTCGCGCCCCATACCCTGGCGGGCGTGGCCATCGGCGGGGCGGCGCTGGCCATCTCGGTGCCGCTTCTGGTCTGGATGAGCCCGGTGGTGCTGGGCCTTCTGCTGGCGGTGCCGCTGGTGAGCTGGACCGCCCGCAGCCAGGCGGGCGCGGCCTTCGCGCGGCTGGGCCTGCTGGCGACCCCGGAACAGCGCGATCCGCCCCGCGTGCTGCGCCGGGCGGAGCATCTCGCCCGCGAGATGGAGGCCCAAGGCGAGCCCGAGAACGGGACCGTGCGGCTGTTCCAGGATCCCGGCCTGCTGGCCGCCCATGTGGCCATGCTGCCGAACGGCGGGCATCGCGCGGCCGGCGATTACGGGCCGGAGCGCCTCATCGCCCGCGCCAAGCTTGAGGACGCGCGGGACTTCGCGCAGGCCATGGCGTCCCTCACCCCCCGGGAGACCGCCGCCGCGTTGGGAGACGCGGAGGCCCTCGAACGGCTCGCGGCGCTGGCCCGGGGGACCGGCGCCGGGTGAGGGGCCTCAGCCCTCCGGGATGGGCGTGGGCTGGAACGCCGCCATGCGCCAGCGCCCGTCTTCCTCGGCCCAGACGGTGAGGGTCCGGTTGTTGAGGCGGCGCTCGGCCTGTCCGTTCATGCGGACCCGGCCGGACATGCGGCCCAGCACGAGAACGGTGGAGCCGATCACCACCATCCGCTCCTCGGGATGGGAAATCTCCAGATACTCGAAATGCCCGCTCTTCACCTTGGCGAGGTAGCTCGCCTTGTCGTCCACGGTCGCGTTGGAATGGCTGTAGACGAGATTGTCGGAGAGCAGCACGTCGAGAGCCGGGATGTCCGCCGCGAGCATGGCGGCATAGCGCTGCTCCTCCAGGACGCGGATACGGTCTTGGAGCGGAAATGCGTGGGCCGGGACTGCCTGGGTCATCATGCCTCCATGGGATTCGGTTTCAGAGCGTGCGTCCGGCGTCGATCTTGAGCAACGATCCGGTCATGCGCGGGGCCGCGTCGCTGAGGGCGAACACCGCGTAGCGGGCCAGTTCCTCGGGCTCGGTGACGGCGCCCAGCGGAAGAGCGCGGGCCACCTCGTCCAGATAGCCCGGCATGGCGCGGGTGGCGTCCGTGGCCGTGGTCCCCGGCACCAGCGTGTTCACGCGGATGCGCCAGGGCGCCAGTTCCACGGCGAGGGCATGCATGAGCGCATGCACCCCGCCCTTGGACGCGGCATAGGGCGCGAGGCCCGGCACCGGCTTCAACGCCGTGGAGGAGCCGGTGGCCATGAGCGAGCCGCCTCCGCCCTGGGCGATGAGGCGGCGCGCGCCCTCGGCCAGGGTGAGGAAGGTGCCCGTGAGGTTCACCGCCAACACCTCGGCGAGGTCCGCCGGGGTAAGGTCGGTCACGGCCTTGCGGGCGCCGATGATGCCCGCATTGGCCACGGCGGCGTCGATGCGCCCGAACCGCACGCAGGCGGCCTCGAACAGATGCGCCACCGCCGCCGGGTCGCGGACGTCCGTGGGGACGGCGAGCACGCTGCGGCCGTCGGCGGACAGGCCGCCCGCCGCTTCCGCGAGGCGATCGGCGGCGATGCCCGCCAGGACCACCGCCCCGCCCGCCGCGGCGACTGCCTCGGCGATGGCGCGACCGATGCCGGATTCGGCACCGGTCACCACCACGACTTTGCCCGAGAGATCCATGACGCTCAGCTCGCCAGCGCCACCGGCCCGTCCGCCGGGGCGAACGGCGACATGTGATCGATCCAGGCGCGCGGCGGGGGCGCGCCCCAGCGGTTCACCACCTTGATGTTGGTGAGGTCCGGCGGGCAGGAAATGACGCTCACGGGACGATCGTCGAGGATGACTTCCATCTCGGCCGAGCACTCCACGAGGAAGCCGGAGCGATCCACGTAATAGGAGAAGAGGTTGTCGCCGCAGCCATGGCGTCCGGGGCCCCAGACAATCAGCCGGTCCTGGGTGTCCAGCAGGTCGCCGAGCCGCATGAAGTCGCTGAACTGCGCGAACTCCCAGGCATAATGATGCAGGCCCGGCTGCGCGCTCTTGGCGATGCCCACCGTGTGGTGGCGCCCGTCGCCCGCCCGCAGCCACATCAGCTCGCATCCCTCGGTGCGCTCGGACAGCTTGAGGCCGAGGGTCTGCGCCAGAAGGCGCTCCAGCGCGGCGGGATCGCGGGAGGCGAGGTTCACGTGGCACAGGCGGCGCGGATGGACGCCGGGGCCGCCATGGCGGCGCGGCTGGTCCTCGGGCAGCGGCGTGTGGATCTCCAGCGTGTGGCCTTCCGGCGAGACGATGGTGACGGCATGGGCGATGACGCCGAGGGAGGGCTGGCCGGCCAGCACGGTCCAGCCGAGGCGGCGGGCGCGGGCGGCCGCCTCATCCACCTGCGCGGCGCCGGGCGCTTCCAGCCCGATGGCGCGCACCGCGTCCTGCCCGGCGCGGTACAGGACCAGTTCCGCATGCTGGCGGTTGGAGGTGAGCAGCGCGCGCTCGGCGGTCCGCTCCACGAGGCTGAGGCCGGTAATGGTCACGGCGTCGGCGATGGCGGCGTCCAGGTCGGTCACGTTGAGCGCGACGAACCCCAGGCGGTTCACAAGACAGGTCATGGCGTTCCTCACATTTTGCGGCCGTCGTTGCGCGGCTTCTTGTTGTGATGCGTTTTGGGTGTTCCCCGGCCCGCGAACGGGACGGGGCGGGACGGGCGCGAGGCCGCGTCCGGCGGCTCAGGCGGCCGCGTCCAGCGCGGCGGCTTCGTCGCGAACGGGATTGCTCAGGATGCCGAGGCCCTCGACCTCGACCTCGCAGACGTCGCCGTCGCGCATGTAGAGGGGCGGCTTGCGGGCGAAGCCGACGCCGGCCGGGGTGCCGGTCATGATCACGTCGCCCGCCTCCAGGGTCATCACCTCGCTGATGATGGACACGAGGGTCGCTACGTCGAAGCACATGTCTGCCGTGGAGGCGCTCTGCACCACCGCGCCGTTCAGGCGGGTCTCGATCTTCAGGCCGTGGGCGCCCGGGGGCAGCTCGTCGGCGGTCACGAATTCGGGGCCGAACGGGCCGGTGCCGTCGAAATTCTTCCCCACGGTCCATTGCGCCGACTTGAACTGGTAGTCGCGCAGGGAGGCGTCGTTGAAGATGGAATAGCCGGCCACGTGGTCGAGGGCGGCGGCCTTGGGGATGTGGCGGCCGGAGCGGCCCACGATGACCGCGACCTCGCCTTCGAAATCCAGGTCCTGCGACACCGACGGGCGCACGATGGGCGCGCCGTGGCCCACGAGGCTCGACGAGAAGCGCGGGAACACGGCCGGATAGTCGGGCACCTTCAGGTAGGGGCTCTCGGCGGCGTGGTCCACATAGTTCAGGCCGATGCACAGGATCTTGCCCGGCCGTTCGAGCACCGGGCGATAGGCGATGGCCGCCGGGTCAAGCAGGGGGCCGTCCGCCGCGGCGCAGGCGGCGAGCGCCTCGGGGCCGGCGGCGAGAACGGATTCCAGGCTGCGCGGACCAAGGTCCCTGAGCCCGTCGGATGTGCGCAACGCCAGCCCGGTCCGGCCGGCGAGCGCGTAGGAAACCAGTCGCATGGGTGCCTCCTTCGTCGCCTGCGACCTTACGGACTCAATTTTCGGTCATCAAGTAGATTTTCGAAAAAACTACGATTCCCCGAATATTTGCGGCGAGGACAGGAGGATCTGGCAGGTGCGCTCCAGATGCCGCCGCGCGAGGAAAACGGCCGCCTCCGCGTCCCGTGCCAGCACCGCGTCGGCAATCTCCCGGTGCTCCACCAGATCGTCCCGGGGGGCGTGCAGATAATGGATCGCCACGCGGCGGTAGCGGTCGGCCTGGTCGTAGAGCTGCGAGCGGAAGCGTTGCAGCCATTCCGAGCCGCTGGCAGCGGTGAGCGCATCGTGGAAGGCGTGGTGGCGGGCCTCCCATTCGTCGTCCACGAGCCCGTCCGCCCCGATCTTGCGGCGCTTGGCCAGTTCGTGGAGTGCCGCGACGATTCCCGCCTCCCAGCGATCGTCCCCATTGGCGATGGAGAGCCGGATCGCCATGGATTCCAGCTCCTTGCGCATGTTGGTGATGTCCAGGAGGCCCGCGCGGGAGACGGGCGACACGCGGAAGCCCTTGTGTTCCTCCAGTTGAACCAGCCCGTCGGAGGCGAGCTTCATCAGCGCCTCCCGCAAGGGGCTCAGGCCCACCTCGTAATGGGCCTTCAATTCCTCGAAGCGCAGGCGCGCGCCCGGCTTCCACCGGCAGCCGACGATGTCGTGGCGCAATTCCTCATAGACGCCCGCGCTGCGGGTGCGGCTGCCACGCTCCGCCGCGGGCCCCAGCACCTTCACGCTCGCCGTTCTGACCATACCCAATCTCCCACACACCGCTCGGATGCATCTTAGCCCAGATTCATTTTCGAAGATATTTGACTTTATCGACAATCGTTCCTAGTGTCCGATCATCGCGCCCCAGAGCGCCAACAAGACACCACCGGGAGGAGACCTTCATGCGACGCACTCCGTGCGGCGCTCAGCGCCGCCGTGCCCTGATGCTTGCCGCCGCCGTCACCCTGTCCGCCGCCATGCCCGCCGCCTTGCGGGCCCAGGCCCTTTCCGGCGAGCCGGTGATCATAGGCGCCATCCTGTCCGTGACCGGCCCCGTGGCGGGCGTCGGCCAGCCGGAGCGGGACGGCGCGCTGCTGGCTGAGAAGGTGGTGAACGGCACGGGCGGCATCGGCGGGCGTCCGCTGAAGCTCATCATCGAGGACGACGCCTCCAATCCCGACACCGCCATCTCCAAGGCCACGGGCCTCATCCGCTCCACCAAGGTGCGCGCGCTCATCGGCTCGTCCAACCTGCCCAGCACCGTGGCCATCGGCGGCCTCACCGATCCCATCAAGCTGCCCCAGGTGGCGCTTTCGGGCATCGGCCCGGCGGTGGAGGCGAAGCGCACCTGCGTCGTCCACCTCCTCGCCCCGCAGGAACTGAACGCCCGCGCCGCGCTCGCCTATGTGCGCGACGCGCTGAAGGTGAAGCGGATCGGCCTGCTGCACGATTCCGGCTACGGCCAGGCGGTCGCGAACAGCCTCAAGGCGGTGGCGCCGGAATACGGCGTCGAGCTGGCGCAGGTGGAGAAGTTCGAGATCGGCGCCACCGACGTCAGCGCCCAGGCGGCGAAGGTGAAGAATGCGGGCGTCGATGCGGTGGTCATCGTCGCCTCGTCCGCCACACCGTTCCGCAACGTGCATGACCTGCGCATCGGCGTGCCGGTGATCGGCTCCATCGCCTCCTCCTCCTACGAATATGTCCGGGCCATGGGGGCGGCGGCCGAGGGCGTCATCTTCGCCGAGTTCCTCATCGCCGAGGACCCGCTTCCCCACCAGGCCGCGTTCGTCCAGACCTTCCTGCAGGCCTATGGCCGCCTGCCGAAGAATTACGAGGCCGCCGGCTGGGACGCGGTGAACCTCCTCGCCAAGGTTCTCGCCGAGGCCGGGCCGGACGCGGACAATGCCGCCGTCTGCGCGGCGCTGCGCAAGCCACTGAAGGGCGTGCTCGCCACCTACGACTTCTCCGCGCCGGACATGACGGGCCTCGGCCTCGCCAGCTTCAGCTATTCGCAGGTCAAGGACGGCAGCTTCGTGCGCCTGCCCTTCCCGCCGCGCTGAGCGCGGCTTCACCCCAGACAGAGCGGTGCGCGACGCCGGCCCCGGGGCCGGGTCCCCGGCGCGCGCGCCCAAACGGGAGGCAGGCATGACCGTCGCCTTGTTCATGCAGGCCCTGTTCGCAGGGCTCACCAACGGCTTCGTCTATGCCCTCGTGGGGCTCGGCATCGCCGTGATCTTCAAGGGCAGCCGCACCGTCAACGTGGTGCAGGGCGAGTTCGTCATCATCGGCGCGCTCATCGTCGTGGGCCTCCTGGGCGCGGCGGGCGTGCCCTACCCGCTGGCGGCGCTGGGCGGCATCGCCGGGGGCCTGCTCCTGGGCGGCGCCATGGAGGTGGTCTTCATCCGCCCGCTCATCCGCCGCAAGGCGGACGAGGAGGCGCTGCTGCTGGTCTCCATCGGCCTCGCGGTGGCCCTGTCCGCCGCCGTCCTCTACGTGGCGGGCCGGGGCTCCTACCTGCTGCCCGCCGTGGGCGACAACGCGGTGGTGCACGTCGCGGGCGCCATCGTCCGGGTCCATGCCCTGTTCCTCATCGCGGCCGGCGTCGTGCTGGTGGCGGCCCTCGCCCTGTTCTTCCGCCGCACGCCCCTCGGCCTCTCCATGATGGCGGCCGCCATGGAGCCGGACGGCGCCACCGTCATCGGCATCGACACCGCCCGCATGCGCACCCTCTCCTTCGCGCTGGGCGGCGCGCTGGGCGCGGCGGCGGGCATTCTCGTCGCTCCCCTCACGGAGGTGAACTACCAGATGGGCCTCACCCTCACCCTCAAGGGCTTCGCGGCCGCTGTTCTGGGCGGGCTCGCCAACCCGCTGGGCGCGGTGGCGGGCGGCCTGCTCATCGCCCTGGTGGAAGCCTTCGGCATCGTCTTCATCGCCTCCGGCTACAAGAACGTGTTCGCCATGTCGGTCCTGATCCTCGTCATGGTGCTGCTGCCCAACGGCCTGCTGGGCCGGGCGGCGCGGGCGGGGGGCTGAGCCATGGCCTTCGCCCCGCTCCTCTCCAGGCGCCACGCGGCGCTCGCCGCCGCCGCCCTCCTCGTGGCGCTGGTGCCCCTGGCCGCGCCGGTGGAACTGGTGGACCGGCTGACCTTCGCCGCCATCTATGGCATTGCCGGGCTCGGCGTCGGGCTGCTGCTCGGCCAGTGCGGCATCCTCAACCTCGCGCAGGCGGTGTTCTACGGCATCGGCGCCTATGCCAGCGCCTATGGCAGCGTGGAGCTGGGCTGGCCGCCCGCCCTGGGCATGCTGGCGGGCGTCACGGTGAGCGGCGCGCTGGCCGCCCTGGTGGGCTGGCCCACCCTGCGCCTCGGGGGCTATTTCCTCGCCCTCGCCACCCTCGCCCTGTGCATCGCCGCCGGGGAATTGTTCTTCGAGTGGGACTGGCTGACGGGCGGGTCCTTCGGCATCGGCGGCATTCCGCCCCTCGACCTCGGCTTCGTGCGCCTCGACGGGCCGGAGCGCTTCTACTACCTCGCCTGGGGCGTGTTCGCCCTGGCGCTCGCCATGGTGGGGGCGCTGCTTGCGTCCCGCACCGGGCTTGCGGCGCAGGCCATGCGCGACGCCCCGGACGCGGCGGCGGTGCTGGCCATCGACATGCACGCGCTGAAGGTGAAGATGTTCGTGGCGAGCGCCGTGCTCGGCGCCCTCGCCGGCTCGCTGTTCGCCCATTATGCCAGCTTCGTCAGCGTCCAGAGCTTCTCGGTGGAGCGGTCCATCCTGTTCCTGCTCATCCCCGTGGTGGGCGGCGCCCGATCGCTCGCGGGCATCGTCGCCGGCGCCCTGTTCGTGAGCCTGGTGCCGGAGGCGCTCAGCGCGTTCGGGGAGATCCACCACGTCCTGTTCGGCTTCGCCCTCGTGGCGGTGGTCATGCTGTGCCCGGACGGCCTCGCCGGCCTGTGCACCCGCCTTCTGGCGAAGGCGCGGCGCAAGCCCCGCGCGGCGGCCGCCGCCACGGCCCGGGAGGCACGCAATGCAGCCTGATCCGTTCTTCTGCGTCTCGGGCATCGCCCGCAGCTTCGGCGGCTTCCAGGTGCTCGCCGACGTGTCCCTGGGCATCGGCCGGGGCGAGATCGCCGGCCTGCTCGGCCCCAACGGCTCGGGCAAGACCACCCTGTTCAACATCGCCACCGGCTTCCTCGCGCCCAGCGCGGGCGCCGTGCGGCTGGAGGGCGGGGACATTTCCGGCCTTTCCGTCCAGGAGCGCAGCCGCCTCGGCGTGGTGCGCACCTTCCAGACCCCGAAGGTGTTCGAGGGCCTGAGCGTGCGGGACAACGTGGCGCTCGGCTTCTACAAGCGCATGCATTCGGGCATCGTGGAAAGCCTCCTGGGCGGGCCGCGCGCCCGGCGGGAGGTGGAGCGCGCCCGGGCGGAGAGCGCGCCCCTGCTGGAGCGCTTCGGCCTCGGCGCCGTGGGGCACCTGCCGGCGGCGCGGCTCACCGCCGGCCAGCGGCGCAACCTGGAGATCGCGCGGGCGCTCGCCGGCGCCCCGCGCCTGCTGATGCTGGACGAGCCGTCCACCGGCCTCACCCGGGACGAGGCGGCGGCGCTCGGCGACATGCTCCTCGCCCTCAAGGCGGAAGGGCTCACCATCTTCGTGGTGTCCCACGACATGGAGTTCCTGCGCATCGTGGGGCGGGCGCACGTGCTCTATTTCGGCCGCATCATCGCCAGCGGCGGCATGGCCGAGATCCAGGCCGATCCCCAGGTGCGCCAGATCTATTTCGGAACGTGAGGAGGCCGCCATGCTGCGGATGGAGGCGGTGCGCGCCGGCTACGGCACGCTGCCGGTGATCGAGGATATCGGCTTCCATGTGGACGAGGACGAGGTGGTCGGCCTCGTGGGCCCCAACGGGGCGGGGAAGACCACCCTGGTGCGCACGCTCGCGGGCCTGCTGCCGCCGGGCGGCGGGGCGATCCGCTTCGGCGGCCGCGACATCGCGGGGGCGCCCGGCCATACCCGCGCCCGGGACGGCCTCGCCTTCGTGCTGGACAACCGGGCGCTGTTCGCGGAGCTGACGGTTCGCCAGAACCTTGCCCTGGCGGAGCGCGCGGGCGGGCGCAGCGGACGCGCCCCCTGCCTCGCCGACACGGACGAGATGTACGACCTGCTGCCGGTGGTGAAGGAGCGCATCGACACGCCGGTCCAGCTCCTCAGCGGCGGCCAGCAGCAGATGGTGGCCATTGCCCGCGCGCTTCTGCTGCGCCCGCGCCTCCTGGTGATGGACGAGCCCTCGGCGGGCCTCGCCCCGCTGATCGTGAAGCACATCCTGGACCTGCTGCACCGCCTGAAGGGGCGCGGCATGGGCATCCTGGTGGTGGAGCAGAATGTGCGCCTCATCGCCGAGGTGGCGGACCGGGGCTATGTCATGTCCCTCGGGCGGCTGGTGCACGAGGTGCCGCGCGGCGGATGGCCCGCCTTGCTGGAGGACGAGCGCCTCGTCCGGGCCTATCTGGGCGGCTGAGGCGACGGACCGCCCGGGCCGGCTCCTTTCCCCATGGCGAGCCGACTTCCTGCGCGCAGCGGGAAGACGCCCGCGCGGCACGGTCGCAGACTGATGCTGGACCGGGCGGTTCGCAGATGCCGGACGGCGCCGACACCGTGGGAGAGCCAAATGACGTCCATTGCCAGACCATTCCTGCTTCTCGCCGTGCTGATGGCGGCCGGAAGCGGCGCCGCCTATGCCCAGCAAAGCTCCGACGACGTCAAGTGGATCACCCAGTGCGTCAGCGACAACAAGGATGAAGGCCAGACCGCGCCGGTCGTCCTCGCCTATTGCACCTGCATGAACGACAAGATGCCGTCCAGCGAGACCCGCTCCATCACGCAATGGGAGAAGGCCAACCCGCGCACCATGGAAGCCTGCAGCGCCGAGGCGGGCTGGAAGGGCAAGTGAGCGGCCGGCGCCCGGCGGAGCGCCGCGCGCGCCCTTGACCGGTCCCGGTGTCGTCCGGGCCGGAACCACCGGCGGGGGCGGCTGTTTCGCCGCGCCCGGAGCGGCGCATTGACCAAACGGAATGTTCGCTGCGCCACACCGAAAACGCTATATGTGCAGCATAGCGCTTTCGGCTGGTGTTCCGCATGCTCACCTTCAGCACCGATGATCTGCGGCCCCAGGATCGCTTCGATCACTGGTGCGAGGTGCGGGGAAAGAGCCTGTTCGGCGTCACCATCGAGCTGGACCGCGAGCGGCGCCGCGACTTCCAGGGCCGCTTCGCCGCCCGGCAGGTCGGCGGGGCCGTGGTCTCCGAGATGCGTGCCTCGTCCTATCATATCAGCCGCACGGAGGCGGATATCGCCAACCGGCCGGGCGGCAGCCTGTGCATCGGCCTCCAGGTGCGCGGGCCGGGCTGGCTCGATACCGGCCGCCTGCCCCACCAGGCCATCGAGGTGAACGCGTTCACCATCAGCCATTCCGACCAGCCCTATCTCGCCGTGCCCAAATATTGGAGCGGCTTCGAGTACCGGATGCTGAAGATCCCGCTTTCCGGGGAGATCCTGCTGGATGCGCGGGCGCACGACCTCGTGGCGGCGAAGCTGCCGCACGGCGCCCCCTTCGCCCGCCCGCTCATGGCGCTGTTCGGCGCCCTGAGCCGCCGGGACGAGGCGATCGCGGACCCGGAAGCGGACGTCGCGCACGCGGCGCGCCTCGCCCTGATGGCGCGCGGGCGGCTCGCCGCAGGCACCCCGGAAGGGCGCGCCGCGCTGCGGGCCGGCTTCCTCCATGCGGCCCGGGAGATCATGGCGCGCGACATGGCCCGGCCGGGCCTGTCGCCCACACGGGTGGCGCGCGAGCTGGGCATTTCGCTGCGCCAGGTGCATGTGCTGTTCGAGCCCACCGGCCAGTCCTTCTCCCGCACCCTCGCCGCCATCCGGGTGAAGGAGGCCGCGCGGCTGCTGACCGGGACGCCGAGGACGCCGGTCATCGACATCGCCTATGCCTGCGGCTTCAAGAACCTCTCGGTCTTCTACCGCGCCTTCCAGATCGCCTACGGCCTCACCCCGGGCGAGCTGCGGCGGCAGGCGGGATAGCGGCTGGGATTTGGCGATCCCTCATCCGCGATAGCGCAGGGCCTCCACCAGCAGCGCGAAGGCCGCCGAGGGCTGGCGGCGGCTGGGATAATAGAGGTGATAGCCGGGAAAGGGCGGCGACCAGTCCTCCAGAACCCGGACGAGCCGCCCCTCCGCGAGCTGCCGCGTCACCTGGTCCTCCATGACGAAGCCGAGCCCGAAGCCCGCCTCCGCCGCGCGCACGATCATGGTCGTGGTGTTGAAGGCGAGCTGCCCCTCCACCCGCACGCGCACGGCGCGGCCCGCCTTCTCCAGCTCCCAGGCATAGAAGCCGCCGCCGCTGAGCATGCGCAGGTTGATGCAATTGTGGGCCGCAAGGTCATGGGGCGAGCGGGGCGCCGGGTTGGCCGCGAGATAGGACGGCGCCCCCACCACCGCCATGCGCAGGTCCGGCCCGATGCGCACCGCCACCATGTCCTTCGCCAGCGCCTCGCCCAGGCGGACGCCGGCATCGAACCGCTCGGCGACGATGTCGGTGAAGCTGGAATCGAGGCCCAGCTCCACATGGATGTCGGGATGGTGCGGCAGGAACCGCTCCAGCGCCGGCCACAGGACGGTGTTCGCCGCGTGGTCCGAGGTGGTGATGCGGACGGTGCCCGCGGGCTTTTCCCGCAGCTCGCCCAGGGACCGAAGCTCCGCGCCGATGCTGTCCAGGGCCGGCCGCAGCGTCCCGAGAAGCCGCTCGCCCGCCGCCGTGGGGGCGACCCGGCGCGTGGTGCGGGTGAGCAGGCGCACGCCGAGGCGGGTTTCGAGGCGCCGCATCATGTGGCTGAGGGACGATTGCGACGTGCCGAGGCGGGCGGCCGCGCGGGTGAAGCTCTGCTCCTCGGCCACTATGAGGAAGGCGTTGAGATCGACCAGGTCCTCGCGTCGCATTCATGAAATCCCGACATGACCTCATGCGATCTATAGCGGCTAATTTCACCAGTGTCCTTTCGCTACCCTGATCGTGACGCGGCGGGCGTCCACCGATGCGCCCGTGCGAACGCACCCTTGAGAGGACAGGCCACATGCTGGGAACCATGCTCTACGGCCCGCGCGACGTACGCTGCGAGGAGGTGCCGGAGCCGAAGATCCTGCGCCCGACCGACGCCATCATCCGGCTCTCCGCAAGCTGCATCTGCGGCTCGGACCTGTGGCCCTACCGGGGCCTCAACGAGGTGACGGCGCCGCTCGCCATGGGCCACGAATATTGCGGCATCGTGGAGGAAGTGGGCAGCGCGGTGCGCACCGTCCGCCCGGGCCAGTTCGTGGTGGGCTCGTTCTGCCTCTCCGACAATACCTGCCCCCATTGCCGCTTCGGCTTCCAGTCGTCGTGCCGGCAGCGCGAGTTCATGACCGGGGCGCAGGCGCCGCTGGCGCGCATCCCGCTGGCCGACGGAACGCTGGTGGCGACGCCCGAAGTGCCCCCGGACGATCTCATCCCGAGCCTGCTGGCGACCTCGGACGTGCTCGGCACCGGCTGGTATGCGGCCGATGCCGCACGCGTCACGGAAGGGTCCACCGTCGCGGTGGTGGGAGACGGCGCGGTCGGCCTCATGGGCGTGCTCGCGGCCCGGCAGATGGGCGCCGCGCGCATCATCGCCATGAGCGGGCACAAGGCACGCCAGGACCTCGCCCTGGAATTCGGCGCCACCCACATCGTCTCCGAGCGCGGCGAGGCGGGCGTGGCGGTGGTGAAGGACCTCACCGACGGCATCGGCGCGGACGCGGTGCTGGAATGCGTGGGCACCAGCCAGTCCATGGAGCAGGCCATCGCCTGCACGCGGCCCGGCGCCATGATCGGCTATGTGGGCGTGCCCCACGGCGTGGCGCTGGACGGGCAGAAGCTGTTCTTCTCCCAGACCGGCATGCTCGGCGGCCCCGCGCCCGTGCGGCGGTTCCTGCCCCACCTGCTCGACCTCGTCCTCGGGCGCAAGATCAATCCCGGCAAGGTGTTCGACCTCGCCCTCCCGCTCACGGACGTGGCCGAAGGCTATCGGGCCATGGACGAGCGGCGCGCCGTGAAGGTGCTGCTGCGGGTCTGACGGGTGCGCGGCCTGCCGCTCAAGACCGTCGATCCCGGCCCGAACCGAGGGGGCCCGCGCCCCGCTCAAGACCAAGGTGCATCCATGAAGACGATCGCAGCCTCCCTCGCCCTTTCCACCCTGGCCGTCACCGGCGCGGAAGCCCAGGAGGCGCGCCGCGAGCGCGTGGCCCCGGCCGCCGTCTACGAGGTGGCGCCGGGGCTCGGGGACTTCACCGACGACGTGCTGTTCGGCGAGGTCTGGAAACGCCGGGAGCTTGCCCCGCGCGACCGCAGCCTCATCACCGTCGCCGCCCTCGTGGCCACCGGCAAGACCGCGCAGATCGGCAGCCACGCCCGGCGCGCGCTGGACAACGGCGTGACGCCGGAAGAGATCGGCGAGATCATCACCCAGCTCGGCTTCTATACCGGCTGGCCGAACGCCGTTTCGGCGGTGACGGAGGTGAAGCGGGTGTTCGAGGAGCGCGCCATCCCGCCCGCCGCGACCGCCGCCCCGGCGCCGCGCCTCGCGCTCGAGGCCGCCGCCGAGGCGGCCCGTCGCGCCAGCGTCGATGCGAACGTCGCGCCCACCGCGCCCGCGCTCGCCGACCTCACCAACCGAGTCCTGTTCGGCGAGGTGTGGCGGCGGCCGGACCTGTCGGCCCGCGACCGCAGCCTCGTGACCATGGCCGCGCTCATCGCCATGGGTCAGCCGGAACAGCTCCCCTTCCACGCCAACCGCGCCATGGACAACGGCCTCAGCCGCACCGAGATGTCGGAAATCCCGACGCATCTCGCCTTCTATGCCGGGTGGCCGCGCGCCATGTCGGCGGTGCCGGTGATCGCGCGCGTGTTCGAGAGCCGGGAGGCGACAGCCCGGCCGCAGGCGGCCCCCGAGGCGGACCTGAAGGTGGTCCGCGCGGGCCAGTCCCCCGCCGCCGGTCCGGCTGAGCGGTTCACCGGCGCGGTCGAGGTGTCGGGCCATTATCAGGCGGAGCCGCCGGCCCGCGTGGGCGGCGCCACGGTCTCGTTCGCGCCGGGCGCGCGGACCGCATGGCACACCCATCCCCTCGGTCAGACATTGTTCATCGTCTCGGGCCAGGGATGGGTGCAGAAAGAGGGCGAGCCGGCGCTGCGGGTCGGCCCGGGGGACGTGGTCTGGATCCCGCCGAACCTGCGCCACTGGCACGGCGCCACGGCCGACCGGCCCATGACCCATCTCGCAATCGCCGAGGCCCTCGAGGGAAGCTCGGTGACATGGATGGAGAAGGTACCGAACGCCGTCTATGGCGCGGCGCGGGCGCCGGACTGACGGCGACGCGGGACGGCGAAGCCCGGCTCAGGCCATGGAGGCCGCGAGCGCGTCCGCCGCGCGGGCGAGGAGCCCGGCATCGACGCCGACGGCGGTGAAGACGCAGCCCACTTCGATGCAGCGCCGGGCGAAGGCCGGGTCGCCCGTGAGGACGCCCGCCGGCTTGCCGGCCGCGCGGATGCGGCGGATGGCGTCTTCCACCGCCGCGACCACGCGCGGGTTCATCAGGTCGCTCGCATGGCCGAGGCTGGCGGCCAGATCGCCGGGACCGACGAAGATGCCGTCTACGCCGTCCACCGCCGCGATGGCCTCGATCTCGTCCAGCGCCTCCCCGGTCTCCACCTGCACCAGCAGGCAGATCTCGTCGGCCGCCTTCTGGGCATAGCCCGCCACGCGGCCGAACTGGGTGGCCCGGGTCAGCGCCGAAACGCCCCGGATGCCGTCCGGCGGATAGCGCACCGCCGCCACCGCCGCACGGGCCTCCGCCGCGTTCTGCACATAGGGAATGAGCAGGGTCTGCGCGCCGATGTCGAGGAAGCGCTTGATGAGCACCGCATCATTGGCCGCCGGGCGCACCACCGCCGAGGGGCGGTGGCCCGCCAGCACCTGGAGCTGGGCCAGCACGCTCGGCACGTCGCCCGGCGAATGCTCGGTGTCGAGCAGCATCCAGTCGAACGCCGAACCGGCGACCACCTCCAGCGCATAGGCGCTGGAGAGGGTGCACCACAGGCCGAGCTGCTGCCGGCCTTCGAGGATCGCCTGCTTGAAGGCGTTGCGCGGCATGTCCATGGAGAAACCTCGAAGGCGGGGGCCTCAGGTGAAGGAGACGCTCAGGCTGCCGAGCGGGCCGTAATCGGCGGTGACGATGTCGCCCCGGGCGATGTCGATGGGGCGCGCGAACGAGCCGGCCAGCACGATCTGCCCCTTCTCCAGCTTCGCGCCCACGGCGTGCAGCTTGTTCACCAGCCAGGCGATGCCCGCCGCCGGATGGCCCATGATGGCGGCGGAGACGCCGCTTTCCTCGATGATGCCGTTCTTGGAGAGCGTCGCGCCCACCCAGCGCACGTCCACGTCCATGGGGCGGATCACCCGCCCGCCGACCACGATGGCGCCGAAGGCGGCATTGTCGGCGATGGTGTCCACGATGGCGCGGGGCACCTCGGTGCGATAGTCGATGATCTCCAGGGCCGGCACCACATATTCGGTGGCCCGCATCACGTCATAGATGCGCGCGCCGGGGCCGGAGAGGTCTTCGCCCATGATGAAGGCGAGTTCCACTTCCAGGCGCGGCTTGATGAAGTGCGCGGCGGGGATCTGCGCGCCGTCGTTGAACAGCGCGTCGTCGAGGATGCGGCCATAGTCCGGCTCGGTCATCTTCGAGGCCATCTGCATGGCGCGGGAGGTCAGGCCGATCTTGTGGCCGACCATGCGCGCCCCGGCGGCGATGCGCGCCTCGGCCCAGAGGTCCTGGACGCGATAGGCGTCCTCGATCTCCATCTGCGGAAAGGTCTTGGAGAGCTGGAGGACCGGCTTGCGCTCGCGCTCGGCGCGCAGGATCTCTTCCGCGCCGCGGCGGCGTTCGTCTTCAGTGAGCATGTGCTGTCCCTCCCCCGCTCACAGCAGCGCCAGCGGGCGGATGGGCGAACCTGTCGCGCCCGAGATGCGCAGCGGCAGGGCGATGAAGGCGAAGGCCCCCGTCACGGCGCCGCCGAGTTCCTCCAGGTCGAGATTCTCGATGATGTGGATCCCGTTCTGGGCGATCAGGATCATGTGCACTTCGAGGGTGATGTTGTGGTGGTTCATCACCTCGAAGGCCGAGGTGTCCGAGCCCACGGAGAAGGGCTTGCGCGCGGCGAGCCAGCGGCCCGCCTCCACGCCCGGCCCGGGGGCTCCGGCGGAATTCAGGCCGAGATAGCGGGGCGAATCCTTCCAGTATTTCGCCCAGCCGGTGCGCACCAGCACCACGTCCCCCGGCTGGAGGGTGGCGCCCGAGGCCGCCTCGGCGGCCTCCATGTCGGCCACGCTGATCTCGTAGGCCGGCTCCAGCGCCTCCACGCCCAGGGTCGCGGCCACGTCCAGCAGCACGGCGCGCCGGAAGATGGGGGCGATGGTCTCGGCGCCGTGCACCTTGAACAGGTCCATGCCGCGCTGCTGCTCGGACGCCTCGAACTTGCCGTAGAGCGCGCCGTGCTCGGAGACGTGGCAGATGGCGTCGATATGGGTCGAGGAGTGGGTGCTGGTGACCATCAGCTCGTTGGACGAGGAATGGCCGCAGCAGCGCACCATGTCGCCGTGCCGGTTGTTGAGCGTGATGTGGAAGGGCGGGTGCGCCGGATGGATCGGCATGCCCTTCTGCATGGGATGGCTGAGGTCGATCTGCCGGGCCGAGTTGGCGGCGCCGAGCCACGCTTCGGACTGGAAGACGCCCGTGGCGGCTGTGGTGGCGATAGTCATTGGAGCTCCGCTCCCTTGGTCTCGGGCAGGAAGATGAGGACGATCAGGCCGGCGAGCACGAAGAAGCCGGCGGTGAAGGCGAGCGCGCCGGACAGGCCGAAGCTGGTCGCCAGGAACCCGACCGCCGCGGGGGCGAGCGCGCTGACCGCGCGGCCGGCGTTGTAGATGAAGCCCTGCGCGGTCGCCCGCACGTTGGTGGGGAACAGTTCCGCGAAGGTGGGGGCGAAGCCGGAATAGAAGCCGGTGCCGAAGAAGGCCACCACGGGACCGAACACCAGAAGCAGGGTGGGGGTGGAGATCAGCGTGTAGATGGGCACGCAGAGCGCCGAGAGCAGGAAGTAGATGATGAAGGCGGCCTTGCGCCCCAGCGCGTCGGCGACATAGCCGAAGGAGACGAAGCCGAACGCCGCGCCCACCTGCATGATCACGATCCAGGTGGTGGACTTGACCAGATCGAGGCCGGGGCCGCCGGCGGAGACGGGCGTGGCGAGCCAGGTGGGGATCCAGGTGAACAGGCCCCAATAGCCGCACATGGCCGCCGCCGTGAAGGCGAAGCCCACCGCCGTGCTGCGCCCGTGCTCGGTGCTCAGCATCTTGAAGGTCTCGCCGAGCGTCAGGCGCTTGGTCTGCTGCTTCCAGATTTCCGGCTCCGGCGCGTGGCGGCGGATCCAGAAGGCCAGCAGCGCCGGGGCGATGCCGAAGAAGAACACGCCGCGCCAGCCCACGATCGGCAGGAAGACGGCGGCGACGATGGCCGCCATGGCATAGCCGGTGGCGAAGGCGCTCTGCACCCAGGCCATGACCTTGCCGCGATGCTTGGCGGGCCAGGTCTCCGTGATGAGGGCCGCGCCGGCGGACCATTCGCCGCCCACGCCGAGGCCGACGACGATGCGGAACAGCAGGAGCTGCATGATGGTCTGCGAGAAGCCGCAGAGCATGGTGCCGACGGAATAGCAGAGGATGGACAGCACCATGGAGCGGGTGCGCCCGATGCGGTCGGCGAGGAAGCCGAAGATGAGGCCGCCGAAGGCCGTCGCCACGAGGCTCGCGGACGCGATCATGCCCGCCGTCGAGCGGTCCATGCCGAGGTCGGCGCTGATGTGGCTGAGCATCATGGCGAACAGCAGCAGGTCCATGATGTCCAGGGCCCAGCCGAGATAGGCGGACCAGAACGACTGCCACTGGGCGCGGGTCGCGCCCACATACCATCTGGTGCTCGCCTGCGCGGACGGAGCTGTGGTGACGTCAGCACTCATGAACGACCCTCCCAACATTGATTTTGATTGTCCGCCGGCATCGCCTGCGGGGCTCCGAGGCGGGCCGTGGGGCCAGCGACTTGCGGAGCGCGAAGTCTTTGGTCGGTCATAGGAAAGGGCGGGAAGGGCCGCAATTGGCCATTTCTCAATGGAGTGTGAGCGAAATTGACAGCGCGTCCGGCGGCGGATTTGACAGGGGCGGGTGGCTGGGGGTTGCCTAGCGGCCACGCCGCGCGCCGTTCACGACGCGGCGCCGCACAGGGAAGGTTCCAGCCCCATGTCCACGCCGTACCGGGCCCTGCCCTCCCTGCAGACGCTCCGCTGCTTCGAGGCGGCGGCGCGCCTGGGAAGCTTCTCCCTGGCGGCGGAGGAGATGTGCATCACCCACAGCGCGGTCAGCCACCAGATCCGGTCGCTGGAGGAGGCGATCGGCCAGTCGCTGTTCGTGCGCCAGGGCAACCGCATCGCGCTGACGGTGGTCGGCCATACGCTGGAGGTCGAGACCCGGCGCGCGCTGGACTATCTCAGCCAGGCTTATTCGGTGGCCCACGCTGCGGCGTCCCCGCGTCGTGAGATCCTGAACCTCGCCATGCAGGTGGGGCTCGCGGAACACTGGCTCCTGCCCCGGCTCGCGGCGTTCAAGGCGGAACTGGGGGGCGTGGGCCTGCGCATCTCCAGCGTGCCCGACCTGTCGGAGAAATGCCCGGAGGACACCGACATCGCCATCCTCTACGGCGCCGGCGACATCCCGGGCCTGCTGACCGAGCGGGTGGGCGCGGAGATCATCTATCCCGTGTGCAGCCCGGCCTTCCTCGCCCGGCACCCGGACCTCACCATGGAGAGCATGTCGGACGTGCCGCTCCTGCTGCATTCGCAGATGACGTGGAACTTGTGGCTGGAGAAGGCGGGCCTGCCCATCACCTACCCCACCCATTCCACCCTTCTGGACGACGTGGCGCTCACCGTGCGCGGGGCGCTTTACGGGCAGGGCATCGCCATGGCGCGGTCGCTGGTGGTGAAGGATTATCTCGAGCGCGGCGAGCTGGTCCGCCTGTTCGATCTCTCGGTGCCGGCGATGTTCAACTACCACATCGCCTGGCGCTCCAAGGAGGTGCGCGACCGCTTCGCGGGCGCCCGGAGCTGGATCATCAATTCCCTGCGCGAGCAGGGCATTCCGGAGGCGTGATATCAGGGCTCACGCCTCCGGACCTGCCGTTCCCCGCACGGTCAGCTTCGCCTCGCCCCCCTCAGAGGGCGCGCGGCCCGAGGCCCATCCGCACATAGATCTCGTTGACGTGGGCCTTCACATCGTCGGGCGTGTTATCGGTGGCGGACATGTGCGACCAGCCGAGCTTGGTGCGGGCATGGATCGCCATCTCCTCGTCCTGCCCCGAGGTGCCCCCGCTGATGCCGTAGGCGCCCACCATCTCGTCGCCCTTGAAGATGGGCGCGCATCCGCCGGACGCGACGATCTGGCCGTTGGTGAAAATGGAGGCGTTCATCAGCATCTGCGGATTGCGCTCCTTGAACCATTGCTGGATCACGAGGCCGTCCGGGAAGCGCGGGCTCATGGCGCGGAACGCGCAGGCCGTGTAGGCCTTGCCCCGCGCGATGTCCGGCGTGATGAAGCCGGCATCGTCCATGCGCTCCAGCGCGATCAGATGTCCTTCCGGCCCCACCACGGCGACCGAGATGGGAACCCGCATCTCCTCCGCCTTCTCGACCACGGCCTGGATGAAGGACCGGCATTCCACCGCTGTAAGCTTTGCCATGACACGTACGACCTTCTTCTATTCCGCCTTGATGCCGGCTGACTTAATGACTTGGCCCCATTTGCTGATCTCGCTGTCGATCAGCTTGCGGAAGGCGTCGGTACCGGCCTCCACGAGATCGATGCCCTGGGCCTTGAACTGCTCGCGGACGGCGGGGTCCTTCTGCGCGCTCTCGATGGCCTTGCGCAGCGTCTCGATGACCGGCGCGGGCGTGCCCTTGGGTACCTCGACGCCGAACCAGACCGAGGTCTCGAAGCCGGTGAGGCCCAGTTCCGCGACCGTCGGCAGGTCCGGCGTGCTCTCCGAACGGGTCGCCCCCGTGGACGCCAGGGCCTTCAGCTTGCCGGACTTGATGTGCGGCAGCACCGAGGAGGCCGGCGAGAACATCACCAGCACCTGCCCCGCCAGCAGATCCGTGACGGCGGGCGCCGAGCCCTTGTAGGGCACGTGGAACATGCGCGTGCCGGCCATCTGGTTGAACAATTCGCCGGACAGGTGGGGCGAGGTGCCGGTGCCCGACGAGGCATAGGCGATCCCGTCCGGCTTCTTCTTCGCGGCGGCCACCAGTTCGGAGACCGACGCCACCTCCAGCGTGGGATTGACCACCAGCAGGTTGGTCATGCTGCCGATCATGGCCACGGGATCGAACGCCGTGTCGAGATTGACGGCCACCGCCGGCTGGAGGGTCTGGTTGATGGTGTTGGCGATGGTGGTGACGAACAGCGTGTAGCCGTCGGCCGGGCTGTTGGCCGCCGCCTGCGCGCCGGTATTGCTGCTGGCCCCGGCGCGATTGTCCACCACCACGGGCTTGCCGAGCGTTCCGCTCATGTGCTGGGCGACGATGCGCGCCGCGACGTCCGTGGACGTGCCCGGCGGGAAGCCGACGATCATCTTGATGGCCCGCGCCGGATAGGCGTCCTGCGCCATGGCGAGGGATGGCAAAGTGAAGAACGCCGCGGCGAGCGCGACGAGAGCGTGCCTCTTGATCATGCCGATCGATCCTCCCGGCGGCCCGTCGTTTCCCAGGGGGTGACGGGCCCTCTTTTCTGTCGCCATTGGAGGAGCTGGGGATCTATAAATCAAACAGAACTTTCTCATGAATTGATTGGGAAAACTCATGAGCGTCACCCTCCGGCAGCTCCGGGCCTTCGTGCTGGTGGTGGAGCGCGGCAGCTTCACCAAGGCGGCGCGCGACATGAACCTCACCCAGTCGGCCCTCAGCCTTCTGGTGCGGGACCTCGAGGCAATGCTGGGCGTGCGCCTGGTGGACAGGACCACCCGCTCGGCCAGCGCCACCGCCGTCGGGCAGAGCTTCTTCACCAGCGCGCGGCGCATCCTCGACGACGTGTCCCATGCCGTTTCCGACGTGGACAAGCTGGTGGCCACCCAGCGCGGCCGGGTCGTCGTCACCGCGCCGCTGGTGCTGGCCAGCACCTTCCTGCCGCCGATCCTGGCGACCTTCCGCGCGGCCTATCCAGGGATCGACCTGGTGCTGCGCGACACGCTGCCCAACGAAGTGCTGCCCCTGGTGCGCTCCGGCGCGGCGGACGTGGGCATCGGCACGTTCCGCCGCAGCGAGAGCGACATCACCCAGTCCCTGCTGTTCCGGGAATCCCTGGTGGCCGCCTTTCCGCGCGGGCACGCCTTCGGCAGCCGGCGGGCCCTGAAGTGGCGCGACCTCGACGGGCAGCCCATCCTCACCCTTCCGCCCGGCAGCGTGTTCCGCGATCTCGCGGAAGCCGGCTTCGCGGCCGCGGGCATCGCCCTGGAGCCGGCCTTCGAGGCGACCTTCGTCGGCACCCTGCTGGGGCTTGTCCGGGCGGGCCTGGGCATCGCCATCGTGCCGGGCTACGCGGTGATGCTGGAGGACCGGAGCCTCGTCGCGTCGAAGCAGCTCACGGCGCCGGTGATCGAGCGCGAAGTCACCTGGATCCGCCGCTCCGGCCTCTCCCTGTCCCCCGCCGCCCAAGCCTTCGTGGACCACCTGAAGGCGGCGGTCTGACGCCCCTGCGACACCTGCGCCTACAAGGATCGCGTCGAACGCATGTGGTGCCGGCCCCTCGGGGCGGTCATGCCCGGGCTCGTCCCGGGTATCCACGCCTCCGGGTCGAGCGTGGACCCGGCCGAACCCCGTGGATGGCCGGGACGAGCCCGGCCATGACGCGTCCGGCATGACGCCGCCTTCTGTAAAGACCGGTCTCGCCCGCTTGAAGGTCGGGCCCGGGGAAATCGGGCCTCGTTCGTCATGCAAATGTGGGACGAGAGGTGTGGGAGGGGCGAGAACGCTGCGCTGGCCCGTGACGCACGGGAGGATCGGTGCGCCGGCTTGGGCTGGCTCGCCTGCTTCCGCACCGCCAAAGCGCCAGCAGGGGCGACGAAGAGATATTTCGCCCTGCGGAATGTCTGCTTCCTGACCGTATTCTGATGTCTAGGATGGGCGCGGGAAGCGCATATTCGTGGGAACGGAGCTGCGATGCATCTGCGCCAGATCGACCTGAACCTGCTGTACGTGTTCCATCAGGTGATGACCTATCGCAGCATCTCGCTGGCCAGCGAGGAGCTCAATCTCAGCGCGTCCGCGGTCAGCCACGCGCTCGCGCGGCTGCGGCAGGCGCTGGGCGACGAACTTTTCGTGCGCGGCGAGACCGGCATGGTGCCGACGCCGCGGGCGCTGGCGCTCGCAGGCCCGATCCAGGACGCCATGATGCGGCTCGGCGGGGCGCTCAATGCCGGGCCGTTCGTGCCCGCGGAATCGAACCGCGTCTTTCGCATCGCGGCCGGCGACCTCTTCTGCTCCGTCACGCTGCCGAAGCTCATGGCGCTTTTGGCCATGGTCGCGCCCGCCGTCGATCTGAAGGTGGTCCCGCTCAGCCGGGTGGATTTCCGGCGGCAGCTCGAAAGCGCCTCTGTGGACCTCCTCATCGGCTGGTTCGAAGCTCTTCCCGATACGTTGCGCAAGAGCCGGCTCATGACAGAGCGTGCGGCGCTTCTCGTGCGGGAGGGCCACCCTCTGCTCGATGGCGACGTGACGGCGGCACGCCTCCTCGCCTATCCGCACGCCGTCGTCGAACTGACCGGAACCGAGGAGATGCGCACCGACGGCTTTCAAGACGATCGCGGTCTCGTGCGGCGCGTCTGGATAGAGCGGGCCGTCCTGGAGGGGCGGGCGAGCGGAGAGCCGGCGCCGCGGGTGGCCGTTTCCGTGCCTTATTTCACCGCGCTCGCGCCCATCGTGCGGGGGTCGGACCTCGTCGCAACCGTGCCGGCGCGCCTCGCCCGCACCGCGCTCTCGCAAGGCGGCCTTGCCATGCTCGACCCGGCGCTGGAGCCGATCGAGGTGACCCTGGAATTGGCCTACCGCGCCTGCGACGAGGCGGACGAAGGGCTCAAATGGCTGCGAGAGCAATTGCAGGCCGCGAGTGCGGACGAGGAGGCCGACCGCACCTGAGCGGCGTTGCCGGATGAAGATCCTTCAGCGGGTGCTGAGAAGTCTGCAATTGCGGCGAACTTGGCCGTAAATTACAGTTTCTCCCTCTGTCGTGGATCAATGATCCGAGCCAATCGGATCCGCATGGGGCAACGCCCCGTTGCGCCTTCGGCGCGAACGTTGAGGGGCCATTTCCATGGGATTGGTGCGCTCCGGGATCGCGATCGCGGTCAGATCCTCCGTGGCCCTGGCCGTGCCGGTGATGGCGCTGCCGGCCTCCTCCACCTCCGTCCGCGCCCAGGCCGTCCAGCCGGTCACATGCCTCGTCCACGGCACGCCCGGCAGCGAGGGCATCAATCCGGCCGGCGCCAGCATCACCAACAGCCAGGATCTCACGGGCCTCGGGTCCAACGCGACACTCCTGCTGCAGTCGCAGGGCGCCAACGGCACGTCCGGCGCGACATTGGGCGGGGCGGCCGGCGATGTCAGCATCACCAATAGCGGGACCATCTATTCGCCCGGCATCCTCACGCCCGGCGTGCAGGGGCTGGGCGGGCTCGTCATCCCGCAGGCCGCGGCCATCTGGGCGCAGTCGGTGGGGGGCTGCGGCTATGCGGACGACAACGCATCGGGCCATGGCGGCACGAGCGGAAACGTGTCGGTCACCGTCAACCAGGGGTCCGTGATCCAGCTCGGCCCGAACGTCGCGGCCGTCTATGCGCTGAGCGCGGGCGGACAGGGCGGCGGCTACAGCCACGACAGCAACCACAACGTCAATGGTGGCGGCGCGGCGGGCGATGTCTCGGTCATCTTGTCGAGCAGCATCAACGTTCCCGCCCTGCCGCCGGTCGGCGGCCTGAACACCGATAACGCCTATGGCATCTACGCCCTGTCCGTGGGCGGCTATTCGGGCGCCACGGACAACAAGGATTCCGCGCTGGGCGGCAACGCCGGCAGTGTATCGGTCGTGCTCAATCCCGGCGCCCAGATCAATATGCGCGGCGACAATTCCATCGCCGTCTATGCCTTCAGCGCCGGCGGCCTGTCCTGGTATGCGGAGGACGGTGTCAGCAACGGCCACCAGAACGGCAATGGCGGGGACGTCAGCGTCACTGTCGCGCGCAATGCGGCCATCACCACCAATGGGGAACTCGGCGTCGGCATCCTCGCGGTCAGCACCGGCGGCAATGCCAACACCTCCCAGCAGCCTCCGGACAGCCTGGAGAACGGCGGCTCGCCCAACAGCGTGCCCTCCACGCTCGCTCCTCCCGGCAATGCCGGCAATGTGACGGTGGACAACCGGGGAACGATCACCACCCAGGGCGACGTGGCCATCGGCATCCTCGCCGCCAGCGCGACAGGCGGGCGCGGGGTCGGGTTGCTGAAGGAGAATTCCGACGGGACCTACGAGATCGACCAGGTGGGACAGGTCGGCCCCGGCGCGGGCACCCCCGGAACGGTGACCGTCACCAATGCGGGCACCATCTCCACCAGCGGGGTGGGCGCCATCGGCATCCTCGGCCTCAGCCTCGGCGGATCGGGCGGGGTGATGGACAGCAAGCCGGGCCTGCTCAATCTCCTGGGCAGCCACACGGCCGGCACGGGCGCCAACGGCAATTCGGTTTACATCATCGATGCCGGGACCATCACCACCACGGGCATCGCCGCGCTGGGCATTCTCGCGGAAAGCGTCGGGGGCGGCGGGGGGACAGCCACGGGCACCAGCGGCGTGATCGCCATTGGAACCAACGGCGGCGTCGGCGGCAACGGCAGCACGGTCAGCGTCGAAAAGCGCGGCGGCTCGGTCACCACTCAGGGTGACGGCGCCTTCGGCATCCTGGCCCACAGCGTCGGCGGCGGGGGCGGCAACGGCGCCAATGCCACGGGCCTCGTGGCGTCGGTGGGTGGCGCGGGCGGTGCGTCGGCCGATGGCGACACCGATCTTGAGGTTGACGCCCGTGCCTTCGATGGAGCGCGCCATGGCGCTGGAA
>JACESF010000017.1 GCA_013911975.1 Hyphomicrobiales bacterium | reverse complement strand
GCGACCGCCTCGGCGATGGCGCGGATATGGGCGGGCGTGGTGCCGCAGCACCCGCCGACCACGTTCACGAGGCCGGAGGCGGCGAACTCGCCCACCAAGGCGGCCATGGCCTCGGGACTCTCGTCATAGAGGCCGAACTCGTTGGGCAGGCCCGCATTGGGATAGGCGCAGACCAGCGTGTCGGCCACCTTGCCGATCTCCGCGATGTGGGCGCGCATCTCCTTGGCGCCGAGCGCGCAGTTGAAGCCGATGGAGAACGGGTTCGCGTGCTGCAGGGCGTACCAGAAGGCGGTGGGGGTCTGGCCCGAGAGTGTGCGGCCGGACAGGTCCGTGATGGTGCCGGAGATCATCACCGGCACGCGGATACCGCGCTCCTCGAACAGGCCCTCGATGGCGAACACCGCCGCCTTGGCGTTCAGCGTGTCGAAGATGGTCTCGATGAGCAGGAGGTCCGAGCCGCCGTCCAGCAGGCCGCGCGCCTGCTCGCCATAGGCCACCGCCAGCTCGTCGAAGGTGATGGCGCGGAAGCCGGGGTCGTTCACATCAGGCGAGATGGAGGCGGTGCGGTTGGTGGGGCCGATGGCGCCCGCCACGAAGCGGCGGCGACCGTCCTTCGCCTCCGCCAGCTTCGCCGCTTCCTTGGCGAGGCGCGCGCCCTCCACGTTCAGCTCGTAGGCCAGCGCCTCCATGGCGTAGTCCGCCTGGGCGATGGTGGTGGAAGAGAAGGTATTGGTCTCGACGATGTCCGCGCCGGACAGGAAATATTCCAGGTGGATGTCCCGCACCGCGTCCGGCTGGGTCAGGTTGAGAAGGTCGTTGTTGCCCTTCACGTCCTGGGGCCAGTCGGCGAAGCGCGCGCCGCGATAGCCGGCCTCGTCCAGCTTCAGCCCCTGGATCATGGTGCCCATGGCGCCGTCCAGCACGAGGATGCGCGCGCGGGCGGCTTCGGCGAGGGCGGCGGAGGTGTCGGTTTCGCGGGTCATGGGTGTCTCATAGGTCCGAACGCGTCGGGAAGCGGCAACTAAACCGCAAGGCGTTGCGCGGGGCTCGCCGCCTCGGGGCGAAGCCCCAGCAGGTGGCAGACCGCATAGACGAGGTCGGCGCGGTTCAGCGTGTAGAAATGGATATCGCCCACGCCCCGGTCAACGAGGTCCGTCACCTGCTCGGCGGCCACGGCGGCGGCGATGAGCTTGCGGGTCTCGGGGTCGTCGTCCAGCCCCTCGAAGCGCTTGAGCAGCCATGCGGGCACACTCGCCCCGGTGCGGGACGCGAAGTTCGAGGCCTGCTTGAAATTGGTCACGGGCAGGATGCCGGGCAGGATGGGGATGTCGATGCCCGCCGCGCGCACCTTATCGAGATAGCGGAAATAGACGTCGTTCTCGAAAAAGAACTGGGTGATGGCCCGGGTCGCGCCCGCATCTACCTTGCGCTTCAGATAGTCGATGTCCGCGTCGAGGCTGGGGCTCTCGGGGTGCTTCTCGGGATAGGCGGAGACCGAGACCTCGAAATCGCCGATGGCGCGGATGCCCGCCACCAGGTCGCAGGCATGGGCATAGCCCTCGGGATGGGGGGTGTAGGCGGTGCCCACCCCGGTCACGGGATCGCCGCGCAGGGCCACGATGTGGCGGATGCCCGCCTTCGCATAGTCACGCACCACCTCGTCGATCTCCGCCCGGCTGGCGGCGACGCAGGTGAGATGCGCGGCCGGGGCGAGCGCGGTGTCGCGCGCGATCCGTTCCACCGTCGCATGGGTGCGCTCGCGGGTGGAGCCGCCCGCGCCGTAGGTCACGGAGACGAAGCTCGGCCCCAGCGGGGCGAGGCGCTCGATGGAGGCCCACAAAGTGCGCTCCATCTCCTCGGTCTTGGGCGGGAAGAATTCGAACGACACGCCCACCGGCGGACGCGACAGCTCCCGGCTGGCCCGGATCGGCGGCGACATCAGACACTCTCCCTGGTCTTGAGATGCTCGGCCGGCGCGACGGACGCACGCGGATCTCGGCCCAGCCAGAAGGAAACGGTGAGCGCGCCCTCCGCGTCGGCGCCCGGAGGGAGCGCGCGATGGAGGGTGGGCACGAGGCCCGCCTGCGCCATCCAGCCCGCCACCGCGTCCTCGGGGAAGCCGAGGCGGCGATGGGCATGGGCGTCGCGCAGGAATTCCAGGTCGTGCGGCGCGAAGTCCACCACCAGCAGGCGGCCGCCCGGGCGCAGCACCCGCGCCGCCTCGCGCACCGCCCGCGCCGGCTCGTCGAGGAAGTGCAGCACCTGGTGGATCAGAACCACGTCGAAGCTGTCGCGGGGCATGGCGAGATTGAAGATGTCGCCCTGGCGCACTGCGCAATTGCGCGCGCCGGCCCGCTCCAGATTGACGCGGGCGACGCCCAGCATGTCGGGGGACAGGTCGATGCCGATCCCCTTCTGGATCTGCGGCGACAGGATCTCCAGCATGCGGCCAGTGCCGGTGCCGAGGTCCAGCAGGGCGTCGATGGGCTCGCGGCCCAGGGCGTCGCGCACCTGCTGCTCCACCAGCGCGTCGGGCACGTGGAGCGAGCGGATGGCATCCCAGCGGGCGGCATGGCTCGCGAAATAGGCCTGGGCCTGGGCCGCGCGCGCGGCCCGCACCTCGCCGAGCCGCTCCCGGTCCCGGCGAATCAGCGGGTCCTCCAGGTCGAGCAGCGCGAGCAGGGTGGTGACCAGCTCGCCCCTCCCCCCTTCGGTGGCGCGCTGGTAGAAGACCCAGCTCGCCTCGCGGCGGCGCTCCACCAGGGCCGCCTCGGACAGCAGCTTGAGATGGCGCGAGATGCGCGGCTGCGACTGGCCCAGAATGTCGGTCAGCTCGCTCACGGTCAGCTCCGCCTCATCCAGCAGCGCAAGCAGCCGCAACCGGGTGTCCTCGCCAGCGGCCTTGAGGCCGTCCAGCAAGGTGGAATAGGGGAGCGCGGGCGACCGATCTAACGACATAAAGATATCTTTATATTGCAATTCAAGACGACGCAAGCGCATGGCAAAGGCGAAGGTGTGGCTTCCATGGCACGGCAGCCTGCCGCAGGGGTCCTGGGGCGTTTCGTTGCGTTGCGGTCACAGTTACGTGGGTTTAAAGCTTTGGGGAACGCGCGGCGCATTCCTGACGTTTTTGGAAACGAAGGTGATCCGGCGATGCGGTTGGCGCCAGCTTGGTACCAGCCAAAAAGTGTACGCCGTTTCCAATTTCGTCACGTTTCACATGTAGCACGAGTGTCATGACGCTGCGCACCACACTCCTCTCCGCCCTTGGCGCCTCCCTGCTGGCCGTTCCGGCCGCGCAGGCGCAGATCTATCAAGGCCAGACCTACGTGGTCCCGTCTTATGTCGCGGCCGGCCAGGCCGACGACGACGAGACCGGCGCGCTGGGCCAGGATGTGCCCAACGGCAGCGTCCCCGGCTATCGCGATCCCTACGCGTCGAGCAATTCGCGCGGCGACTACGTGCAGAGCGCGCCCATGGCGCCGCCCGCCGGCGTCTCCCAGGCGCCCACCTACGCGCCGGGAACGGCCGCGACGGCGGCGCCCCAGGGCTATGTTTCTCCGGGCGCCGGCTACCAGCCGGGCCAGGCCTCCGCGGGCCAGCCCATGGCGATCGCGCCGGGCGCCCTCCCGGCCCCGAACGCGCAGCAGGTTCCCGGCAATGGCGGCTACGCCCAGCCCGGCTATGCGGCGCAGCAGCCCTACCCGCAGCAGGCGCCCGGCGGCTATGTGCAGCCCGGCTACGCGCAGCCGCAGCAGTCCGGCTATGAGGGGTCCTACAAGCAGGACGCCATGCTCCAGTCGGCGCGCAACCCGGCCCCCGGCCAGGCGGCGCCCCAGGGCGGCTATGCCCAGCCCGGCTACCCGGCGCCCGCCAACGCGGCCTACACCCCCGGCGCCGCCATGCGCGACGCTGGCCCGGCGCCGGCCGGCTCCTACGGCCCGAACGCGGCCGTGGTTCCCGGTACGCAGCAGGCCCCGTCCGGCCCGCGCATCGAGAACGTCGATCCCAGCGAGCCTGTGGACGCGCGCTTCCTCCGCCAGACGGTGGATTATGTGACGTCCCAGCCCGCCGGCACCATCGTCATCGATACCGGCAACACCTACCTTTATTACGTGCTGGGCGGCGGCAAGGCCGTGCGCTACGGCATCGGCGTGGGCCGCGACGGCTTCACCTGGGCCGGCACCGAGAAGATCACCCGCAAGGCGGAATGGGCCGACTGGCGCCCGCCGACCGAGATGATCGAGCGCCAGCCCTACCTGCCGCGCTTCATGGCCGGCGGCCCAGGTAACCCGCTGGGCGCGCGCACCCTGTATCTGGGCGGCACCATCTACCGCATCCACGGCACCAACGAGCCGCAGACCATCGGCAAGTTCGTCTCTTCCGGCTGCTTCCGCATGCTGAACGCGGACGTGGAAGACCTGTTCGAGCGCGTCAAGGTCGGCACCAAGGTGGTGATCCTGCCCAAGTCCAATGGCGCGCAGGCCAACGCTTCCAGCGGCAAGCCGCCGGTCGCCACCGCCCGCTGATCGGCCATACCGGCTGCACAATGAAGGCGCGTCCTTGGGACGCGCCTTTTTGTTTAGCAGCCAGCCTCTACCAATCCGGCCCCGCGCGGCTATGATGCCTTCGCGCAAGGGGGCTTGACGCGATTTCGGGGCGGGCGCCGCACATGGCGACGGATCGCGCGGATCGACGTCAGCCTGCCCGAACGTGCCGGGCGGCCCCAGCGGCGTGCCGCCCTCCGGTTCCTACGTTCTCCGGCCTGGAGGCCAGTCCCATGCCCACGTCCATTCCGACCCCCGGCGGAACCGTCCGAGACCAGCTCACCGCGATCCGCGCGGGCTGGGGATGGTTCGTGGCCCTGGGCATCGCCTTCGTCATCCTCGGCTGCATCGCGCTCGCCCATCTCGCCATTTCCACCGTGGCCACCGCCCTTTACGTGGGCGCCCTGGTGCTCGTGGGCGGCGTTGTCCAGATGATGCACGCCTTCCGCGTCCAGGGCTGGGGCCGCTTCTTCTTCTGGCTGCTCTCGGGCCTGCTCTACGTGGTGGCCGGTGGCCTCATCGTCTACCAGCCCATGTTCGCGGCCGGCGTCATCACGCTCATGATCGGCGTGTCGCTGGTCATCGGCGGCCTGTTCCGCATCTGGGCCGGCATCGGCGCGCGGCCCCAGAAGGGCTGGGGCTTCATCGTGGTGGCGGGCGCCATCACCTTCATCCTGGGCCTGGAGATCATCGCCGGCTGGCCGGTGAACTCGCCCATCATCCTCGGCCTGTTCCTCGGCATCGACCTGATCATCAACGGCGTGATGACGGCCATGTTCGGCCTCGCGCTGCGCAACAAGGCGGTCTGAGGCGCACATGGCAGTCCTGTCTTCCGTGGCGCGGCGCGGGCGCCTCGCCCTCGCCGTCCTGTGCGCCATCGGCATCGCCGCGGCCGCCACGCCCGCCTCGGCGCAGCAGGACATGCCCGCCTGCACCACCGGCCCGGTGGTGTCGCTCAAGACGCCGCGTGCGGCGCAGGCCCTGGCCACGAAGCGCAGCCTCACCATCGTCGCCATCGGCTCGTCCTCCACGGTGGGCGTCGGCGCCTCCTCCGGCGCCCGCACCTATCCCGCCGTGCTGGAAGCGATCCTGCGCGCGCGCTTTCCGGGCATGGACATCACCGTCATCAATCGCGGCGTGAATGCCGAGGACGTGCCGGAGAACCTCGCCCGCTTCCAGCGCGACGTGGAAGCCCTGAAGCCGGACCTCGTTTTGTGGCAGGTGGGCACGAACTACGTGATCCGCAGCTTCGGCGTCGGCAATTTTGGCGCCCTGCTCCGCCAGGGCATCGACGCCATCCAGGGCTGGGGCGCGGACGTGGTCCTCATCGACCTGCAATATTCGCCCTGGGTGAACGACAAGCCAAACCGGCCCGCCATCAACGACCTGATCGCCTCCACCGCGCGCAGCGCGGGCGCCTCGGTCTTCCCGCGCTACGCCCTGATGCGCGGATGGGTGGAGCAGCAGAAGATCCCCGCCTCGAAGCTGCTGATCTTCGACGGGCTGCACCTGAACGACTGGAGCTATGACTGCTTCGCCCGCGCGCTCGGTGCGAGCCTGATCCCCGCGCTGTCCGCGCGGGCGAGGGCTCAGGCGTCGCCCAGCCCCAGCACGTCCACCATGGAATAGAGGCCCGGCGTCCGGCCTGCCGCCCAGCGGGCCGCCGCCAGCGCGCCGTTGGCGAAGATGGACCGGTCCTCCGCGCGGTGCGCCAGCTCGATGCGCTCGGCGGGGCCGGCGAAGATCACCACATGCTCGCCCACCACGGAGCCGCCGCGCAGGCTGGCGAAGCCGATGTCACCCGCCCGGCGCGACCCGGTATGCCCGTCGCGCACGCGCACCGCGTGCTCTTCCAAATCCACCCCGCGCCCTTCCGCCGCCGCCTCGCCCAGCAGCAGCGCGGTGCCCGACGGGGCATCCACCTTGCGGGCGTGGTGCATCTCCACGATCTCAATGTCGAAATCGGGACCCAGCACCGCCGCCACCTTGCGGGTGAGCGCCGCCAAGAGGTTCACGCCCAGGCTCATATTGCCCGACCGCACGATGGCCGTGCCCCGGGCGGATTCGGCGATGGCGTCGAGATCCTCCGAGGAAAAGCCGGTGGTGCCGATCACATGGGCGATGCCCTTTTCCGCCAGGATGCCCGCGAGGCGCACCGAGGCGGCGGGGGATGAGAAGTCCACCACCGCGTCCGCGCCCTGTACGGCCGCCGCCATGTCCGCCTGCACGCTCACGCCGGCGAAGGGAAGGCCCGCGAGCTGGCCCGCATCGGCGCCCAGATAGGCGCTGCCGTCATGCTCCAGCGCGCCCGCCAGCGTGAACGCCTCGCTCTCCAGCACGGCGCGCAGCAAGGTCCGGCCCATGCGCCCGCCGGCGCCCGCGATGACGATGCGAAGCTTCGACACATCCGCCCCCTGAAGTCCGTCTGATGCACCCGGGCTGACACGCCCGGGCAAAGAATAGATCACAATCCGGTCAGCGCAGCGCGCCGTCCATCTCCGCCAGGATGGCCCGCGCCGCTTCGGCGGGGTCCGCCGCCGCCGTGATGGGGCGGCCCACGACGATGGCGTTCGCCCCCGCGCGCAGCGCGTCGCCCGGTGTGGCGATGCGCTTCTGGTCGCCCACGTCCGCTCCCGCGGGCCGCACGCCCGGCGTCACCACGAGCCCGGCCGGGCCGAGGGCCGAGCGCACCATGCGGGCATCGGTGGGCGCGCAGATCACGCCCGCGACCCCGGCGGCGCGGGCCTGCTCGGCGCGGCGCAGCACCATCTCCTCGACGCCGAGCGCGTAGCCGGCGGCCGCGAGATCCTGCGCATCGTAGGAGGTGAGCACGGTGACGCCCAGCACCTTGATATTGGACCCCTGCGCGCCGCGCGCGGCGGCGGCCAGCGTCTGGGGATAGGCATGGACGGTGAGCAGCGTCACGCCCCGCTCCGCGGCGGCGGCGGTGGCGCGCTCCACCGTCTGGCCGATATCGTGGAGCTTGAGGTCGAGAAACACCTTCTTGCCCGCCCCGATGAGGTCCGCCGCGAGGTCCAGCCCCCCGGCGATGGTGAGCTCAAGGCCGATCTTGTAGAAGGTGACGTCATCGCCGAGCTGCCAGACCATGGCCTCGGCGGCGGAAACGGACGGGAAGTCCAGGGCGACGATGAGCCGATCGCTCAGCGCAGTGTCAGTCATGCCGTCCTCCTTCGCCGGTCCCCGGCGTCTCGGCGTCCTGCTCCCATGCCTCGTCCTCCATGGCGCACCAGCGCGCCGGCGGCACGGGGCCGTGGCGGAACCAGCACCCCCCGCCCACCGGCGGCTGGTCGTGGGAGCGTGAGATGGCGTAGCCCGCCAGATGGCACAGAAGCAGCGTGCCCACCCCTCCATGGCCGACAAATATGGCAGGAATTCCAGGCGCCTCCGCGAGCGCGCCCTCGATGGCGCTGACGATGCGGGCCTGGGCGTCGCGCGCGCGCTCCCAGCCGCGCACGCTGGCGTCGGGATGGGCGAAGAATTCGTTGGCCACCGCCTGGAATTCCGGCTCGGGCAGGAAACCCGTGGCCGAGCGGTCATTCTCGTGCATGGCCGGGCGCACCTCCACGGCGAGCCCGAGCGCGGCGCCAAGGATGGCGGCGGTCTCCTTCGCCTTCACCTCTTCGCTGGACACGATGCGGCGAAAGGCAGAGAGGCCGGGACGGCGGGCGAAGGCCTCGGTGCGCTGCCGCCCCGTCTCCGACAGGGACCAGTCCGGCACCGGCACGGCCGGATCCACCTTCACCTGGGGATGGCTGAGATAGAGGAAAGGCGTCATGCCGCCGCTCCTTCTGGCGCGCGGGCCCGCCGCGCTCCGGCGCTCACGGGCGGCGATAGACCCAGACGCGGGCCGGAGGAAGGTTCATCCACACGCGCGGGGAGCGCTTGCCCTCGATCTCGCCGGGCTTGAGCGGAACCGGGGAGACCACCGCATAGGTGAACTGGACGAACGGCCCGCCGCCGATGGAGAGGTCGAACGCCTCGTTGACCATGCGGTCCCGGTCCTGGGGCGAGCGGGTGAACAGGGGCAGCGAGGAGATGGTGCCGACCGCCGGACCGGGCAGCTTGCCCTTCAGCGTCTTGCGCATCTCATAGGCATCCCCTTGGATCACGGTCACGCCGGGATAGCGCAGCCGCAGGAGATTGCAGAACTCGCGGTTGTATTCGATGAGGAACAGGCGCTCGGGCGCGAAGCCGCGCTCCAGCAGCGCCTTGGTGACGGGGCCGGTGCCCGGCCCCAACTCGATGACAGGGCCTTCGATGCGCGGATCGAGATAGCTCGCCATCATCCTGGCGAGAGCCCGCCCGGACGGCGAGACCGCACCGGTCTTCAAGGGGTTCTGGAACCAGGACTGGAGAAAGCGAAGCTCGTCATTGAGCCGCGGCTTGGACGGAACGCCACGGCGCTCGGGCATTTGGAGCATACGAAGGGCCCCGCGAGAAGTATTGGGCAGTGCGGCGATTAGACGGGAAACGAGACGCGGTCAAGGCGAGGCCGGACGTTCCTGGGACGGTGTGGCCACGGCGCATCGGCGCCGGCCCCGCTGCGGGACGCCGGCGCCTCGCCCGGAGAGCTATCGGTTGGCGTCCATCATCACCTGGAGCTCGGCGCGGAATTCCGGCTCGATGTCGGGGCGCGAGAGGGCGTAGGCCACGTTGGCCATGAGGAAGCCGATCTTCGAGCCGCAATCATAGACCTGGCCGTCGAACTTCACGGAGAAGAAGCGCTCCCGCTCCTTCAGCTTGAGCATCGAATCGGTGAGCTGGATCTCGCCGCCCGCGCCCTGCTCCTGCTTGGCCAGGAGGTCGAAGATGGTGGGCTGGAGGATGTAGCGGCCGGAAATGGCGAGGTTGGTGGGCGCGGTGCCCGGCGCGGGCTTTTCCACCATGTCGATGATCTCGTCCACGCCGGTCGGGGTGGGGCCGGTGCCGACGATGCCGTACTGGTGGGTCTGGTCGTCCGGCACCTCGTAGACGGACACCACGTTCCCGCCGGTCCGCTCGAAGGCGCGCACCATGGCGGCGAGGCACCCGCGCCCGTTGCGCGGCAGGTGCAGCATATCAGGCAGCAGCAGCGCGAACGGCTCGTCGCCGATCAGGTCGCGCGCGCACCACACCGCGTGACCGAGCCCGAGGGGGAGCTGCTGGCGCGTGAAGGAGGTGGTGCCGGCCTTGGGGGTGTCCTTGTCGAGCTGCTCCAGCTCCTTGGTCTTGCCCCGGTCGGAGAGGGTCTTCTCCAGCTCGAACTGCCGGTCGAAATGGTCCTCGATGACCGCCTTGTTGCGGCCGGTGACGAACACGATGTGCTCGATGCCCGCCGCGCGCGCCTCGTCGACCACGTGCTGCACGACGGGCCGGTCGACGACCGTGAGCATTTCCTTGGGCACGGCCTTGGTGGCGGGCAGGAAGCGGGTGCCGAGACCGGCAACCGGGAGGATCGCTTTCCGAAGGGGCTTGGGCATGAAGGGCACCGGTTTGATTGGCCGCGTTCGTAATACAGGCGCGGGCCGCGCGGTCAAAGAACCCCGGATGAGCAGAAAGGTTCATCCCCGGCGTTATTGACCTCGCGGACACGCTGCCCCAGCTTGCGCACCATCGCGAAGACATTATGGCAAGGCGGTGGGGTCATGGCGGTTCTGGTCACAGGCGGGGCTGGCTATATCGGCAGCCACATGGTCCTGGCGTTGCTGGACGCGGGCGAGACGGTGGTGGTGCTGGATGACCTGTCCACCGGTTTCCGCTGGGCGGTTGCGCCGCAGGCCACCTTCATCCTCGGCGACGTCAGCGACCAGGAACTGGTGAAGCGCATCGTCGCCGAGCATGGAATCACCGCGGTGATCCATTTCGCCGCACGCATCGTGGTGCCGGATTCGGTGGTGGACCCGCTGGGCTATTACCTCGCCAACACGGTGAAGACCCGCGCCCTGCTGGAGGCGGTGGTGGCGGCGGGCGTGGCCGATTTCATCTTCTCCTCCACCGCCGCCGTCTACGGCATGGTGGGCACCGACCCGGTGGACGAGGACACGGCGCTGGCGCCCATCTCGCCCTATGGCCGCTCGAAGCTGATGAGCGAGTGGATGCTGAAGGACACCGCCTTCGCCTTCCCGCTGCGCTACGTGGCGCTGCGCTATTTCAACGTGGCGGGCGCGGACCCCGCCGGACGGGTGGGCCAGTCCACGGCGGGCGCGACGCACCTGCTGAAGGTGGCCTGCGAGACCGCGCTGGGCAAACGCCCCGGCATCGACGTGTACGGCACCGACTACCCGACCCCCGACGGCACCTGCCTGCGCGACTACATCCATGTGAGCGACCTCGTGCGCGCCCATCTCGACGCCCTCACCTATCTGCGGGGCGGCGGCGAGAGCGGGGTGTTCAATTGCGGCTACGGGCGCGGCTATTCGGTGCTCCAGCTCCTGGAGACGGTGAAGCAGGTGTCCGGGGTGGATTTCACCGTGCGCTACGTCCCCCGGCGCCCGGGCGACCCTGCGGCGGTGGTGGCGAAGGCCGACCTCATTCGCACGAAGCTCGGCTGGCAGCCGCGCCTGGACGACATCCCCACCATCGTGCGCACGGCCCTGGACTGGGAACGCGGCCTCGACGCCCGCAGAGGCGCCTGAAAGGCGCGGAAAACGGAAAGGTGAGGGCGCCTGAACGGCGCCGAAAACGGAAAACTTGCCTTACGTTAACCAAGGGGCAACCCTATCTCCTGCCCATTAGGGAGCGGAACCCAGGCTGAAGAACGAGGCGGAGATGGCGCGAGGGACAATCGCAGGCGTTGCGGCGTGGGCAGGCGCCCTGCTGGTGGCGCTCGGCGCGGGCACGGCGCAGGCGCAGGTCACAGGCTCCATCTTCGACCCGCCGGCCCAGCAGCAAGACAGCCAGGGGCGCGCCATGCATCCCCTGATGACTCCCCAGGCCATCGCGGCGGCGGAAGCCAATTTCGACGCCTGCATCGCCGGCATGTATCCCCTGGCCCAGGCCAAGGGCATCTCCCAGGCCAGCTACCGCCGCCTCACCGCCGGGCTCACGCCCGACATGAAGATCATGGACTTCCTGGATTCCCAGCCGGAATTCTCCAAGCCCATCGGCGACTATGTGAATATGCTGGTGAGCGACTACCGGGTGAAGAAGGGTCGCGAGATCCTCGCCCAGTACAAGACCATCTTCGACGCCGCCGAGAAGCAGTACGGCGTGGACCGTTACGCGGTGGCGGCCATCTGGGGCATCGAATCCAGCTATGGCAGCCCGCAGGGCATGGGCAACCGCTCGGTGCTGCGCTCCACCGCGACGCTCGCCTGCGTCGGCCGCCGCCAGGACTTCTTCCGAGACGAGTTCATCGCCACCCTTCAGATCCTCGACAAGGGCGACGTGCCGGCGGACCACCTCAAGGGATCATGGGCCGGCGCCTTCGGGCCCACCCAGTTCATGCCCACCAGCTTCCAGCGCTTCGCCGTGGACTTCGACGGCGACGGCAAGCGCAACGTGGTGGATTCCATCCCCGACATCATCGCCTCCACCGCCAACAACCTGAAGCTGGACGGGTGGGAGTTCGGCAAGACCTGGGGCTACGAAGTGGTCCTGCCGAAGAATTTCGACTACCGCTACGTGGACCGCAACCGGCGCCACACCTTGGGCCAATGGGCCTCGCTGGGCATCACCCGGCCGGGCGGAAAGGGCTTCCCGCGGCCCAATGAGACCGCCTTCCTGTTGCTACCCTCGGGCGCCAACGGGCCGGCCTTCCTGATGCTGCCGAACTTCTCGGCGATCCTGAAATACAACCCCGCCGATGCCTATGCGCTGGCCATCGGCCATCTTTCGGACCGGCTGCGCGGCGGCGGGGCGTTCGCCCAGAACTGGCCGGACGAGCGCGCCCTGACCCGCACGGAGCGCCTGGAAATGCAGCAGCGCCTCATCCAGCGCGGCTACGACATCGGCACCGTGGACGGCATCCTGGGCACGAAAACCCGCGTGGCGGTGCAGGACTTCCAGGTCCGCGCCGGCCTGCTGCCGGACGGGTATCCCTCCGTGGCGGTGCTCCAGAAGCTGCGCAACTGAGGGGCCGGGCGGCGCCCTTCCGACCCGAAACCCAAAAGAAAACCCCGTGAGCCCTGCTCACGGGGTTTTTTCGTCGGACCGCCCCGGCGTCACTCCGCCTTGCCGTAGCCCCCGCCCGTGGGGGTGATGACGATCACCGCCTCGCCGGGCTCCAGCACCGTCTGGGCGCAGCCCTCCATCTGCTCGAACGAGCCGTCGTTGCGCCGCACGAAGCCCTCGCCCACATGGCCGGGCTCGCCGCCCTCCAGGCCGAACGGGCGCACCCGGCGGTGCGAGGAGAGCAGCGCGCAGTCCATCTTCTCCAGGAAGCGGATGCGCCGGTAGGTGCCCGCCCCCGCGCTCCAGCGCCCCTTCCCGCCCGAGCCCGGGCGCACATGGAAGTCCTCCAGCAGGACAGGGAAGCGCGTCTCCAGCACTTCCGGGTCGGTGAGGCGGGAATTGGTCATGTGCACATGCACCGCGTCAGTGCCGTCGAAGCCGGGACCGGCGGGCGAGCCGGAGCAGATGGTCTCGTAATACTGCACGGCGTCATTGCCGAAGGTGAGGTTGTTCATGGTGCCCTGGGAGGCGCCCATGGCTTTGAGCGCACCGAACAGGCAATTGGTGACGGCCTGCGAGGTCTCCACATTCCCGGCGACCACGGCGGCGGGATAGACCGGCGAGAGCATGGAGCCCTTGGGCACCACGATCTCGATGGGCCGCAGGCACCCGGCATTCATGGGGATCTGGTCGTCCACCATGACGCGGAACACATAGAGCACCGCCGCGCGGGTCACGGGCTCGGGCGCGTTGAAATTGGTCTCCTGCTGGGGCGAGGCGCCGGTGAAGTCCACCTTGGCGGTGCGGGCCGCCTTGTCCACGGTGATCCTGACCTTGATGACCGTGCCCTGGTCCATCTCGTAGCTGAAGTCGCAATCCTCCAGCCGGTCCAGCACGCGGCGCACGCTCTCGTCCGCATTGTCCTGCACGTGGCCCATATAGGCCGTGACCACGTCGAGCCCGAACAGCGCGATCATCTTCTTCAGCTCGCGCACGCCCTTCTCGTTGGCCGCGATCTGGGCCTTGAGGTCTGCGATGTTCTGCACCGGGTTGCGGGCGGGATATTTGGCGCCCAGCAGCAGGGCGTTCAGGTCCGCCTCGCGGAAACGGCCTTCGTCCACCAGCTTGAAATTGTCGATATAGACGCCTTCCTCGTCGATGGTGGTGGCGCGCGGGCTCATGGAGCCGGGCGCGACGCCGCCCACGTCCGCATGGTGGCCGCGCGAGGCCACCCAGAACAGCAGCTCCCGGCCCTCATCGTCGAACACCGGCGTCACCACCGTGATGTCCGGCAGATGGGTGCCGCCATTATAGGGGGCGTTCAGGGCGAACACGTCGCCGGGCCGGATGGAACCGGCATTCTCGCGGATGACCGTCTCCACCGAGCGGTCCATGGAGCCGAGATGCACCGGCATGTGGGGCGCGTTGGCCACGAGCCGGCCCTCGGCGTCGAACACCGCGCAGGAGAAGTCGAGCCGCTCCTTGATGTTCACGGAATAGGCGGTGTTCTGGAGCGTGACGCCCATCTGCTCGGCGATGGACATGAAGAGGTTGTTGAAGACCTCCAGCATGACAGGGTCCGCATGGGTGCCCACCGCCTCGGCACGCTTCATCTCCCGGGCGCGGGTCAGCATGAGGTGGTCCTTCACGGTCATCTGCGCGCGCCAGCCGTCTTCCACCACCACGGTCTGGTTGGGCTCGATGACGATGGCCGGACCGTCCAGGACCATGCCGGGCTTGAAGGCGGCGCGCAGGACCACGGGCGCCTCGTGCCAGGCGCCGCGCGCGAAGAAGCGCGTGGCGCGGCACGCCTCGGGCGTTCCCTCCGCCAGCGCGTGGTCCGGCTCGGCGATCCCCGCCCCGCCGCCGGAGCCCTGCACTTCCAGGGCCTCCACCACGATCTGCTTCTCGGGTGAGACGAAGCCGAACTGGTTGCGGTGGCGGGCCTCAAACTCGGCCACCATGGCCGGGATGTCAGCGAGGCGCACGGGCAGCGCCGTGTCCGTCCCCTCATAGCGCAGATGCGCCTTCGCCTCTGTCTCGATGGCATCGGCGGGCACGCCCTGGCCCACCAGTTCCGCCCCGGTCTCGCCCGCCATGGCGTCGCGCAGGGTTTCCAGCACCGGCACCAGGGCCGCTTCCAGCCGCTCGCCCACCGCCTTGGTGCGGTGCGCCCGCACGGCGGCGAGGCCCATGCCATAGGCCGAGAGCAGGCCGGAGAAGGGATGGATATGCACGGTGCGCATGCCCAGCGCATCGGCCACGAGGCAGGCATGCTGCCCGCCCGCCCCGCCGAAGCAGGACAGGGCGTAGCGCGTCACGTCATAGCCGCGCTCCACGGAAATCTTCTTGATGGCGTTCGCCATGTTCTCCACGGCGATGGTGACGAAGCCGTCCGCCACCGCCTCCGGCTCGCGCCCGTCGCCGATCTGCGCGGCCAGCGCGGCGAACTTCGCCCGCACGGCGTCCGCGTCCAATGCCTGGTCCTGGCCCGGCCCGAAGATCTTCGGGAAGAAGTCGGGGATCAGCTTGCCCAGCATCACGTTGGCGTCGGTGACGGCCAGCGGGCCGCCCCGGCGGTAGCAGGCGGGGCCGGGATTGGCGCCCGCGCTGTCCGGGCCCACGCGGAAGCGGGCGCCGTCATAATGCAGGATGGAGCCGCCGCCCGCCGCCACCGTGTGGATGCGCATCATGGGCGCGCGGATGCGCACGCCCGCCACCTCCGTGTCGAACGCCCGCTCCAGCTCGCCGTCATAGTGGCAGACGTCGGTGGAGGTGCCGCCCATGTCGAAGCCGATGATGCGGTCGAGCCCGGCGATATGGCCGGTCTCGGACGCGCCCACCACGCCCCCCGCGGGGCCGGAGAGCAGCGCGTCCTTGCCCTGGAACAGGTCCGCCGACGTGAGCCCCCCCGAGGACATCATGAACATGAGGCGGATGGCCTCGCCGCTCTCGTCCTCCTGTCCGGCGCCCAGCTCCTCGGCCACCTGGGCCACGTAGCGGCGCAGGATGGGGGAGAGATAGGCGTCCGCTACCGTGGTGTCGCCGCGCCCCACCAGTTTGATGAGCGGGGACACCTCGTGGGAGACGGACACCTGCGGGAAGCCGATGCGCCGGGCGAGCGCCGCCACCTGCTGCTCATGGGCGGGATAGCGGTAGCCGTGCATGAAGGCGATGGCGACCGAGCGGATGCCCGCCTCCCGGGCCGCCTCCAGCGCGACGCGCACCGCGTCGAGGTCCGGCGCCGCCTCGACGGTGCCGTCGGCGCGCACGCGCTCCTGCACCTCCAGCACCGTCTCAAACAGCATGTCGGGAAGCACGATCTTCTTCGCGAAGATGTGCGGGCGCGCCTGGTAGCCGATGCGCAGCGCGTCGCGGAAGCCCTGGGTGGTGACGAGCAGGGTGCGCTCGCCCTTGCGCTCCAGCAGCGCGTTGGTGGCGACGGTGGTGCCCATCTTCACGGCGGAGACGAGGCCCTGGGGGATCGGCTCGCCTGCTCGCAGGCCCAGCAGGTCGCGGATGCCGTGCACGGCGGCGTCGCGATAGGCCTCCGGATTCTCGGAAAGGAGCTTGTGGGCCACGAGGCTGCCGTCCGGCCGCCGGCCCACGATGTCGGTGAAGGTGCCGCCGCGGTCGATCCAGAACTCCCAGGCTCCGGGCCTCACCACTTGAGGCTCTGTCGCACCCGCCTGGGGTCCATCCGCCGTCGCCATCATTGAGAACACCTCTGGTTCAGTGGTCTGGCGCGATTTCTGCATGTTGGCCTGCAGAGCGGCCGCGCGAGATAATTCCGTGCCGGGAACGAACCTCCCGACATAACTCCGATAAAAGAGAAGCCACGCCGACAATAAAACGTCAACATTTTGTTGACGAAACGACGCAAATACGCCACCGTCTTAATCAGGAAGAGTGCTGCCGGGTTTTTAGGCACAAGCACCACCATCAGAGAGGGGCAGACATGAGCCGCGACCTTCCCGCGCCAGCCCGTTCGGCTGGCCGCGACACGCACTTTCGCGCCCAACCAGCCTTGGCAGGAGCGCAAGCATGATCCGGCGCTTCCTGGACGCTGTCTATCTGCTGTCCGGCATCCTGGCCGCGTGCTTCCTCGTGGCGGTCTTCACTCTGATGATGCTGCTGTCGGCCGGGCGAGAAGTCGGCATGAACATCCCGTCGGGTGACGACTTCACCGCCTGGGCCCTTGCCGCGAGCACGTTCCTGGGGCTCGCTCACACATTCAAGGCCGGGGACATGATCCGCGTCGGCCTGGTGCTGGAAAGACTATCCGGCCGACGCCGTCAGGCGCTGGAAATCTTCGCGCTGCTGATCTCCGTCGCCTTCATCGGCTTCTTCGCCAAGAACGCGATCCAGATGGCGTGGGATTCCTATCGGTTCGGCGACACGTCCATGGGCGTCGTCGCCGTGCCGCTCTGGATCCCCCAGTCCGGCTACGCGCTCGGCCTGCTCATCCTGTGCCTCGCCATGGTGGACGAGTTGGTGCGCGTGGCGCGGGGGCTGCGCCCCACCTACGAGAAAGAAGCACCCACATCCCCCGAGGAACTGGTGGAGCGTATCGCTTCCGGCGGAGGAGCCTGACCGATGCCTGCCCTCGACCTCGCACAACTCTCCATCCTCCTCCTCCTGCTGCTCGTCTTCATCCTGGGCAGCGGCATCTGGATCGCCGTGGGGCTCGGCCTCATCGGCCTTGTCGCCATGGGGATCACCACGCCCGTGCCGCTGGGGCAGGTGCTGGCGACGACCGTCTGGAGCGCAAGCACCTCCTGGACGCTGGCCGCACTGCCGCTCTTCATCTGGATGGGGGAAATCCTCTTCCGCACCCGCCTCTCGGAGGAGATGTTCAAGGGACTTGCCCCCTGGCTCCAATGGCTGCCGGGCCGACTGCTGCATGTGAATGTGGTGGGCTGCGGCATCTTCGCGGCGGTGTCCGGCTCCTCTGCCGCCACCTGCGCCACCATCGGCAAGATCGCGCTGCCCGAACTGGAGAAGCGCGGCTACAACCAGAGCATGGCGCTGGGGACGCTCGCCGGATCTGGAACGCTCGGCCTGCTCATTCCGCCCTCCATCCCCATGGTGGTCTATGCGGTCACGGCGAACGTCTCCGTCCTTCAGGTCTTCCTTGCCGGCTTCCTGCCGGGCCTGCTGGTGATGGCGCTCTACAGCGGCTACATCGTCGCCTGGTCGCTTCTCAATCCCGGCAAGACCCCGCCGCGTGACCCGCCGATGCCGTTCCGGCAGAAGATCCGGGAATCGGCCAAGCTCATTCCCTGCCTGCTGCTGATCTTCGCGGTTTTCCTGTCGCTTATCCTCGGCATCGCCACCGCGACCGAGTGCGCGGCCTGGGGTGTCACGGGCGCGCTCCTCCTCGCGTGGTGGACCGGGAACCTGAACTGGTCGACCTTCTCCCAGAGCCTGATGAGCGCGACGCGCCTGTCGTGCATGATCATGCTGATCGTCGGCGGCGCCGCCTTCACCACGGCCGCCATGGCCTATACCGGCATTCCCGTCGCCCTGGCCGAGTGGGTTCAGGGGCTGAACCTGACGCCCGGCAAGCTCGCGCTCGCACTGACCGTCATGTACATCATCCTGGGATGCCTCGTGGACGGCATTTCCATGATTGTCCTGACGGCCGTCATCGTCCTCCCCATGATCAAGCAGGCCGGCTTCGATCTGGTCTGGTTCGGCATCTATCTGGTCATCCATGTGGAGATGGCGCAGATCACGCCGCCGGTCGGGTTCAACCTGTTTGTGCTTCAAAACATGAGCGGGCGCGACACGCTGACCGTTGCGAAGGCGGCATTCCCATTCTTCATCCTGCTGAACGTCGCGGTCATCATCATCACCATGTACCCTGAAATCGCCCTCGTGCTTCCGCGCATGGCGTTCCCGGGCTGAGTTCACTCGCAAAACCAACCAAGAGGGTTTGACACATGGCGCGTCTCTCCACCTTCGCCCTGGCGCTCGCGGGATTTGCCGCGCTCGCCGCCGGCCCCGCGGTCGCGCAGACCAAATGGAACCTGCCCTCCGCCTATCCCACGGACAATTTCCACACCGAGAACATCGCCCAGTTCGCCAAGGAGGTGGAAACCCTCTCGGGCGGCAAGCTGTCCATCACGCTCCACCCCAACGCGGTGCTGTTCAAGGCCCCCGAGATCAAGCGCGCGGTGATGACCGGCCAGGCCCAGGCGGGCGAGGTCCTCATGTCGCTGCACGAGAATGAGGACCCGGTCTTCGGCGTGGACGTGGTGCCCTTCCTCGCCACCTCCCACGACCAGTCCAAGGCGCTCTACCTCGCCTCCAAGCCCGCCGTGGAGAAGAAGCTCGCCTCCCAGGGCCTGAAGCTGCTCTATACGGTGCCGTGGCCCCCGCAGGGCCTGTTCTCCAAGACCGCCGTCACCAAGATCGAGGACCTGAAGGGCGCCAAGTGGCGCGCCTACAATGCCGGCACCTCGCGCATCGGCGAGGCGGTGGGCGCCCAGTCGGTCACCGTGCAGCAGGCGGAACTGGCGCAGGCGCTGGCCACCGGCGTCGTCACCGCCCTCATCACCTCGGCCGCCACCGGCTATGACGTGAAGATCTGGGAAAGCATCCCCTATTTCTACGACATCCAGGCCTGGCTGCCGAAGAACATGGTGTTCGTGAGCCAGGCCGCGTTCGACGCCCTGGACAAGCCCACCCAGGACGCCGTCCTGAAGGCCGCCGCCGACGCCGAGACCCGCGGCTGGCAGGCTTCCATCGACAAGACCAAGTGGTACATGGACCAGCTCACCGCCAAGGGCATGAAGGTGGAGCAGCCCACCCCGGAGCTGAAGGCCGGCTTCGAGGCCGTGGGCAAGCAGCTTGCCGCCGACTGGCTGAAGAAGGCCGGCCCCACCGGCGAGCAGATCCTCGGCGCCTACAAGAAGTGAGCGCGGGCGAGCGTGTTTCAGCCTGTCACGGACATGCTGAAACACGCTATCTCCTTGTTTTAACGCGCTTCCTTCACGCGAACCGCTTCACACTTCGCTCGGAAACGCTTTAAGCCCTGCCGGGCGCCTCGCCCGGCCTCTTTCAAGCCTGCCCGCGCGGCCCCGCCGCGCGGGCTTTCAGACGAGTGCCGCCCATGACCAAGCCCCATGCCGCCCGCGAAGACGCCGCGCCCGCCGCCCCGGCCAAGCCGGTCGGCTCCATCGTCTCCTCGGCGCATCTCGCCGACGGCGCCCTTCCGGCCCTCTCCGAGCTGGAATTCGGGCTCAACATGATCGGCCACGCCTATCACCGCTGGATGATCCGCTGCATGGCCGCCGCCGGCGTGCCGGACCTCTCGGCCCTGGACGTGCTGGTGCTCCACCATGTGGTGCACCGCCAGCGCCCCAAGACCATCGCCGACCTCTGCCTGGTGCTCGACGTGGAGGACACCCACCTCATCACCTACGCCGCCAAGAAGCTCCAGGCGCTCGGCCTCGTGAGCGCGGGCCGGCGCGGCAAGGAGAAGACGCTCGCCGTCACCGAGGCCGGCCGCGCCGCCTGCACGCGCTATCGCGAGGTGCGCGAGGCGCTTTTGACCCAGGCTGTGGTGGGCACGGGCATCGCGCCGGAACGCCTCTCCGAGGTGGCGGCGGTGCTGCGCACCCTGTCCGGCCATTACGACCAGGCCGCCCGCGCCGCCGCGAGCCTTTAGACCGCCCGCGCGCCCGCGCCATCACGACCCATGACGTGCACCCGCCCGGCGGTTATCCTTCCGCGCGTGGCAGGACCGGATGCGCGCTCATGTGGCTCGACACGCTGATCCCCTTCGAGGAGGGCCCCGCCCCGCAGGTGCGGGGACTGGCCTTTCGCGGCTTCGGCCTGAGGCGGGCCCGCACCGCGCAGGGGACCGTGCCCGTGGAGGAGGACATCGCCGCCCACCTGCCCTATGCGCAGATGCGCCGGTTCCGGCGGGCGGGCGATGCGCGCCGCGTCCTGGTGGTGGCGCCGCTGGCGGGGGGCTTCCCGCTTCTCATGCGCGACCTCGTGGCCGGGCTGCTGCGCCATGCGGGCGACGTGCATGTGACCGACTGGCCGGACCCGCGCCACGTTCCGGCGGAACGCGCCTTCGGCTTCGATGAGAACTGCCTCGAAACCGCGCGCATGATCCGCGCCCTCGGCCCCGGCGGGCATGTGGTGGGGGTGTGCCAGGGGGTGATCCCCGCGCTCAGCGCCGCGCTACTCCTCGCGGCGCAGGGGGAAGGCCCGGCGAGCCTGACCCTGCTGGGCGGCCCGGTGGACCCGGCATGCAACCCGACCCATCTCGATACCTTGCTCACCCAGACGCCCCTCGATGCCTTCGCGCAGATGATGGAGCGCGTGCCGCCGCCGTTCGCGGGCGCCGGGCGCCTGGTGTTTCCCCGGCGCCGCCAGATGCAGACCTTCGCCCTCTATCTCTGGCGCCAGACCCTGTCAGGCGGCGAGCTTCCCCGCATGCTGCTGGCGGACGACGGGGAGGACCCGTTCCTCTTCCCGCTCGCGCGCCTGTGCTGGGACATGATGGACATCCCGGCCGACTTCTTCCTCGGCAACGTCTCGCAGGTGTTCCAGCGCCGGGCGCTGATGACCGGCACGCTGGAGATCGCCGGGCGGCGGGTGGAGCCGGAGGCGCTCGCCGCCTGCGCGCTGCTGACGGGGGAGGCGGAACTGGACGACATTTCCGCCCCCGGCCAGACGCGGGCGGCGCACGACCTATGCCGCGCCGTGCCCGAGGGCCTATCCCGGCACGTGCTCGTGCCCAAGGCGGGGCATTTCTCGCTGTTCTACGGGCGCGCCATGCGCGAGGCGGTGCTGCCCGCCATCGCGAACCTGATGTCTGCGGCGGAGGCGCGCGGCCTTCGCCCGTGACGCCGGGGCGTCAGCGCACGGCGGGCTGGGAGACGGCCTGGATGGCGGCGCTGCTGTCCGGACCGGCCGCCGCCGGGGTGGGTGCGGGCACCGCGACCGACGGCGCGGGGGCGGGCGCCGGAGGGCGCGGCCTGCGCGTCACGGCCATGACGTCCTTGATGACGTCCGCGTGGAGCACGTCGGCCTTCTCGATGTTGAAGTGGTCGATATTGCCCACGCTGTCCAGGTTGCGGTTGATCAGCGTGCCCTTGAACCCGCGCGCGGCCACGAGGCGCTTACCGAAGCCGTTGTTGGACTGGTAGTAATTGATGAAGCGGCCACCGCTGGCCCCCACCTGGGTCACGCCCACGGGATCGAAGGTGATGACGAGGCGCGGGGGAATGCCGAGGCTGGTCATGTACTCCGCCATCTCCACGGCCGCGTCGGCGCCCAGCGAATGGCCGATGATGACCACCGGCGCCTTGTTGCGGGACTTGGACCACGCCACCGCGTCGGTCGCGAGCGCCTGCCACTGGCCGTATTCATAGACCTGGGCGTCGATGCCGCGCTGGCGCAGCTTCTCGGCCAGCGTGTCCATGCCCAGCGAGAAGATGTTGGCGAGGCCCCGCATGAGGTAGACCTTGCCGATATAGGGCGACGAGGCGCCGCTCTGGGCCCGGGCGGTCTGGAGAGGCGCACACAGAAGAACCAACGCTCCGAGGAGCACCCAAACGAACCGAACACCAGCCGTCATGATCTCACCGCCCGTTTCCTGTCCTCTTCTGCCCAACATCGGGTGAGGCGGCAACACGCTGGCGCGCCGATGGTTGCGGCTCGCGCATCACCCGGCGGCGGATTTTGCAGCAGCGTTGCGCCGTTGCATCACCCGGCCGCGCAGGCGCCCTCAGAGCGCGCCCACCAGCAGCACATGGAGGCTGCGCGGGCCGTGGGCGCCCAGCAGCAGGGTCTGCTCGATGTCCGCCGACCGGGAGGGGCCGGTGATCCAGTTGACCGTACGCGGCATCACGCCCGGACCGTAGGCGGCGCGCAGCCGGTCCCACACCGCCTCATAATTTCCGGTGATCTCGTCGGCCCGCACCACGATCAGGTGGTGGTCCGGCAGCAGGTTCAGGGTGGAGGGATTGTCCGGCCCGGACACCATCACCACCGTCCCCGATTCGGCGATGCCGGCGAAGGCATGGGACAGGCCCGCGAGCTGGCGCCCGTCCGAGGGGCCGACCCACACGTCCAGCGCGGGCTCGTGGCTCCAGGGCAGGTCCGCGAGGCGGGGATCCTGGCCGCGCAGGATGGAGAGCGGCAGGTTGCGCGAGCGAAGATAGGCGGCCACCGCGCCCGGAACCGCCGAGGCGTCCGGCAGATGGTCCACGCTGCCGGCGGCGGCCACCACCATCTGCTTGAACAGCGCCACCTGCCCGGCGGCCGGAAGGTCGGCCCGGGCGGGGATGACGCCACGGGGATGGCCGGCGATGCGGTCCGCCACTTCCTGGCGGCGCGGCGCCTCCTGGCCGGACACGCCCAGCGCGCGGCGCACGGAGGCGAGCACGGTCTCGCGGGAACTCATGACGCCCTCCCGGATTTGCGCGCCTTCCATTGCGCCTGGAATGTGCCGCCCTGCGGCGCGGGGAAATCGCGCACCTTGGTCCAGCCCCCCGCCAGCGGCAGCGAGGCGAAGCGGCCCTTCGCCTTGCCTGCCAGCGCCAGCAGGCGCATGGCGATGTCGGTGGCGGGCCGGTAGAGCCAGCCGCGCCGGGCGACGAAGGACCACACGCCGAGCCCGTAGCGCACCGGCGCGGGGGTGAGGTGCCGCTCGAACTCCTTCTCGCGCCAGTGGCGCATGAGCTTGGGCAGCGGGATGCGTACCGGGCACACTTCCTCGCACCGTCCGCAGAAGGTGGAGGCGTTGGGCAGGTTCGCGCCCTTCTCGATGCCGATGATGGAGGGGGTGAGCACCGCGCCCATGGGGCCGGGATAGACCCAGCCATACGCGTGCCCGCCCACCGCGTGATAGACCGGGCAATGGTTCATGCAGGCGCCGCAGCGGATGCAGCGGAGCATCTCGCGCAATTGCCCGGCCAGCATGCCCGAGCGGCCGTTGTCGAGGATCACCACGTGATATTCGCCGGGGCCGTCCAGATCCTCCGCGCGGCGCGGGCCGGTGGAGAAGGTGGTGTAGACGCTCATCTCCTGGCCCGTGGCCGAGCGGGCGAGCACCCGCAGGAGCTGGCTCACGTCCTCCAGGGTCGGCACCAGCTTCTCCAGCGAGGCCAGCACGATGTGCGCCTTGGGCAGGGTCTGGGTGAGGTCGCCGTTGCCCTCGTTGGTGACGATGAGCGAGGTGCCGGTCTCGGCCACCAGGAAGTTGGCGCCCGTGATGCCCACGTCCGCCGCCAGGAACTTCGCGCGCAGCTCGCCGCGCGCCTCGGCCAAAAGCGCCGTGGGCTCGGAGAGGTTGCGCTCGGACGGCAAATGGGTGTGGACCCGGCGGAAGTCCGCCTCCACTTGGTCCTTGTTGAGGTGGATGGCGGGCGCAATGATGTGGGAAGGCGCCTCGCCGCGGATCTGGATCAGGTATTCGCCCAGATCCGTCTCCACCGGCTCGATGCCGTTGGCGGCCAGGTGGTCGTTGAGCCCGATCTCCTCGGAGACCATGCTCTTGCCCTTGGTGACGGTCTTCGCCCCGAGATCTCGGCAGATGCGGGTGACGATGTCCCGCGCCTCGGCGGCGTCCACGGCGAAATGCACATGGCCGCCCGCCGCCTTCACCTTCTCCTCGTAGCGCTCCAGATAGAGGTCGAGATGGGCGAGGGTGTGGTTCTTGATGTCGCGCGCGGAATCCCGCAGCGCGTCGAATTCCGGCAGCAGGTCGCGGGCCGCCGCACGGCGGCCGATGAAGCCCGGGCCGACCTTGGCCAGCGCCGCCTGGAGCGGGGCATCGGCCAGCGCGTGCTTCGCGTTGTCCTTGAAGCGCGGAGAGGTGATCTGGACGCTCATGAGCCCGCCTTCCGCGCGACGCCGATGGCGGGATCGCCACCCTGGCCCGCCAGCACCTCGGCCACGTGGCGCACCGCGACGTCCTTGCCCATGCGCTGGAGCTTGCCGGCCATGTTCATGAGGCAGCCAAGATCGCCCGCCAGCAGCGTGTCCGCCCCGCTCGCCAGGATGTTGGCCGCCTTCTTCTCCACGATGGCGCCCGACACGTCGGGATACTTCACGCAGAAGGTGCCGCCGAAGCCGCAGCAGACGTCGCTGTCCGCCATCTCGTTCAGCTCCAGGCCCTCGACGGAGGCGAGCAGCAGGCGCGGCTGCGCCTTCACGCCCAGTTCGCGCAGGCCCGAGCAGCTGTCGTGATAGGTGACGGTGCCGTCATAGGCGGCGGAGACGCGGGTCATGCCGCGCACGTCCACCAGGAACGAGACCAGCTCGAACACCTTGGCGCAGAAGCGCTCCACGCGCGGCATCCAGTCCGGCTCGCCGACGAACAGTTCGGGATAATGAGCCTTGATCATGCCCGCGCAGGAGCCGGAGGGCACCACCACGTAGTCGAACGTCTCGAAGGCGGCGATGGTCTGCTCGGCCAGGGCGCGGGTGGTGGCGCGGTCGCCGGAATTGAAGGCGGGCTGGCCGCAGCAGGTCTGGCGCGGCACGTCCACCTCGCACCCCGCCTCCTCGATGAGCCGGGCGGCCGCGAAGCCGACGCTCGGGCGCATGGTGTCCACGAGGCACGTGGCGAACAGGCCCACCAGAGGCGGCCGCTGGGCGGAGGGAGATGGCATCGTCCGGACGTCTTTTTTAGGCGGCTCCCCGGTGGGGAAACCCGGCATGGCGAGGCGGCGGAACCGGCCCCGCCCCAGGGGCGAGCTATACCATGGAGGCGTTCAAAAGAAACGCGGTCGGCTCACGTGCTCTCTCACACAGCGATATGAATCCGCGTTCCGGGCCGCAGCCGCGCGACCAGCCGGCGCAGCTCCGGAAGGGGGAGCGCGACGCATCCCTCCGTGGGCTTCAGGCCGGGCCGCGCCACGTGGATGAACACCGCCGAGCCCCGCCCCTTCACGCGCGGACGCAGATTGTGGTCGATGACGATGACGAGGTCGTAGAGGCCGTCATCCCGGCGCAGGCGCTCGTGGCTTGCCTTCAGGGGCAGGCGGACGGGCTGGTTGTAGCGCCGGTCGGCGGGGTCGTCGCACCAGCCGTCATCGGGCCCGATGGGGCGCGCGGGCAGGCGGGTGATGGGGCGCGGACCATGGTCGGGGCGATAGAGAAGGCGCACCACGCGCCAGGTTCCGGCGGGGGTGCGCCCGTCGCCCTCGCGCTTGTCGAAATGGATCCCGGATCGTCCCAGCGCCACCGGCAGGGCGCGGTTGCCGAAGGTCAGGAGGCCCCGATGGGGGGCGCCCGGCAGGCGACGGACCCTCAGAAGACCGATCCCCACAGAAGTTTGACCCATTTCGCCTCACAAACGTACCGCCGGGGCGTGAATTTCTTGAGGAAATTTGCACCATTGACCCGACATGCTGTACTTGCGCGATTCGCCTGTCCGCAAGGGCGACGGAGGGTTCGATGACCAATGCGTGGAAAATCCTGGTGGTCGAGGACGACCCGGAACTGCGCGAGGCGTTGGTCGAGCAGCTCGCGCTGCAGGATGAGTTCGAGCCGGTGCCCGTGGGCAGCGCCTCCGAAGCCATCGAGAACGCCAAGAACGGCGCCATCGACCTCGTGATCATGGATGTGGGCCTGCCGGACATGGACGGCCGGGACGGCGTGCGCCAGATGCGCGCCAACGGCTTCAAGGCCCCCATCATCATGCTGACCGCCCACGACACGGACAGCGACACCATCCTCGGCCTCGATGCCGGCGCGAACGACTACATCATCAAGCCGTTCCGCTTCGCGGTGCTGCTGGCCCGCCTGCGCGCCCAGATGCGCAGCCACGAGGCCAGCGAGGACGCGGTGTTCGCCATCGGCCCGTACAGCTTCCGCCCGGGCGCCAAGCTGCTCGTCACCGATCGCGGCTCCAAGATCCGCCTCACCGAGAAGGAGACGGCGATCCTGCGCTATCTCTACCGGGCGGGCAAAAACCCCGTGGCGCGCGAGACGCTGCTCCAGGAGGTGTGGGGCTACAATTCCGGCGTCACCACCCATACGCTGGAGACGCACATCTACCGGCTGCGCCAGAAGATCGAGCCGGATCCCTCCGCCCCCACCCTGCTGGCCACCCAGGCCGGCGGCTACAAGCTCGTTCCGTGACCGGCGCGGAGGGCCTTCCATCGTGAGCGTGGAGGAGGCGGTCGCGACGCTGTCCGGGGTGCCCATGTTCGAGGGGCTTCCCGCCGAGGCGCTGCGCGGCCTTGCCATCAGCGGCGAGGATGTGGCGCTGAAGGCGGGCGAGACCCTGTTCCGCGGCGGCGACGCGGCGGACGCCGCCTATGTGCTCCTGTCCGGCCGCCTGGAACTGGCCTCGGAACCGGCGGGCCGCCGGCGACGGGTCTGCGAGCTTCTGCCCGGCGCGCTGCTGGGCGAGACGGCGCTGCTCATCGCCACCACCCGCCCCGCCACCGCGCGGGCCCTGGAGGCGTCGCGCCTGCTGCGGCTTCCGCGTGCGGCCTTCCTGCGGGTGCTGGAGGGGTTTCCCGAGGCCGCCGCCACCCTGCGCGTGCAGCTCGGCGCGCGGCTGGCGGAGACGCTGTCGGCGCTGGAGACGGTGCGCGCCGAGCAGCTCGACCGCCCGGCCCCGCCCCGCGCGCGCAAGCGCTGAGCGCGCGCCTCACACCGCGAAGGTCACCGCCACCGGCACATGGTCGGAGGGCTTCTCCCAGCTCCGGGCCTCGCGCAGCACGGTCATGCCCGTGGCCTTGGGCGCGAGGGCTTCATTGGCCCACACATGGTCGAGGCGCCGGCCCCGGTCGTTGGCGGTCCAGTCCGGCGAGCGGTAGCTCCACCAGGTGAACAGCTTCTCCTGCGGCGGCACGAAGCCGCGCATCACGTCCACCCACGGGCCCGCCGCCTGGAAGCGGGTGAGGCGGTCCACCTCGACGGGCGTGTGGCTGACGACGGTGAGGAGCTGCTTGTGGCTCCACACGTCGGCCTCCAGCGGGGCGACGTTGAAGTCGCCCACCAGCACCGCATGGGCGTCCGGGTCCCGCGCCAGCGCAGGCAGGCGCTCCCAGGCGATCAGTTCGTCCAGGAAGGCGAGCTTGTGGGCGAATTTGGGATTGAGGTCCGGGTCCGGAATGTCGCCGCCCGCCGGGATATAGAAATTGTGCACGGTCAGGGGCTTGGCGAGGCCCGCCGCGCTTCCGAGCGTGACCGCCACGTGGCGCGCGTCGCCCTTCTCGCAGAATTCCTGCTTCTCCACGCTCTCGAACGGCAGGCGCGAGAAGGTGGCGACCCCGTGCCAGCCCTTCTGGCCGTTGAGCGCGATGTGCTCGAAGCCGAGGTCGCGGATGGCGTTAAGCGGGAACTTGTCGTCCTGGCACTTGGTCTCCTGCAGGCACAGGACGTCCGGCTTCAGGCGCTCCACCGCATCCTTCACGATGTCGAGGCGGATGCGGACGGAATTGATGTTCCAGGTGCAGACGGTGAGGCTCTTGGACAAGGCGGCACCCCGAGTGGCGGGAAAGGCAGACTTAGCCTTCCACCCCTCGGCCCACAAGAGCGCCCAGCCCTGCGTGTCGCGCGCGAAGCGGGGGGCCGGCATGTGCGAATGCGCCTTGCCAGCAGCCCCGGCGGCCCGCGATAACACCCGCCACGCTCAAAGCGAGGGAGGCTCCCATGTATCGTGACGTTCAGCTCCACATCAACGGACAGTGGCGCGACGCGGACGGGGGGCGCACCATCCCCGTCGTGAACCCCGCCACCGAGGAAGTGATCGGCACCGTCGCCCACGCCTCCCGCGCCGACCTCGACGCCGCGCTCGACGCCGCCGCCAAGGGCTTCAAGCTCTGGTCGAAGGTCTCCGCCTATGACCGCGCCAAGGTGATGCGCAAGGCCGCCGACCTGCTGCGCGAGCGGGCGCCCGACATCGCGCGCCTCATGACGCTGGAGCAGGGCAAGCCGCTCCCCGAGGCGAAGATGGAGACGCTCGCCGCCGCCGACATCATCGACTGGTTCGCCGAGGAAGCCCGCCGCGCCTATGGCCGCGTCATCCCGGCCCGCGCCCAGGGCGTCTACCAGCTCGTGGTGAAGGAGCCGGTCGGCCCCGTCGCCGCCTTCACCCCCTGGAACTTCCCCATCAACCAGGTGGTGCGCAAGCTCTCGGCCGCCCTGGCGGCGGGCTGCTCGATCCTCGTGAAGGCGCCGGAAGAGACCCCGGCCTCCCCGGCCGAGCTGATCCGCGCCTTCGTGGACGCGGGCGTCCCGGCGGGTGTCATCGGCCTCGTCTATGGCGTGCCGGCGGAGATCAGCGAATATCTCATCCCGCATCCGGTCATCCGCAAGGTGACGTTCACCGGCTCCACCCCGGTGGGCAAGCAGCTCTCCGCGCTGGCGGGCCTGCACATGAAGCGCATCACCATGGAACTGGGCGGCCACTCCCCGGTGATCGTGTTCGACGATGCGGACGTGGACGCGGCGGCCAAGCAGATCGCCACCGCCAAGTACCGCAATGCCGGTCAGGTCTGCGTCTCCCCCACCCGCTTCATGGTGCAGGAGAAGGCCTATGACCAGTTCGTGGAGCGCTTCGTCGCCCATGCCAAGACCGTGAAGGTGGGCAACGGCCTGGAGGACGGCACCCAGATGGGTCCGCTCGCCAACGAGCGCCGCGTGCCCGCCATCGAGGCGCTCATCGCCGACGCCCGGCAGCGCGGTGCCGAGGTGAAGACCGGCGGCAACCGCATCGGCAACAAGGGCTATTTCTTCGAGCCCACCGTCGTCACCGGCGTCACCCGCGAGATGCGCATGATGAACGAGGAGCCGTTCGGCCCCCTCGCCATGATCTTCCCCTTCTCGGACTTCGACGAGGCGGTGGAAGAGGCAAACCGGCTGCCCTACGGCCTCGCCTCCTACGCCTATACCCGCTCGGCCAAGACCGCCAACGCCATCGCGGCGTCGGTGGAGGCGGGCATGATGACCATCAACCATCTGGGCCTCGCCCTTCCCGAAGTGCCGTTCGGCGGCGTGAAGGATTCGGGCTTCGGCTCGGAAGGCGGCTCGGAGGCCATCGAGGCCTACCTGAACCCCAAGTTCGTCTCCCAGGCGGGCATCTGATTTTCCTGAGGTGACACGCGGCCGGGGGCGACCCCCGGCCGCCTTTCTTTTGTTCCCCCGTTTCGCGCGGACTCGCGCCTCCCCCGCCCGCGTCAGTTTGGTCCTTCCCGTTCCGTCACATCTGTCGCTATATATTCCGACTACATGACGCGAACGGACCCGGCCCCGTGCCCATCGAAGCCCTCGTCACCCTGAAAGCCGAAAGCCTCTCGCCTGTCGGGCGCGAGCGCATCCGCCTGTTGGAGGCGGTGGCGCGGGAAGGCTCCATCACGGCGGGCGCCAAGGCGGTGGGCCTCACCTACAAGGCCGCCTGGGATGCGCTGGACGCCATGTCCAACCTGTTCGGCCAGCCGCTGCTGGAAACCCGGGCGGGCGGCAAATCGGGCGGCGGGGCGCGCCTCACGCCCACCGGCGTGCGGGTCATCGCCGCCTTCACGCGCCTGGAAGCCGAGATGGCCCGCATCGTGCGCGCCATCGAGCCCGAATTGGCGGGCACCGGCATCTCGCCGCTCAACCTCATGTCGGGGTTCCTGATGAAGACCAGCGCCCGCAACGCCCTGCGGGGCACCATCACCGCCATCGCCTCCGATGCGCTCGCCGCCGAGGTGGCCGTGGAGGTCTCCGCCGACACCGTCATCCACGCCCTCGTCACCATGGAGAGCGTGCGCGACCTCGGCTTGTGCGTGGGCCGCGAGGCCGTGGTGCTGGTGAAGGCACCCTTCGTGGTCATCGCCCCCGGCGAGACGCCACCGCGCGTCAGCGTGCGCAACTGCCTGCCCGGGACCATCGCGCGGGTGGAGACCGGCGCGGTGAATGCCGAGGTGGTGCTCGATATCGGCGGCGGCAAGACCATCGCCTCCTCGCTCACGGCCCGCAGCGTCGAGGCGCTGGGCCTTACCCCCGGGCGCCCCGCCTTTGCCTTGGTGGACGCGGCCCACGTCATCATCGCCATCGATTGAGGCTTTGCGACCATGATGCACCTGACGCGCCGTGCCCTCCTCACCGCCGGCCTCGCCGTCGCCTCCGTTTTCGCATCCGTGTTCGCCGGCCCGGCCTGGGCGGACGAGATCAAGGTGGCCGTGGCCGCCAACTTCACCGAGCCGGCCAAGCAGATCGCGGCGCTCTTCAAGGAGAAGACTGGCCATGAGGCGGTGCTGAGCTTCGGCTCGTCCGGCCAGTTCTATACCCAGATCACGCAGGACGCCCCGTTCGTCATCCTGCTCTCGGCGGACGACGAGCGGCCCAAGAAGCTGGTGGCGGACGGCCTCGCCGTGCCCGAGAGCCGCTTCACCTACGCGGTGGGCAAGCTGGTGCTCTGGAGCAAGACCGACGGCACTGTGAAGGGCGAGGAGACCCTCAAGGCCAACGCCTTCAGCAAGATCTCCATCGCCAATCCCGCCGCCGCCCCCTACGGCGCCGCCGCCATCGAGACCCTGAAGGCGCTCAACCTCTACGACACGCTCCAGCCCAAGATCGTGCAGGGCAATTCCATCGCCCAGGCGTTCCAGTTCGTCGAGACGGGCAATGCGGAGCTGGGCTTCGTGGCGCTCTCCCAGGTCATCAATGCGGGCGGCTCGCGCTGGGCGGTGCCCCAGACCCTCTACAGCCCCATCCTCCAGGACGCGGTGCTGCTGAAGAAGGGCGCCGACAGTGCCGCCGCCAGGGCCTTCCTCGACTTCCTGCAAGGCCCCGAGGCCCGCGCCGTCATCGAGAAGTTCGGCTACGCGATGGCCACCGCGAGCTGAGGGACGATGGAGACCCAGCTCGGCGACATGTGGAGCCCCATCCGGCTGACGCTGGAACTGGCGGGGCTCACCACCCTCCTCCTGCTCTGCGTGGGCACGCCGCTCGCCTGGTGGCTGGCCCGCTCCGACGCCTGGTGGAAGGAGGGGGTGGCGACGCTTGTCGCCATGCCCCTGGTGCTGCCGCCCACCGTGCTGGGCTTCTACCTGCTCATCGCGCTCGGCCCCTCGGGGCTGGGCACGGTGACGGAACCGCTGCTGGGCCTGCGCACCCTCGCCTTCACCTTCGAGGGGCTGGTGATCGGCTCGGTCTTTTATTCCATGCCCTTTGTGGTGCAGCCCATCCGCAACGCCTTCGAGGCCATGGGCGAGCGGCCCATGGAAGTGGCGGCGACCCTGCGCGCCTCGCCCTTCAAGGCGTTCTGGACCGTGGCCGTTCCCCTCGCCCGGCCCGGCTTCCTCACCGGCGCCGTGCTGGGCTTCGCCCACACCGTGGGCGAGTTCGGCGTGGTGCTGATGATCGGCGGCAACATCCCGCGCGAGACCAAGGTGCTCTCGGTGGCCGTCTATGACTTCGTGGAGACCGCCCAGTGGCGCGAGGCGCACATCCTCGCGGGCGGCATGGTGGCGTTCGCCTTCTGCGTCATCCTCTCCATGATGCTGATCCAGAAGCAAGCGGCGAAGGCGGGCACATGACTTTCGCCGCCGCCCCGCCCACGATCACGGACGGCCCTATCATCACCGCAGCCTTCTGCGGCACGCTGGGCGCGTTCGTGCTCGATGTCTCCCTCACCCTTCCCGCGCGCGGCGTCACCGCGCTGTTCGGGCCGTCCGGCTGCGGCAAGACCACGGTCCTGCGCTGCATCGCGGGGCTGAACCGGCTGCCGGGCACCTGCGTGGTGGCGGGCGAGACGTGGCAGGACGCATCCGCCTTCCGCCCCACGCACCGCCGCCCGGTGGGCTATGTGTTCCAGGAGGCGAGCCTGTTCCCCCACCTCTCGGTGCGGCGGAACCTGCTGTTCGGCGCGCCGCGCCGCCAAGGCGCGCACGCCATTCCGTTCGACGAGGTGGTGCGGCTGCTCGGCCTCGCCCACCTGCTGGACCGCGCGCCGCAGAACCTGTCCGGCGGCGAGCGCCAGCGCGTGGCGGTGGGCCGGGCGCTGCTCTCCCAGCCGCGCCTGCTGCTCATGGACGAGCCGCTCTCGGCGCTGGACCGCGCCACCAAGGACGAGATCCTGCCCTTCCTTGAGCGGCTGCACGCCGCCCTCGACCTGCCGGTGCTCTATGTGAGCCACGACATGGCGGAGGTGGAGCGCCTTGCCGACCATCTGGTGCTCATGGAGCGCGGCCGGGTGCGGGCGAGCGGGCCGCTGGCCGTGCTCCAGAGCGACCCGTCCCTGCCGCTGGCGGCGGGCCGGGACGCGAGCGTGAGCCTCGACGCCGCCATCGCGCGCCAGGACGATGCCTATGGCCTCACCGAGCTGTCGGTGCGCGGCGGGCGCTTCCTCGTGCCCGCGACGCCCGGCGCCGTGGGCGACCGGCGGCGGCTCAGCGTGGTGGCGGGAGACGTGAGCCTCGCGGTGACGCCGCCCTCGCCCAGCACCATCCTCAACGTGCTGGAGGGCCGCATCCTCTCCGCCTCCGCCCTGCGGGACACCGAGATGACGGTGGTGCTCGGCCTCGGCGCGGCGGGGGACGGCGACCGGCTCCTCGCCCGCGTCACCCGCCGCTCCTGGGAGCTTCTGGGACTGGCGGACGGGATGGCGGTCTATATCCAGGTGAAGGGCGTCGCCCTCGCCAACCCCGCGCCGGGGACAGGCGCGGCGGAGGGTTAGGTCCGACCGGTCGTCACCAAAGGCAGGCTTTTCCAGCGTTTGCATACCCGCGCCGGGTCATGGCCGGGCTTGTCCCGGCCATCCACGGGGTCCGGCTGGGTTCACGCTCGACCCTGAGGCGTGGATGCCCGGGACGAGCCCGGGCATGACGGACCCAAGTGCGCCGACCCCAAGTGCGCCGATCCCAAGTGCGCCGATCCCAAGTGCACCATCCCAGGCGCGATCGACCCTAGCCGCCCGGCAGCCGCCTTGCGCTGCGCAACGGCGTGACGGCGGCGATACGGGCGAGCGCGGCGTCCAGCGGCTCGCGCGCCACCATCATGTGGAAGGCATTGGCGTGGAGCAGGGTCTGCGGATCCTCCACGATGGCCACATGGCCCGGCCAGAACAGCAGGTCGCCGCGCAGGAAGGGACCGTCGAGCGGCACGGGCGCGCCCAGCGCCGTCTCCTGCATGTCGCTGTCGCGGGGGCAGTCCTGCCCGCAGGCGGCCAGCGCCGTCTGGACAAGGCCCGAGCAATCGAGCCCGAAGGCGGAGCGCCCGCCCCACAGATAGGGCGTGCCGACGAACCGCGTAGCCACCGCCACGAAATCCGCCTCCCGCGCGTCCAGCGGCACCGCATGGCCCGCGAACACGAAGCCCTCCGCGAGGCGCAGGAAGCGCTCGCCCGCCTCCCGCACCGCCAGCCGGGCGCCGAACGGGAAGGTGGTCAGCGGCGGCATCTTGATGTCCGGGCCGGGGAACAGGAAGGTGCGCGGCGCGCTCACCCGGTGCGTGGCCGGGGCGGCGGGCACGCGCAGCATCTCGCTGGGCATGTAGCCCACATAGCCGTCCGCATCGAGCTGCACCCAGGACCAGCCCTCCGCGTCCTGGTCATAGACCGTGACGCCCTCGCCCAGCAGCGCCTCGGTATCGAGGCCCGCCACGGAGAAGGGGGCGTGGCGCAGCGGGGCCACCGGCTCGGCCACCACGCGGTGGTGCCCCTCGACATAGCGGGGCGCCTCCACGAGGCCGCGCAGGGCCTCCGCCGCGAGGTCCGCCCGCGCGGCGGTCAACCGGGGATCGCGGGTCATGCGCCGTAGCGCTCCGCCAGCACGGCGTCGAGGGCGCGGATGGTCTGCGCCTCGCCGCCTTCCGGCCGTCCCGGCCGCGCGGAGGGGTTCCAGGCATAGATGTCGAGATGCAGCCACGACGCGGCCGCCTCCACGAAGCGCGACATGAACAGCGCCGCCGTGATGGAGCCGGCGAAGCCCCCGGAGCCCGCATTGTTGATGTCCGCCACCTTGCTCTCCATCATGGAGAGGTAGGGCTTCCAGAGCGGCATGCGCCACAGGGGATCGGCCTGCGCCACCGCATGGCGGGCAAGGTCGGCGGCCAGCGCGTCGTCGTCCGTATAGGCGGGCGGCAGGTGGGGACCCAGCGCCACGCGGGCGGCGCCGGTGAGGGTGGCGAAGTCCACCAGAAGCTCGGGCGCCTCTTCGTCCGCCAGCGCCAGCGCGTCGGCGAGCACGAGGCGGCCCTCCGCATCGGTATTGCCGATCTCCACGCTGATGCCCTTGCGGCTCGGAAGGATGTCGCCGGGGCGGAAGGCGTCGCCCGCGATGGAATTCTCCACCGCCGCGATCAGCACCCGCAGGCGCACCTTGAGCCCCCGCGCCATGACGAGGGAGGCGAGGCCCAGCGCATGGGCGGCCCCGCCCATGTCCTTCTTCATGAGCAGCATGCCGGACGACGGCTTGATGTCGAGCCCGCCCGTGTCGAAGCACACGCCCTTGCCCACCAGCGTCACCTTGGGATGGGCAGGGTCGCCCCAGGTCAGATCGATGAGGCGCGGGGCGCGGGGAGAGGCGCGGCCCACCGCGTGGATGAGGGGGAAGTTGGCCGACAGAAGCGCGTCGCCCTCCACCACCCGCACCTGCGCCCCATGGGCGGACGCGAGCGCGCGGGCGGCGGCTTCCAGTTCCGCCGGACCCATGTCGTTGGAGGGCGTGTTGACGAGGTCGCGCACCAGGAACACGGCGGCAAGCGTGCGCGACAGGGCGGCCGCATCGTCGCCCGCGCCCGGCTTCAGCCGCGCGAGGCTGCCCGCCTTCTTCGCCTTGTAGCGGTCGAAGCGATAAGTGCCGAGGCCGAAGGCCAGCGCCGAATGGACCGAGAAGGCGCCCTCCAGATGCACCACCTGCCCCGCCGGCAGCAGGCCCGGCAGCGCCCCGGCCGCGAAGCCGTCGCCCTTGGCCGGGAGGCCGAACAGGAAACCCGCGACCGCGCCTTGCCCGTCCGGCACCGCCAGCAGCTTGCCCGCCTCGCCGGAAAAGCCGGCGGCGCGGGCGAAGGCGCGGGCCGCCTCCGGCACGTCGGCGCCGTTCAGGCTCTCGGACGTCACGCCCCAGACGGGAAGGCTCGGCACATCGGCGGAAGCGAAGCAGTCGGTCATGGAAATCCCTCCTCTTCTGGAGGTAGCACGAGGTTCGCGCGGCGCGAAACCGTCAGGCGGCGGCCATGAGCACCGAATGGGGGAACAGGAGCAGGCCCGCCCCCGCCAGCGCCACCCCATAAGGCAGGGTGGGAATGCCCGCCTTGCGCCGTGCCGACCAGGTGGCGGCGCCCACCAGCAGCAGGCCGATGGCCCCGCACAGCAACGCGAAGACCGGGAACTGGGCCGGGTCGAGCCAGAGGGCGAGGGCGGCGGCGAGCTTGGCATCGCCCGCGCCCACCACGTCCTGCGCGAACAGGGCGAAGCCCGCCGCCAGGACCAGGGCGGCGAGGCCGAGCCGCACGGGGATTTCCGGCACCTCGCCCAGGAGGCACAGCACGGCGAAGCCCGCCACCAGAACCGCCACGACGGTATTGGGAATGATCCGGCCCACGAGGTCGCAGGCGATGGCCAGCGCCAGGGCGGCGGGCACCAGCCAATGGACCAGGAGGATGGGCAGGGAGGTCTCCATGAAGGACGCGCGGCCGTGCCGGTTCAGTTGCCCGCCACCGCGCTCGCCGCCTTCAGGCGCACGAGGGTGAAGCCCACCTGGGTGAGGACGGTGACGATGGCGATGGAGAGGCCGGCCGCGATCAGTCCGTATTCCAGCGCGGTGGAGCCGCGCTCTTCCTTCACGAAGCGGGTCAAAAGAAGTTTCATCGCCACACCCTCGGCCAAACGGGCCTCGCGAGCCCAACCGGAAGAGCGACCTCCCGGATGTGGCGACGCTAGGGGGCGGGCCTTGCCCACTGGTAAAGATCGGGCGCGGACGGCCGGGGACCGGGAGTCAGCGTGCCCAAAACGTTAACGGGCGGCCGGGCACCGCCCGCCCCGGCGCGGGGCGGCGCGGTCCATCAGCGCCGACACCGCACTGAGGCCGAGCGCGGCGGCGGAGAGCAGCGCGGCCACCAGCGGCAGGTGCGCATAGGCCACGCCCGCCGTAATGGCGAGCCCGCCGATCCAGGCGCCGAGCGCATTGCCCAGGTTGAAGGCGCCCTGGTTGAGGGTGGAGGCGAGGTTCGGCGCCGCGCCCGCCGTATCCACCACCCGCAATTGGAGCAGCGGCACGAGCGCGAAGGCGAGGACGCCCCACAGCGGCAGCACCACCAGCGCGGACACCGGCGCGCGGCTCGCGGGCACGAACACCAGCAGGATGGCGATGATGGCCACCAAAGTCGCCATGAGCGAGGGCATGAGCCGCCAGTCCGCCAGCTTGCCGCCCAGCATGTTGCCGGCGGTGAGGCCCGCGCCGAACAGAAGCAGGGCGCCCGTGATGGCGTCCGGCGAGAGGCCCGCGGTGGCGGAGAGCAGCGGCGAGATATAGGTGAAGACGCAGAACAGGCTGGCGGACGTCACCACGCTGATGAGCATGGCGAGCCCCACCTGGGGATCCTTCAGCACCCGGAACTCGGTGAGGATGCTGCCGCCCGCCATGGGCAGGCGCGCCGGGAGCAATATGGTGAGGGCGACCAGGGCGGCGATGCCGATGGCCGCCACCGCCCAGAAGGTGGCGCGCCAGCCCATCAACTGGCCGAACGCGGTGCCCGCCGGCACGCCGAGGACATTAGCGAGGGTGAGGCCCGCGAACATGAGCGCGATGGCCTGGGCCCGCCGGTCGCGCGGCACGAGGTCCGCCGCCACCACGGAGCCGATGCCGAAGAAGGCCGCGTGGCACAAGGCGGTGGCGACCCGCGCGCCCATGAGCAGGCCGTAGGAGGGCGCGAGCGCGCACAGCACGTTGCCGCCGATGAACATGGCCATGAGGCCGATGAGCGTCCCCTTGCGCGGCAGGCGCGCGGTGAGCACCGCCAGGATGGGCGCGCCCACCACCACGCCCAGCGCATAGCCCGTCACCAGCAGCCCGGCGGAGGGAATGGACACGCCGAGGTCGCGCGCCACGTCGGGCAGCAAGCCCATGATGACGAATTCGGTGGTGCCGATGCCGAAGGCGGCGACGGCCAGCGAAAGGAGTGACAGCGGCATCCCGCCTCCAGACTGCGATGGCGCCGTCAGCTTGCCGGGATTGCTGCAATGCAGCAAGACACCCCGCCGCAGGGCTGGCATGCAGCCGGCCGGCATCGCCGTGTTCCGGGTCCGCACTGTTTCTGGTTTATTGCTGCACATGCGGGATGGAGGCTGGCGGCAGATGGGGCGCTTCTTCAAGGACGAGATGTTCGACGCCCAGTTCCTGCGGGCGCTCGGCCACACCTATGACGGCGGCGCGGACATCGGCGAGTGCCTGGCGTTGGCGGCGCGCATTCCCGACCGGGACCCGGAGCGCTGGCATGCGGAATGGACCGCGCTCGCCGAGCGCATCTATGACGCGGGGCAGGCGAGCCTCGTGGCCGGCCACGCGGTGAGCGCGCGCGACGCCTTCCTGCGCGCCTCCAATTATTTCCGCGCCTCCTACACCTTCCTGTTCCAGCCCCCGCTCGATCCCCGCGCGGTCGCCGCCTATGACCGCCAGGCCGAGGCCTTCGCCCGTGCCATGGCGCTCATGGAGCGGCCGGCGGAGAGCATCGAGATCCCGTTCGGCGACACGACGCTGCACGGCCTGTTCTTCGCGCCCGACACATCGGGCACCCCGCGCCGGACCCTCATCCTGACCGGCGGCTATGACGGCACGGCGGAGGAAAGCTATTTCATGAGCGGGCGCGCCGCCCTGGCGCGCGGCTACAACGTGCTGGCCTATGACGGGCCGGGCCAGGGCCGGGCCCTGTTCAAGCAGGGCCTCACCCTGCGGCCCGACTGGGAGGCCGTGCTCGGCCCAGTGATGGACCATGCCTGCACCCGCCCGGAGGTGGACCAGGGCCGCATCGCGCTCATGGGCATCAGCCTCGGCGGCTATCTGGCGCCGCGCGCGGCGGCGTTCGAGCCGCGCCTCGCGGCGCTGGTGGCGGACCCCGGCCAGTTCTCGGTTCTGGAAGAGGCCCGCGCCCGCCTGCCCGGCTGGATCGGCCGCCAGCTTCCCGACGGCAACCGGCTCGTCCTCGCCGTGCTGGGGCGCATCCTGGACCGGCGGCTCGGCGACATTTCCGGCGGCTGGGCGCTGCGGCGCGGGCTGCTGGTGAACGGCTGCGCGACGCCGCTCGACTTCCTGAAATCCACCGCCGCCTACACGAACGACGGCCATGCGCGGGAGATCGCCTGCCCCACCATGATCTGCGGCGCGCAGGGCGACGCCATCGGCATTACGGCCCGGCGCCTCTTCGATGCGCTCACCTGCGAGAAGCGCTTCCACGTCTTCGCGGCGGCGGAGGGCGCGGGCGGCCATTGCGAGAGCGGGGCGCGCAGCCTGTTCAACCGCGAGGTGTTTGACTGGCTCGACACGGTGCTGGACCGCGCCGGCTAGTGCGATCGACATTCCGGCGGTCTGGACGGATTTCGTCGGGCGGCAGCGTGATTGCCCGGCTTGTCCGAGCATGACGGACCTAATAGGCCGCCAGCCGTCCCTCGCTCCGAAACGCGATCCGACCTCGTGTACGGTCGCACTCCAGAGCCCCCCTGAAACGCAGCGCGGGGGCCGGATGTCCGGCCCCCGCGCCTGTCATTCAAGCGAAGATCACGTCCTCAGCGGACGATGATGTTCTTGAACTGCCAGGGGTCTTCCAGGTCCAAATCCTCGGGGAACAGGCGCACCCGCTCGGTGAGGGGCGTCCAGTCCGTATAGGTGCCGATGACCGGGCCGAGATAGGGAAGCTGGACTTCGAGGCAGCGGCGGAAATCCATCTCGTCCGCCTCCACGATGCCCGCTTCCGGGTTCTCCAGCGCCCAGACCATGCCCGCGAGCACGGCGGAGGTTACCTGGAGGCCGGTGGCGTTCTGGTAGGGGGCGAGCTTGCGGGTCTCCTCGATGGAGAGCTGCGAGCCGAACCAGTAGGCGTTCTTGGCGTGGCCGTAGATGAGCACGCCCAGCTCGTCGCACCCATCCACGATCTCGTGCTCGTCGAGGATCTTCCAGTCGCTCTGCATGCGCCCGCCCGCGCCGAACATCTCGTGCAGCGAGAGCACTGCGTCGTTGGACGGGTGGTAGGCATAGTGGCAGGTGGGCCGGTAGAGCACCTTGTCGCCGTCGCGGACCGTCAGATAGTCCGAGATGGAGATGGCCTCGTTATGGGTGACGAGGAAGCCGAACTGCGGGCCGGGGGTGGGCGTCCAGCTCCGCACGCGGGTCTGCGCGCCCGGGTGCATGAGATAGATGGCCGCGCCGCAGCCGCCCTTGTGGGTGCGCCCATCCGGCGGCAGTTCCTTCTCGTGGGTGCCCCAGCCCAGTTCGGCCGGCTGCAGGCCCTCGGAGACGAAGCCTTCCACCGACCAGGTGTTCACGAACACGTCGCGGGGCTTGGGATCGCGGGCGCGCTGGGTGTCGCGCTCGGCGATGTGGATGCCCTTCACGCCCAGCGCACGGGCGAACTGCGCCCATTCCTCGCGGCTGCGGGGCTCGGGCCGGTCGAGGCCGGTGTCGTGGGCGATGTTGAGCAGCGCCTGCTTCACGAACCAGGACACCATGCCCGGATTGGCGCCGCAGGTGGACACGGCGGTGGGGCCGCCCGGCGACCGGCGGCGGGCATCCAGCAGGCCCTCGCGCAGCGCGTAGTTGGAACGCGCCTCGGGGCCCTTGGTGTCGTCGAAATAGAAGCCCTTCCAGGGCTCGATCACGGTGTCCACATAGAGGCAGCCGAGCTCGCGGCACAGCTCCATGACGGCCACGGAGGACACGTCCACCGACAGGTTCACGCAGAAGCCGCGCCCGCCGCCGGCGGTGAGCAGCGGGGTGAGCAGGTCGCGGTAATTCTCGGCGGTGACCTCGGACTGGATGAAGCGCACGCCGCGCGCATCGAGGATTTCGCGGTCGTCATCCACCGGGTCGATGACGACGAAGCGGGACCGGTCGAATTCGAAATGGCGCTCGATGAGCGGCAGGGTACCGCGCCCGATCGAGCCGAACCCGATCATCACAATGGGGCCATCGATGGTCGCGTGAACCGGCCATTGGGTCATGATGCGTGACACTCCTCTAGGGAGCGCGTGATCCGGGGGCGGGTGTCGCCCAGCCGGACCAGGCTCCAGGCCACCCTTGGCGTGGCCGGGGGCACCATGCTGAGGCGGACCCACGCCGTCAACACCCCACAGGGGGAGAAAAGCGTGAAACCGCAAGGCATGGGGCGCGCACAGCCCCCGCCGGGAGGGTGACACACGGGCGTCACCGAAGTTCCGGAGAATCCAGGATTAAGGTATTTAGATACTATCTCCCAGCCGGCCGGAACGGTCCGGCCCGCCCGTCGTCCGGCCTCAGTCGCTGGCCAGGATGTGGTTCTTCACCAGGGGATAGACCTGCCCCGCCCATTTGCGGCCGCTGAAGACGCCGTAATGGCCGACGCCCGGCTGCATGTGGTGGCGCTTGCGGTGGGGCCGCAGGCGCGAGCAGATTTCCTGCGCCGCCACGGTCTGGCCCAGCGAGCAGATGTCGTCCCGCTCGCCCTCCACCGTGAGCAGCGCGGTGCGGCGGATGGCGCCGAAATCGATGGGATTGCCCTTATAGGTCAATTCGCCCTTGGGCAGCCGGTATTCCTGGAACACGAACTGCACCGTCTCCAGGTAGAATTCGGCGGCGAGGTCGAGCACCGCGAAATATTCGTCGTAGAAGGCCTTGGCCGTCTCCGCCTTCTCGGTCTCGCCATTGGCGAGGTTTTCGTACATCTCGAAATGCGCCTTCATGTGGCGTCCGAGATTCATGGAAACGAAGGCCGAAAGCTGCACGAAGCCGGGATAGACCCGGCGCCCGGCGCCCTCGAAGCCCATGGGCACCTTCGAGATCAGGTTCTGCTCGAACCATGACATGGGCTTGGACTGGGCCAGCTCGTTCACCTTGGTGGGATTGATCCGGCAGTCGATGGGCCCGGCCATGAGGGTCATGCTGCGCGGCTGGGCGGGATTGTCCTCCTGCGCCATGACGGCGGCGGCCACCAGCGCCTGGACGCAGGGCTGGCACACCGCCACCAGATGCGCGCCGGGGCCCATCCATTCCAGGAACTTGACCACATGCTCCACATAGTCGTCGAAGGCGAAGGGCCCGTGCTCCAGGCTCACGTCGCGGGCATTGTGCCAGTCGGTGATGTAGACGTCGTGGTCGGGCAGCAAGGTGCGCACCGTGCCGGCCAGCAGCGTGGCGAAATGGCCCGACATGGGCGCCACCACCAGCACGCGCGGCTGGGGCACGTCCGCGTCCTTCTTGAAGTGCAGCAAGGTGCCGAAGGGCAGGCGGTAGACGGGATCCTCCGTCACCTCCAGCTCCCGGTTGCCCACCAGGGTCGAGGCGATGCCGAAGGGCGGCCGGCCGTGGCTCAGCGCCGCGCGTTCCACCATTTCATAGGCCGCCGCCAGATGGCGCGTGCCGGGATTGGAGAAGGCGGCCATGAGCGGCGTGCTCAGCATGCGCCGGGCCATGCGGGCCCCGAAGCGCAGCGGATCCATGAGGTCGGCCTGGGTCTGGTAGGCGAGATACATCATGATGCCCTAAGCCGGAGGCGGAGCGCCGAGGAGGAAGAGAACGGGACCGAATGGCCACCGGCGCGGCGGCCCGGACCCGGGGACGGCGGATGATCGCGACGACCTCCCCGCCCCCGCATGGGACATCGCCGCCCCGGCGACGGCTGCGGGCCGCGGAGCTCGAAAAAATGACGCGCCCGGCCCAAAATGCCGCCTGCGCCAGCTAAGCCATTGGTGCCGTGGATTTTTTGCGCCATTCCCCGCGCTCGCCGCTCGTCACCCCTGTTCAAGATATTGGAACGGGGGGTGGTGCAATGCAACACGGAACAGCTAAGATCGCGAAACGCCGCTCCGAAATTCGGTGATGTCCATGACCACGCTCACCATTTCCAGCAAGAACTATTCCTCCTGGTCGCTGCGCGGCTGGCTGTTGTGCAAGATGGTGGGCCTCCAGTTCGAGGAGGAGCGGGTTCCGGTGGACGATCCGGCGGCGAAGGCGGAATTGCTGCTGCTCTCCCCCTCTTTCCTCGTGCCGCGGCTGGTGCATGAGGGCGTGACCGTGTGGGACACGCTGGCCATCGCCGCCTATCTGCACGAACTGCACCCCGAGGCCGGCCTGCTGCCGCCCGACCGCGCGGTCCGCGCCCACTGCCTCTCCATTTCAGGCGAGATGCATTCCGGCTTCGCCAACATGCGCTCCGCCCTGCCCATGAACATCAAGGGCAAGTATCCGGGCTTCAAGGTGTGGGCCGGCGCGCAGGCAGACATCGAGCGCATCGTCGCCATCTGGCGCGGCTGCTTTGCCGCCCATGGCGGCCCCTATCTCATGGGCCCGACCTTCACCCTCGCGGACGCCATGTACGCGCCGGTCTGCTCGCGCTTCACCACCTATAGCGTGCCGCTCGACGCCGCCTGCGAGGCTTATCGGGCGCGCGTCATGGCGCACCCGCTGATGCAGGAATGGATTTCGGGCGCCTATGAGGAGCCCGAGGAACTGGAAGAGCTGGACGTCGAGTTCTGACCTTCCCCGTCAGGCGGGCGCGCCGGCTCCCGCGCCGGTGAGCGCCTCCAGCGCCTCGCGGGCGAAGGCCGGCAGGGCGCTCGCGTCCCGGGTGGCGATCACGAGGCGCCGCCGGGTCCAGGGGTCCGCCAGGGACCGCGCCTCCGGCGCAAGGCCGGGCGGCAGGCGCAGATGCTCCGTGAGCGGCAGCACCCCGACGCCGACGCCCGCCGCCACCATCTCGGCCAGCGCCGCGAAGCTCGTGACGCGCACCCGCATCTTCAGCGTCAGCCCCAGCCGCGCCGCCTCCCCGCTCACCATTTCCTGAAGCGCGATGCCCGGCGCGAGCCCCACGAACGGCTCGCCGGCGATATCCGCGAAAGACAGCCCCTCGCGCCCCGCCAGGGGATGGCCGGGCGGCAGAAGGGCCACCAGCCGGTCCTCGCCATAGGGCCGCCAGTCCAGCCCGGCGAGGCCCGTGGCATAAGACAGAACCCCCACATGGATGAGGCCGTCCCGCAGCGCCCGCGCCACCGCCGCGCTCGGCCGCTCCTCCAGATCGGCATCGATGTCGGGATGGCGCGCCAGGAAGGCTGCGAGATCGCGGGGCAGCCGACCGCTCAGGGCTGCGGTGTTGCTCCACAGGCGCAGATGGCCCTTCAGCCCCTTGCCGAAGCGGGCCAGTTCCCCCTGCATGCGCTCCGCTTGCTGGAGCAGCATGCGGGCATGATGCCCGAACGCTTCCCCGGCCGGGCTCGCCCGCGCGCCGGAGCGGGCGCGCACCAGCAGCGGGGTGCCCACCTGCGCCTCCAGCGCCTGCACCCGGGCGCTGGCGGAGGCGAGGGCGAGATGGGCCTTCGCGGCGCCGCCGGTGATGCTGCCCGCCTCCAGGATGGCCAGGAACAGGCGCAGGTCCACGAGATCGAAGCGCATGGCGATCTATCCTTCGTCCATACCGAAGGATAACCCCGGAACTTCCACATTGCCGAAGGGAAAAACGAAGGCCAGTGTCCGGCCATGACCCTCGCCTCCCTCGCGGCCATCGTCCTCATCCTCACGCTCGCCGGGCTCGTGAAGGGCGCGACGGGCATGGGCCTGCCCACGCTCGGCATGGGGCTGCTGACGCTGATCATGGCGCCGCCGGATGCGGCCGCCATCCTCATGGCGCCGGCCATCCTCACCAATGTCGCGCAGTTCGCCACCGGGCCGCGCCGCGCCGTGGTGCTGCGCCGCTTCTGGCCCCTGGGCCTGTGCGCGATCCTGGGGACCTTGGGGGGCGCCGTCTTCCTCGGCGGGCTGGACTCCCATCTCGCCCCGGCGCTGCTCGGGGGGACGCTGCTGGTCTATGGGCTGTTCGGGCTCGCGAAGCTGCAATTCCACACGCCGGCCCGGCTGGAGCCCTGGCTGTCGCCCGCCATGGGCCTCGTTTCCGGCCTGCTGACGGGGACGACGGGCGTCACCGTCATGCCGGTTGCGCCCTATCTCCAGTCGCTGAATCTGGACCGGGAAGACCTCGTCCAGGCGCTCGGCCTCGCCTTCACGCTCTCCACCTTCGCCCTCGCCGTGACGCTGTCGCTGGACTTCACGGCGCTGGGCGACGCCACCTTCGCGCTCGCCTCGGTGGGCGCGCTGGTTCCGGCCTTCATCGGCATGGAACTGGGCCGGCGGCTGCGCCTCGCCGTCTCCCAGGCGACGTTCCGCACCGGCTTCTTCGCGGCGCTGGCGCTCCTTGGCGCCAACACCCTGGTGCGCGCCCTGCCGCTGTGACGCGGCCGGGCGCGCGGGAGGCTCAGTCCTCCACGCGGTGGATGTCGTGCACCACGATGGCGGTGTTCTTCTCGGGCTTCTTCAGGAATTCCCGGCGGCGCAAGGTCTTCAGCGTGTCCTCGTAGCCTGACTGCCAGTGGTCGCGCATGGAGGTGCCGGAGAATTCATAATCCTTGAAGTCCCGCTCGTAGGACTTCTCCTGATAGATCAGGTGGCAGATGTTCACCGGCCCGGAGCGCTCATAGGCGGCGAGCAGGCGGCAATCCTCCTCGGTGCGCAGCTGCTCGGGAATCCGCTGGAGCGCGTCGGCATAGAGCGAGCGCAGTTCCTGGACGCGGCGGAAGAAGTCGGTGACGGACCGGGTGCGGCTGGAATAGCCGATGTCCTTCTGCCGCTCGATCACGTCGAACATGTCGCGGGGCAGGTCGCCGCGCGCGGAGAACAGGTCCACCTGGAACACCAGGGCGCTCGGATGGTCCGGCTGGTCCAGCAGCCATTGCAGCGGCGTGTTGGAGACGACGCCGCCGTCCCAGTAATATTCGCCGTCGATGCGGACCGGCGGAAAGGCCGGCGGCAGCGCGCCGCTGGCCATGATGTGCTCGGGCGCGATGCGGTGGGTGGAATTGTCGAAATAGACGAAATTGCCGGTGCGCACGTTCACCGCACCCACAGAGAAGCGCTTCTGCCCGCTATTGATCAGGTCGAAGTCCACGAGGTTCAGCAGCGTGTCGCGCAGCGGCGAGGTGTCGTAGAAGCTGGTGGCTCCGTCCGCCCCGCGCGGCACCATCCAGGGATTGGGAAAGCGCGGCTTGAAGAAGCCGGGCTGGCCGAGATTGATGGTGGCGAAGGCCGAGAGCTGGTTGCGCATGCTGCGGAAGGCATCGCCCTCCGGCGTATAGGCCCAGATCTTGCGGCCGGAGACGGTGTTCCAGAACTCCCGCAGGCGCGGCAGGCGGTTCTCGGGGGTGTTGCCGGCGATGATGGCCGAGTTGATGGCGCCGATGGACACGCCCGACACCCAGTTCGGCTCCGCCCCGGCCAGGGACAGCGCCTCGTAGACGCCCGCCTGGTAGGCGCCGAGCGCCCCGCCGCCCTGGAACACCAGGGCCACCCGCTCATAGTCCTGGACCACGTCGCGGATGTCGTTGGGAACCTCGCTGAGAAGCGTGCTCATGGTCACTCACCCCGTTCACCTGTGCGGAGCATGGCGCGCAGGGGCACGCCACGCAATGACACGGCGGGCCGGACCGGCCGGCCCGCCCGAACCTCACTCCGATCTCACTTCGGCTCGGCGAGATAGTCGTACATCACCTCGCCCATGCCGAGGGTGAGGTCGGCCCGCAGATGGACCGCCGACACCACTTCCAGCACCGGCAGGCGCGCCACGTCGCAGATCACGTGCGGATAGAGGCCGAGCGCGCCGGGGCCGACCCAGGCCTCCTTCAGCGTGATGTCCTCCAGATAGTAGCGGACCAGCTCGCAGATGCGCGGCGTCGCGTCCACGTGGGGGATGATCTTGATCATGAAGTTCGGCGCCTTGAGCGACTTCATGATCGCCTCGGGGTCCGCCGCCACATGCTTGTAGCCCATGGTGGCCTCGGCGCAGAGTGACTTGCCGTAGTGCAGGCGGCCCACCAGCACGTCCTTCTCCACCTCCATCTTGGGGTGGGCGTACTTCTTCGGGAAGCCCCAGAGCTCGCGGCCGCCGGCGATGGGCGCCTCGTCGTCCAGGTACATGGAATGGACGTAGCCGCCCTCCACGCCGTTATACTTCACGGGGATGACCTGTCCGGTCTCGGTATAGTCGCCGAAGCCCGTGGAATCGGGCATGCGGATGAATTCGTACTTCACCAGCGGCTCGAACACCTCGAGCGGCTCCGGCACCACGGCGCGCAGGGCCTCGATGTCGGTGCGGTAGGTGATGATGAGGAATTCCCGGTCGAAGAAGCGGTACGGCCCGCGCGGATAGGCGGGGTTTGTCAGCGGCATGGAATAGGCCGTGCGGCGCACGTCTTCGATCTTCATGGGAGCTCCCCTGGATCCGGCGGGCGGGTCATCTCGCGGATGCGAGATGAAGCGAGGTTAGCCCATAGCTTTTGGCGGTGACAGCCCTGCGACGGCATGTCCCTGCACGGCTGTCGCTTTTTTCAGGCCGGATCCGGGCCGCGCTCCGGCGCGTCCAGCTCCAAGGCGTCAAGCTCCAGCGCGTCTTGCGCCACCTCCGCCACGCAGGCGCTCATCATCACGGCGTCGGCGCGGATGCGGTCCAGCGTGAACCAGTCCGCCTCCAGCGCGTCGTCGCCCGCCTCCCCCTCGCCCGACACCCAGGCACACAGCACGGCCACCAGCACATAATGGTGCCGCACCTCCCCGTCCGGGCCGTGGTCGAGGGCGTCGAGCACGCGGAAGGACGGGCCGGGGCGCGCCTCGATGCCGGTCTCCTCGCGCAGTTCGCGCACCGCAGCGGCGGCAGCCGGCTCGCCCCATTCGATGCGCCCGCCGGGAAAGCCCCAGAGGCCCGCATCGGGCGGGTTGGCGCGCCGCACCAGCAGCACGCGGCCTGCGCGCGCCACCACCGCCAGCGCGGCGCAGCCGGGCCGGCGCGCGGGCGTCACGCCGCCTCGTCCCCGGGCATCGGGCGCGCGGCCACCACCCGGTTGCGGCCGAGGCGCTTGGCTTCGTAGAGCGCGGCATCCGCCGCCGCGAGCACGGTGTCCGGCGTCTCGCCCGGGCGCGGCAGCGTCGCCGCGACACCGAAGCTCACCGTGAGCAGCCCCATGGGGACCTTGGCATGGGAGATGTCCAGCGCCACGATGAGGCGGCGCGCGTTCTCGGCATATTCCACCGCAGACGCCAGGTCGGCCTCGGGCAGCAGCATGACGAATTCCTCGCCCCCGTAGCGCGCCGCCAGGTGCCCCGGCCCCGCCACCGCCGCCGCCAGCATGCGGGCCACCTCCCGCAAGGCGTCGTCGCCCGCAAGGTGGCCCATGGAATCGTTGAAGAGCTTGAAATTGTCCACGTCCGCCATGACCAGCGCCAGCGGCCGGCCGGCATCCGCGCAGCGCACCCATTCCTCGGAGATCTGCACGTCGAAGGTGCGCCGGTTGGCAAGCCCGGTAAGCCCGTCGGTGCTGGCGATGGCGGCGAGGCGCCCGTTGATGTTCCGCAACTCCGCCGCGCGGGCCTGAAGGCGGGCGCTCATCTCCGTATAGGCTTCGAGGACAGGGTGGATCTCCTCGATTCCCACCTCGCCGATCTGGGTGCGCTCCCCCCGGCCCACGGAGAGGACATCGGCGGCCAGCCGGTTGATGGGCGCCACGATCAGCCGGTGCGCGGCATAGAGCGCCAGAACGATGAACAGGGCGATGGCGCTCAGCAATAAGGACAGGGTGGCCAGGATGCGCCGGTCGATGGCGCCCACCACGGCCTGCTTGTCGCGCCCCACCAGGACCCTGAGGCCCGTGCCCGGAATCCGCAGGAAGGCGAACATGCGCTCGGGTCCCGCCATGCCCGGCCCGTCGAACGTCCCCTCGTCCTGTGCCTGGAGCCGGGCCAGCGTCTCGCGGTTGCTGTAGGGCTGCCCCACGACACCCGGCAGGCTGGGATGGCGGGCGAGCACCACGCCGCTGGAATCAAGCACCGTGATCACCGCGCCCGCCTGCGCCCCCACCTGCGCGGCGAGGCGGGAGACCCACTGGAGATCGAGCGCGATTCCCACCAGGGCGACGGGCTCCCCGCCGGCATCGCGCTGCGCCTCCATGATGGCGAGCGTCGCGCGGCCGGTGCTGCGGGTGATGAGGAAGTCCGACAGGACCGGGCGGGGCGAGGACAGGGCCTCGCGCAGATAGGGACGATCGGACAGGTCAGCTCCCAGCAGCGCGCGCGCGCTGGCGCATTGCACGAGGCCTCCGACATCGGCGATCAGCGCGCCCTGGACGCCGATCATCTCCGCGGAAATGCGCTGAAGCAGAGTGTTGCAGTCGTCCGGATCGGCCATCAGCCCGCGCGCCTGCAAAGCGAGGGTCTGCGTGACGGCGGTGGCCGCGGCGATGGCCTCCTTCTCCGTAAGGGCCACGATCCGGGCGATGGACTTGAGCTGGATGGTCGCCCGCGCGATTTCGTCCTGCCGCTCCGAGAACAGCGAAAAAGCCCGCTCGGCGACGATGGGCGCCGCCATGAGGAGGATCAGCCAGATGACGCGGTGCCGGATGCGGATCCGCTTGCGCACCCCCTCGGCGGGCCGATCCGGCATCGTGTCAGTCGGAGGCATCCGTGCGGCCCGCTCATGTCAGCTCTTCCTTCTTACGCTATCGCGGGGCAAAAGTGAGTCCCCCGGCGAGCGGCCGGGCGAACGGCGGAAAGGCGCGGGCATGGACGGTGCGGACGGCGGGGCCAATGCGGCGGCGCGCCTGGTGGCGGTGCGCGGGCAGATCGCGCAGGCGTGCCAGGATGCGGGCCGCGCGCCCGGGGACGTGACCCTGATCTGCGTCTCCAAGACCTTCGACGTGCCGGAGATCCGCCCCGTCCTGGCGGCGGGCCAGCGTGTGTTCGGAGAGAACCGGGTGCAGGAGGCGCAGCGCAAATGGCCGGAGCTGCGCGCCGGGGCGCCGGACGTGCGGCTGCACCTCATCGGGCCGCTGCAATCCAACAAGGCGCGCGAGGCGGTGGAGACCTTCGACGTGATCCATACGGTGGACCGCCCGAAGATCGCCGCCGCCCTCGCCGACGAGATGTCCCGCCAGGGCCGGCGCCTGCCGGTCTTCGTGCAGGTGAACACCGGCGCCGAGCCCCAGAAGGCGGGCGTCCTGCCGCAGGCGGCGGACGCCTTCATCGCGGCCTGCCGCGGGGAATACGGGCTCGATCTCCAGGGCCTCATGTGCATCCCCCCGGCGGACGAGGTGCCCGCCCCGCATTTCGCCCTGCTGGCCAAGATCGCGGCGCGCAACGGCCTTGCCGCCCTGTCCATGGGCATGAGCGGGGATTTCGCCACGGCCATCAGCCAGGGCGCCACCCATGTGCGGGTGGGCAGCGCCATCTTCGGCAGCCGTCCTCCCGCGGCCGCGCAGCCGGCGCAAAATCCCGCTTGAAGCCGGCCGCGTTCGCCGCTATACGGGGCGCCTTCCGCGAGCGGCTCCCATCGTCTAGCGGTCTAGGACGTCGCCCTCTCACGGCGAAAACAGGGGTTCGAGTCCCCTTGGGAGCGCCACGCCGGCTTCAGGCAGCAGCACAAGCTGCATTTCTCAACGATATCAACGGATTGCACGTCTCTCGACGTCTCATGCGCGCGCGTCGGCCGCCGTTGCATGTCCTCGCGGCCACTGGCCGATTTGAGATGCCGACACATGTCGCGGACCGGCTTCTCCAGCCTTTCGAGACAGCGTCGCACATCGAACATGGGGTCGCCGCCACGTCCGTCGACACGCCGGCCCGCTTGCCGGCGTTTCAACCGAACGGCCCCACACTCTGCCAGGCTCTTCGAAAGCTACAGCTGACAGCCGGGGCGCCGGGCGCCTTGGGTGTTCACATAGATGGCGTAGAGCGATGTCTGCCCGGTGATGAACAGCCGGTTCCGCTTGGCTCCGCCGAAGCATAGATTTGAGACGCGCTCCGGCATGGGAAGCGCCCCCAGAAGCGTGCCGTCCGGCGCGTAGCAGCACACGGAGCGGAAGGCCGCCGTCCACACATTGCCGGAGATGTCGCAGCGCACCCCGTCGAAGAACCCCTCTTGCAAGGTGGCGAAGGTCCGCTTGTGCGCGAGGGCCATGCCCTGCTGGACCTCATAGGCCACGATGGCGCGGGGATGGTCGGCCACATGGCTGGCGCCGGTGTCGCTGACATAGAGGGTCTTCTCGTCGGGTGAAAACGCAAGCCCGTTGGGCTGGAGGCAATCGGTGATGACCGCCGCCAATGCCCCCGTGGCGGGATCGAGGCGATAGACGCACTGCCGTCCCAACTCGGAGGGGGCGGCATCCCCCTCATATTCGCTGTCGATCCCGTAGGTGGGATCGCTGAACCAAACGCTGCCGTCCGACGCCACCACGACATCGTTCGGCGAGTTCAGGCGCTTGCCCTCGAAATGGGTCGCAAGGGCAATGATGCTGCCGTCATGCTCGGTCCGGCTGACGCGCCGGCCCCGATGCTCGCATGTGACGAGGCGGCCTTCGCGGTCCACCGTATTGCCATTGCTGTTCAGGGACGGGGCGCGGAAATCGCAGACCACGCCGCTGATCTCGTCGTAGCGCAGCATGCGGTCATTGGGGATATCGGAGAAAACCAGATAGCGGCCCGCTGGAAAATAAGCGGGCCCTTCCACCCATCGCGCGCCCGTCCAGAGCCGCTCAAGCTTCGCATGGCCGATGACCAGTTTGCCGAAGCGCGGGTCCAGCGTCTCGAACTCATTCATGTCGGTTCCCCGGTCCGCCGGCCGCGATCTGCCGTGCCCCAGCGCCGCGCGATCGGCGGTCAGGCCGCACAGGCCCCCAGCTGTGCCATATAAGCGGTGAGCGCTTCCGCATGACCGAAGTCGGCGCGCAGGCCGAGATAGCCGTCCGGCCGCACGACGAACAGAGTCATCCCCTGGATGCCGAGCCGGTCGGCGACGGAGGGGTCGATGCCGGCATGGCCATGGGCGCCGGGGCCATGGGCGGTGATGGCGAAGCTCGCCTCGAACAGAGCACCCACCGCCTGCGTCGACAGGGTGCGGTGAAGCTCCGACAACGCCTCGATGCCGACCGCCGTGCTGCCGACCAGCAGCAAGGTATGGCCGGCCCGGTGATAGAGGGACCGCAGGACGGCGCTCTCGCCATCAGCCGGGCGGATCTCCAGCGGGGCGGGCAGAACCTGGCCGGACGTGGGCAGGCTGGTGGCCGCTGGCAGGACGATGGGCGACGAACCGTAGTCAATGTCGAGTTCCGCCTCGGCCACGGCTTCCTGATGGCGCGTCGCGGGGTTGGAGAACACCTCGCGGATCGCCGCATTGCGGGCAAGGCGTGCTTCCGCCCCCATCACCATGGCGCCGTCCGCATCGTTGCCGGATTCGACGATCTTCTGCGCCACCGGACGCCGCTCGGCCTCATAGCTGTCGAGGATGGTGTCGGAGCATTGGCCGGCCGCGACCAGCGCCAGTTTCCATGCAAGGTTGTAGGCATCCTGCAGGCCACTGTTCATGCCGTGCCCCTGCACGGGACTGCAGGCGTGGGCGGCGTCGCCCGCCAGCAGCAGGCGCCCGGCGCGATAGGTCTGCGCCACTTTGGAATGACAGCGGAAGCGCGTGGGATTGCTGACATCCTCGAAGGTCACGCCCGGCAGATAGGGCGCGAGCGTGGCCGTCGCGTCCGCCACCAGATCCGACTGGTCCGAGGAGGGGCGCAGATAGGCGCGCCAGCGCTTGCCCGGCAGGCTGGTGAGGATGAGCGGGACCTCGTCGAGATAGGCGTAGTTCGCCTCATGGGAATGCGGCCAGCCGGCAATGGTCGCGTCGAAGACCGCCCAGGGCTCCTCGATGGCATGGCCGTCCTGCCCGATGCCGGCGAGCGTGCGCACCGTGCTGCGGATGCCGTCGCATCCCACGACCCATTGGGCGCGCACCTGCTGCTCGGCGCCGCCGCTCTCCATGGTCGCGACGATGCCGTCGGCGCGCTCTTCCAGCCCGACCAGCCGTGTCGCCCGCGTCACCGCCCCGCCATGGCTGCCCAGATAGTCCGTCAGTATGGCTTCGGTGACTTCTTCCGACAGGCCGAGATTGAACGGATAGCGGCTGCCGGACAGCGAAAGATCGATGTCGCCCAGGTGATTGCCGTGGGAATGGATGCGGGCGAGGCGCTGCGGCACGCCTGCCTTCAGCAGCGGCTCGGAAATGCCCAGCGCGTCGAAAAGCTCGATAGAGCGGGGATGGATGACCGTGGCGCGATCCCAGGTCAGCGGCGCGTCGTGGGCGTCGATGAGCAGGCAGTCCACGTGGCGGCGCTTCAGCTCGGCCGCCAGCAGCAAGCCGGTGGGGCCGGCGCCCACCACAAGAACGGTCACGTCGGCCAGCATGGAAGCCCCCCAGCGAGAAGGCCCCATACATGACCAACGCGCGCACTCTGTTCAAGGGCCCCGTTCAAGCTCGGGAGCGCCCGTGGCGAGCTTGAGGACGAAATCCAGAGAGACCACCTTTTCCTGTGCATTGGGCCGTGCCCGCCGTTTGCGGCCCGGGACGACCGCGCATCCCGGCGCTGCGGGGCGTGACCCAGGAAGCGGAGCCTTCACCGAACCGATGGTCCGGAAGGGCGCCATTTCTGGCTCGCAGTGGCACCGCGCCGGCTTTCCCGCGCGGGTTCTTTTCCGCACAGATGCGTGATCCGCGTACCCTTCATCAGCGCGCCGCGATGCGAGCGCGCCACAGCCGGCACAGGCCCGGCCTATGACGGGGACACCCGCCCTCGCTTCGGGTGCGACTCAACCCGCCTCAGGATGCCTTCGGCGCGCGCAGGTTTGGCAGGAAGGCGGTGAGGATGCCCAGGGCCGGGAGGAAGGAGCAGATCAGGAAGACGAAGTGCATGCCCTTCCAGTCCGCCACCCAGCCCAGCAGGGCCGCCGCGATGCCGCCGACCCCGAAGATGAAGCCGAAGAACAGGCCGGACACCATGCCCACCCGGCCCGGCACCAGTTCCTGGCCGAACACCACGATGGCGGGAAAGGCCGAGGACATGAGCAGGCCGATCACCATGCTCAGCAGCACGGTCGGCACGAGGCCCACATGGGGCAGCAGCAGGGCGAAGGGCAGCACCCCGAGGATCGACACCCAGATCACGATCTTGCGGCCCAGCCTGTCGCCCAGCGGGCCGCCGGCGATGGTGCCGGTGGCGACGGACGCGAAGAACACGAATTGCAGGATCTGCGCGTCCTTGGTTGACACTCCGAACTGGTCGATCAGGTAGAAGGTGTAGTAGCTCGTGAACGCCGCCAGGTAGATATACTTGGAGAACAGCAGCGCGATCAGCACCGCCATGGCCCGGAACACCTGCCGCGACGACAGCAAGGGATGGCGCACGGGCTTGGCGGGCGCGGCCGGCGCCGCGCGGCGGTGGGACTGGTACCAGTTCGCCAGCCCCGTCAGCAGGATGATGCCGCCCACCGCCGCGATGGCGAACCAGGCGAGCCCGTGCTGGCCGCGCGGCAGGATGACGAAGGCCGCCGCCAGCGGCCCCAGCGCCGAGCCGAAATTGCCGCCCACCTGGAACAGGGACTGCGCCAGCCCGTGGGAGCCGCCGGACGACAGGCGCGCGATGCGCGAGGCCTCGGGATGGAAGATGGAGGAGCCGAGGCCCAGCAGCACGGCGCCCGCCAGCAGCGTGGCGTAATTGAGCGCGAAGGCCAGGGTCAGCAGCCCGCTCATGGATGAGACCATGGCCAGCGGCAGCGTGTAGGGCATGGGCCGCCGGTCGGTGTACAGGCCGATGAAGGGTTGGAAGATGGACGCCGTCACCTGGTAGACCAGCGTCAGCATGCCCACCTGCGCGAAGCTGAGATCGAAGCTGCCCTGTAGAATGGGATAGACCGCAGGCAGCAGCGCCTGGAGCATGTCGTTCAGCAGGTGGCAGACGCTGGCGGCGACCAGGACCGGAAAGACCGGCCCCTTCCGCGCGCCGCCGACGGCGATCGATGTGGACATGACGCGTTCTTCAACCAGGACGGAACAGGGAGAGCGGGCCATTGCGGCCGCCTGCGAAGGACGTTAGAGCCTCGCTGCCCGGCCTGCCACCGATGGCGGGCCTGCGAATTACGCGAGTGGGCCAATGGCATTCAACATCCACATCGACACGGTGGACCATGTGCCCCGGCCCATCATCGCCATCGGGAAGCATTTTCCCGACGGGCATGCCATCGCGCCCCACCACCATCGGCGCGGACAGCTCATTTCCGGCGCGTCGGGGCTCATCGTCCTGTCCACGTCCGAAGGCACATGGGTCATGCCGCCCCAGCGCGGCATGTGGATCCCGCCGGCCACCGAGCACCATGTGCGCATCGTCGGGGCGGTGGAGATGCAGAGCCTCTATCTGGAGCCGGGCGCCGTGCCGGGATTGCCGGACGCCTGCCAGGTGGTCGCCATTTCGCCCTTCCTTCGCAGCCTGATCACCGAAGCCCTGGGGCTGCCCCTCGACTACAACCAGGAAGGGCGCTCCGGCGCGCTCATGCAGCTCATCGCGCACGAGATGCAGCAATTGAAGGTGCTGCCCCTCTCGCTGCATTATCCCGCCCACGGCGCCCTGGCGGCGCGCTGTCGGGCCTTCATGGACCGCCCCAACATCCACGAGACCACCGACGCGTGGGCCCGCGCGCTCGGCCTCAGCCGCCGGAGCTTCACACGGCTGTTCCGGCGCGAGACCGGCATGAGCTTCGTGGCCTGGCGCCAGCAGGCGTGCCTGATCGGCGCCCTGCCCCGGCTGGCGGCGGCGGAGCCGGTGACGGCTGTGGCCATGGATCTCGGCTACGAGAATCCCGCCGCCTTCACGCTCATGTTCAAGCGCGCCTTCGGCAGCAGTCCGCTCTCCTATCTCGGCCTGCGGGCGCGTCCCGGCCCGCCATTCAAGGACGGCAGTCCTGCGTGAGGCGCGCACCCATGCTGCACTGCGGGATATTGGAGGCGGGCGCGATTTGATTTAGATTGCGTGCAAAGGAATTGCGTGCCGCCGACGGGGCGATGGCGGCCGCTTGTGATGAGGCCCTGCCCGATGCAGTTCGACGACACCCTGAGAAAGCTGGCGCTGCCCCTCGCCGTGGTTGCGGCGATCCTCGCCTCCTCAGCCTCAACGCCCTTCAATGCCGGGCATCCCGGCCTGACCCCGCGCGTGCCGACCCTCGATTCCAGGACCGTCCAGCACTGGCAGGAGGCCTATCAGGCGTCGGCCCCGCTGCTCCAGCTCGGGAACTGACGGGCGCCGCTACAGCGCGAGGGGCCGCCCGGCCGGCGCCGGGGGCCGCAGCGTCGGCGCAAAGCCACGCCCCGCCTCGCCCTCCGTCCCGCGCTCGCCCGCGAACAGAGCCCCCGCCTGAGCACAGGTGAGCGCGATCATGTGGAAGGCGTCCTCCTCCGAACATCCCCGCGACAGGTCGTTCGCCGGCTTCGCCAGCCCCTGGAGCACCGGGCCGATGGCCTTGGCCCCGCCGATGCGCTGGGCGATCTTGTAACCGATGTTCGCGGCGTCGAGATTGGGGAAGACGAACACGTTCGCATCCCCGCAGATGGCCGCGCGCGGCGCCTTGGCCGCGCCCACGGCCGCCACGAAGGCGGCGTCGAACTGCAATTCCCCGTCGATGATCAGGTCCGGCTCGGCGGCGCGCACCAGCCGCACCGCCTCCACCACCTTGTCCACCCGCGCGTGCCGCGCGCTGCCCGCGGTGGAGAAGGAGAGCATGGCCACCTTCGCCCGCTCGCCCGTCATGGCGGTGTAGGAACGGGCCGAGGCGCGGGCGATGTCCGCCAGTTCCGCCGCGTCGGGATCGATGACGAGGCCGCAATCGGCGAACACATAGGCGCCCTTCTGGGTGTGATAATCCTCGCACAGGATCATCAGGAAGAAGCTGGACACCAGGCGCGCGCCGGGCGCGAGGCCGATGATCTGGAGTGCCGCCCGCACCGTCTCGGCAGTGGTGGAGACAGCCCCGCCCACGGTGCCGTCCGCGTCGCCCTCCCGCACCATCATGGCGGCGAAGGCCAAAGGCTCGCGGATGCGGCGGTGCGCGGCGGCGAGGTCCATGCCCTTGGCATGGCGCAGCAGATGCAGCGCCTCCGCATAGGGCTGGGTATGCGCCGAGGTTGCGGGATCCTCGATGGCGATGCCCCCCGCCTCGCCATCGAGGGCCGCCAGCACCTCGCGGTGCGGACCGATGAGGATGGGCCGCGCGATGCCCTCGGCCACCGCGCGCCGGGCCGCCGCCGCGATCCGCCGGTCGGTCCCCTCGGGCAGGACGATCCTGCGGGGCACCGCGCGGGCCGCTTCGATAATGTGGTCGAGGGCGAGCATGGAGAGCTCCCGGTGTCAGGACGGGGCGGGACCGGCCGCGCGAACGGCCGGCCCCCGAGCGGCGTTCAGAGCCTGATCCCGTCAGGTCATCGACCTGACGGGTGAATCAGTCTCTCACTCATTGAGAGAGAGCGATTCACGCCCGTCTCGAAGCACCCAGGTGCTTCGAGACGGGCGATCGCACTCAGCGGGCGACCTGCTCGCGCATGTCGGCGCGGGCGATGCCGGCCAGCGGGACGGGCTTCTTCATGGCGTCGCGCCGGAAGGGCTCGCCCAGTTCCTGGTTGAGGATCACTTCGATGAAGGTGGTGATGCCGCGCTTCTGGTCCTCGGCGCCGGCCTGGATGGCCTCCCGCAGGCTGTCCGGCGTGTCCACCCGCACGCCCTTGAAGCCGCAGCCCTCCGCGATCTTGGCGTAGGAGAGCTTGGGATCCAGTTCGGTGCCGACGAAATTGTTGTCGTACCAGAGCGTCGTGTTGCGCTTCTCCGCGCCCCACTGGAAGTTGCGGAACACCACCATGGTCACGGCGGGCCATTCCTCGCGGCCGATGGAGGTCATCTCGTTGATGGAGATGCCGAACGCGCCGTCCCCCGCGAAGCCGAAGACGGGCACGTCGGGACGGCCGATCTTGGCGCCGATGATGGCCGGGAAGGCGTAGCCGCACGGACCGAACATGCCGGGCGCGAGATAATTGCGCCCTTCCTCGAAGCTCGGATAGGCATTGCCGATGGCGCAATTGTTGCCGATGTCCGTGGACATGATGGCGTTCTTCGGCAGCGCCGCCTGGATGGCCCGCCACGCCTGGCGCGGCGACATGCGGTTCCGGTCGCGGGCGCGGGCCTCCTCGTTCCAGCGCGTGCCGGGATCGTCGTCCTCATGGTCCATGGAGGCGAGCTGCTGGAGCCAGCGGGAGCGGGTCTGGTGGATCAGCGCGCGGCGCTCCTCCCGGCCCTTGTCCCCCGCGTCGGGGGTGAGCTGGTCCAGCAGTTGCGTCGCCACCTCGCGGGCATCGCCGCAGATGCCCACCGTGATCTTCTTGGTGAGGCCGATCCGGTCGGGATTGATGTCCACCTGGATGATGTCGGCCTCGCGCGGCCAATAGTCGATGCCGTAGCCCGGCAGGGTGGAGAAGGGGTTGAGGCGGGTGCCCAGGGCCAGCACCACGTCCGCCTTGGAGATCAGCTCCATGGCCGCCTTCGAGCCGTTATAGCCGAGCGGACCCACGGCGAGGGGGTGGCTGCCGGGGGCGGCGTCATTGTGCTGGTAGCCTGCGCATACCGGGGCATCCAGGCGGTCGGCCAGCGCCATGGCCTCGCCGATGGCGTTGCCGATGACCACGCCCGCGCCATTGAGGATGACCGGGAATTCCGCCTCGGAGAGCAGCCGCGCCGCCTCGGCGATGGCCTTGCGCCCTCCGGCGGGGCGCTCCAGCCGCACGATCTGGGGAAGCTGGATGTCGACGACCTGGGTCCAGAAATCGCGCGGCACGTTGATCTGCGCGGGGGCGCAGGCGCGCCACGCCTTCTCGATGACCCGGTTCAGCACCTCGGCCACGCGGGAGGGGTCGCGCACCTCCTCCTGGTAGCAGACCATGTCCTGGAACATGGCCATCTGGGACACTTCCTGGAAGCCGCCCTGGCCGATGGTCTTGTTGGCCGCCTGGGGCGTCACCAGCAGCATGGGCGTATGGTTCCAGTAGGCGGTCTTCATGGCGGTGACGAAGCCGGTCACGCCGGGACCGTTCTGGGCGATGGCCATGGCCATGCGTCCGGTGGCGCGGGTGTAGCCGTCGCAGATGAGGCCCGCATTGGTCTCGTGCGCGCAGTCCCAGAAGCGGATGCCGGCCTTCGGGAACAGATCGGACACCGGCATCATGGCCGAGCCGATGATGCCGAAGGCCTCGTTGATGCCGTGCGCCTGGAGGACTTTGATGAACGCCTCTTCGGTGGTCATCTTCATGACGGAACAATCCTTTGGAGTCTGAAACCTGGGAATGCGGGAGGCGGGCGCGCCGCCTCCCGGACAGCGCTCGTCAGCGCGCGGGCTGGCGCACCGCCTCCGCGGACCCTTCAGGGTGCGCGGACGGCAGGGCGCCCGGCGAAGGGACGCGGATGGCCATGGCCGAGAGCATGGAGACGAGGGCGGCGAACACCACATAGGCGCACACCTGCCACGGCGAGCCGCCGCCCTGGGCCAGCAGGTAGGTGGCGATGATGGGGGTGATGCCGCTCGCGAAGATGCCGGAGAACTGGTAGACGAACGAGATGCCGGTGTAGCGCACCCGGGCGTCGAACAGGTCCGAGAACAGGGCCGCCTCGGGGCCGTAGCACATGGCGTAGAGCACCCCGAACGGGAACACGATGCCGAGCGCGATGAGCGGCAGGGAGCCCGTGGACATCAGCCAGAAAGCCGGGAAGGTGGAGAGCGCCAGCAGCGCCGCGCCCACCGCATAGGTGCGCGGACGGCCCCAGCGGTCGGAGAGGCGCCCGAACATGGGGATGGTGAACACCATCACGAACGCCGCCGCCGTCACCAGCCACAACGCGGTGGTGCGCGGCACCTTCACGTAGTTCGCCAGGTAGACGATGGAGAACACCGCGAAGACGTTGAAGAAGACGCCGTCGATATAGCGCACGCCCATGCCCAGCAGGACGTTGCGCGGATATTCCTTCAGCAGCGCGAAGAACGGGATGGTGGCGGCCTTCTTCTCGGCCTTCACCTGCTCGAATTCCGGCGTCTCGTGCACATTCAGGCGGATATACATGCCCACCATGATGAGCACGACGGAGCCCACGAACCCGATGCGCCAGCCCCAGCTCATGAACTGCTCTTCCGGCAGCATGGAGACGAGGGCGGTGACGCCGGACGCGAGGCAGAGGCCGAGCGCGAGGCCGATCTGCGGGATGGAGGCGAAGAAGCCGCGCTTGTCCTCGGGCGCGTATTCGTACGCCATCAGCACCGCGCCGCCCCATTCGCCGCCGATGCCGATGCCCTGGGCGATGCGCAGGATCAGCAGCAGGATGGGCGCGGCGATGCCGATCTGGGCGTAGGTGGGCAGGAGGCCGATGGCCACCGTCGCCACGCCCATGATCATCAGGGTGATGATGAGCATGCTCTTACGGCCCAGCTTGTCGCCGAAATGGCCGAAGATGAGCCCGCCCACCGGCCGCGCCACGAAGCCGATGGCGAAGGTAGTGTAGGCGAGAAGGATCGAGACGACCGGATCGTCCGCCGGAAAGAACAATTTGTTGAAGACGATGCCGGCGACAATTCCATAAAGGAAGAAATCATACCATTCGATGGTGGCGCCGATGACGCTGGCGCCGACTACCCGCCTCAGCTCGCGGCTTGAAGCTCTTGCGTCCCTGCCCATTGCTCTCTCCTCCCGTTATTTATTTCGATTGGGGCATTGTTTCGCCCGGCATTATTCTTGATGTCCGCGCGGATCATGTCGGCGGCCTTCTCGCCGATCATGATCGCGGGGATGTTGGTGTTGCCCGAGACGAGGTTCGGCATCACCGAGCAGTCCACGACCCACAGGCCGTCCACGCCCCGCACCCGCAGGCGCGGGTCCACCACCGCCTCGCGGTCGTCGTCCGGCCCCATGCGGCAGGTGCCGGCGGGGTGGAAGATGGTGGCGCCGTATTCCCGGGCGAAGGCGAGGAGCCCCTCGTCATCCGTGACGCCGGGACCCGGCAGCTTCTCTTCCGCCACGAAGTCCTTCAGCGGCGCCGTGGCGGCGAGGCGGCGGGCGAACTTCATGGCCTCCACCGCGCAGCGTCGGTCGGTCTCGGTGGCGAGATAGTTGGCGGTGATGCGCGGCGCCTCCAGCGGATCCGCCGAGCCGAGACGCACATGGCCGGTGCTCTCGGGCCGGAGCTGGCAGACGGAGAGGGTGAAGCCGGAATAATCGTGCACCTTGCCGCCCGCCATGTCGGCGGAGAGCGTGCCGATATGGAACTGGATGTCGGGCGTGCGCGACTCCGGCAGGACGCGGGTGAAGAGACCGCCCTGGTTGATGCCGATGGCCAGCGGCCCGCCCCGGAACAGCAGATATTCCAGCCCCATGCGCAGGCGGCCCCAGAGGGAGTTCAGCGCGTCGTTGGTGGTGATGGGCCTGGTGCAGCGATAGAGCAGGCGGTGCTGGAGGTGGTCCTGGAGGTTGCCGCCCACGCCGGGGCTGTCCACATGGACGCCGATGCCCTTCTCGCGCAGATGGGCGGCCGGGCCGATGCCCGAGAGCATGAGCAGGTGGGGCGACTGCACCGCGCCCGCCGAGAGGATGACGCCGCGCCGGGCGCGCAGCACCTTGATGCCGTCCCGCGTGCTCACCTCGACGCCCGTGGCGCGGCCGTTCTCGAACAGCACGCGCCGCGCCTGCGTCTCGGTGAGGATGGAGAGGTTCGCCCGGTCGCGGGCGGGGACGAGATAGGCCTTGGCGGCGCTCATGCGCAGGCCGTTGCGGGTGGTGAGCTGGTAATAGCCCACGCCTTCCTGGCTGGCGCCGTTGAAATCCTCCGTCTCCGGCACGCCGAGCCGCACGGCGCTCGCCTTGATGGCCTCGATGAGCGGATGCTTGCGGGGAATGGACGTGACCGTGACCGGCCCGCCGGTGCCGTGCAGCGGGTCCCCCGCGAGGCGGGCATTGTCCTCCAGCGCCACGAAATAGGGCAGCACGTCGGCGAACGACCAGCCGGTGGCGCCGCGCGCGGCCCAGCGGTCATAATCCTCCCTCTGCCCGCGAATGACGATGAGCCCGTTGATGGACGAGCAGCCGCCCAGCACCCGGCCGCGCGGCCAGTAGATGCGCCGGTCCCCCATGGTGGGCTCGGGTTCCGTGTGGAAGCGCCAGTTAAGGCGGTCGTTCCACATGGTCTTCCCATAGCCGATGGGCACGTGAATCCACGGATTCCGGTCCTTCGGACCCGCCTCCACCAGAGCCACGCGGCTTGTGCCGTCTTCGCTCAGGCGATTGGCCAGGACACATCCGGACGACCCCGCGCCGATGACGACGAAGTCGTAGTTTTCCTCGCCTTGCATTGGCCGTTTCCTCTTTATGACACCGACGATGCGACGAAGGGATGAGATGAGTCAATCAATTTTTTGATACGATACGTCTCATTGAATGAGATTTTTGTTGTGCGTCGCGAAGGCGATCTTCGCACCTGCAAGACCGTGCACCGGCACGCGCCCTCGCCCACCGGTTGCCGACCCATCCTGGATCCCACCGGGCGTTTGACTTGCCCCGCCGAGCCGATAAGGGTGGCCGCAGGGTTGGGCGGACGGCAGTGGTGACGATGGTGCAGCGGAAAGCCGTGCGAGCACGGGCGGCGGGACAGGACACGGCGGCGGACGCACCGGCGGACACGGCGCCCGACACGGTGCCGCCCGAGCGGGGGGAGGAGCGCGACAACGCCTCCGCCATGCTGCGGGCGCTGGACCTGTTGGGCGAGATCGCGCGCTCCGAGACGCCCCTGGCGGTGCCGGACTTGTGCGCCCGGCTCGCCTTGCCCAAGCCCACGGTGCATCGCCTGTGCCAGAAGCTGGAGGCGGAGAACTACCTGCTGCGCGAGCCGGACGGGCGGCGCTTCGCGGTGGGCCCGCGCTTCCTGCGCATGGGCTTCGACATGCTGCGCAACACGGTGAGCGCGGAGCGGCGCGGCATCCTGGAGGAATTGGTGGAGCTGGCGGGCGAGACCTGCAACTTCGTCACCCGCGTGGGCAGCGAAGCCATCTATCTCGACCGCGTGGAAGCGAGCTGGCCGCTGCGCCTGCATCTGGAAGTGGGATCGCGGGTGCCCATGCACTGCACGGCCAGCGGCAAGCTGTTCCTCTCCGCCATGCGGCCCTCCCAGCGCCGCCGCATCCTCGAAAGCCTGCACCTGAAGGCCCAGACGCCCAACACCATCACCACCGTCGCGGCGCTGGAGGCGGAGCTGGAGCGCATCTCCGCGCGCGGCTACAGCACGGACGATCAGGAATTCCTGGAAGGGCTGTGCGCCATCGCCGTGCCGGTGAAGGATGCCAGCGGCGCAGTGGTGGCGGCGGTGGCCTGCCACGGCCCGCTGCCGCGCTTTTCCCTGGAGAAGGCCGTCTCCCTGGTGCCTCACCTCAAGCGGGCGGCGGAGAAGCTCGCCCGCACCCTGCCGGAATAGGCGCCGCGCTCAGGGCCGCGCCAGGATTTCCACGGTGGCGGTGCGGCCCGCCACGAGGCCGGCATCGGGCGGCACCGCGTCGAGCGTGATGCGCACCGGGATGCGGCGCGCGAGGCGCACCCAGTTGAACACCGGGTTGACGTTGGACAGAAGCCGCCCGTCCGTGGGGATGTTGCCCGAGATGGCGGCCGCGATGCCCTGCACCTTGCCGTAGAGCGTCGCCCCACCCATGAGCGTCACCCGCGCGGCATCGCCCACCTTGATACCCGAGAGCTTGGTCTCCTCGAAGAAGCCGTCCACCGCGTAGCTGTCGGTGTCCACGAGGGCGAACACCCCCTTGCCGGTGGTCACGTAGTCGCCGGGCCGGATGTCGAAATTGGTGACGACGCCGTTGACCGAGGCCCGCACCACCGCGCGCTCCACATTGAGCGCGGCGGTGTCGCGGGCGGCGAGCGCCTGGTCATAGGCGGCCTTTGCCATGGCGGCGGCATAGCGTTGGTTCGTCACCGCTTCCTGGGTGACGGCCAGTTCCCCGGCATCCTCGAACCGCGTGAGGATGGAGGCGGCCTCGTCGCTCGCCGCCTTCCGGCTGGCCAGTTCCGCCTCCGCCTGCCGCAGCGCGAGGGCGAACCGGCTCGGATCGATGCGGAACAGCACGTCGCCGCGCTTCACCGCCTGGTTCTCGCGGACCGGCACCTCGGACACGAGGCCCGACACGTCCGGCGCGATCACCACCACGTCCACATGCACGAGGCCGTCCCGCGTCCAGGGCGCCTCCATGTAATAGCGCCACATGGCGAGCCCCAGCGCGCCCGCAGCCGCCAGGAGGACCAGGGTCGCGGCCACGCCGCCGACCGTGCGCATCGCAATCTTCATGTCAGGACCACCATTGGCTGCCGGGCAGCGCGAGGAGCGCCAGCAGGATTATGAACAGGCACACGTTGAAAAGGGCGGGATGCCAGATGCGGCGGTAGAGGCCGAGGCGCGCCAGGGCCTGCGCCGCCAGGGCGCACAGCAGCGCGGCGACCAGCGCATCCACCATGATCTGGGGCACATAGATCCCAATGACATCGTAGGTGGTCACGAACCCGGCCTCCTCATGGATGATGCTCCTGACCCAGGATCAGCCCGCGCCGCAGGGAGACGAGGGCGGAAAGGCCCGCCTCGGCGCGCGGGCCCGGGGCGCCCGCCATGTCGGCGCGGATCGCGTCGAGCGAGGCGAGCAGGCCCGTGGGATCGGGTTGCCCGCCGCCCACCAGCGCCCGGAAATGGGCGCCCACGTCCGCCAGCAGGCGCTCGAAATCGGCGCGCGCACCCGCCGCCACATGCGGGGCCAGTTCCGCGAGCGCCAGCAGCCCCTCGGCGGCGAACAGGGCGGCGAACGCGGTCTCCCCGTCATCGCCCCGGCGCGGCAGGACGGTGGGCGCCAGGAGGCCGAGCCGGTCCACCAGCCGCCGGGCGAGGCGCTCGCGCCCTGCCAGGTCCGGCAGGCGCGCCAAGGCGGCCACATCCTCCCAGCCGTGCCGCAGCAGCCGGGCGGCGGCCTGCGCGGCGGAGCGCGGACGCACCAGGCTCACCGCCGCCAGCGCCACGCACATGCCCACCACCGCCGCGCTGTTGCCGTTGGCAAAGGCGGCGAGGTCGCTGCCGAACATGTTCTGGAGGCCCAGAAGGGTGGTGAAGGTGACGGTGATGCCGAAGCCCAGGCTGGCGGTGCGCGGGTTTGCCACCAGCACGCCGAACACCAGCAGCGCGGGAAGGAGGACGAGGCAGAGCTGCGCGAAATCCGTCACCAGCGGCAGGATGGCGAACAGGTAGACGAACACGAAGACGAGGGCGATGAGGGCGGCGGCGATGAACTCGAACAGGGCCGGGACCGGCTGGCGCTGCGAGGCCGTGACGCTGGCGGCGATGGCGATCATCATCATGGCGGTGGCGCCGTCGGGCCACGCGGTGAGGGTCCAGAAGGCGGCGGTGGCCCACAAAGCCAGCACCAGCGCCAGTGCGGCGCGCCAGGCATTTCCCTTGTCGATGGCGCCCAGCAGCGACATGGGCGCGGCGCCGGGCACGCGCAGGGCCGACGCCTCCGGCAGGCGTTCCGCCTCCAGCGCCTGCCACAGGGTGCGGCAATCCTCGCGCACATCCACATAGGACCGCAGCCGGTCGGCGAGATTGAGCAAGGTCGCGGCGCGCCAGTCCCCGCCCGCCCCTGCATGGCT
>JACESF010000016.1 GCA_013911975.1 Hyphomicrobiales bacterium | reverse complement strand
GGGTTGGGAGGGAGCAACGCGCGCGGGATCAAAGCGAGACGCCAGCCGCGTCTCCGAAGCCACGCCTCGCCCCCGACCTCAGCCGCGCGAGAGCCCCTGGGCCTCCAGCGCCTCCAGATAAGCGCCGAACCGCGCCTCCTGCTCCGCCCCCAGGCTCCAGAGATAGACCCAGCTATAGATGCCGGTCTGGTGGCCGTCCTCGAACACGAGGCGCACCGCGTACGAGCCCACAGGGTCCACCTCGGCGATGCGCACGGAGCGCTTGCCGGGCACGGTCTGCTTCTCGTGGGGGGCGTGGCCCTGCACCTCGGCGGAGGGGCTCTCCACCCGCAGATATTCGGCGGGCAGCGTGTAGCTCGCCCCGTCCTCGAACGTGACCTTGAGCGCGTGGCGCTCCTCGATGACCCGCAATTCCGTCGGCCAGGGATCGGCGGGCGGGGGCACGAGGGGGGACATGACGGGTGACATGGCGCGGCTCCGGCCCGGCTCCGGCTAGGAAGCCGAGAGGGGCAAGGGGAGAGGGCATCGTGAGCGGGGCCGCGATGCCGCGTCTTTGAGCGGGCGGCCCCTACCCATTCCTGCCCAGCATACGATATAATTGGTCCAGAATGAAGGGCGGCGTCAGACCGCCGCCGGTGCCGGGAGCGTCAAGGTGCGTCCGTTTCCCCGTGATCTCAGCGACCGCTCCATGGTCGCCGCCGCTGCGGACCGTGGTCCGCTGGTGGACACGTTCGGGCGGGCCGTCACCTATCTCAGGGTCTCCGTGACGGACCGCTGCGACTTCCGCTGCGTCTATTGCATGTCCGAGCACATGACCTTCCTGCCCAAGCAGGACCTGCTGACGCTGGAGGAACTGGACCGCCTGTGCTCCGCCTTCGTCATGCGGGGCGTGCGCAAGCTGCGCCTCACGGGCGGCGAGCCCCTGGTGCGGCGCGACGTGATGACCCTGTTCCGCGCCCTCTCCCGCCACCTGGAGACCGGCCGCCTCGACGAACTCACCGTCACCACCAACGGCTCCCAGCTCGCCCGCTACGCGGCGGATCTTGCCGCCTGCGGGGTCCGGCGCATCAACGTCTCCGTGGACACGCTGGACCCGGACAAGTTCCGCGCCGTGACGCGCTGGGGCGACCTCGGCAAGGTGATGGAGGGCATCGCCGCCGCCAAGGCCGCGGGCATCAAGGTGAAACTGAATGCCGTCGCCCTGCGCGACGTGAACGAGCACGAGATCGCCTCGCTCATGGACTGGTGCCACGGCGAGGGACACGACCTCTCCCTCATCGAGGTGATGCCGCTGGGCGAAGTGGGCGCGGAGCGGGTAGACCAGTATCTGCCCCTCTCCAAGGTGCGAGAGACGCTGGAGCAGCGCTACACCCTTACCGACATCGCCTATCGCACCGGCGGGCCCGCCCGCTATGTGGAGGTGAAGGAGACCGGCGGGCGGCTCGGCTTCATCACGCCGCTCACCCACAATTTCTGCGAGGGCTGCAACCGGGTGCGCGTCACCTGCACGGGCACCCTCTTCATGTGCCTCGGCCAGGAGGACGCGGCGGACCTGCGTGCCCCCCTGCGCGCCTCGGCGGACGACGCTCTGCTCCACGCCGCCATCGACGGGGCCATCTTCCGCAAGCCCAAGGGGCACGACTTCGTCATCGACCGCGCCACGCACGTTCCCGCCGTCTCGCGTCACATGAGCATGACGGGCGGCTGATCCCGCGCCTTCCCTCCATTGATGCCGTCATGCCGGACCTGATCCGGGCATCCATGGCCTCCGTCCGATCGACAGTCGGATCGATGGATGGCTTTCGGCCCCTCGGGGCCGTCAGGCCCGGACGCGTCCCGGCCATGACCGGTCGCTGGGGATTTTCCGTGTGACCGCATTGCCTCCGGCCGCGCCGCCCCGCAGAAATGGGGTGGCAAAAGGGCGGATCCATCATGGCGGACACACAGACCATCAGCTTCGCGGATTTCGAGAAAGTGGACATCCGCGTCGGCACCATCCTCGCCGCCGAGCCCTTCCCCGAGGCGCGCAAGCCCGCCTTCAAGCTCAAGATCGATTTCGGACCCGAGATCGGCGTGAAGAAATCCTCCGCCCAGATCACCGTGCACTACACGGCCGAGGCGCTGGTGGGCCGGCAGGTGGCAGCGGTCGTCAATTTCCCGCCCCGCCAGATCGGCCCCTTCATGTCCGAAGTGCTGACGCTCGGCTTCCCGGACGAAAACGGCGCCGTGGTGCTGATCGGGCCGAGCGTGACGGTGCCGAATGGGGGGAGGCTGTTCTGAGGGGCCATGCCAAAATACGGGAGGCACTGAAATGAGCCGCCTCATTGAAGAAAATATCGGAAAACTTGTCTGGTATGCCGAATGTATGGATAGATCACTAAAACAAATTCGCGAATTTAAGATGGGCGTAAATTACGATGAATTTCGATTTTCTCACGCTATGTTTATAGTTAATTTTATGTCCATGTTAGATTTTGCAAATGAAATATTTGATAGAAAAGTTTTGATTGAATGGGAAAATAACCTTGACGGAATCGGTGGAAAAAGTGGGAAAAATAATTCAGGATACATTCGAGAACTTAGAAATTCTGTAATACACAGAGGATTTGACCTTACAGCAAATGGAACAGTTATTGACGGCCGAGCAATGGCTATCGCCCCAATTAAAATTGGAGATAGACACTCACGACGGCCGCCGTTTTATGGATTTACATACACTCTTCATGAAAAATTTGAAATATGTCGACTAATATCATCGATTACTATCCTTAAATTTGCAGAGCCATCACTTAAAATACTCGAATCAAAAAGCCAAAATGATAAAAAACATGAACTTATTTATTCCGTTGAAAATTCAGAACACATTCCCGATTGGATTAAAATTTCAACTAAAAATAACGCAAATGAAATCACCCGAGATTTTCCGCTCTCAATAAATGCGCGAAAGCTAAGGTCTTTATTATCTCAAGAATAATTTAGACAAACAAGCTCTGTGTGCACCCACTTTCCCTCAGGCGACAGGTGGAGCCCAAGTGGAGAATACGGATTTCGGCTGCCCGGCTCAGAAATATTCCGCATCCTCTCCGATCAAGGCATCGCGCAGATTGTAAGGCACCGGGAAGCCATAGCCGACCCAGCTCGCGTCGAGCGGCTGCAATTGGCCGTCGTGATGATAGTCGCTCGTATAGAGATGCAGGCCGACCAGATCGAGCGCGAGCAGGAGCGCCTGCACGCTGTCATGGCCATCGGCCGTTGAATCGCGCACGCCGTCGGGCCAGTCGATCTGGATGCGACAGCCCCAGCAGCGATCGTCTTCCACCGGCGCGAAGACGCGCACCTCGACAGGATGGGTCACGCCGTCCTTGAGGATGGTGAGTGTCCGCCGCGCGATAACCATGCCTCGCCCCACAGCAAAAACGCGCGCCCAGCTTACTGGACGCGCGTTGATTGCATAGCCAGGAAACGGGCGAAAAACCCCCTCACGCACTCATCTTGGCGATCATGGCGTCGGACAGCTCGAAATTGGCCGTCACGGTCTGGACGTCGTCATTGTCTTCCAGGTTCTCGACGAGGCGCAGGAGCTTCTCGGCCGTCTCGTCGTCCACGGCCACCGTGTTCTGGGGGCGCCAGGCGAGGCGGGCCTTGGAGGGCTCGCCGAACTTCGCTTCCAGCGCCTTCTGAACCTCGGCGAGGGAATCGGAGGCGCAGATGATCTCGTGGCCGTGCTCGGAGGAGGAGACGTCGTCCGCGCCCGCATCGATGGCGGCTTCCATCATGGCGTCGTCGCTGGCCTTGTCGGCCGGATACTCGATGAGGCCCACGCGGTCGAACATGAAGGAGACCGCGCCCGTCTCGGCGAGGTTGCCGCCGGATTTGGTGAAATAGGAGCGCACCTCGCCCGCCGTGCGGTTGCGGTTGTCGGTGAGCGCCTCGACGATCACCGCGCAGCCGCCGGGACCGTAGCCCTCGTAGCGGATCTCCTCGTAATTCTCCGCGTCGCCCCCGGCGGCCTTCTTGATGGCGCGCTCGATATTGTCCTTGGGCATGTTCTCGGCGCGGGCCGCGAGGATCGCGGCGCGCAGGCGCGGGTTCATGTTGGGGTCGGGCAGGCCCATCTTGGCCGAGACGGTGATTTCGCGCGCGAGCTTGGAGAACAGCTTGGAGCGCATCGCATCCTGCCGCCCCTTGCGGTGCATGATGTTCTTGAACTGTGAATGTCCGGCCATGGGACGCCTCCGGCTTCTTGGTTTGCGGCCCCGCGCGCCGCTCAAGCGGCGCCGCACGGACCGGGATCGGTGTTGTGATGGCGCCTTATAGGTCGGCAAAGCGCCAAAGGGCAAGGAAGGGCCTATCCTTCCCAGAATTCGGGCCGCGCCTCGCTGAGCGCGCCGCCGAGCCGCACCGGGGCCACCTTCAGCGCGCGCCCGGTGCGATCGCAGCTTTCCACGGCGATGCCCGACAGCGAGGCCGGGCCCGAGGCGGGCTCGAAGCGCGAGGAGCCGATCTTGCGCGTGAAGCGGCGGATGGGCTCCTCCTTGTCCATGCCGATCACCCCGTCATAGGACCCGCACATGCCGATGTCGGTCATGAAGGCGGTGCCGCCGGACAGGATGCGGTGGTCGGCGGTGGGCACATGGGTATGGGTGCCCACCACCAGCGTCGCCCGCCCGTCGCAATAATGGCCGAAGGCCTGCTTCTCGCTGGTGGTCTCGGCGTGGAAGTCCAGCACCACGGCATCCGCGTGCAGGCCCAGTTCCGCGCCCTCCAGGCAGCGGTCGGCGGCGGCGAAGGGATCGTCCAGCGGGTCCATGAAGGTGCGGCCCATGATGTTGGCCACCAGCACCCGCGCGTCGTTCTTGGCCGTGACCAGGGCGACGCCCTTGCCCGGCGTGCCGGCAGGGAAATTGGCCGGGCGCACCAGCCGGTCCACGCGCTCGATGAAGACCAGGGCCTCGCGCTGGTCGAAAGCGTGGTTGCCCAGCGTCACCGCATCGGCGCCCGCCGCGATGAATTCCTCATAGATGGCTTCGGTGATGCCGAAGCCCCCGGCGGCGTTCTCGCCGTTCACCACCACGAAGTCGAGCTGCCAGCGGTCCACAAGGCCCGGCAGCACCGACGTCACCGCCTCGCGCCCGGAGCGCCCCACCACATCGCCGAGAAAAAGAATGCGCATCGTTAGCCGCCGCAGAGAAAGGCTGCGGTCTCTGTTATCACCCCGTCCACCGGTTCGTCATGGGGCTCGGCGGGAACTTCCGTCACCTCCTGGCAGGAAAATCCATAGCCGAAGGCCCGAACCGCCCGCCGCGCGCGCAGCAGGGCCAGGGTGCGGTCATAAAAGCCCGCCCCGTAGCCGATGCGGAAGCCGCGCCGGTCAAAGGCCGCGAACGGCACCATGAGGTCGTCGGGCTCCCGCTCGGGCGCATCAGGGCCGGGCGTCGGGATGCGGAACGGGCCCTGGGGCTCCAGACGGTCGCCGGGCCGCCAGAGGCGGAAGGCCAGCGGCGCGTCCCGCGCCACCACCACCGGAAGCGCCACCTGCGCGCCCGCCGACCACAGCAGGGCCGCGAGCGGCGCGGTGTCGATCTCGTCGCGGAACGGTGCGAACAGGGAGACCACCCGGCCCGCGACGGAGGAGAGGAGCAGCGGCGCCTGCCCCGCCGCCGCGCTGGAGGCGGAGGCCCGCCCCTCGGCGCCCATGGCGGCCCGGCGCGCCAGCGCCTCCTGGCGCAGCGCGGTCTTGCGCTCCTGGAGCGTGGGTCCCGATGCGGACGCGGATGGGGAAGATGAGGTCGGCAGCATGGCCCGCCGGAAGAAGCCTGCCTGAAACGAAGGAGCGGAGCCGCAGAAGCCGTCGGACGTCGATCCCGGGAAACCTACACAGTAGGTGGGCGCCGTATGTCCAAGCCCACGGGCAAGGTCAGGTACAGCTCCCTTAAGGATCGATAAGGCCCCGGGGAAAAGTGTCCTAACGCACCCCGCAGCCCCGCTTGACCTCAATGTAGGCGCACTGGGGGAAATCCGCCAGGGGGTCCCGGCGCCTCTTCACCCCATGCCGACGACACGGGCGGAGGGCGGGGCGATGTCGCGGGCGAGCCGTTCCAGCCGCTCGGCCGCGTCCTCGATGGTGCGGGCCACGGCTTCCTCGCTGGCCTCGATCCGGGCGAGCGCGGAGGCGCGGGCGTCGCGCTGGCCGTCCAGGTCGCTTTCCAGGGCGCGGATGCGGGCGCGGGCCTCAAACAATTCGTCGGCGATGGTCACGGCGGCCATGACGGTGAGGCGCTGGTCGCCGATCTCGCCGAAAGCGGTGCGCAGCTGGCCGATGCGGGCATCCACGTCGCGGGCGAGGCGGATGAGGTGCTCCTCCTGCCCCTCGTCGCAGGCCATGCGGTACTGGCGGCCGGCGATGGTGACGCTCACCTGTGCCATGTCAGCCCCCGGCCCGAGGAGAGAGTGCCCGTGGCAGCGCGCGGGTCGGCGCCCATGTCAGCCGCCATGGGTCGCGAGCACGTCGCGGATCGTGCCCATGGCCACATCGAGCCGGCGCGTGACCTCGTGGCTCACGTCGCCCAGCTCGCGGACCCGGGCGAAGGCGGCGTCCAGTTCCTGGGCGAGCCGGGCCCGGTCGTTCCCCATGGCATGAAGCTGGGCGAGCAGCGCCTCGTGCTGGCGGTCCATCTCCCGCCGGCGCTCCACCGCCGAGGAGAGGGCATCGAGCGCCGCGCCGAGGCGCTGGGTGGCGAGCTCGATGGGGCTGAGGTCCGGCGGGCGTTGCTTCACGGCGTACATGCGCAAGAGTTTAACTGAGTCGAGGCAGAAACCACCAACAAGTTCCCACTTGTTAACGCAATTAAGTCATGGCTGACACTGCGGGAACCTTTCAGGCCCGCGCTTGCCCGGCCGTGCCGGGCCAATGGGACAAAGGGGAACGTGAGCCATGAGACTGGGATTTGGTCCGCCGGGACGTCGCCTGCCATTTCTGATCGCACCGTTCCTTCTGCTGTCCGTCGCAGCCTTCGGCCCCTTTGCCGGCCCCGCCGGGGCCCAGGCCGCCAAGCCTGCGTCGAACGCGCCCGCCAATGCGCAGCCCGCCAAGCCGTCCGCCGACCCCGAGAGCCTGATCCGCGCGCTCTACCGGCATTACCTGGAGACCACGCCGGACAGCTACGTGGCCTTCGACTATACCAACCCGACAATTGCCAAAGAGTATTTCGATCCCGCCCTGACCAAGCTCGTGGTGGCGGACGGCAAGCGCGAGCAGTCGCGGCTGGACTTCGACCCGTTCGTGAACGGACAGGAATTCGAGATCAAGTCCGTGGAGTACGAGACCAAGCCGTCCGGCAAGGAGGCGATGGTCAATGCCCGCTTCACCAATTTCGACCAGGACACGCTCGTCATCTACAAGCTGGTGCGCACGCCCGCCGGCTGGCGCATAGCGGACGTGCTCTGGGCGGGGGGCGGCAACAGCCTGAAGAAGATGCTCTCCGCGCCGGGGGCTTGATTCCATTGACTCTGGCCGCCCCGCCGGCCGCCCCGCGCGACGATGGGGCGCGCCGCGCGCGGGCGCGGGGCACTTGACGTTCGGACAATGCTGGGTTTGACACCCGAAGCGGCGCTGCTATCACTGCCGCCGCCGAGGCTGATCCCTCGGCCCCAGCCTTATCTTGGTCCGGAACGAGGCGCCCCGCGGCGCCGGAGACACGCCCCGAATGATGAGCCGCACCCTTCATGACCGCATGGCGAACGCCATCCGGTTCCTCGCCATGGATGCCGTCGAGGCGGCCAATTCCGGTCATCCGGGCCTGCCCATGGGCGCTGCGGACATCGCCACGGTGCTGTTCTCGAAGGTGATGCGCTTCGATCCCGCCGCCCCGCACTGGGCGGACCGGGACCGCTTCGTGCTCTCCGCCGGCCACGGCTCCATGCTGCTCTATGCGCTGCTGCACCTCGTGGGTTACGAGAACGTGACCGTGGACGAGCTGAAGCGCTTCCGCCAGCTCGGCTCGCTCACCCCGGGCCACCCCGAGAATTTCGTCACCACCGGCATCGAGACCACCACCGGCCCGCTCGGCCAGGGCATCGCCACGGCGGTCGGCATGGCCATGGGCGAGCGCCTGATGGCCGCGCGCTTCGGCGCCGAGGCGGTGAACCACTTCACCTATGTGCTCGCCTCCGACGGCGACCTCATGGAGGGCATCAGCCAGGAGGCCATCGACCTCGCCGGCCACCTGAAGCTCTCCAAGCTGATCGTCATGTGGGACGACAACAAGATCTCCATCGACGGCTCCACGGACCTGTCCGGCTCCACCGACCAGCTCGCGCGCTTCGCCGCCTCCGGCTGGGACGTGACCCGCATCGACGGCCATGACCCCGAGGCGATCCTCGCCGCACTCGAAGCCGCCCAGAAGACCGGAACGCCGAGCCTCATCGCCTGCCGCACCGTCATCGGCAAGGGTTCGCCCGCCAAGGCCGGCAGCGAGAAGGTCCACGGCTCTCCGCTCGGCGCCGCCGAGATTGAGGCGACCCGCAAGGCGCTGGGCTGGGATGCCGGCCCGTTCGAGATTCCCGCTGACGTCGCCGCCGCCTGGGGCGAGGCGCGCGCCAAGGGCACCGCCGCCCGCGCCGCCTGGGAAGCCCGCCTCGCCGCCCTGCCCGCCGACGCGCGCGCCGAGTTCGAGCGCCGCCTCTCCGGCGAGATCCCGGCGGGCGCCCTCGCCGAGGCCATCGCGGCCGTGAAGGCCAAGGCCGTGGCGGACGGCGGCGCCGTCGCCACCCGCAAGTCCTCCGAGATCACGCTGGACGCCATCACCAAGGCGGTTCCCGAGATGCTCGGCGGCTCGGCCGACCTGACCGGCTCCAACAACACCCGCGCCAAGGGCCAGAAGTCCGTCACCCCCGACGACTTCTCCGGCGACTTCGTGCACTGGGGCGTGCGCGAGCACGGCATGGCGGCGGCCATGAACGGCCTCGCCCTCCATGGCGGCATCATCCCCTATTCCGGCACCTTCCTGGTGTTCTCGGACTATTCGCGCCCCGCCATCCGCCTCGCGGCGCTCATGGGCGAGCGGGTGGTCCACGTGCTCACCCACGATTCCATCGGCCTCGGCGAGGACGGCCCCACCCACCAGCCGGTGGAGCATCTGGCGGCCCTGCGCGCCATTCCCGGCCTGCTGGTTCTGCGCCCCTGCGACACGGTGGAGACCGCCGAGTGCTGGGAGATCGCGCTGAAGGCCAAGGACCGGCCCACCGCGCTCATCCTCTCGCGCCAGAACCTGCCGATCCTGCGCGGCGCCGACAGCGCCAACCGCAGCGCGGAAGGCGCCTACGAGATCGCCCCCGCCTCCGGCGCGGCGCAGGTCTCGCTGTTCGCCACCGGCTCGGAAGTGTCGCTCGCCATGGAGGCCCGCAAGCTCCTGGAAGGCCAGGGCGTGCCGACCCGCGTGGTCTCGGTGCCCTCGTTCGAGCTGTTCCTCGCCCGCCCCGCCGCCGAGCGCGCCGCAATCATCGGCACCGCGCCCGCCAAGGTGGGCATCGAGGCCGCCATCCGCATGGGCTGGGACGCCGTCATCGGCTCCGACGCGGCCTTCGTGGGCATGAGCTCGTTCGGCGCCAGCGCGCCGGCGAAGGAACTTTACAAGCATTTCGGCATTACGCCCGAGGCGGTCGCGGACGCGGCCCTCTCCCAGCTCAAGCAGGCGTGAGACTTCAAGCGGGCCGCCCGGTCGCCGGATGCGGCCCGCAACAATGAACGGCCGGTCTTGAGGGCCGGCAGATGGAGGATGACATGACGGTGAAGGTGGCCATCAACGGGTTCGGTCGCATCGGGCGCAACGTGCTGCGCGCCATCATCGAATCGGGCCGCACCGACATCCAGGTGGTGGCGATCAACGACCTCGCCCCCGTGGAGACCAACGCCCACCTGCTGCGCTTCGACAGCGTGCACGGCCGCTTCCCCGCCGAGGTGAAGGTGGACGGGGACTTCCTCGTCATCGGCCAGAACAAGATCAAGGTGACGGCGGTCCGCGATCCCGCGCAGCTTCCCCACAAGGAGCTGGGCGTGGACATCGCCCTGGAATGCACCGGCATCTTCACCTCGAAGGACAAGGCCTCGGCCCACCTCACCGCCGGCGCCCGCCGCGTGCTGGTCTCCGCCCCCGCCGACGGCGCGGACATCACCGTGGTCTACGGCGTGAACCACCAGAAGCTCACCGCCGAGCACTTCGTGGTCTCCAACGCCTCCTGCACCACCAACTGCCTCGCCCCCGTGGCGAAGGTGCTGAACGACGCGGTGGGCATCGAGCACGGCTTCATGACCACGGTCCACTCCTACACCAACGACCAGCCCTCGCTGGACCAGGTGCACAAGGACCTCTACCGCGCCCGCGCCGCCGCGCTCTCCATGATCCCCACCTCCACCGGCGCCGCCAAGGCGGTGGGCCTCGTCCTGCCGGAGCTGAACGGCAAGCTGGACGGCGTCTCCATCCGCGTGCCCACCCCGAACGTCTCGGTCATCGACCTGAAGTTCGTGGCCAAGCGCAAGACCACGGTGGCGGAGATCAACGAGGCCATCAAGGCGGCCGCCGACGGCCCGCTGAAGGGCGTGCTCGGCTACACGCTGGCCCCCAACGTCTCGATCGACTTCAACCACGATCCCCACTCGTCCACCTTCCACATGGACCAGACCAAGGTCATGGACGGCACCCTGGTGCGCGTCATGTCCTGGTACGACAACGAGTGGGGCTTCTCGAACCGCATGGCGGACACCGCCGTGGCGCTCGGGAAGCTGGGCTGAGCGCGCGCGGGGAGCCGACATCATGGCTGCTTTCCGCACCCTCGACGAGGCGGACCTCGCCGGCAAGCGCGTCCTCATCCGGGTGGACCTCAACGTCCCCATGGAGAACGGGCGCGTCACCGACGACACCCGCATCCAGGCCATCCTGCCCACCCTGCGCGACGTGACCGCGCGCGGCGGCAAGGCCATCCTGCTGGCCCATTTCGGACGCCCCAAGGGCCGCGACGCCAGCCAGACGCTGGCGCCCCTCGCGGCCGCCGTGACCGAGCGGCTGGGCACCGAGGTGGCGTTCGCCGATGACTGCGTCGGCGCGCCCGCCGCGACGGCGGTGGCGGCGCTCCCGGAGGGTGGTGTTCTGCTCCTGGAGAACACCCGCTTCCATTCCGGTGAGGAGAAGAACACGCCGGAATTCGTCAGCGAACTGGCGAAGCTCGGCGACCTCTACGTCAATGACAGCTTCTCCACCGCCCACCGCGCCCACGCCTCCACCGAGGGGCTGGCGCACCAGCTCCCGGCCTTCGCGGGCCGCTCCATGCAGGGCGAGCTGGACGCGCTGGGCAAGGCGCTGGAAGCGCCCGAGCGGCCGGTGCTCGCCGTGGTGGGCGGCGCCAAGGTGTCCACCAAGCTGGAATTGCTGGGCAATCTCACCGCCAAGGTGGACCTGCTGGTGATCGGCGGCGGCATGGCCAACACCTTCCTCGCGGCGCTGGGCCACAAGGTGGGCAAGTCCCTGTGCGAGCACGACCTCGCCCCCACTGCGCTCAAGATCATCGAGACCGCCAAGGCGGCGGGCTGCGAGATCGTGCTGCCGGTGGACGTGGTGGTGGCCAAGGACTTCAAGGCCAACGCGCCCCACCGCATCGTGCCGGTGACCGAGGTCGCGGACGACGAGATGATCCTCGATGCCGGTCCGGCCACGGTCGCGCTGGTGAAGGAGAAGCTCGCCAAGGTGAAGACCGTGGTGTGGAACGGCCCGTTCGGCGCCTTCGAGCTGACCCCGTTCGATGCCGCGACCGTTGCGGTCGCCCGCGCGGTGGCCGAGGCGACGCAGGCCGGGCGCCTGCTCTCCGTGGCGGGCGGCGGCGACACGGTGGCCGCGCTCAACCACGCGGACGCCGGGGAGCGCTTCTCCTACGTCTCCACCGCCGGCGGCGCCTTCCTCGAATGGCTGGAGGGCAAGGCCCTGCCCGGCGTCGAGGCCCTGCGGCGGCGCTGAAGCCATAATGTTACGATAATTCGAGATGATCACGTCGCAACGGCGGCAACCCAGGGATGGTGAACACAATGAACACTGCAGAACTTGACGCGATCGCCCAGAAGATGGTGGCGGACGGCAAGGGCATCCTCGCCGCCGATGAAAGCACCGGTACCATCCAGAAGCGCTTCGACGCCATCGGCGTCGAGAACACCGAGGACAATCGCCGCGACTATCGCGAGTTGATGTTCCGCACCGCCCCGGCCATGCGGGACTACATCTCCGGCGTGATCCTGTTCGACGAGACCATCCGCCAGAAGGCCAAGGACGGCACGCGGCTCGTGGACATCATCACCGCCTCCGGCGCCATTCCCGGCATCAAGGTGGACGCGGGCGCCAAGCCGCTGGCCGGCTGCCCGGGCGAGACCATCACCGAGGGCCTCGACGGCCTCGGCGGCCGGATGAAGGACTATTACAAGCTGGGCGCCCGCTTCGCGAAGTGGCGCGCGGTGATCGACATCGCCGCCGACATCCCGAGCTACACGGCGATCCGCGCCAACGCCCATGCGCTGGCCCGCTATGCCGCGATCTGCCAGGAAAACCAGATCGTCCCCATCGTCGAGCCGGAAGTGCTCATGGACGGCGACCATGACATCGCGCGTTGCGAGATGGTCACGGAATGGGTGCTCAAGACCGTGTTCGAGGAACTGTATTATCAGCGCGTGCGCCTGGAAGGCATGGTGCTGAAGCCCAACATGGTGGTGCCGGGCAAGAAGTCCCGCACCCAGGCCTCCGTCCAGGACGTGGCCGAGAAGACCGTGCGGGTGCTCAAGAGCTGCGTCCCCGCCGCGGTGCCCGGCATCGCCTTCCTCTCCGGCGGCCAGTCGGACGAGGACGCCACCGCCCATCTCGACGCCATGGTGAAGCTGGGCGGCCTGCCGTGGAAGCTCACCTATTCCTACGGCCGCGCCCTCCAGGCCGCCCCGCAGAAGGCGTGGTCCGGCAAGGCGGAGAATGTGGGCGCCGCCCAGGCCGCCTTCAATCACCGCGCGCGCATGAATTCGCTGGCCGCCCTCGGCCAGTGGTCGGCCGAGCAGGAGAAGAAGGCCGCGGCCTGATCCCCGGCCCGTTCCGGCACGCTTCCGGCCCGCCGCGCCCCGCGCGGCGGGCTTTTTCTTGGCGCGCCCGCCCATGCTAAAAGCACACGGCGATTCCCGCGACGGAACGCGCCGCCCCGTTTTCGCCCGCTTCCTGTCCGACCGATCGATCCCATGCCAGACGCCAGCACCGCTCCCCGCCTCATGCTCCTCCTTCCCCCCGGCTTCGCGCCGGAGGACGCCGTCGCGCTTGCCCGCGCGGGCGACGTGGCCGCGGTGGTCGCCGGATGCGGCGAGGGCGAGGACGAGCGGGCCCGGCTCGGACGCCTCGCGGCCGCGCTCCAGGAGGAAGGCTGCGCCGTGGTCGCCGAAGGGCGGGCCGACCTCGCCAAGCCTCTCGGGCTCGACGGCGCGCACCTCTCGGGCCTTTCCGGCCTCAAGGCGGCCCTGCCCGCGCTGCGCCCGGGCCTGATCGCGGGCATCGGCGGCCTCTCCACCCGCCATGACGCCATGGAGGCGGGCGAGGCCGGGGCGGATTATGTGCTGTTCGGCGGGCCCGGCGTGCCGTTCGAGGAGACGCTCGACGGCATCTCGTGGTGGGCGGAACTGTTCGAGGTGCCCTGCGTGGGCGTCGCGGGCGAGCTTTCGCAGGTGGCTGCGCTCGCGGACGGCGGCGCGGATTTCGTCGCCCTCTCGGGCGGCCTGCTGACACCGCAGGCGGTGGCGCAGGCGCAGGCGTGCCTCGCGGAGACCGGCGCGTGATCGCTCGCCTGCCGAAGCCCGCCCTCCTCGGCCTGCTTCTGGCCTGCGCCGCTCCCGGCGTCCGGGCGGCCCCGCCGTCCGCCCCGCCCGCGGCCCCGGCGGCGCAGACGCCGCTTTTGCCCCAGTTGCCGGCCAATGCGACCAATTTGCGCTTCGGCCAGCCGAGCCTGCCGAACCTGATGACCCCCGCCGAGGGGCCGACGCCCACCTCGCCCCCCGGTGCGGACATCGCCTATGGCGCCTATCAGAGCGGCTTCTACATCACCGCCGCCCAGGAGGCCCTGAAGCGGGTGAAGGCCGGCAAGGACCCCGCCGCCCTGACGCTGCTGGGCGAACTCTATGCGCGCGGCTTCGGCGTGCCCTATGACCCGCCGCGCGCGGCGGAATATTACCGGCGCGGCGCGGACGAGGGCGACACCGGCGCCATGTTCGCGCTAGGCATGATGGCGCTGACCGGCCAGGGCGTCGCCCAGAGCGATGCGGCCGCCGCCCGCTGGTTCGAGCAGGCGGCGAAGGCCGGGCACGGCACCGCCGCCTACAATCTCGGCCTGCTCTACATGCAGGGCCGCTCGGTTCCGCCCGAGATGACCACCGCCGCGCGCTGGTTCCGCCAGGCGGCGAATGCCGGCGTGCCGGACGCGGAATACGCCCTGTCCGTGCTGCTGCGGGAAGGCAACGGCGTGGTGCCCGACAAGGTGGACGCCATGCGGCTGCTCAACCAGGCCGCCATCCAGGACAATGTGACGGCCCAGGTGGAGCTGGCCATCGCCACCTTCAACGGCGACGGCGTGTTGAAGAACGAGGCCGCCGCCGGCGCCCTGTTCCGCAAGGCGGCCCTCGCCGGCAACGCCATCGCGCAGAACCGCTATGCCCGCATGCTGTCGGCGGGGCGCGGCGTGCCCCAGGACCGCACCATGGCGGCGGCGTGGCACCTGCTGGCCAAGATGCGCGGCCTCAACGACGCCTATCTGGACGAGGTGGTCGCGTCGCTGCCGGAGGCCGAGCGCGCGAAGGCCGAGGCGCTGGCGCGCAAATGGGCGCTCACCACGTCCGACATCAAGACCCCGCCGGCGCCCCCGGCCCCGGCGGCTCCCACTGCCCCGACCGCCCCGGCGGCTCCGACCACCCGCTAAAGCGGTTCGCCCAGCCGTCGCGATCCTTTGCGTCCGTCATGCCCGGGCAGGTTTTGACCGAGATAGACATTGGCTGACCGTGGAGATTTGAAACCCACTACCATGCCGTCAGGAGACCTGTGAGGATACAAACCCAGCTGGGGGAAAACCGCAACCAGCGCCAGCGCCAGCGCCATGATCGCAACATAAGGCAGCGTGCCGGAGATGATGCGCCCCAGCGGCACCTCCGGCACCACGCCCTTCACCACGAACAGGTTGAGGCCCACCGGCGGCGTGATCAAAGCCATTTCCATGTTGATCATCAAGATCACGCCGAACCAGACCTTGTCCCAGCCGAACGTGTCGATGATGGGGATGATGATGGGCGTGGTGATCACGATGATCGACAAGGTCTCCAGCAAGCATCCAGGGAACAGCAGGAGCAGGTTGATGGCGATGAAGACCAGCCACTGCGGCAAGTCCACCCGCGCCATCACGCGCGACAGCGTGGGGGCGATGTCCGTGGTGGTGAGCGCGTAGCCGAACACCATGGCGCCCGCGATGATCGTCATCACCATGATGCTGCCACGTCCGGTCTCCATCAGGATGAGCCGGCACTTCTGCCAGTCGAGCTCGCGATAGAGCACGGAGGCCAGCAGCAGGCTGACCGCGACGCCGATGGCCGCCGTTTCCGTGGGCGTCGCAATGCCGCTGTAGACCGAGCCGAGGATGATGGCGATGAGCGTCGCCACGGGCAGGATTTCCACCAGCGCCCGCATGTGATCGGACATGCTGACGGGACCCGCGCGCACAGGCTGCGCGGCGCTGACGAACCGCCGGCGGGCGAGCCACATCTGATAGGCGGTGAACAGCAGCGCGAGCAGCAGGCTCGGCAGGATGCCCGCCAGGAACAGCTTGCCGACGGATTCCGCGCCCATGCCGGACGCCGCGATGATGGCGCCCATCAGGATGTAGAGCGGCACAGCCGTGAGCGTGAAATTGGTGACCGAGTCCCAGATGGTGCTCGGCACGACGCCGAGAGCCGACCAGTCGCCGCCACCCGCGATGAGCAGGGTCGTGATGGCCAGAAGCCCACCGAACCTGAAGAGCGCGGTCGGCTTGCGCGCACGGGCGCATGGACCGGAGCCGGCCGACCAGGCGCACCGCCTGGAAGGCGAACAGGAGGGCGCTGCCGGTGAGGAAGGTGAGGTAGGGAATCCCAGAGCGGCACGGATCGAAGGGCCCTGCCTCGGCCTCCACGGCCATGCGCTGGCGGAGGCCGCGGTGTTCGCGGAAGACGCGCCGGGCAGCATCCGCCTCGGCCTCTGATTCCCCGCCGCCCGGAGCCTCAGGCGCGCGTGAACACCCAGCGCCCGTCCGCGACGCCCTGCGCCAGCGCGCCCTTGAACACCAGATGGCGCAGGTGCGCCAGCGCCTCGCTGAGGCCGAAGCCGGTCTGCTCCAGAGGCAGCGGGCGGAACAGCACCTCCAGCGTGTCCATGGCGGTGCGCGGGGTGGCGCAGAAGTCGATCAGGCGGGCGAGCCGCTCCTCGTGGTGCGCCTTGAGGACGGCGATGCGGGCATGCAGGCCGTCGAACGGCTCGCCGTGGGAGGGCAGCACGTGCGTGCCCGCGGGCAGCGCCTCGAACGTCTCCAGCGACCGCAGGAAGGCGCAAAGGTTGTCGGCGCCCGGATCGGAGGGCTGCACGCCGATATGGGGCGAGATGTGGCCGAGGATCTGGTCCGCCGCGATCAGCAGGTCGCGCTCCGCGGAATGGAGGCAGATCATCTCCGGCGCGTGGCCCTCGCCGATCATCACCCGCCACTCGGTGCCCGCCATCTTCAGCACGTCGCCCGCGGCGACCCGCAGGTAGCGGCGCGGCAGCGGGCCCACCCATTTCGGGTACAGCATGCCGCGCTTCGGCAGGTACTCCAGGAATTCCTGCGGCGCGCCGGCGCGCCGGCAATGGGCGACCAGCGCGGCCATCTCCTCGGCCGGGTCCTCCTTCAGCAGCAGGTTCGCCTGCAGCCATTCGGTGCGGCTCATATGGAGATCGGCGCCGGTGATCCCGTGGAGCCAGCCCGCGAGGCCGATATGGTCCGGGTGGAAATGGGTGACGAGGAGGCGCTCCACCGGCGCGCCGCCGAGCCGGGGATCGGCGAGCACGCGGGTGAAGATGTCGCGGGTGGGCGCGTCGTCCACGCCCGAATCGATCAGCGTCCAGCCGTCCGCGCCGGAGAGCAGCCAGGCGCTCACCTCGCGCGGCGGGAAGGGCAGGGGCACCCGCACCCTGAGGATGCCCGGAGCGACCTCGCTGAGCTCGGGCGCCTCCACCTGCGTCGAAACCGTCATCGTCGTCCCGCCTCTTCGCGCCGCCTCGGCCAAGGGGCGGTCATGACGCCCGCCTGAGATACATCCGTTGCCGGGCAAAATGCCCATTCGGGCCGGCGAGGCAATGGCAAAGTCGCATCGCGCCGCCAGCTCTCACCGCGTCCAGGTGGCAAAGCGCCCGCCGCTGCGCGCCAGCTCGACCAGCAGCGGCGCCGGCTCGGACCCCGCGCCGCCCGCCGCGTGGGCCGCCTCCATTTCCGCGAGCACGGCGGCAAGGCCCATCTCGTCGGCGGCGAACATGGGCCCGCCCTTGAGGCGCGGGAAGCCATAGCCGTTGACGAAGGCGAGGTCGATGTCGGACGCCCGCAGAGCGATGCCCTCGCCGAGCGCCTTCGCGCCCTCATTGGCCATCACCGCGAGAAGCCGGCGCTGGATCTGCCCGGCGGTGAAGGCGCGCGGCGCGATGCCGGCCGCGCGCCGGGCGGCGGCGACCGCCTCGGCGACGGCCGGATCGGCGGACTTGCCGCCCGCCGCGTCGTAGGCGTACCAGCCGGCGCCGGTCTTGCGGCCGAGCCGGCCCGCCTCCACCAGAGCGTCGGCGATGACGACGTAGCGCTCCGCCGGATCGCGGGTCGCCGCGCGGCGCTTCCTCATGGCATGGCCGATGTCGAGCCCCGACATGTCGGAGACCGCGAAGACGCCCATGGCGAAGCCGTAGGCCTCCAGCGCCGCGTCCACCTCCTCCGGCGTGGCGCCGTCCTCCACCATATATTCCGCGTGGCGGCGGTAGACCGCATAGATGCGGTTGCCGATGAAGCCGTCGCAATTGCCGGCCACCACCGGCTGCTTGCCCATCCGCTTCGCCAGCGCCAGGGCCGTGGCGAGCACGTCCGGCGCGGTCGCCTTCCCGCGCACCACTTCCAGCAGCTTCATGACGTTGGCGGGGGCGAAGAAGTGCAGGCCCACCACGTCCTGCGGGCGGGAGGTCGCGGCGGCGATGGCGTCGAGGTCGAGATAGGAGGTGTTGCTCGCCAGCACCGCGCCGGGCTTGGCCACCGCGTCGAGGCGGCCGAAGATGTCGGCCTTCACCGCCATGTCCTCGAACGCCGCCTCGACGACGAGATCGGCGTCCGCGAGCGCCTGCCAATCGCTGGTGGCGGTGATTGCGGCGAGTCGCTTGTCGGCCTCCGCCTGGGACAGGCGGCCGCTCTTCACGGGCCGCTCATAGAGCCCGCGCACCCGCGCGAGGCCGGCCTCGGCCGCCGCGGCGTCGCGCTCCACCAGCGTCACGGGGAGCCCCGCATCCGCCAGCGCCACGGCGATGCCGGCGCCCATGGTGCCGGCGCCGATCACCGCCGCCTGCTTGAGCACGCGCGCCGCCGCGCCTTCGAGGCCGGGCACCTTGCCGGCCTCGCGCTCGGCGAAGAACAGGTGGCGCAGCGCCTTCGCCTCAAGGCTCTCGCGCAGCGCGAGGAAGGTGGCGCGCTCGTCGGCGAGGCCCGCCGCGAAGGCCGTGCCGCGGGCGGCGCGCACCACGCGCACCGCCTCGGCGATGGCCGGAAGGCCCTTGGCGCCCTTCAGCGCCGCCGCGGCGGCGGCCTCCTCGCGGGCGGCGTCGCCCTCGGGCACCGCGCGCTCGGACAGGCGCCGCTTGGCGGCCTGCGGCGCGCGGGCGACGGCGACGGCGATCAGGTCGCCGTCCACCACCTCGTCCAGCAGGCCGAGGCCGAGCGCGTCCTGCGCCTTGAGGATGCGCCCCTCGCAGACGAGGGCGATGGCGTCGGCGATGCCGACGAGGCGCGCGATGCGCTGCGTGCCGCCGGCGCCGGGGATGATGCCGAGCCGCGTCTCGGTGAGGCCCACCAGGGCCTTGGGGCTGGCGATCCTCAGGTCGCAGGCGAGCGCGACCTCGCAGCCGCCGCCGAGCGCCGCGCCGTCGATGGCCGCCACGACGGGCTTGTCCAGCGCGTCGATGGCCGCGATCACGTCGGGCAGGAGCGGGTCGTCCGGCGGCAGGCTCATCTCGCGGATGTCGGCGCCGGCGATGAAGCGCCCCGGGCCGCCGCTCAGCACGATGGCGCTGACGCCGGGGTCAGCCCCGAGCGCGCCCACGGCGTCGCGCAGGCCCTGCCGCACGCCCTTGGACAGGGCGTTGACCGGCGCATGGTCGATCACCACCACGCCGACCGGGCCGTGCCGCTCGACCCGGACGGGAGAGGTCGCCGCGTCCATGGCTCAGACCCGCTCGATGAGGGCGGCGATGCCCTGGCCGACGCCGATGCACATGGTGGCGACCGCGCGCTTCTGGCCGCGCGCCTCCAGCGCGCTCACCGCCGTCATGGCGAGCCGCGCGCCGGACATGCCGAGGGGATGGCCGAGGGCGATGGCGCCGCCGTGCGGGTTCACGTGCTCCGCATCGTCCGGCAAGCCGAGCTGGCGCAGCACGGCGAGCGCCTGGGCGGCAAACGCCTCGTTGAGCTCGATCACGTCGATGTCGGCGAGGGCGAGACGGTTCTTCTCCAGGAGCTTTCTGGTCGCCGGCGCCGGGCCGATGCCCATGATGCGCGGCGGCACCCCCGCCTGCACCACCGACACCATGCGGGCGCGCGGCGTGAGGCCATACTTGCGGGCCGCCGCCGCCGAGGCGAGGATCAGCGCGCCCGCCCCGTCATTGACGCCGGAGGCGTTGCCGGCGGTCACGGTGCCGCCCTCCTTGCGGAACGGCGCCCTGAGGGCGGCGAGCTGCTCCAGGGTGGTGTCGCGCGGGTGCTCGTCCTTCTCCACGCGGACGAGCGCGCCCTTCTTGCCCTTGATCTCGACCGGAGCGATCTCCCGGTCGAAGAAGCCGCTGTCCTGCGCCGCGCGGGTGCGCTGCTGGGAGCGATAGGCGAACAGGTCCTGGTCGGCGCGCGAGACCTGGAAGTCCTCGGCCACGTTCTCGCCGGTCTCGGGCATGGAATCGACGCCGTACTGCGCCTTCATCAGCGGGTTCACGAAGCGCCAGCCGATGGTGGTGTCGAAGATCTCCGCCTGGCGCGCGAACGCTTCCGCCGCCTTGCCCATGACGAAGGGCGCGCGGGTCATGCTCTCCACGCCGCCGGCGATCACGAGGTCGGCGTCGCCGGTCATGATCGCCCGCGCGCCGATGCCCACCGCGTCGAGCCCCGAGCCGCACAGGCGGTTCACCGTGGTGCCGGGGGCGCTGGCCGGCAGTCCGGCGAGCAGCGCGGCCATGCGCGCCACGTTGCGGTTGTCCTCTCCCGCCTGGTTGGCGCAGCCGAACACCACGTCGTCCAGCGCCTCCCAGTCGACGCCCGCATTGCGCTCCATCAGGACGCGGATGGGATGGGCGGCGAGATCGTCCGTCCGCACGTCCTTCAGCACGCCCGCATAGCGGCCGATGGGCGTGCGCGCGAAATCGCAGATATAGGCGTCGTTCATCGCGTCCTCCGTGCGCAGGCGGGCGCCGCGCGCTCAGTTCTTGATCTTCTGCAGCAGTTCGCGGGCGATGATGAGCTGCTGGATCTGGGTGGTGCCCTCATAAAGGCGGAACAGCCGCACGTCTCGGAAGAAACGCTCAACGGCATATTCCGACATGTAGCCGGCACCGCCGTGGATCTGCACCGCGCGGTCGGCGACCCGGCCCACCATCTCGGAAGCGAACATCTTGCAGGCCGAGGCCTCGATGGTGACGTTCTCGCCGGCATCGCGCCGGCGCGCGGCATCGAGCACCATGGAGCGGGCGGCGTAGGTCTCCGCATAGCTGTCCGCGAGCAGCGCCTGCACCAGCTGGAACTCGGCGATGGGCCGGCCGAACTGCTGGCGCTCGCATGCATAGGCGGCGCTCAGCTCGATGAGCCGCGTCGCCGCGCCCACGCAGACGGCGGAGATGTGCAGACGCCCCTTGTCGAGCACCCGCATGGCGACCCTGAAGCCCTGGCCCTCGGCGCCGACGAGCGCATCGGCGGGGACGACGCAGTCCTCGAACATCACGTCGCTGGTGTGGGCGCCGCGCTGGCCCATCTTGCGATCCCACGGGCCGAGCGAGAGGCCCAGCGCCTCGCGCTCCACAAGGAAGCAGGAGATGCCGCCCGCTCCCGGCGTGTCGGAGGTGCGCGCCATGACGGTATAGAGCCCGGCCTCGGGGGCGTTGGTGATGTATCGCTTGGTGCCGTTGATGACCCAGCTGCCGTCGGCGCGCCGCACCGCCCGGGTGCGCAGGGACGCGGCGTCCGACCCGGCATCGGGCTCGGTCAGGGCGAAGGACGAGACAAGCTCGCCGCTGGCGAGGCGCGGCAGGTAGCGCTGGCGCTGCGCCTCGGTGCCCGCGAGCACGATCGCCTGGGAGCCGATGCCGATATTGGTCCCAACCGCCGAGCGGAAGGCGGGCGCGGCGCGACAGAGCTCCATGACGATCTCCACCTCCTCGGCCATGCCGAGGCCGAGGCCGCCCCACTCCTGCGGGATCGACAGGCCGAACAGTCCGAGCTCGCGCATCTGCGAAAGGATGGCCGGATCGATGACGTCGCTCTCCGCCACCGCCGGCTCGGCCGGGATCAGCCGCTCGTCCACGAAGCGGCGGACGGTGTCCTTGAGCAGGGTGAAGGTTTCATGATCCAGCGCCACCGGTACCCTCCCCGAGATGCCGCGCTTGCTCGCATGCGCGCCGACCGGCGTGCACGACAATTCGGGCCGGACACCCCGTTCTCCATCTCCGCGCGAGCCGCCGATCCAGCGACAAAGCGCGTGGATCTGCACGGATCTCGCTCCGGCCGGAAGGGGTATCGGAGTTTCCCCGACAAGTCCAGATTCTAATCCATTATGCGGAACGCATTTTTATTTTCTTGATTTCGATCCCGGCCGGATTATCAGTTTGTCAGCGCGCCGCCCCAGCCGGAAGGATGCTCCGTGTCTCTCAAGAAGCTGATCGACCCCGCCTCCATCGCCATCGTCGGCGTCTCCACCAAGAAGGCCACGTTCCAGGTGGGCGGGCGCGCGATCTTCGATCACCTGCGGCTGCACGGCTACGACCAGCGCATCGATCTGGTGACCCGCGAGAAGGCGGTGATCGATGGCGTCGAGACCGTCACCAGCCTCCGCGAGTTGTCCCATGTTCCGGACTGCGTGGTGATCTCGGTGCCGGCCGACGACGTCTACGCCACGGTGGAAGAGGCGCTCGGCCTCGGGGTGCGGGCGTTCGTGGTCATCACCGGCGGGTTCTCGGAATCCGGCGAGGAGGGCGCCGCCAAGCAGGCGCGCCTCGCCGCGCTGGTGCGCAGCCACGGCGCGGCCATGCTTGGACCGAACACCACCGGCTTCGTCAATCTCGGCCGGCGCGTCGCCCTGAGCTCCACCAGCCGCATCACCGCCAGCCTGCCGCGCCCGGGCGTGGTGGGCCTCGTGGTGCAGAGCGGGGCGCTCGGCAGCGCGCTGATGGAGGAGGCCGAGCGCGCCGGCATCGGCCTCAGCCACGTCATCTCCACGGGAAACGAGGCGGCGACCGGCCTCGCGGACTTCGTGCAGTTCCTGGTCGACGACCCGGCGACGCGCGCCATCGCGCTCTATGTGGAGGGCATCCGCGAGAGCGGCCGGCTGCTGGCGGCCGCGCGCAGCGCCCATGCCGCCGGCAAGCCGGTGGCGCTCTACAAGGCTGGCCGCTCGGAGGCAGGCAGGCGCACCGCCGCCGGCCATACCGGCGCGCTGGTCGGCGAGCGCGGCGCCTACGAGGCGGCGGTGCGCCAGCTCGGCTGGGTGGATGTCGCCGCCATCGAGGACCTGCTGCCGGTGGCGCAATATGTGGCGACCGCCTGCGCCACCCGCAGCCTTGGCATCCTCACCGTTTCCGGCGGCTATGGCGGCTGCGTCGCCGACGCGCTGGAGAGCAGCGGCGCCGTGTCCCTTCCCGCGCCCGGGGAGGCCACCGTGGCGCGCATGCGGGCCGACATCCCGGCGTTCCTGTCCACCAGGAACCCAGTGGACATCGCCGGCACGCCGTTCCGCCGTCCCGAGGGCTTCGCCACCTGCCTCGACGCCTTCGCGGACGATCCCGCCTTCGACGGCATCGCGGTCGCCAATACCCCCATCGTGCCGCCCTGGGCGGAGAACGTGGCCGATGCGATGATCGCCGCCAGCCGGCGCACCGGCAAGCCGATCTCGCTGGTCTCGCCCGCGGAGATCTTCAACGGCGCCGCGCTCGGGCGGCTGCGGCGCGAGGGCGTGCCGGTCTTCACCCGCATCGACACCTTCGTGGCGGCGGTGGCCGGTGCGGCGGTGGCCGACGCGGCGCGGCGCGCGCCCCCCCGCCTGCTGCGCGAGGGTCCGGCCGAGGGCCGGGAGCTGCGCCTCGACGGCGTGCCGGTCGCCCTCAGCGAGGCGGCCAGCAAGGACCTGCTGAAGGCCCGCGGCCTCGCCTTTCCGCGCGAGGCGTTCGTGCCCGGCGCAGACGGTGCGGCGGTCCTCGCCGCCGCCCGCGAGGTGGGCTATCCGGTGACGCTGAAAGGCATGGCCGCCGGGGTGGTCCACAAGTCCGAGCTCGGCCTCGTGGCCGTGGCGGTGCCCGACGAGGCGGCGCTCAAGGCGAGGATCGCGGCGATGCTGGACAGCATCAAGACGCATGCCCTCACGCTTGAAGGCTTCCTCCTCGCCGAGACGGTGCGGCCCCAGGCGGAGGTGATCCTTGGCCTAGGCCTGGACCCGGAGTTCGGCCCCACCCTCACCTTCGGTGCCGGCGGCATCTACACCGAGATCATGCGGGACGTGGCGGTGCGCATCCTGCCGCTGGACCCCCAGGAGATCGCCGCCATGATTCGCAGCTGCCGGATCGCGGCGCTGCTCGAAGGCGCGCGCGGCCGGCCGGCGCTCGACGTGGAGGCGCTGACCGACCTTGCGGTCGCCGTCGCTGACCTCGCGCCCGGCCTCGGCCACGACTTTGCGGGCCTGGAGCTCAACCCGGTGGGCGTGGGACGCGCCGGCGAGGGCGCGTGGATCCTCGACGCCACCGTGTTCCGCATGGGCGCGCCGTCGTGAGCGCGCCGGGCAAGAGGCGCGAGAAGCGCATCGCCGCAAAGGATGCCGGCGCCCTGATCGCGCGCACACTCGCCGACGGGGACCTCCTCGCCATCGGCGGCTTGTTCAAGCAGGGCCGCCCCTTGGCCCTGGTGCGCGAGGTGATCCGGCTCGGCCGCAAGAAGCTCAAGCTCGTCTCCTCGCCCGGCTCCGGCTTCGACGTGGACCTGCTGATCGCTGCGGGCTGCGTGGCGGAGACGTTCCTGCCGGCGGTGACGCTGGAGGACCGCATGTGCCCCGCCTTCCGCGGCGCCGTGGAGGCGGGCACCGTCACCGCCCACTGCGTCGACGCGCTGTCTATCGTCGGCGGGCTCCTGGCGGCGGCGAACGGCGTGCCGTTCCAGCCAGTGGCGGCCTGGAAGGGCTCGGACGTGCCGAAGCACAATCCGCTCGTCGCCCCAATCACCTGCCCGTTCACCGGCGAAGCGCTCTACGCCACCCGCGCCATCCGCCCCAAGCTCGCTTTGCTCCATGCCCAGGAGGCCGACGCCTACGGCAACGTGCGCCACCTCGCCACCATGACCTATGCGGACCAGCTCATCGCCCGCGCCGCCGAGACGGTGATCGTGAGCGTCGACCGCATCGTCCCGCCGGATGAGATCATCGCGCGCCCGCGCGAGACCTCCATCCCCTGCATCTATGTGGACGCGGTGGTGGAGATCCCCTACGGCGCCCACCCCACCGGCAGCTTCCCGCTCTACTCCATCGACGAGGCCTATATCGAGCACTATGCCGACCTCGCCGAGGCCGCCCGGCGCGGCGCCGACGGCGCGCGGGAAAGGCTCGCCGACTACATCGCGGCTCACGTGCGCGCGCCGGCGCGCCAGGAGGACTATCTCGCTCTCGCCGACGGCACCGCCCGAATGCGCGCGCTCGAGGAGGAGGCCGCATCCCTATGACCACCGACTGCGCGCCGGCCGAGCTCCAGGCCGTCTATCTCTCCCGCGACCTTGAGGATGGCGAGCTCGGCGCTGCCGGGGCGTCGGCGGCCATTCCCATGGCGGCGATCCTGCTCGCCCGCCTCACCCATGCGCCGAACATTCAGATCGCCGGCGAGATGTTCGTCAATCCGCGGCCCAGAAAGCTGTGGAACTCCATGCTGGACGACCGGGCGCTCGGGGCGTGCGAGGCCTCGGAGACGTTCCTGGAACTGTTCGGCCACTCCCATCGCGGCCTCGACTTCTTCTTCCACAACGGCATGCAGGTGGACGCGCACGGCAACATCAACCTGCATTTCGTGGGCGGCACCATCGACAAGCCGAAGATGCGCGGGCCGGGTGCCGCCAACATCTCCTATGCCGCCATGTCGCGGCGCTTTTACATCTGCACAACCGCGCACTCGCCCCGCACCTTCGTGGAGAAGGTGGACTTCGTCACCTCCCCCGGCTTCCTTGACGGGCCGAAAAGCGTCAAGGCGGCCGGCCTGAAGGGCGGCCCCCGCTTCTGCATCACGCCGCTGGCGGTGATGGACTTCAACCCGCAGACCCTGCGCATGCGCCTGAAGTCGGTGCATGCCTGGAGCTCGGTGGACGAGGTGGCGGCGAAGACCGGCTTCGCGCTCGAAGTGCCGGCCGAGGTGCCGGAGACGCCCGCGCCCACCGCGCGCGAGCTGGAGCTGCTGCGCGGCATCGTGGACCCCGACGGCCTGCTGCGGAACTGAGCGCCGCCCCGGCCTCAGGAGGCGCGGGCGCGCAGGGCGAGCGCGGCGTCGAGCGCCGCGTCGTGCTCGGCGCTGCCATGGGCGGCCGCCTGCATGGCGGCGGCGGCGCCGAGGAAGTCCTGAAGATGGGTGCGCTCCGCCATGCGCAGAAGGCGCTTGGTCATGCGGATCGCCGGCGCGGGCTTGGCGGCGATCTCGCCGGCGAGCGCGAGCGCGCGCGGCAGAAGCTCCTCCTCTGGCACCACGTCGAGCACCAGGCCGAGGCGCAGCGCCTCCGCGGCATCGATGGGCCGGCCGCGGAAGCTGATCTCGCACGCCCGCTGGTAACCCACATGGCGCACCAGGAACCAGCCGCCGCCGTCTCCGGAGACGATGCCGAGATTGACGAACACCTCGCCGAACAGCGCCGTGCCCGAGGCGAGGCGCATGTCGCACATGAGGCTCAAGTCGCAGCCCGCGCCCATGGCCGGCCCGTTCACCGCGGCAATGGTGGGGATGTCGAGCCGCTGCATGATCTGCGGGATCTGCTGCACGCCCGACAGGTAGGCCTCGGCGATCTCCACCGCCGGCCCCGCGAACATGCCGGCCTTCGCCCGCATGTCCTTCACGTTGCCCCCGGCGGAGAACACCGGCCCCGCGCCGGTGATCACCAGGACGCGGACGGCGCCGTCCTGCTCCACCTCCCTGAGCCGCGCCACCAGGGCATCGAGCATGTGGCGGTCGGAGAGCGGATTGCGCCGCGCGGGATCGTTCAGGGTCAGGAGCGCGACGCCGTCGGGCCGGCGATCCAGCAGGACCTCATCGGACATCGGAAACCTCCGGGACACCGGGATGGGCCGCCACGTTGCCGTCCAGCAGGCGGCGCTCGATCTCGCGGGCGATCTGCACGAGGCGCTGGCCGATCTTGCGCTGCTTCCAGCCAGGCAGGTGCCGGGCCGGGGCGCCGCAGGCGAGCGCGTAGACCGGCGAGCCGCCGGGGAAGACCAGCGGCACGGCCACGCCGTTGATGTCGGTGTTCCAGCTCGCGGACGCGGTGGTGAAGCCCTGCTCGGCCACCTCGCGCCGCCCGGTCTCGATGCTGGCGAGCAGGGTGTCCCAGCGCTTGGCGTGGCGCTCGCGCAGCAGGCCGAGGAGATACTGGAGCTCGTTCTCGGCCAGCGGCGCGATCAGGGCATGTCCGGTGGCGGTGCCTGCCAGCGGGATGCGCGAGCCCACTTCCAGGCGCAGGGTCATGAGCGTGTTGAGGGAGTGGCACACCTCGAGCTCGATCACGTCGAGGCGGTCGCGCGCGGCGAGGGAGGCATGGACCGCGAAGGTGTCCGCCAGCTCCTTCAGGTAGGGCCGCACCAGGTCGCCGAGGCTGAACGGCTCGCGCGCGGCGAATCCCAGCGCCAGCACCGCCGTGCCGATGCGGAACTGCCGCCGGCGTGGCGAATAGTGCAGATAGCCGAGGCCGGCCAGCGCCTGGAGCAGACGCGACGTGGTGGGCTTGGGCAGGCCCACCTTCTCCGCCACCTCCATGCCGCTGAGCCAGACCGACTGGGTGGTGCCGAACGCCTCGAGCACGATGAGCCCGCGCGCCAGCGCGTTCACGAAGTCGCGGTCCTGCGCGATCACCCCGCGCTGGCGGCGGCGGCGCACCATGTCGCGCGGGGCCGGGGCGGCCCGGTCTTCGGCGGTGCTTTCGTCGATCTGGTCATCCATGGAAAGGTCAGTCGCCCCAGAAGCTCGCGCCCAGTTGATCCATGCGGTGGCCGATCTCGCTCGACATGGCCATCAGCTCCGGTCCCAGCTCGTCCTGGAACCGCGCCGGATCGAGATCGCGCCGCCGCGTGCCGCAATTGAGCGCCAGGATGGTTTCGCCGCGGTCGAGCCACACCGGCGCGCCCACCGCATATATCTCCCGGCGCCAGTCGCCGAAGGAGACCGAGAAGCCACGCCGGTCCACCTCGGCGATGGCCTCGCGCAGGCCATCCTCCATCGCGTCGGCGGAGGGGCCAGCCGCGGCGCGGATGGCCTGCATGTGGGCCTCGCGTGCCGGCGGCGGCAGCGCCCACATATAGGCCCGCCCCATGGCCGACTGGGCGATGGGCACCAGGGCGCCGATATGCAGGCGCATGGTGATGGTCTCGGGACCCGAGCAATAATGCAGATAGATCATGTCCGGACCGTTGCCGATGCCGAGCGCGACCGACATTTCGTGCTTGTCGGCCATGGCCTGCATCAGCGGCTCGGCCACCTGGCGCACCGAGAGCGTGCGCAGCACCGTGTAGCCGAGCGTGGAGACCTTGTCGCCGAGGTGGTACTGGGCGTGCGGCCCCACCTGCCGCAGATAGCCCATGGCGCACAGCGTGTAGGCGAGCCGCGCCACGGTCGCCTTGGGCAGCCCGGTGCGCTCGGCGATCTCCTTGTTGCCGAGCGGCGCGTCGATGGCGCGGAAAGCCCGCAATATGGCGAGCCCGCGCGCCAGCGAGACGACCTCGGTGGTCTTGTCCTTGGATGGCGCCATGATCCTTCCCACGCTCGCACCCTCAAGCCGGATTCGCCTACGCCGAATCCGGCTCTCTCAATAAGTTAGAGAGCGAACCACAGTCCACGTGGAAGCGCCTCGCGCTTCCGGAGCGACCAATCGCACTCTAAGTCCCGGTCCAGACCGGCGCGCGCTTCTCGGCGAAGGCGCGCGGGCCCTCCTGAGCGTCGCGGCTGTCATAGACGGAGCGATAGATCTGCTTGGCCTCGGCAAGGCCGGCGTCGCAGCCCAGGCTCATGGCATTGAGCAACGACTGCTTGCCCGCCGCCACCGAGAGCGGAGCGTTGGCGACGATGATGCGCGCCAGCGTCCGTGCCCGCTCCAGCGCCGCTTCTGCCGTCGGCTCCACATAATTGACGAAGCCGATGGCGTGCAGGCGTTCGATCGTCTGGGGCTCGCCGGTGAGGACCATCTCCATCACCAGCGGCTGCGGCATCTGCCAGAGGAGCGGCACCGCCCAGGGCGAGCCGCGCCCGCGCTTCACCTCGGTGATCCCGCCGCTGGTGCCGGCGACGCCGATGCGGATGTCGGCGTTGAGCGAGAGCATGAAGCCGCCTGCGGCGAAGTGGCCGGTCATGGCGGCGATGATAGGCGCGCGCACGCGGCGCATGCGCTCGTGAAACGGGTCGCGAATTATCTGCAGTACGTCGCCGCCCTTGGCACCGATGCTGCTCGCCTCCTTCAGGTCCATGCCGGCGCAGAACGTGCCGCAGGGCGCGGCGGTGAGGATCACGGCGCGGATCTCGGGGCGCCGGTCTACCTCCTCCCACAGGTCGAAGAGCCTCTCGGCGGCAGCGACCGACAGGGCGTTGCGCCGCTCCGGGCGGTTCAGGGTGATGGTGGCGAGGCCGTCTGCGGCCTCGAATTGCACGATCTCGTCGGGATGCATCACCGATTCCGTTCCTTGCCGAATGATGGCACGGCGATCAGGCTACATCAAAAACTCACTGTGCGGAACGTATTTTCAAAATGTAATTGTACCTTCCTCCGATCTGTGTCACGTTCATAAGTATCGGGACGATGAGGGCCCGGCCCGGCGCGTTCGTGCGCGCCGCCGGCGTTCATCCCGTGACCGCCGGCGCGACCCGGCGTGCGACAAGAAAAACTTTGGAGGAACGACATGCGGGGACACTTCTCTCGCGCTATTGGGCTTCTCATGGGCCGCCGGCGCGGCCGCGGCCGCGCGTCGGCCCTCTTCTGCGGCGGCGCCTTCGCGGCGCTGCTGGCGCTGCCGGCCGGGGCGGAGACGCTCACGCTCGGCGCCACCAACGCCACGTCGAGCCACTACCAGGTGGCCGTGGGCATGGCGCAGGCCATCGAGAAGGGAAATCCGGGCACCACGGTCACGGTGGTGGAGACCGGGGCCAGCGTCGACAACGTGCGCCGGCTGGCGCGGGGCGAGATCGACCTCGGCCTCGTGGCGGGCGACGTCTTTGTGCAGGCGAAGAACGGCACCGGCCAGTTCGAGGGCAAGCCGGTGGCCGACCTCGTGGCGCTCTACCCCTATGACGATTCCATCATCAACATCGCGGTGCGCGTCGACAGCGGCATCACCGACCTCAACGGGCTGACGGGCAAGAACTTCACGCCCGGCATTCGCGGCAGCGGCGGCGAGCTGCTCGTCACCCAGAGCTTCAACCTGCTTGGCATCAAGCCGCGCTACATCTACGGCACCGTGAACGACGCCATCGAGGGCGTCGGCAACAACCAGCTCGTGGGCTACTCCAAGTACGCCGCCGCCTCGCGCGTCGACGCGACTCTGCGCGAGCTGATGACCAAGGTGGACATGCGCATCCTGGGCTTCACCAAGGAGCAGCAGGAGAAGGTGCTCGCCAAGATCCCGGGCGTGAGCTTCGTCACCATCCCGGTCGGCTTCATCAAGGACAACCCGGCCTTCGCCACGCCCTCGGTGCCGATCGTCTATGCCACGCGTTTGTCGCTGATGAACGATGCGACCGCGAAGAAGATCGCCCACGCCATCGACCAGAACCGGCAGATCCTCATCAGCGTGTGGCCGCAGCTGAAGGACTACGACTTCAAGAAGTCGCTGCTCGAGACGGTCGAGATCGGCATCGCCGTCCATCCCGGCGCGCTCGCCCACTGGAAGTCGGCGCAATAATTCCTTCGGCTGCGAACGTCAGAGGCGCTCAGATGGCAGACGGCACCACCGACAGCTGGCTCGGCAAGAGCACGGCGTTCTCCTTGCGGATCATCCTCATCGGATTCGCGCTGTTCCAGCTCTACACCTCGTTCGCGGGGATGATGGAGCCGCTGGTCCAGCGGGGCCTGTTCCTCGGGCTCGGGCTCGGGTCGGTGTTCCTGCTCTCGGCCGTCGAGGGCGGGAGCAAGGGCGCGCGCCGCATCCTCGACATCGTGCTGGCGCTCGCGGGCTACTACGTCTGCTTCCACGTGGCGCTCAACAACCAGCGCCTGTCCGACTTCATGGGCGAGTTGAGCACGCTCGACCTCGCGCTCGGCTTCATCGCGCTGGCCCTGGTGCTGGAGGCGGCGCGCAGGACCATCGGCTGGTTCCTGCCGCTGCTCGCGCTCACCGGGCTACTCTATTTCTATCTGGGCAGCGCCTATGTGAGCGGGCCGTGGCAGCCGCCGCGCGTCTCCACCCTGACGCTGATCGAGACCACCTACGCCTCCACCGAGACCATCTTCGGCTACATGGTCGACATGGGCACCCGGGTGATCGCGTTGTTCATCATCTTCGGCGCGCTGCTGCTCAGCACTGGGGCGACGGAGATCTTCATCAAGCTCGCCACCCTGATCGCCGGCCGCAGCTGGGGCGGCCAGGCGAAGGTGTGCACCGCCTCCTCCGCCCTGTTCGGGACGGTGACCGGATCGGCGGTGGCGAACGTGATGGCGCTCGGCCCCATCACCATCCCCACCATGCACCGGGCGGGCTACACCAAGAGCTACGCCGCCGCCATCGAGGCGGTGGCGTCGGCGGGCGGGCAGATCATGCCGCCGGTGATGGGGGCGGGCGCCTTCATCATGGCGGAGATGCTGGACATTCCCTATTCCAGCGTGGTCGGCGCCGCCCTCATCCCGGCCATCCTCTACTTCCTCACCATCTGGTTCAGCGTCGGATTCCGCGCGCGCAAGATGAACATCCGCCCGCTCGACCGCTCGGAGATGCCGTCGGCGCGCGAGCTGCTCGACCCCTACACCGCCTTGCCCATGTATCTGCCGGTTGGCGTCCTCATCGGCATGCTCGCCATGGACCTCACCCCCACCCTCGCGGGCGCGACGGCGGTGGCGATGCTGGTCGTCACCCAAGTGATCCTGCGCGGCGCGAAATGCTTGGCCGAGGGCCGCGCTCATGAGCTCGGCGCCACCTACAGCGAGTATCTGGGCCAGGTGCTGGAAGGCCTCTACGACGCCGGCCGGGCCATCGCTATGATCGCGGTGCTGCTCGCCTGCGCGGCGATTGTGGTGAAGGTGCTCACCGCCACCGGGGTGGGTGTGAAGGTGTCGAGCCTCATCCTGTCGCTGTCGGGCGAGAACCTCGTCTTCGTGCTGATCCTCACCGCGGTGCTCGCCATCCTTCTCGGCATGGACGTGCCCACCACCGCCTCCTACATCCTGGCGGCGGCGGTGGCGGCGCCCATCGTCATCAAGCTCGGCGTCGCCCCGCTCAACGCCCACCTGTTCATCTTCTATTTCGCGATCCTGTCCGCCATCACGCCGCCGGTCTGCGCGAGCGTGTTCGCGGCTGCTTCGATAGCGAAAGTGAACTTCTGGAAGGTGGGCGGGCATGCGGTGGTGCTGGCCATCGGGCTCTACCTGATCCCGTTCCTCTTCATCTTCCGCACCGGGGTGCTGATGGAGGGCTCGTGGCTGCAGATCGCCTATGACACGGGCATCACCTCCATCGCGATCATCGCCATCACGGCGGCCTCCACGGGCTACTTCTTCGGCCCGCTCAACTGGCCGCTGCGGATCTTCGTCTATGGCGCGGCGGCGCTGCTGTTCTATCCGGCGGCCTGGAGCGACATCGTCGGCCTGATCATGATCGCGGCGCTGGCAGGGGTGAGCCACTTTCGCGAGCCGCGATCGGCCGGCGCCGCACAGCGGCAGCCCGCGGATCTGAAGCTTTAGCTTCGGCCGCGCCTGCGCCGCGGCCCTGGCCCCCCGCACCGTCGATCGAAATCCTTGCGCCCGGATCGTCCCGCGATCCGGGCGCAAGCTGTTTCGGGCCACAAAAGACGCGCCGCCGCGCGCGGGCGCCCGGCGAGGCGTCCGGCGCTTCGCGATGGCCGTCGTGGTTTTCAGGAAGATCAGCACGCCGCCGCACCGGAACATATCCCGGTCGACAAGGCGGCAATGGCGCGAGCGCCGGCGGGACCTAAGCCTTGTACCGGCGCGCGGCGCGGGCGCGGCGCTCCAGCCACCAGCCGAACGGCTTCGGCCAGTGCGCCCAGCCGCCGTCCTCAACAAGCGTGGCGGCGGCGTGGAGCGCCCAGTTCGGATCGGCGAGCATCGCGCGGCCGATGGCGACGAGGTCCGCATCCTCGCGCGTCAGAACCGCCTCGGCCTCGGCCGCATCGGCGATGCCGCCGACCGCGATCACGCAGGCGCCGGTCGCCCGCCTGAGCTGGCTCGCGAACGGCACCTGGAAGCCTGGGCCGCGGGGCACCATCATCTGGCCGCTCGGCAGGATCATGCCGCCCGAGGAGCAGTCCACCAGGTCGACGCCGGCGGCGATCAACGCCTTCACCAGCACCTGGGAATCCTCCAGCGACCAGCCGATGCCGATCCCGTCCACCGACGAGATTCGGCAGGCGAGCGGCTTGTGCGCCGGCCAGGCCGCCCGCACGCCCTCCACCACTTCGAGAGGAAATCGCATGCGCCCCTCGATCGCCCCGCCGTACGCGTCGGCGCGGGTGTTGGAGAGGGGCGACAGGAAGCTGTGGAGGAGATAGCCGTGGGCCATGTGGATCTCGATGAGGTCCACGCCCGCCGTATCGGCGCGCCGGGCCGCAGCCGCGTAGGCGGCCACGAGCGGGGCCATGTCGGATGGCGCCATCGCGCGCGGAACATGGCCGCCGGGAGCCGCGGGCGCATCGGTCGGCCCGAGCACCGCCCCGCCGGCCTCCGGCGCGAGCGGCCGGAACCCCTCCCACGGCGCGGACGTCGCCGCCTTGCGGCCTGCATGCTGGAGCTGCACGCCGAGCGCCGCGCCGCAGGCGTGGACCGCTTCCGCGAGGCCGCGCAGGGCGTGTTCCTGCGCACCGTCCCAGAGCCCGAGATCGAGGTCGGTCGAGCGCCCCTCCGGGGTCACGGCGGTGGCCTCCGCCACCACCAGCCCGGCGCCGCCGAGGGCGAAGCGCGCGAGATGCGCCTGGTGCCAGGCCGTCGCGCGCGCCTCGGGCGCGCTGTAGGTCTGCATGGGCGAGACCACCACGCGGTTCTTCAGCGTGAGGCCGCGCAGGCCGAGGGGCTGGAACAGACGCGCCATCTCAGCCCGGGTTCTGGTGCATGGCCTTGGCGATGATGGTGCGCTGGATCTGCGAGGTGCCGCCGCCGATGGTGCTCTGCATGCCTTCGCGGAAATAGCGCTCCATGTCCGAGTCCGGCAGCATGGAGTGCCCGCCGAGGATCTGCATGCCCATGCGCGAGACATTCTGCAGCGTCTCGGATGCGAACAGCTTGCCCATGGCCACCTCCTTGGCGCACGGCTCGTGCCGTGAGGCGAGCTCGGCGCCGCGGTAGACCAGGAGCCGGGCGGCATCCACCTGGGTCTGCATGTCGGCGAGCATGTGGCGGATCACCTGGAAATCGAAGATCGGCCGGTCGAACTGCTCGCGCTCGTGGGCATAGGCGAGCGCGTCGCTCACCGCGGTCTGGGCATTGCCCACATAGGCGGCGGACACCGCGATGCGCTCCAACTCCAGATGATCGGTGATGATCTCCCATCCCTGCCCCTCGTGACCGAGCAGGTTGGCGGCGGGCACCCGCGCGTCGTCGAGGAAGATCTCCGTGGTGCCGGTGGCGCGGCGCGCCAGAGTCGGCAGCCGGCGGATGTCGACGCCCGCCGTGTCGTTGGGCACCAGCAGCACCGAGAGCCCGCGGTGCTTGGCGGTCTCCGGGTCGGTGCGCACCAGCATCTGGATGGTCACGTTCTGCGCCGCCGCGCCGCTGCACCAGAGCTTCTGGCCCTTGATGACGTAGCTCTCGCCGTCGCGTCGGGCGCGGGTGCGAGTGCTGGCAGCGTCCGAGCCGGCCGAGGGCTCGGAGATGGAGATGGAGAAGCGCCGCGCGCCGGACATGAAGGGTTCGAGATAGTCCGCCTTCTGGGCGTCGTTGCCGAACTTCACGATGTTCATGGCGGTGAAGGTGGGCACCAGCACCGCAGTCGCGAAGTCGAAGCCGAACTTGCCGAGCCCCTCGCACATGAGCGCGTAGTCGAAGATGTCGCCGCCGTAGCCGCCGTGATCCTCCGGGATCAGCAGGCGCAGCCAGCCTTCCTTGGCGATCTTCTCATAGCCTTCGTAAGGGTAGGCGCGCGCCTCGTCCTGGGTGCGGATGTATTCGCGCGTGATCTCCTTCTCCATGAAGCGGTCGACGGTGTCGTGCCAGGCGCTCTGTTCGCTGTTGAGGAAGTTCATTGGGCCGCAGGCTCCGCAAGGGTGAAGGGGTCGTTCGAGGGCGGCAGCAGGCGCGCGCCCAAGATGAGCAGGCTGAACTCGCAGCGCATGACTTTTTCCCGGCGCTGGTTCGCGCCGACGAGCTCGAGCGTGGCGACGCCGGCGCCTCCGTCCTTCTCGCGCAGGTCGATGATCTCGGAGCGCGCCCACAGGGTGTCGCCGATGAAGGTGGGCTTGAGGAATCGCAGCCGGTCCACGCCGTAGAACGCGTCCACCACGCTCGAATCGAAGGGCAGGAGCGCGTTGACGATGGAGAAGACGAGCGAGCCCTGAACCACCCGCCGGCCGAAGCGCGCGGTCTTGGCGAACTCCTCGTTGGCGTGGATCTCCAGCCAGTTGCCGGTGAGCATGCAGAAGTTGACCACGTCGGTCTCGGTCAGCGTGCGCCCGCGCGAGACCTTGGACTGGCCGACCTTCAATTCGGGAAACGGCTGATCGATCATCGCTCCTGCTCTTCCTTCCTGGTCACCGGCCCTGCCAGACGGGCACGCGCCCCTCGGCGAAGGCGCTCGGCCCTTCCTGTGCATCGGCGCTGGCATAGACCGCGCGGTGAAGCTCGGCGCCGCGCGCGAGCCCGCCCGCGCAGCCGAGGTCCATGCCGGCGGCGAGCGTTGCCTTGGCGGCGCGCACGGAGAGCGGCGCGTTCCGGGCGATCTGGCCGGCGAGGGCGAGGGCGCGCGCCAGCACCACCTCCGGCGTCGCCTCGAGATGGTTGACGAAGCCGTGGCGCCACAGCTCCTCCACGGGCAAAGGCGCGCCGGTGAGCATCATCTCGCTCAGCACCGGCTGCGGCAGCATCCACAGCAGCGGCACGGCCCAGGAGGTGCCCCGGCCGAACCGCACCTCGGAGATGGCGGCGCGCGATCCGGCGAGGCCAACGCGGATGTCGGCGCCCATGGCGAGCAGCATGCCGGCGCCGCTGAAATGGCCGTTGAGCGCCGCCACCACCGGCTGGCGGACTGCGCGCAGGCGCTCCTGGAACGGATCGGCGATGCGTGCGAGGAGGTCCGCGCCCTCGGCCCGCGCCGCGGCCATCTCCTTGAGATCCATGCCGGCGCAGAAGGTGCCGCACGGGGCGGCGGCGAGCACGACGGCGCGGATCGCCTGGTCCGCGTCGATGCGGGCCCACGCGGCGGTGAGCGCGTTCGCCATGGACGCGGTGAGGGCGTTGCGCCGCGCCGGCCGGTTCAGGGTGACACGCGCGATGCCGTCGGCGACGGCCAGTTCCACCTCATCCGCCTGCATGGCGCGGCGCCTTCCTCCAGGGCGGGCCCGATGGCGGGCCGGAGCGCTCGGGGCGCCCTTCTCTGGCGACGACCTTAGTGCCTGCCCGGCGGGCGGGTCAAACAAAAATCCATCTTGCGGAACTGATTTTCGAAATACACTTGACTTTACGCCCCGCAGCGACGCACCCTCTGCATCGATCCGGACCCTGCGGGACCCGGCGCGCCTCGGCGCGCCCCGGCCTATGGCGTTGCGGAAGAATGATTTCTTTGGGAGAGGCGCGCATGAGGCGTTCGCTGAGGCTCGGGGCCGGTTCCGGCTTCTGGGGAGATGCCTTCGACCCTGCGGTCGAGCTGCTGGAGCGGGGGACGCTCGACTATCTCTCCATGGACTATCTCGCCGAGCTGACCATGGCGCTGCTCCAGCGCCAGCGCCTGAAGGACCCGGAGACGGGGTACATTCCCGATCTTCCCGCGCACCTTTCCGTTCTTCTTCCTCTCGCCCGCAAGAGCGGCACCCGCATCGTCTGCAACGGCGGCGGCGCCAACCCGCGCGCGGCCGGCGAGCGCATCCGCTCGCTCGCCCGCGAGCTCGGGCTGAACGGCCTGCGCATCGGCGTGATCGAAGGCGACGACGTGCTCGACCGGCTGGACGAGCTGATCGAGAGCGGCACCGACCTCACCAACATCGACACCGGCGAGACCAACTTCGCCGCCATCCGCAACCGCGTGGTGGCCGCCAACGTCTATACCGACAGCTCCGGCATCGTGGAGGCGCTCGCCCAGGGGGCGGACGTGGTGATCGCCGGCCGGGTCTCCGACAACGCGCTCTATGTGGGCCCGCTGATGCACGAGTTCGGCTGGAGCTACGGCGCGGCCGACACCGACCGCATCGCCGCCGCCATCACCATCGGCCACGTGGTGGAGTGCGCCGCCGCCGCCACCGGCGGCATGTCCTCCCGCTTCGACGAGATGCCCAACATGGGCAGGGTCGGCTTTCCCATCGTCGAGTTCGACGGCGACGGCACCGCGGTCATCACCAAGCTCGACCAGACCGGCGGACGCGTGGACCCGTTCACCGTCAAGGAGCACCTCGTCTACGAGATCGGCGATCCGCGCCGCTACCTCATGCCGGACGGCGTCGCCGACTTCACTCGCGTGCGGCTGGAGGAGATCGGGCCGGACCGCGTCCGGCTCTCCCACATGGGCGGCGGCCCGCGCCCGGAAACCCTCAAGCTGGTGGTGGGCTACGAGGACGGCTGGATCGGCGAGGGCATGATGTTCTTCCCCTGGCCCGACGCGCTGGGGCGCGCCGAGAAGGCGAAGCAGACCCTCGGCGAGCGCTTCGAGCGCCTGAAGCTGAAGGCCGACGCGGTGCAGTTCGACCTCGTGGGCGTCAACATGCTGCACGGGCCGGCCTCCCCCATGCCGGATTACGAGCCGGCGGAGATCGGCCTGCGCGTCGCGGTCCACACCGCCACCCGCCAGGAGGCGGAGAAGGTGCGCCGGGCCTGCGCGCAGCTCTGGATCATGGGGCCGGGCGGCACCTCCTTCGGCACGCCCATGAAGCCGCGCCCGGTCTACGGCGTGTGGCCCACCCTCGTGCCGCAGTCCGTGGTGACGCAGCGCGTCTCGCTCCTGGAGGCCTGAGCCATGCAGCTTCTTCGCGACTTCGCCTATGTGCGCTCCGGCGACAAGGGCGACGTGGTCTCGGTGGGGGTCATCGCCCGCACGCCGCAGGATTATCCCGTGCTCCTGGCGAGCCTCACGCCCGAGCGGGTCAAGGCGCTGTTCGGCGACTGGGTCCAGGGCGACGTGGAGACCTATCCCATGGACAATATCGAGGCCGTGGTCGTGATCATGCGCCGGGCGCTCGGCGGCGGGGCGACGCGCACACTGCGCCTCGACCAGACCGGCAAGGCCATGGGCAACGGCCTGCTGCGCCTTCCGGCCGTGCTGCCGCCCGCCGGATCGGAGGCCGCCTGAATGGCGGCCCTGCCGGACACTCCCGCCCAAGACCCCGAGCAAGAGCCGGCGCAAGCGGTTCCCCCCGACAACGCCGAGGCCTTCCGCCTCCAGTGCGCGGCGATCGAGGAGGCCGCGCGGCTCGCCGCGGCGGGCGGGCCGGCCGAGGCGGTGGCGCGCCACAAGGAGCGCGGCAAGCTGACCGCGCGCGAGCGCATCTCGCTCCTGCTCGACCCGGCGACCCCGTTCCTGGAGATCGGCCGGCTCGCTGCCCACGGCGTCTATGACGAGCCGGTCCCGGCGGCGGGCATCGTCACCGGCGTCGGCAGCGTCGGCGGGCGCCTCGTCATGATCATGGCGAACGACGCCACGGTGAAGGGCGGCACCTATTATCCCCTCACGGTGAAGAAGCAGATCCGCGCCCAGCAGGTGGCGCGGGAGAATGCCCTGCCCTGCGTCTACCTGGTGGATTCGGGCGGCGCCTTCCTGCCGCACCAGGAGGACATCTTCCCCGACGCGCACCATTTCGGCGCCATCTTCCGCAACATCGCCGAGATGTCCGCGCTGGGCCTGCCGCAGATCGCGGCCGTCATGGGCTCGTGCACCGCCGGCGGCGCCTACATCCCCGCCATGGCGGACGAGACGGTGATCGTGCGCGGCACCGGCACCATCTTCCTCGGCGGCCCGCAGCTGGTGCAGGCGGCGACCGGGGTTGTGGTGGAAGCCGAGACCCTCGGCGGGGCCGACGTGCACACCCGCCGCAGCGCGGTGGCCGACCATCTGGCCGAGGACGACGTGGAGGCGCTGTTCCTGGTGCGCGCCATCCTCGCCCGCGCCCCGGCGCCGCCTTTGCCCGGCCCGGACCTTCCGCCCGAGCCGCCGCTGAGCCCGGCCTCGGAGATCGCCGGCCTGATCCCGGCGAGCCCGCGCCAGCGCCTGCCCGCCCGCGAGATCCTCGCCCGCCTCATCGACGGCGGCCGGCTCGACGAGTACCGCGCGCGCTATGCCCGCACCATCATCTGCGGCACCGCCGCCATCGAGGGCTACCGCGTCGGCGTGCTCATGAACGACGGCGTGCTCTATGCCGAGAGCGCGCAGAAGGCGGCGAACTTCATCGAGCTGTGCTGCCAGCGCGGCGTGCCGCTGCTGTTCCTGCACAACATCAGCGGCTTCATGGTGGGCGAGGAATACGAGGCGGGCGGCATCGCCCGACACGGCGCGAAGCTGGTGAATGCGGTGGCGACCGCCGCGGTGCCGAAACTCAGCCTGCTGGTGGGCGGCAGCTACGGCGCCGGCAACTACGCCATGTGCGGGCGCGCCTTCGGCCCGCGCCTCATGGCCATGTGGCCCAATGCGCGCACCTCGGTGATGGGCGGCGAGCAGGCCGCGACCGTGCTCGGCCTGGTGCGCGAGGGCCAGCTGGCCAAGGCGGGGCGGACCTTCGACGCGGAGGAGCGGGCGCGCTTCGAGGCCCCCATCCGCGCCGCCTACGAGCGATCGAGCCACCCGCTCCACGCCGCCGCCCGCCTGTGGGTGGACGCGGTGATCGAGCCGGAGGAGACGCGCGCCTTCCTCGCCCTCGCCCTCGCCATGGCGAAAGGCGGCCCGAAGGGGGAGACCCGCTTCGGCGTGTTCCGGATGTAGCCATGATCGGCAAGCTCCTGATCGCCAACCGCGGCGAGATCGCCCGGCGCATCGCCCGCACCTGCGCGCGGCTCTCCATCCCCTATGTGGCGGTCTATTCCGACGCCGACCGCGGCGCGCCCCACCTGGAGGGGGCGGCGGACCTGGTGCGCATCGGCCCGGCACCGGCGGCGCGCTCCTATCTCGACGGGGCGGCGCTGATCCGCGCCGCGCGCGAGCGGGGTGCCGACGCGATCCATCCCGGCGTCGGTTTCCTCTCGGAGAATGCGGACTTCGCCGCCGCGGTGGAGGCGGCGGGGCTGATCTTCGTCGGGCCGCGGCCCGACACCATCGCCGCGCTCGGCGACAAGGGGCGGGCGAAGGCGCTCATGGCCGAGGCCGGCGTGCCGGTGGTGCCCGGCTCGGCCGCGGCCTCCGACGACGTGGAGGAGGTGGAGCGGCTGATCGCGGCGACCGGCTATCCCGCCTTGCTGAAGCCCGCCGCGGGCGGGGGCGGCAAGGGCATGCAGGTGGTCACGAAGCCGGGCGCCCGCGCCGAGATCGCCTCGGCGATCCGCACCGCACGCTCCAGCTTCGGCGACGGGCGCCTGCTGGTGGAGCGCCTGATCGAGCGGCCGCGCCATGTGGAGGTGCAGGTGTTCGGCGACGGCGCGGGCGGCGCGGTGCACCTGTTCGACCGGGAATGCTCGCTCCAGCGCCGCCACCAGAAGGTGATCGAGGAAGCCCCCGCCTCCACCCTGCCGGACGCCCTCAGGGCGCGCCTCGCGCAGGCGGCGGTCGCCGGCGCGCGGGCCGTGACCTACCGCAATGCCGGCACGTTCGAGTTCATCGTCGGCGCCGATGGGGCATTCTACTATCTGGAGGTCAACACGCGCCTCCAGGTGGAGCATCCGGTGACGGAGGCGATCACCGGCCTCGACCTCGTGGAATGGCAATTGCGCCTCGCCTCGGGCGCGCCGCTACCGCTCGCCCAGGAGCAGATCCACGCGCGCGGCCATGCCATCGAGTGCCGGCTCTATGCGGAGGACCCGGCCGCGGGCTTCCGGCCGGCGCCGGGACGCGTCACGCACCTCGCCTGGCCCTCCGGGGCGCGCATCGACAGCGCGGTCGAGGCTGGAAGCCCCGTGCCGCCCCACTACGATCCCATGATCGCGAAGATCATCGTCCATGGCGACGACCGGCGGCAGACACTGGCGCGCATGCGCGCGGCCCTCGCCGAGACCGCGGTGATGGGGGTCGCGACCAATCTCGGCTTCCTCGCGGCGCTCGCGGCGCGGCCGGAGGTGGCGGCCGGAACGGCGCACACCCGCCTCATCGACGAGGTTCTGCCCGAGCTCCTCGGCGCGGCCGCGCCCGGCGCGCTAGCCGCGGTGGCCGGCGCCGCCGTCGTGCTCGACGCCATGCCGGAGGGAAGCGGGCCGGCCTCGCCCTGGCAGGCGAGCGCGGCGCCCTATGGCCGGCACGCGCTGGCGCAGGGCGCGCCGCTCGGCGCGATGGTCCTGGAAATCGCCGGGGCACGCGCCGCCGTGCGGGTCCTTTCCGCCCGGCGCGGCGCCGTGACGGTGGAGGCCGAGACCGCCGGGATGCGGCTGACCGCGACGGTCGAGGGCGGGCGCGGTTCCGGCGGCCTCCTCGAAGGCATGCTCGACGGCCGGCGCTGGCGCGCGCTGGTGCTGCCCGATGCGGTGGAGGTGATCATCGACGGCGCGCGCGCGGAGGTCTCGCGCCGGGTGCGCGGCGGCCCGGACGAGGCGGAGGCGACCGACTGGGCCAGCGCCGAGATTCCCGGCCTCGTGGTCGCGGTCGCGGCCAAGGCGGGCGAACGGGTGGCCCGCGGCGACGTGCTGGCGGTGATCGAGGCGATGAAGTTCGAGAACCCCGTCACCGCCCCGCGGGACGGCATCGTCGCCGAGATCGTCTGCCGGGTCGGCGAGCAGGTGGAGGCGGGGCAGAGGCTGGTGCGCCTCGCCCTGTGAGCGCCGGCCTCAGGCTGGCATCCGGAAGTCGAGGAAGCTCCGGGTGGGGAAATCGTAGAGCCGCCCGGTGTCCTCGCACGCCGGCAGGCACAACGGTACGATGGCGGCGGCGGCCTCCTCCGCGGTCGGTAGCGTGCGCGGGTCGTCGAGCGACAAATCCGCCACGATCCGCTTCAGCTGGACACCTCCAATAACTGCATTCGTCGCGGTGACTGCCCGCGCCAATGCGGGTGCGCCAGGTGTGGACGGGATGACCTTCGGACAGATCGAGGCGGCGGATATAGACGCGTGGCTGGCGAGCTTGCGCGAGGACCTCGTCTCGAAGTCCTACCAGCCTGATCCAGTGCGGCGGGTGATGATCCCAAAGCCTGGCGGCGGCGAACGTCCGCTTGGCATCCCGACGATCCGGGACCGGGTGGTTCAGGCCGCAGCCAAGATCGTGCTGGAGCCGATCTTCGAGGCGGACTTCGAGGACGGTGCCTACGGCTATCGGCCGCGTCGGAGCGCGATCGATGCCGTCAAGGAAACGCACCGGCTGCTATGCCGGGGCTATACCAGGGCTATACCGACGTCGTCGATGCCGACTTGTCGAAGTATTTCGACACGATCCCGCACGCGGACCTCCTCCGATCGGTGGCCCGCCGTGTCCTCGACCGGAATGTGCTGCGGCTGATCAAGCTGTGGCTGCAAGTGCCGGTCGAGGAACGGGATGGCGACGGGAAACGGCACATGAGCGGCGGCAAGAGCAGCGCTCGCGGCACCCCCCCAGGGTGGTGTCGCCAGTCCGCTGCTCTCCGTCATTTACATGAACCGATTCCTGAAGCATTGGCGGTTGACGGGGCGCGGCGAGGTGTTCCACGCACATGTCATCTCTTATGCCGACGACTTCGTCATCCTCAGCCGCGGACACGCGGAAGAGGCTCTGACCTGGACGAGGGCGGTGATGACGAAGCTCGGGCTGACGCTCAACGAGGCGAAAACCTCGGTGAAAAATGCCCGGCGTGAAGGCTTCGACTTCCTTGGCTACACACTGGGACCGCGCCACCTTCCCAATGGAGGTCGCTGGCACCTGGGGGCGAGCCCGTCCAAGAAGAGCGTGCAGCGGGTCAAGGTGAAGATCGGCGAACTTCTGGTGCCCGGCAACAAGGGCGCTTGGGACGAAGTGCGAGCACGGTTGAACCGCGTTCTGCGCGGTTGGTCGGCCTACTTCTCCTACGGCGCCCTCGCGTCGGCATACGAGGCCGTCGATCAGCATGTGTATGACCGAACGCGGCACTTCCTCCGTCAACGACACAAAGCGCAGGGGCGTGGAGCGGACCGGTTCTCTCGAGAATATGTCTACGGGGAATTGGCCGTCCGATGCCTTCGACGCGAGCGCAGTCGGTCGTCGCCGTGGGCCTTGCGGTGAAACCAGTCGGAAAGCCGGATGCGGGAAATCCGCACGTCCGGTTTGATGAGCGGGGACGGGAAACGGGGCAATGCCACCGCGCCCGTCCTCGACTCTACAGATCGCCCAGGCGAGCCTCACCATTTCGGAAGGCGGCAAGGCGATCGGCGCCATCACGGTCGGCTTGCTGATCTTCGTCATGGTCCACGGGGCCGACGTGCAGGACCGCGACGGTGCTCCCGACCTGCTCAGGGCGATCCGCTCCCGCCATCCGTGGCTGCGCCAGGTCTTCGCCGATGGCGGCTATGCCGGCGACAAGCTAAAGGACGCCATGGCCGGCCACGGACGCTGGACCATCGAGATCGTCAAGCGCTCCGACGCGGCCAAGGGCTTCGTCGTCCTGCCCCGCCGCTGGGTGGTCGAGCGGACATTCGCATGGCTCGGACGCTGCCGCCGCCTCGCAAAGGACTGGGAGAAATCCATCGAAAGCGCGACCGCCTTCGCCCACATCGCCAGCATCCGCATGCTAACACGCCGCATCGTAAGACATTGCAAAACCGCGTGAACTTTTGAATCCGGCTCTTAAGGCTCGGGTGTCGAATCCTCGAAGGAAAGCAACGCCATGAAGAAACCTACCACATCGGCAGCGGTGACACCGTCTGCGCTCGTCGAGGCAGCTGTGGACGAGGTCCGCGCCAGCTTCGAACGCCTGTGCCTGACGGCCGGGCTGGCCACTCTCACCGGTATGATGGAAGAGGATGCGGCTCGGCTCTGCGGCCCGCGCCATGGTCGCGGTGGCGATCGGGAGGCTCATCGTTGGGGCAGAGCCAAGGGAAAGATCGGCTTTCACGGCGGCAAGGTCGAAGTCGAGCGCCCTCGGGTTCGTGCCCGCTCGGCGGTGAGATGCCCCTGCCGAGCTGGGCGGCGGCGGTCGACGAGGATCTTCTCGGCCAATGGGCGCTCAATCTGATGCTGATGAACGTGTCGACCCGCAAGTTCGGCGGCGCCGTCCGCCTGCCCGGCGGCGACATCCCCGCCGAGCGGGGAGCCGGCGTGACCCGATCGGCGGTGTCGCGTCGCTTCGTGGCGCTGTCGGCCGAGACGATGAAGGCGTGGATGGCCGCCGACCTCTCCGCGCTGGATCTGCTGGTCATCCAGATCGACGGCATCCACATCGCTCAGGACCTGATCCTGCTGGCGGCGGTCAGCGTCGACGGCAACGGCGACAAGCACCCGCTCGGGGTCATGGAGGGGGCAAGCGAGAACGCCGCCGTCTGCCAGGCCCTGCTCGACAACATGGTCGGCCGGGGCCTCGACCCCGCCGTCTGTCGCCTGTTCATCATCGACGGCTCGCGTGCCCTGTCGAAGGCGATCCGCAACAGCTTCGGCCGAAGTGCGCCGATCCAGCGCTGTCAGGTCCACAAGGCCCGCAACATCACCGAGCGCCTGCCGAAATCCCTGCACGTCTCGGTGCGCAGGGCTCTTCGCCAAGCCTGGGAGCTGGACGACGCCGACAAGGCCGAAACGCTGATCCGCAATCTCGCCCGTCGGCTCGAGCGCGAGGCTCCGGGTGTCTCGGCCAGCCTCCTGGAGGGCCTCGACGAGATCCTCACCGTCACGCGCCTGCGGCTGCCGACCGAACTGCGGCGCTCGCTGGCCTGCACCAACATCATCGAGAACATGAACGGCACCATCCGGCGCGTCTGCCGCAACGTGAAGCGGTGGCGGGATGCGGCCATGGCCCTGCGCTGGACAGGGGCCGCCATGATCGAAGCCGCCAAGGGCTTCCGCCGACTGAAGGCCCACAACCAGTTGCCCAGCCTGCGCGCCGCCCTTCTCGCCCATCAGGCCGAGTGCGCCGTCGGCGCCGGCCTTGACCCTGTCCGCGAGGCTGCATAGCCTCCTCAACCAGCCACGTCCGCCGCGCTCTTTTCAACATCGGGTGGGACATCCCCACGGGGACCTTGAACATCAGCATGTGATCGAAGGCGGGCCTGCCGCCCTTCGACCGGTCCGCGCGCAGCACAGCGGCTTCCAGTGCAGGTCGAAACATCTCGAAATCGACCAGCGCCTTCACCCGCTCCAGATCGTCGCCCTTCGCCAACAGTGCCGCCATCCGATCATCGAAGTCGAAGAAACTCGGCGATTGATCCACCATGCCCGCGATCCGCCTCAAAAAGCAGCGAGAGAATCAGCCCAACGCCGATTTGCACAGGGGTTTTTGGAGGCCTCCAACTGGCGGATGGCTTGCTGCGCGTTCTCTTTCCATGACCACGACGCGCGCCGAAGGGGCCGTGTCGTTTGGCGATGCTGATGGCCAGTCATACTCGAACGCCTGCTTTCCCTTTGCAGCCCACAGGCTTCGCGCGTGATCGCCGTGATCGCCTTGCAGCTTGTCGGCCATCCAGAGCAGCGCGCCGAGGATGATGGCGCGGTCATCGCCGGTCAGGTCCACGATGCCGGCCTTGACGACGAGGCCGCCGAGTTCGATCAGATGCCGGGTGCGCTTGCGGCGCTCGACCTGCCATGTGCGCATGTCATGTCGAGCCCGCGCCGCCTGATGCCGGTTGCGCGCCGCCCGATTGTGCCGTAGCGCCGCCCGCGTCGCGGTGAGGCGCCGATGCAGGTCGCCGCGCCCGGCCGTGAAAGAACGCGGCCCCGCGCTTCGCCCATGCCTCCCTCTTTCCGGCATCCTTCGTCTCGGCCAGCACGATCAGCGCGCCCGCCAGTTCGTCGGGGCTGAGGGCGTCGGCGCCGGTCGAAATGACCAGTTCGCCAAGCTGCTGCACCTTGCGGGCTTTCAGGTCTCGCGTCTTGTCTTCGAGCGACCTCAGTTCCGCGTCGAAGTCCCGTGGCTTGCGCATCATGTCCTCCATAAGTTGTCGATGGAGCGATGATAGTTGAGCCTCTGCCGGAATGCTGTAAGGTTGCCGGGACGGTGTGGCACGGCCCGGTCCCTCCCGAGATTTTTTCGAGGGAGGGCGCGCTTATACGTCGTTCCGACGTGCGCTTTGTCGTGCAAATGATCTGATCGCGATGGCGATCTATCATCTCCATGTCAAGGTCATTGGCCGTAAATCCGGTTCGAGCGCGGTGGCGTCCGCCGCCTACCGCTCGGCCTCGCGGCTGCGCGACGAGCGCATTGACCGCGTGCAGGACTTTTCCGCCAAACGCGGCGTCGTCCATTCCGAGGTGCTGCTGCCGGAGAACGCACCCGAGCAATGGAGCGACCGCGAACGGCTCTGGAACGATGTGGAAGCCTTCGAGGTCCGCAAGGACGCCCAGCTTGCCCGCGAGGTGGAGTTCGCCCTTCCGCGCGAGATGACGCAGACGCAGGGCATCGAACTCGCCCGCGACTTCGTGCGGTCCGAATTCGTCGATCAGGGCATGATCGCCGACCTCAATGTGCATTGGGACAGGGCCGAGGATGGGAGTCCCAAACCCCACGCCCATGTCATGCTGACCATGCGTGCGGTGGACGAAAACGGCTTCGGCCCGAAGGTGCGGGACTGGAACCGCACCGAGATGGTCGAACGCTGGCGGGAACGCTGGGCCGCGCTCGCCAACGAACGGCTGGCCGAACTCGACATCGACGCACGGATCGACCATCGCAGCCTGGAGGCCCAGGGCATCGCGCTGGAGCCACAAAGCCAGATCGGCGCAACCGCGCAGCGGATCGAGGGCGAAGGGATCGAAGCCGCCGACCGCGCGGAAATGCACCTCGAGATCGCGCGCGGCAACGGCGAGCGCATCATCGCCAATCCAGCCCTGGCGCTGGACGCCATCACCCATCAGCAATCGACCTTCACGCGCCGGGACATGGCGATGTTCGCGCACCGGCACAGCGACGGGATCGACCAGTTCAATGAGGTGATGAGCGCGATGCGCACTTCGCCCAATCTGGTCGAACTCGGCAAGGACGGACGCGGCGAGGACCGCTTCACCACGCGCGAGATGATCGAGGCCGAACAGCGCCTGCACCGCGCCGCTGAATTGATGGCCGACCGCGAACATCATGAAGTCAACGACAGGGACAGAGCGGCGGCGCTTGCCCGTGCGGAAGAACGCGGCCTTGTTCTGTCCGGCGAGCAGGCCGATGCGTTGGCGCATGTCACGGACGGGCGCGATCTTGGGATTGTGGTCGGCTATGCCGGGACGGGGAAGAGCGCGATGCTGGGCGTGGCGCGCGAGGCTTGGGAAGCGACTGGCTACGAGGTCCGGGGCGTGGCGCTGTCCGGTATCGCGGCGGAAAATTTGGAAGGCGGATCGGGCATCGCGTCGCGCACCATCGCCAGCCTGGAACATGGTTGGGGACAGGGCCGCGACGTGCTCACCGCCCGCGATGTTCTGGTGATCGACGAGGCCGGCATGGTCGGCACGCGGCAGATGGAGCGCGTGCTGTCCCATGCCGCCGAGGCTGGCGCAAAGGTCGTGCTGGTCGGCGATCCGCGGCAGTTGCAAGCAATAGAAGCCGGCGCGGCCTTCCGCTCGATTCACGAACGCCACGGCGGCGCGGAGATCGGTGAGGTGCGCCGCCAGCGCGAGGACTGGCAGCGCGACGCCACGCGCAATCTTGCCAGTGGTAAAACCGGCAACGCTCTTGAAGCCTACCGCTCCCACGACATGGTCCATGCCGCTCCGACGCGGGAGGACGCGCGGAAAAATCTGATCGAGCGCTGGGACCGCGACCGGCAGGCGCATCCAGACGATAGCCGCATCATCCTGACCCATACCAATGCCGAGGTACAGGAACTCAACGAGGCAGCACGCGAGCGGATGCGGGAGGCCGGCGATCTGGGCGAGGACGTGCGCGTCACGGTCGAGCGCGGCGAGCGGAACTTTGCCAGCGGGGATCGCGTCATGTTCCTGCAAAACGAACGCGGGCTTGGCGTGAAAAACGGCACGCTCGGCACCATCGAACAGGTCAGCGAACAATCCATGTCGGTGCGCACCGATGACGGCCGTTCCGTTGCTTTCGACCTGAAGGATTACGACCGCATCGACCATGGCTATGCGGCGACCATCCACAAGGCGCAAGGGATGACGGTGGACCGCACCCATGTTCTGGCGACACCTGGGCTGGATGCCCATGGCAGCTATGTCGCCCTGTCGCGACATCGCGACGGCATGGAGCTGCATTACGGCCGCGACGACTTTGCCAATCAGGACCGGCTCGTGCGCACCCTGTCGCGCGACCGGGCCAAGGACATGGCGTCCGATTATGAGCAGATCGATCCGGCGCGGGATTACGCCGAGCGGCGCGGCATCACCTTCCGCGCCCGTGTCGCCGAGATCGTGCGCAGACTCGTGCCCGAAAAGCTGCGCGACCGGATCGACGGGATGCTCGACGGGGTGCGCTCCCCCGCAGACGCTGTGCCCGGCGGGAATGGTGTGCAGCGGCTGGAAAGGGAGGGGCCGCAAAGTGCGGCGGCGGAAGACCCGGAGGTGTCGTTGCGCCGCGCCCGCACCGATGCCCTCGTGCGCCATGCCCGCGCCATCGATGCGATCCTCAGCGCCGGAGACGCGGAGGGCAAGGCAAGTCCTGTACAGATGCGGGAACTGACCGAGGCCCGCAAGGCCTTCGAGGAGGTTCGCCCGTATGGCTGGCGCGATGCGGAAGCAGCCTATGTCAAGAACCCAGACCTTGTCCGCGAGACGGCGGTCGGCCAGGTTGCTCGTGCCGTGCGCGCCGTCCAGCTCGAAACCGAAATCCGCACCGATCCCGGCCGCAATCCGGGTTGGCGGGCCGACCGCTTTGTGGAGCGCTGGCGGAAGCTCGAACAGACCAGCCAGCGCCAGTATCAGGCGGGCGACATCTCCAGCTACAAGGCGACGCGGGCAGAGATGGGCAATATGGCCAAAAGCCTCGAACGCGATCCGCAGTTAGAGTCCATCCTAGCGGGCCGCAAGAAAGACCTCGGCATCGGTATGGAATCAGGCCGTAGCCTCGGCCAGGAACTCGCCTTCACCCACGGTCTCGGCCTCGGCAGGGGACGCGGCATCGGCATCTGAACCCATCCGATTTGCCGCCGTTCCTGCGCCACAGCCCTGCGACGTGTTGAACCCTCTTGCGCGCGCGTAACCGCCTGACCTGACTGGTCCCAGCAGTTGTCAGAAACAGCCAGCATGAGGCAGGCCAGCCATGCGCCAACCAGACCGTATCATCCGCCTGAAAACCGTCCTTGCCTGGACCGGGCTGTCCAGGTCCACCATCTACCGCAAGATCGCCGAGGGCACCTTTCCCGCGCAGATCAGGATCAGCGTCAACGGTACGGGGTGGAAGGAGTCCGATGTCAATCGATGGATCGCCAATCCCGTCGGATGGCGTCCACGGAGCGAGTCCGACTTCGATGATTTCTGATGAGGGCGGAGGCATGGCCTTTGCTGCCGGTAGGGATGGAACCAGAACGGCGTCAGCCCTCAAGGCCGAGCCGCTGCGCAGGGGCGCTGAAGCGCCCGCCTTGACCGCCCGCCGCCGCTCCGGTCAGGGCTCTCCAAGCAGGCAAGGGCGGATTGTGGGCGCGGTCGCGCTCCCAATTCGGAACGAACAGGCGGCAGGGGCGGCACGATTATAATCCATTGGATCATCATTTCGATTGCATCGACTGAGTCAGTGGAGTAATATCAAACAAGGCAAAATCGGTTCCCGTCAGTGTCGTGGAAACCCCGGAGTTCCTGGCGGCGACGCGCAAGCTGATGGGCGATGACGAGCGTACTTTGCTGGTGGACTATCTGGCCCACAATCCCACGGCCGGCGATCTCGTTCCGGGGACAGGCGGCATCCGCAAGGTCCGCTGGGGGCTGGAAGGGCGAGGCAAGCGCGGCGGCGCGCGGGTGATCTACTTCTACCACGACGCCGACATGCCGCTCTTTGCGCTCACCGCCTACGCCAAGAACGAGCGGGCCGATCTGAGCCAGCAGGACAAGAACGACTTCCGCCAATTGACCATGCTGCTGGTGGACGCCTTCAAGAGGAGAAAGTGATGAACACAGTTGCCGACAGCATCCGGCGTGGCCTTAACGAGGCTCTGGCCTATGCCGAGGGCAAGGCCGACGCGAACGCCTATCGCGTCCATGTTCCCGAGCGGATCGACGTGAAGGCGATCCGCACGAAGCTCGACATGACGCAGGAAGAATTTGCCGGACGGTTCGGGTTCAGCGTCAACACGCTGCGCCATTGGGAACAGGGTTCGCGCCAACCGGAAGGGCCGACTCGCGCTTATCTTCTGGTCATCGACCGCGCGCCGAAGGCTGTTCAGAAGGCTTTGCAGGCAGCGTGACCCGTCCTATATGCCGCCGATACTTCGCCAACGCCGCACGCGTGAGTTTTATGCCTTCACAGGCTGAATCCCGTGCCGCTTCATGCCTGTTTGTCTCGAAAACACGGCAGGAAGCGGCATGGAAGACGACAGTGAATCAAGGCCGGAACGGTTCAAACCGGCCAACGACAATAACGGCCCGCAGGGCGAGCCGAGTGCGGAAACCTGGCTCAAGATCGACCGCGCAGCGCTGACGCTGGCCCGCATCATCGGCCGCCGCATGGCGCGAGAGGATTTCGAGCGGCTGACCGCCGCCAACGACAACAGGCCCAACGCATCCGAGGCGACGGGGGACGGGGCCGACAAGGAGTGAAAGGACCGCCCCGATGACTGCCCGTCCGATGCCGCGCGTTGCGCTCTATGCCCGTTATTCTTCCGACAACCAGCGTGACGCTTCCATTGAGGACCAGTTGCGCCAGTGCCGCGAGCGCGCCGCCCGCGAGGGCTGGACGGTCGCGGAGACCTATTTCGACCGGGCCATATCGGGCGCGTCCCTGATCCGGTCTGGCATCCAGTCCCTGCTTGCCGACGCACAGGCAGGGCGCTTCGACATGGTGCTGTCCGAGGCGCTGGACCGCATCAGCCGCGATCAGGAAGACGTGGCGGGCGTCTTCAAACGCCTGCGCTTCGCGGGCGTGACCATCTTCACCCTGTCCGAGGGCGAGATCAACGAGCTTCATGTCGGCCTCAAAGGCACGATGAACGCGCTGTTCCTCAAAGACCTTGCCATCAAGACCCATCGCGGCATCAGGGGCCGTGTCGAGGCCGGAAAGATTGGCGGTGGCAACGCCTATGGCTATCGCGTCGTCCAGCAGCTCGACGCGCGCGGCGAGCCGATCCGTGGCGAACGCGAGATCATCGAGGAACAGGCCGAGATCGTGCGCCGCATCTTCCGCGAATATGTCGCCGGAAAGGGGCCGCAGCGCATCGCCGCCGATTTGAACCGCGACGGCATCCCCAGCCCCACCGGCAAGCGTTGGAACGACACCACCATCAGGGGCAACCGCATCATCAGTTCCGGCATCCTCAATTGCGAGCTTTACGTCGGCGTGATCCGCTGGAACCGGCAGAAGAAGCTGAAAAACCCCGATACGGGTCACTTCGCCTATCGGGTCAATCCCGAAAGCGAATGGATACGTTCGGAGGCTCCCGAGCTTCGCATCGTGCCGCAGGAGCTATGGGACGCCGCCAAGGCGCGGCAGGACGAGCTGACCGCTCGGTACAAGACCCAGATCGAGGCATCGCGCGAGGGCATGAAGCGCAGCCTCGCCCGAAATGGCGGCCTCAACGCCACCCATCGCCCGCGCACCCTGCTGTCCGGCCTGTTGTTCTGCGGCTGCTGCGGCGGCTCCTATGCCCGTCGCGGGCAGGACCGCTACGCCTGCACCAATCATGTGCTGGGCAATGGCTGCGACAACGCCCGCACCGTGGACCGCAAGGCTCTGGAAGCGCGTGTGCTGGCCGGCCTGTGCGAGCGAATGATGACGCCGGAGATCGCCGCCGAGGCCATGCGAGTCTATGCCGAGGAAACCAACCGGCTCAATCGCGACCGCCGAAACTCGGCCGAAGCCAGCCGCAAGGAACTGGGCGACATCACGAAAGCCATTGCCGAGATCGTGCGCGTCATCGAGCAAGGCGGGTATCACCGCGCCCTGTCCGACCGCCTGACCGAGCTTGAGGCCCGACAGGACAGCCTCACCGCCCGTCTCTCCGACGCGCCACAGGACGTTCCCGACATCCACCCCGGCATTGCCGAGACCTACCGGCGTAGGATCGAGCGCCTGACCGCCGCGCTCGACCACCCCGACGACGCGGCAGAGGCGGCCGAGGCGATCCGCGAGATCATCGACGGCATCATCATCACCCCCGGCCCGATGCGCCGCGACCTCTCCATCACCCTGCAAGGAGAGCTTGGCGCAATCCTCGATTGGATCGAACGCACCGGAAAACCCGGCCACAAGCCTGCGATTGACACCCCATCATCCCGTTTGTCGGTCTCGGTAAAAACCGGGGCCTGTCCCGGGCATCCACGCCTTCGCGCGTCATTCCCCGGCGGCGCCCCGTGGACGCTCGGGACAAGCCCCCCATGACGGCGCGTCCTGCGGGCGATCGCGCGCTTGAACGGCGCTCCGTGCCGGGGGTTGCGGCGGCATGCAGAAGGGCTGCCCCAGCCATGCCTTGACGGCGCGGCCGGGGACGGGCACACGAAGCCGCTTCCATTCCCCCTCACGGTTGCCGCGCGCGGCCCGGCGCACTGGCAGGACGACGACATGATCCGCACCCCCCTCATGACCGTGATGGTCCAGGCCGTCCGCAAGGCGGGCCGCGCCCTCGTCCGCGATTTCGGCGAGGTCGAGAATCTCCAGGTCTCCGCCAAGGGCCCGGCGAACTTCGTCTCGGCGGCGGACCGGAAGGCGGAAGAGATCCTGTTCGCCGAACTGTCCAAGGCGCGGCCGGGCTTCGGCTTCCTCATGGAGGAGCGCGGCCGGGTCGAGGGGACGGACATCTCCAACGAATGGGTCATCGACCCGCTGGACGGCACCACCAACTTCCTCCACGGCATTCCCATGTTCGCGGTCTCGGTGGCGCTGGTGCGCAACGGCATCCCCTATGCGGGCGTGATCTTCAATCCCGTGGCCGACGAGCTGTACGTGGCCGAGAAGGGCCAGGGCGCCTATCTCAACGACCGCCGCCTGCGCGTGGCGGCCCGCCGCAAGCTCGCCGAGTGCGTGGTGAGCTGCGGCCTGCCCCATCTCGGCCGGGGCAACCATGCCCGGTTCAACAAGGAACTGGCCGCCGTCCAGACCCAGGTAGCGGGCCTGCGCCGCACCGGCGCCGCCGCGCTCGACCTCGCCTGGGTGGCGTCGGGCCGCTTCGACGCCTTCTGGGAGCGTGACCTCGAAGCCTGGGACATGGCGGCGGGCCTCGTCCTGGTGCGCGAGGCGGGCGGCTTCGCCTCGGACCTCGACGGCGGCGACAAGATCCTCGACAAGGGCGACGTGATCGCCGGCAACGAGGACATGCACCGCGACCTCCTGGCGCTCCTCAAGCGCGCCTGACGGCGGACCGACCCGCCCCGCCGCAAGCGCGACGCCGGGCGGGATTACCCTCCAGATCCAGTGCCATGCGGGTGTCATTCTCCCGCGTGTATGCCATAGTCCGTTTCCGGGAAGGGACCCGCGGGAGCGAACATGGCGCGCATCGTCGATCCATTCATCAAGGTCTCCTCGCCGCGCATCTTTCTCGTCCGGATGATCGTCTTCCTGGGTTTGTGCATCGCGCTCACCTCGGTGCTCTACCGGCAGATCGCCGAAGCCTTCCTGCACAATCCCGGCCTCAACGGCGTCATCTTCGGCGTGCTCGCCATCGGCATCGTGCTGGCGCTGCGCCAGGTGGCGCGGCTGTTCCCGGAAGTGGACTGGGTGAATTCCTTCCGCCTCGCCGACCCCGGCCTCGCGGTGTCCCGGGCGCCCACCCTGCTCGCGCCCATGGCGGCGCTGCTGGGCGACCGGATCGGGCGCATGTCCATCTCCCAGGCCACCATGCGGTCCATCCTGGATTCCATCGGCACGCGCCTGGACGAGGCGCGCGACACGGCGCGCTACCTCACCGGCCTGCTGGTGTTCCTCGGCCTGCTCGGCACCTTCTGGGGCCTGCTGGAGACCGTCTCCTCCATCGGCAACGTCATCGGCGCGCTGGAAATCCGGCCGGATTCCGGCTCGGTGTTCGAGGAGATCAAGCGCGGCCTCGCCGCCCCGCTGGGCGGCATGGGCATCTCCTTCTCGTCCTCGCTGTTCGGCCTCGCCGGCTCGCTGGTGCTCGGCTTCCTGGACCTCCAGGCGGGCCAGGCGCAGAACCGCTTCTATACCGACCTCGAGGACTGGCTCTCCACCACGGTGCGTGACATCGGCGAGGCCGTGCCCTCCGCCTCCATCCCCGCGCCGGTGCGCTATGCCGAGCCGGTGGCGGTGGTGGAAAGCGCGCCGCCCCCTCTCGCATTGCCCCCGCCGCCCGCGCTGGAGACCGGCCCCCTGGTGGAGGCCATCAACCGGCTGGACAAGACCATGGCGGAGGCGGGCACCCAGCGCGTCACCAGCGCCATGGCGCACCTCGCCGAAAGCCTCCAGGGCCTTGTCACGCACATGCGCTCCGAACAGGCGCTGCTGAAGCAGATGGTGGAGGTGCAGGCCGCCCAGCAGGAGGAATTGCGGCGCATCGTGGATCGCCTCGACCGCAGCATCGACGGGCTGGAGGCCGAGACCGGCGCCGGGCCCGAGCCGCGCGGGAGCTGACCCATGGCCCTGGGACGGCGCGGGCGCGAGCGCACCATCGACTACTGGCCCGGCTTCGTCGACGCCCTCTCCACCCTGCTGCTGGTCTTCATCTTCCTGCTGTCGGTCTTCATGATCACGCAGTTCTTCCTCACGCAGGAAATGACCGGCAAGGACAATGTCCTCCAGCGCCTCCAGGCGCAGATCCGGCAATTGACCGAGCTGCTCTCCCTGGAACGGGCCACCAGCCAGAATGCGGAGGGCGAGGTGAGCGCCCTGCGCGCCTCCCTCGCCGCCCTGGAGGCGGAGCGAGACCGGCTGCGCGGCGCGGTGGGCGCCCCCGCCCCGGCCGCGCCCGACCCCTCCCGCGAACAGGGCCTCATGCGCGAGCTGGACATGCAGAAGGACGCGGCCGCCCGCGCCATCGCCCAGATCGAGATCCTGAACCAGCAAATTCTCGCTTTGCGCCGCCAGATGGCCGCGCTGGAGGAGGCGCTGAACGTCTCCGAGAAGCGCGACCAGGAAAGCCAGTCCAAGATCGCCGACCTCGGCCGCCGGCTGAACGTGGCGCTGGCCCAGCGGGTGCAGGAGCTGAGCCGTTTCCGCTCCGAATTCTTCGGCCGCCTGCGGGACATCTTGGGCAACCGGCCGGACATCCGCATCGTCGGCGACCGCTTCGTGTTCCAGTCCGAGGTGTTCTTCGACCGGGGCTCCGCCACCCCTCGCCCCGAGGCCCTCGCGGCCCTGGACCAGCTCGCCAGCGCCATCCTGGAGCTGGAGAAGCAGATCCCGCCGGACATCTCCTGGGCCATCCGGGTGGACGGGCACACGGATTCGCGCCCCATCTCCACCCCGCAATTCCCCTCCAACTGGGAATTGTCCGCCGCGCGCGCCATCGCCGTGGTGCAATATCTCATCAGCAAGGGCGTGCAGCCCCAGCACCTCATCGCCGCGGGCTTCGGCGAATACCAGCCCATGGACGGCGGCACCTCCGAGGACGCCCTCTCCCGCAACCGCCGCATCGAGCTGAAGCTCACCGAGCGCTGAGGGAAGGCCCGCCCGCGACGGGCGGCTTGACTCTGCGACCTGGGCGCGGAATCAATAAGAACGAATAGTGAACATTGGACCGAGATCATGTCGCCACCCGGCTCGGCCGAGCTTGCGGGGCTCCGGCGCCGCATTGCCGCCCTGGAAGCCGGGCCCGCCCCGACCGGACGGGCGGGACGGGCAAACGCCTGGGCCGAGGCCCCGGACGGCGCGGGGCTGGGAGACGCAGGGAGGGACCCCGCCATCCTGCCCCTCGGCATCGCGGACGTGGACCACACGCTGGGCGGCGGGTTCGCCCTCGGCGCCCTGCATGCGGCCTCCACCGCCGCGCCGGGCCAGGAGGGCGCCCTGCTGGCCTTCGGCCTCGCGCTCGCCGCGCGGGCCCTGCGGCGGCGGCGCCGTCCCGTTCTCGCGGTCCAGCAGGACGTGGCCGGCTACGAGGGCGGGTGGCTCTACGGTCCGGGACTGGAGGCGGCGGGACTGCCGGAAGGCGCGCTGATCCTGGTGCGCGTGCGCCGGGCCGAGGAGGCCCTGCTGGTGATGGAGGAGGCCCTGAAATGCAGCGGACTGGCCGCCGTCCTCGGCGAGGTGGGAACGCCCCTGCCCGACGCCCTCACCGCCACGCGGCGCCTCTCTTTGGCGGCGCGGGCGGGCGGCGGGCTCGGCCTGCTCCTGCGCCCCGCGCCGGACACGGCCCCCTGCGCCGCCGTGACCCGCTGGCGCATCGCCCCGGCGACGAGCCGGCCCCTGGACGCCTTCGGCGGCCTCGGCGCTCCCTGCCTGTCCGCCGACCTCACGCGCAACCGCCACGGGCCGCCGGGCGCCTGGCGGCTAGTGCCGGGGCGGGACGGCTTCGTCCTCGACGCGGGCCGGGGCGGGTTGGACACGCGGGAGGCCCGGCATGACGCAGGCACCGGACGCCGGCGGGCGGCGCTATCTCAGCCTGTGGCTGGACCATCTCTCCACCGACCGGATCGAGGAAGCCTTACCGCCTGAGGCCCGCGCCCTGCCGCGGGCGAGCGTGACGCAGGCGGGCAATGCCATGCGGCTCGCGGCGCTCAACACCGCCGCCGCCGCCCTCGGCCTGCGGCCCGGCCTGCCGCTGGCCGACGCCCGCGCGCGCCATCCCACCCTCCAGGTGGCACCCCACGCGCCGGAGGCCGACGCCCGCGTGCTGGAGGCCCTGGCCGATGCCTGCGAGCGCTATACCCCGCTCCTCGCCCTGGATGCCCCCGACGGGCTGGTGCTGAACATTTCCGGCTGCGCCCACCTGTTTTCCGGCGAGCCGGCCCTGCTGCGCGACCTGTTGGGGCGCCTGGCGGCAAGCGGCTATTCCGCCCGCGCCGCCATCGCCGCGACGCCCGACGCCGCCGCCGCCCTCGCCCGCTTCTCCGGCCGGCGCGGCCTCGTGGTGCCGCCCGAGCGGGACCTCGCCGCCCTGCTGGCGCCCCTGCCCCTGGCCGCGCTGCGGCTGGAGGCGGCGACCCTCGCCGCCCTCGCCCGCCTCGGCTTCACGCGCATCGCCGACCTGCGGGACAAGCCGCGCGCGCCCCTCGCCGCCCGCTTCGGCGCGGCGCTGCTGGAGCGGCTGGAGGCGACCACGGGCCTGCGCCGCGCGGCCCTCGTCCATCGCTTCCCCCCGCCCCGCTTCAGCGTGGAAAAGGCACTGAACGAACCCATCGAGCGGGTGGAGGACGTGCTGGGCCTCACCCGCCACCTGGCGCAGACCCTCGCCCAGGCCCTGGAGCGCCATGGCCTCGGCGCGCGGCGGCTCGACCTCTGCCTGTTCCGGGTGGACGGCAAGCTGACCCGCCTCGCCGTGGGCAGCGGACGGCCGGTGCGCGATCCCGCCCTCGTCGCCCGGCTGTTCGCGGAGAAGGTGGCCGCGCTCACCAGCCTGGAGGCCGGGTTCGGCTTCGACCTGCTGCGCCTGTCCGCCCCCCTCGCCGAGCCGCTGGCGCCCCGGCAGGAGGGGTTCGACACCGACCGCGCGGACGCGGACGCCCTCGACGCGCTGCTGGACCGCCTCGCGGCCCGGCTGGGGCGCGAGCGGGTGCTGCTGCCCCGGCACGCGGACGCGCACATTCCCGAGGAGGCGGGACGGCTGGTGCCCGCCCAGGCCGCCCGGCGCGCCTTCGACCCCGCCGCGCTCGACGCGCCGGACCTTGCCGCCGGCGACATGGCCGGACCGGGCCGCCCGCCGCTCCTGTTCGCCCCGCCGGAACCCATCGAGGCCATGGCGGAGGTGCCGGACGGGCCGCCCGCGCGCTTCCGCTGGCGGCGCGTGCTCCACGACGTGGCCCGGGCGGAAGGGCCCGAGCGCATCGCCGCCCCCTGGTGGCGGGAAGAGGGATTCAGCCCCACCCGCGACTATTTCCGCGTGGAGACACAGGACGGCCGGCGCTTCTGGCTGTTCCGCTCCGGCCTGTTCGGTACCGAGACCGACCGCCCCGCCTGGTATGTGCACGGGCTGTTCGGATGAGCGCGCCGTCCTATTTCGAGCTGGCCGCGACCACCAATTTCACCTTCCTCACGGGCGCCTCCCACCCGGAGGAATATGTGCGGGCGGCGCTGCAATTGGGCTATGCGGGCATCGGCATCGCCGACCGCAACACGCTGGCGGGCGTGGTGCGCGCCCACAGCCAGATCCAGGCCCTGCGCGCCGCCGCCGACCGCAAGGCGCAGGCAGCGGCGGAACGGCTGGCGGCGCTGCGGGAGGAAGCCGAGAGGGGACAGGCCGGAGCGGCTCCTCCGGCAGACGGGGAACCCGGGGCGGCGACGCAGGGGACGGGCGAGGAAGAGGAAGAGGAGACGATCGAGGTTCCGCCCCATTTCCGGCTCGCCATCGGCACGCGCCTCGCCTTCCGGGACGGGACGCCGGACATCCTCGCCTATCCCCGCGACCGCGCCGCCTACGGCCGCCTCTGCCGCCTGCTCACCGCCGGCAACATGCGGGCGGACAAGGGGGATTGCGTGCTGCGGCTGGAAGACTTGCTGGAATGGCAGGAGGGGCTCAACCTCGCGCTCCTGCCCCCGCGCCGCCTGCCGGAGGCGTTCGGCCGCCTGCTCGGGCAGCTCCGGGAGGCGGCGGGGGACCGGCTCTGGCTCGCCGCCACCTTGCCCCGCCGGGGCGACGACGGGCGCCGCCTCGCGCGGCTGCGCGAGACCGCCCGGGGCGCGGGCCTGCCGCTCCTGGCGGTGGGCGACGTGCTCTGTCACGCGCCCGGCCGCCGCCCCCTGCAGGATGTGCTCACCTGCATCCGCGCCCATGCCACCCTGGACGGGGCGGGCCGCCTGCTGGAGGCCAATGGCGAGCGCCACCTGAAGCCGCCCGCCGAGATGGCCCGCCTGTTCCGCGCCGCGCCCGAGGCCCTGGAGGAGACCGCCGCCTTCGCGGCGGACCTCGCCTTTTCCCTGGCCGACCTGAAGCCCACCTATCCGCGCGAGAGCCGCCCGGGCGAGGGCACGCCCCAGGAGACGCTGACCGCGCGGGCCTGGGCGGGCGCCGCCCGGCGCTATCCGCAGGGCATCCCGCCCAAGGTCCGCGACGCGCTCGACCATGAATTGGCGCTGATCGCGGAGATGGGCTACGCGCCCTATTTTCTCACCGTGGACGAGATCGTCCGCTTCGCCCGCTCCCGCGACATCCTCTGCCAGGGGCGCGGCTCGGCCGCCAATTCCGCCGTCTGCTACTGCCTCGGACTGACCGAGGTGAACCCCATGAAGGCCTCGCTCCTGTTCGAGCGCTTCATCTCCCGGAACCGGGCCGAGCCGCCGGACATCGACGTGGATTTCGAGCATGAGCGGCGCGGGGAGGTGCTGCAATTCGTCTATGCCCGCTACGGCGCCGCCCATGCCGGGCTCGCGGCCACCACCATCTCCTACCGCACCCGCTCGGCGGTGCGCGACGTGGGCAAGGTATTCGGCCTCTCCCAGGACACGCTGGACGCGTTGGCGGGCTCGGTCTGGGGCTGGTCGGAAGCCGGGGTGAAGGACAGCGAGGCGCGCCGGCTGGGGCTCGACCCCACGGACCACCGCCTCGCCCAGGTGCTGGCGCTGAGCCGCGACCTCATGGGCTTTCCCCGCCACCTCTCCCAGCATGTGGGCGGCATGGTGGTGACCCATGACCGGCTGGACGAGACCGTGCCCCTCACCCGCTCCGCCATGGAGGAGCGGCCCATCATCGAATGGAATAAGGACGACTTGGAATCCGTGGGCCTGCTGAAGGTGGACGTGCTCGCCCTCGGCATGCTCACGGCGCTGAAGAAATGCTTCGGGCTGCTGGAGGCGCATTACGCGATCCCCTGCGCGCGCATCGGCGCCCTGGACGACCAGAAGGACGCGGCGGTCTACGCCATGCTCCAGCGCGCGGATTCCATCGGCGTCTTCCAGGTGGAAAGCCGCGCCCAGCAGACCATGCTGCCGCGCCTCAAGCCCGCCAGCATGGAGGACATCGTGGTGGAGGTGGCCATCGTGCGCCCCGGCCCCATCCAGGGCGGCATGGTGCACCCCTATCTGCGCCGCAAGCAGGGCATCGACAAGGTGGACTACCCCTCGGAGGCGCTGAAGGAGGTGCTGGAAGGCACGCTGGGCGTGCCCCTGTTCCAGGAGCAGGTGATGCAGATCGCCATCACGGCGGCCGGCTTCACGGCGGAAGAGGCCGACCAGTTGCGACGTTCCATGGCCACCTTCAAAAAGACAGGCACCATCGGCACGTTCCATGCGCGGCTGATCAACGGGATGATCGCCCGCAACTACAGCCGCGCCTTCGCGGAAAGCCTGTGGAAGCAGATCGAGGGCTTCGGCTCCTACGGCTTCCCCCGCTCCCATGCGGAGAGCTTCGCGCTGCTGGTCTACGATTCCGCCTGGCTCAAATGCCATTACCCGGACGTCCTCCTCGCGGGCATGCTGAACGCCTGGCCGCTGGGCTTCTACCAGCCCGCCCAGCTGGTGCGCGACGCGCGCGAGCATGGGGTGGAGGTGCGCCCCGTGGACATCAACGCCTCCTTCTGGGACCACGCGCTGGAGCCGGACGCGGGCGCCCCCGCCGCGCGGCTCCATGCCCGCCATGGCGACATGGCCCCGGCCCTGCGCACAAGCCACGCGGTGCGGCTGGGGCTGCGGCAGGTGGACGGCCTGCGGGAGGCGGACGGGCAGGTGATCGCGGCGCGGCGGGGCGCGGGCTATGACAGCGTGCGCGACCTGTGGCTGCGCACCGGCCTCACGCCCGCCGCCCTGGAACGCCTCGCGGATGCCGATGCCTTCCGCTCCCTAGGGCTGGACCGGCGCGCGGCCCTGTGGGCGGTGCGAGGGCTGCGCCGCTCCGGCGACAAGGACGACCTGCCCCTGTTCCGCGCCGCCGCCACCGCCGCACACGAACCGGACGTGGACCTGCCGACCTTGCCCCCGGGCGCGCAGGTGATCGCGGACTACCGGCACCTCAAGCTGTCCCTGAAGGACCACCCCGTCGCCTTCCTGCGCGACACCCTGGAGCGGCGCGGCATCACGCCCGCCGCCCGCCTGCCGGAGCTGCGCACCGGGCGGCGCCTCGCCTTGTCCGGCCTCGTCCTGGTGCGCCAGCGGCCGGGCACCGCCAGCGGCGTCATCTTCATGACCATCGAGGACGAGGGGGGCTGGGCCAATATCATCATCTGGCCCCGCGTGTTCGAGACCTATCGCCCCGTGGTGATGGGCGCGCGCCTGGTAGGCGTCACCGGGCGCCTCCAGAACGCGGCGGGCGTGGTCCATCTGGTGGCGGACCATCTGGAGGATTGGAGCCACCTCCTGGAACGGGTGGGCGCGGAGGGCGCGCGCATCGAGCCGTCGCTGCGCACGGACGAGGGCCGCCGGCCGCCGCGGCCGGACCCGCGCGGCGCCCTGTCCGGGCCGGCGGATGCGCGCAGCGCGGTCCATAAGGGGCGCAATTTCCACTAGCGACCGGTGGGGCCGGCCGAATCGGGATCAGGCGCCGGGGCGCCAGGGGGACCGGCTTCTCCACGCGGCCGCGCGGGGTGCGGACAGAAAATCGTTGACGGGAAAGGGCACCATCCCTTCCATGCCGCCATGACCTACCTGTACCTACTCATCGCCATCGTGGCGGAAGTGATCGCCACCTCCGCGCTCAAGGCCGCCGAGGGCTTCACCCGGCTCGGCCCGTCCATCATCGTGGCGGTGGGCTATGCGATCGCCTTCTACTGCCTGTCCCTGGTGCTGCGCACCATGCCGGTGGGCATCGCCTATGCGGTCTGGTCCGGGGTGGGCATCGTCCTTGTGGCGGCCATCGGCGCCGTGCTCTACGGCCAGAAGCTGGACCTTCCGGCCATCGTGGGCCTCGGCCTCATCATCGCGGGCGTGCTGGTGGTGAACCTGCTTTCAAAGACCGTGTCCCACTGAGCCCGGCAGGGCCTCAGGCGGCGCGGGGCGTCGGCAGGAACAGGTCGAACACGCGCTCGGCGGCATCGCGGTGGGCCTGGAAGATGGCGCCCGCCACCCCGCGCGCTTCCGCGTTCGCCTCCTCGGCCAGGGACAGGGCCGTGGGAAAGGGCGCGATCACCTGCGCGATCACCGTGTCGCTCTCGAAGGCGAGGTCGGCGTCGAACTTGCGGGCCATCTTCTGCATGGGCCGGTTATAGGCGAGGCAGTTCATCTGCAGGGTGCGGATGCCCCGGTTGCGGGCCGCCAGGATGATGCGCTCCATGAGCTGGGTGCCCACGCCGTGCCCCTGATACTCGGTCTCCACGCTGAACGCGGCCTCCGCCTCCTTGGCGAGGATCTCGGACAGGGGATAAAGCTCGCCCGCCGCGCGCAGCGTCCCCTCCAGGAAGGCGCCGAGCACGATGGAGCCGGAGCGGAACACCCGCCCGGCATAATGGGTGACGAATTCCTCGCTCACCGAAGAACCGAACCGGCTGCGCCGGCTGTCCGCGTCGAGCCGCAGGAGATGGTCCCGAAGCAACAGGGATTCCGCCGGCCAAAGGCGGCGAATCACCGGGATCGCCTCGCTCTGCTCCATGTTCATGCGGACCTCCTTCAAGCCCCGGAGGCGCAATCTAGGTGCATTGCAACAATGGTCAAGAAGGCTGACCTATGCCGCAAGGGGTCGGCACGACCCTGAGGCGGGCCATCAAACTGATATCAAACAATAAAAGTCATGCCATGCGAAAACGGCATCCCTGATGCGCTGCAGCATGGACACTGCAGCGCATCTAATCGCTCACATCTTGTCGCGCGCCGCCAGCGCGGCCGACAACCCCTTGAGGGAAATGGGAAGCGTGATCTGCGCCTGGTTGCGGTCCTGGAAAGCCAGGGACCCGGCGCCCGTGGCGGCGGACAGGGCGCTCGCCTGCTGGGGGGTCAGGTCCGTGTCGGCGATGCAGGCGCGGATGCAGAACTTGAAGGCCACCGGCAGGGGCTTGCCATTGTCGCCCACCGTGAGCTGGGCGCCGGCCGGCAGCCAGACGCCGACGGGCAATTGCAGCACGAGGCGCAGCGGCGCGTCGCTCTTCAGCTTGCCGAACACCACCTGCGCCACGAGGTTCTGCTGCGGATTGCCGATCTGGAGCGTCTGCGCCACTTCGCAGACCTTGGCGCCGCCCGTACCCTCGCCGCGCTCGCAGCGCACCACCCAGTCGTCATAGGTGGCGCTGGTGCGGCTCGGGCCGTCATCCTCGGCGGCGCCCAAAGCGGGCTTCGCGGCGGCGGGAGCGGCGGCGGCAGGCTTCTTCGGCTGCTGCGCGGGCGCGGCGGGGGCCGGGGCCTGGGCGAAGGCGCCGCCCATGCCCGCCAGGACGAGAGCGCCGGCCAAAGCGCAGACACGCAGAACGGAGAAATCGCGGCTCATGGGCTCACTCGCTGAGAAACGGGACTGCCACTGCATACCAATACCGCACGGCGGTGCCAACCGCGCCCGCCCGCGCGCCGCGCCCTCCGAACAGATGGCGTCAGGATGGAGGTTCACGACGGCGTGTCCACGATCTAGCATGCTTCCAACCAGAGGGACCAACACACAATGATGCGCTCGCTCCGCCCCCTTCTCGCTGCCGGCTTCCTGACACTCCTGCCCTCCATGGCCTTCGCCCATACCGGTGTTGGCGATGCCCACGGGCTGGCACACGGCTTCCTTCACCCTCTCACCGGCCTTGACCATGTGCTCGCGATGGTGGCGGTCGGCATCCTGGCCTGGCAGTCCGGCGGCCGCGCGGTCTGGGCCGTGCCACTCACCTTTGTCGCCCTCATGGTGGTGGGCGGCGCGCTGGGCGCGTCCGGCATCGACCTGCCGTATGTCGAGATCGCCATCGCGCTGTCGGTGGTCGTGCTGGGCGCCGCCGTGGCCTTCGGCGTGACCCTTCCGCTGGCCGGCGCCATGGCCATCGCCGGCTTCTTCGCGCTGTTCCACGGGCATGCCCATGGCGCCGAAATGCCCGACGATGCCAGCGGGCTCGCCTATGGCCTGGGCTTCGTCGCCGCCACCGCCGCGCTGCATCTGGCGGGCATCGGCCTCGGCATGGGCATCGCCCGCATGGGCGAGCGCCACGGCGCGGTCCTGGTGCGCGCGTCGGGCGCGGCCATCGCGCTGGGCGGCGTGATGCTCGTCGCCCGCCTGGCGGCCTGACCCGCCCCTAACGCACGAGGTACGCCTCGCACAGATCCACCGTCCCGCGCGTATAGTCCGGCCCCAGCGCGCGGGCGGTGTCGGTCTCCTTGTGGGAGGCGAGCCACGCGGTGAGCAGGATGCGGCGCAGCGTCACGAACAGGGGCAGCAGCGCCGCGTCGGCGTCCGTCAGGGGCGCAATCCGCCGGTATCCCGCCGCCCACGCCTCCGCGAGGGCGGGAATGTAGGGCTCGTGCTCGATGAAGCTCACCGCCGCCGCGAAGTCGTAGAGAAACCACGAGAAGCCGCAATCGTCGAAATCGATGAGCGACAGGCGCGCGCCGTCCACCAGCAGATTGGCGAGCCGCAGGTCCGCATGGATGAGGCCGAACACGTCCGGTCCCTGGCCGATGGCCGCCAGCTCCCGCTCCAGCCGCGCCGCCGCCCGCCCGATCACCCGCGCGCCCTCCGGCTCGAGACCGAGGCCCGCGCGCCAGTCGCCCCAGTGCGGCGCCGAACCGATCATGGTGTCGAAGGTCCAGACCTTGCGCCGGAATCCCTCCGGCCGTCGCCAGGCGCGCGCCTGGAGGTGCAGCCGCGCCGTCAGCGCCCCCAGTTCCGTGAACCACGCACCGAGATCGGCCCCCGGCTCGGGCGCGGCGCCCGCGAGATACTGGAACGCCACCACATGATGGCGCCGGCCGCCGGGCATGAGGTCCAGGATGAAGTCGCCCCCCTCCGCCGCCACCGGGCGCGGCACCGGAAGCTGCCCGTCCAGGGCCTGGAGCCATGCGAGTTCGGAGGCGATCTCGGCGCGGTCGTGATAGCCGGGGCGATGGACGCGCAGCACAAGGTCGCGCGTGCCGTCCTGCGCGCGGAAGGCCACGTTCTCGGACACGGACAGGCGCGCGAGCCGCGCATCGGGGGCGAGGCCCCATCGCGGCAAGGCCGCCCGCAGGGTGCCCTCGGCCGCCTGCACGAACCCCTCGTCCAGCACCGCTCTCTCCCCGCTCCCGTCATCGAGCCGCTGTCTATCAATAGGTTAGCGGTGGTTTCAACCCGAACCGCCGGTTCCCGGCCGCCATGGGCCGGGACCAGCGCGCCCGGCATCCACATTTTTTGCGCGCATGCAAACAATCTCCGGGTCCGGCACATTGAAGCGCAAGGCGTTTCACGTCATAGCTCCAGAGCCCGAGCCCGCAGGCGGCCCGCGTGCGATCGATCGAGGTGGACGACCCGATGCCTCCCCGCCTGCCCCGCACC
>JACESF010000015.1 GCA_013911975.1 Hyphomicrobiales bacterium | reverse complement strand
CGGGCGACAACGTGTCCATGGACGTGACGCTGATCGTCCCGATCGCCATGGAGGAGAAGCTGCGCTTCGCCATCCGTGAAGGCGGTCGCACCGTCGGCGCCGGCGTCGTCGCCGCCATCATCGAGTGAATGAAGAAATGAAACGGGGCGCGTGGGTCGCCTGCGCGCCTCTTTTTGTTGGAGCCACAGAGCCATGAACGGCCAGAACATCCGGATCCGCCTCAAGGCGTTCGATCATCGCATTCTTGACGCCTCGACGCGCGAGATCGTCGCCACGGCCAAGCGCACCGGCGCCCAGGTCCGCGGCCCGATCCCGCTTCCCACGCGGATCGAGAAGTTCACCGTCAATCGCTCTCCGCACATCGACAAGAAGTCGCGCGAGCAGTTTGAGATGCGTACTCACAAGCGGTTGCTCGATATCGTCGATCCGACGCCCCAGACGGTGGACGCGCTCATGAAGCTCGACCTCGCCGCCGGCGTTGACGTCGAAATCAAGCTCTGACGTGAGGCGAGGAGACACGACCATGCGGTCAGGCGTCATCGCCCAGAAGGTCGGCATGACCCGCATCTTTACGGATGCCGGTGAACATGTTCCGGTCACGGTGCTGAAGGTTGAGAGCTGCCAGGTGGTTGCCCACCGCACGCTCGACAAGAATGGCTATGTGGCGCTCCAGCTTGGAGCCGGACGCCGCAAGCCGAAGAATGTGACGCGCGCCGAGCGCGGCAATTTCGCCATCGCCGAGGTGGAGCCCAAGCGCAAGCTTGCGGAGTTCCGCGTCGCCGAGGCGGACCTTATCCCGGTGGGTGCCGAGATCACCGCTGACCACTTCGTCGTGGGCCAGTTCGTGGACGTCACCGGCACCACCATCGGTAAGGGCTTTGCCGGCGGCATGAAGCGCCACAATTTCGGTGGTCTGCGCGCCTCTCACGGCGTGTCCATCTCTCACCGCTCCATCGGCTCGACCGGTGGCCGTCAGGATCCCGGCAAGACCTTCAAGAACAAGAAGATGCCGGGTCACATGGGCGACGTCACCGTCACCACCCAGAACCTGAAGGTCGTCATGACCGACGTCGAGCGCGGCCTGATCGCCGTCGAAGGCGCGGTCCCCGGCCATGCCGGCGGCTGGATCATGGTGCGCGACGCCGTGAAGAAGCGCCTGCCGAACGAAGCCCCCAAGCCGGGCGCGTTCAAGCTGCGCGAGACCAATGGCGCCGTGGCGGAAGTCGCGGTTGAAGCTTCGAACGAGGAGGGCGCGTGATGGAACTCACCGTCAAGACGCTCGACGGTGCCGATGCTGGCTCGGTCACTCTCTCGGACGAGATCTTCGGCCTGGAGCCCCGCGCGGACATTCTGCACCGTTGCGTGACCTGGCAGCTTTCGCGCCGCCAGGCGGGCACGCACCGCACCAAGGGACGCTCCGAGATCAACCGGACGTCCAAGAAGATGTACAAGCAGAAGGGCACCGGCAATGCCCGTCACGGCGCGGCGTCCGCTCCGCAGTTCCGTGGCGGCGGTCGCGCCTTCGGCCCGGTGGTGCGTTCGCACGCCATCGAGATGCCGAAGAAGGTGCGCGCCCTCGCCCTGAAGCACGCCCTCTCGTCCAAGGCGAAGGCCGAGCAGATCATTGTCCTCGACAAGGTCTCGCTCGACGATGCCAAGACGAAGGCGCTGAAGGATCGGTTCGAGAAGCTGGGGATCGCCTCCGTGCTCGTCATAGACGGCGCCGAGGTTGAGGCCAACGTGGCTCTGGCCGCGCGCAACCTCCCCTATGTGGACGTGCTGCCGATCCAGGGCATCAACGTTTATGACATTCTTCGGCGTGACACCCTGGTCCTGACCAAGGCGGCCGTCGACGCGCTGGAGGCGCGCTTCAAATGAGCCCGCAGCCGAACATCGAGGCGCGTCATTACGACGTGATCCTCTCGCCCGTCATCACCGAGAAGGCGACGGCGGCCAGCGAGTACAACAAGGTCGTCTTCAACGTCGCCGGCACGGCCACGAAGCCTCAGATCAAAGAGGCCGTGGAGCGTCTGTTCGACGTGAAGGTGAAGAGCGTGAACACGCTCGTCCGCAAGGGCAAGGTGAAGTTCTTCCGGGGTCGGAAGGGTTTCCAGTCCGACGTGAAGAAGGCGGTCGTGACCCTGGAAGCAGGGCAGACCATCGACATCACGACCGGTCTGTGAGCGAGAGACGGGAGCCAAGACCATGGCGCTGAAGCATTTCAAGCCGGTCACGCCGAGCCTCCGCCAGCTCGTGATCGTCGACCGTTCCGGCCTGTACAAGGGCAAGCCGGTGAAGACCCTGACCGAGGGCAAGAGCTCCTCCGGCGGACGCAACAACAATGGCCGCATCACGGTTCGTTTCCGTGGCGGCGGCCACAAGCAGACCTATCGTATCGTCGACTTCAAGCGCTCCAAGCGCGGCGTCGCGGCGACGGTCGAGCGGATCGAGTACGATCCCAACCGGTCCGCGTTCATCGCCCTCATCAAGTATGCGGACGGTGACCTGGCCTACATCCTGGCCCCGCAGCGCCTCGCTGTCGGCGACAGCGTGATCGCCGGCGACCAGGTGGACGTGAAGCCGGGCAATGCCGGCCCGCTCTCCAGCCTCCCCGTTGGCACCATCGTGCACAATGTGGAGCTGAAGATCGGCAAGGGCGGCCAGATCGCTCGTTCGGCGGGTGCCTATGCGCAGATCGTCGGCCGCGATCAGGGCTACGTCATCGTTCGCCTGAACTCGGGCGAGCAGCGCCTCGTGCATGGCGCCTGCTATGCCACGGTGGGCGCGGTGTCGAACCCCGACCACATGAACATCTCGCTGGGCAAGGCGGGTCGTTCGCGCTGGCTGGGCCGCAAGCCGCACAATCGCGGCGTGACCATGAACCCGGTTGACCATCCGCACGGCGGCGGCGAAGGCCGCACCTCGGGCGGCCGTCACCCCGTCACTCCGTGGGGCTTCCCCACGAAGGGCAAGAAGACCCGCAACAACAAGGCGACGGACAAGTTCATCGTCACCAGCCGCCACAAGCGGAAGAAGTGAGGGCCTGACTGATGTCAAGAGCGATTTGGAAAGGCCCGTTCGTCGACGGCTATCTGCTGAAGAAGGCAGACGCCTCGCGCGCTTCGGGTCGCAGCGAAACCATCAAGATCTGGAGCCGCCGCTCCACGATCCTGCCCCAGTTCGTGGGCCTCAATTTCGGCGTGTACAACGGACAGAAGCATGTCCCCGTGCACGTCTCTGAAGACATGGTCGGCCACAAGTTCGGCGAGTTCGCGCCGACGCGTACCTATTACGGGCACGCGGCCGACAAGAAGTCGAAGCGTCGGTGATCGGCCATGAGCAAGCAGGCAAAGCCCCGCGCTCTCGCGGATAACGAAGCCAAGGCGGTGCTGCGCAATCTGCGCGTGTCGCCCCAGAAGCTCAACCTTGTCGCGGGCCTGATCCGCGGCAAGAAGGTGGCGACCGCGCTCGCCGATCTCGAGTTCTCTCGCAAGCGGATTGCCCGCGACGTGAAGAAGTGCCTCGAGAGCGCCATCGCGAATGCCGAGAACAACCACGAGCTGGACGTCGACGACCTGGTCGTCGCCGAGGCGCACGTGGGCAAGGGTCTGGTCATGAAGCGGTTCTCCCCCCGGGCGCGCGGTCGTGCGTCCCGCATCGAGAAGCCCTTCGCCCACATCACCATCGTGGTGCGGGAAGTCGAGGAGCGGGCCTGATGGGTCAGAAGGTCAATCCGGTCGGGCTTCGGCTCGGCATCAACCGCACGTGGGACAGCCGCTGGTTCGCCAACAAGGGCGAGTACGGCAAGCTGCTGCACGAGGACATCCGGATCCGCGAGATGCTGATGAAGCAGCTCAAGCAGGCGGCCGTGTCCAAGGTGGTGATCGAGCGCCCGCACAAGAAGTGCCGGGTGACGATTCACTCCGCCCGTCCGGGCGTGGTGATCGGCAAGAAGGGCGCCGACATCGACAAGCTGCGTAAGAAGGTCGCCGATATGACCAAGTCGGAGGTCTTCATCAACATCGTCGAGATCCGCAAGCCGGAAATCGACGCGCGCCTTGTCGCCGAATCGATCGCCCAGCAGCTCGAGCGCCGCGTGGCTTTCCGTCGCGCCATGAAGCGCGCCGTGCAGTCCGCCATGCGCCTCGGCGCGGAAGGCATCCGCATCAACTGCTCCGGCCGTCTCGGCGGGGCTGAGATTGCGCGCCTCGAATGGTACCGCGAAGGCCGCGTTCCGCTGCACACCCTGCGCGCGGACGTGGACTACGGCACTGCCACCGCGTTCACGACCTACGGGACGTGCGGCGTGAAGGTTTGGATCTTCAAGGGCGAGATCCTCGAGCACGATCCCATGGCCCAGGACAAGCGCCTGGCCGAGGGTGAAGGCCCGAGCGGTCGTCCGCCTCGCCGTGAGCGCGGCGATCGCGACCACGGTCGTGATCGCGATGCCGCTTGACGGGCGAACGATAAGAAAGCAGATAAGCCATGCTGCAACCTAAGCGCACTAAGTTCCGCAAGCAGTTCAAGGGACGCATTCATGGCGTCGCCAAGGGCGGCACGGAACTCAGCTTTGGCGAATTCGGCCTGAAGGCCGTGGAGCCGGAGCGCGTCACCGCCCGTCAGATCGAGGCCGCGCGTCGCGCGCTCACCCGGCACATGAAGCGTGCGGGTCGCGTGTGGATCCGCGTCTTCCCGGACGTGCCCGTTTCGTCCAAGCCCACGGAAGTCCGTATGGGTAAGGGCAAGGGCGCCCCGGACTACTGGGCGGCGAAGGTCAAGCCGGGCCGCATCATGTTCGAGATCGACGGCGTGTCCGTCGATATCGCCCGTGAGGCCCTGACCCTGGCGGCCGCCAAGCTGCCGATCAAGACGCGCTTCATCCAGCGCATCGCCGAGTGAGGAGTGGATCATGAAGGCCGAGGACATTAAGACCCTCAGCACGGATCAGCTCACCGACGAGCTGCTGAAGCTGAAGAAGGAACAGTTCAACCTGCGCTTCCAGAAGGCGACGGGTCAGCTGGAGAACACGGCACGGAACAAGCAGATCCGCCGCGACATCGCGCGGATCAAGACCGTGCAGAATTCCAAGCGCGGCGACGCCGCGAAGGCGAAGTGAGGTCGAGCGATGCCGAAGCGCGTGCTCCAAGGCGTCGTGGTGAGCGACAAGCAGGACAAGACCGTGGTGGTTCGGGTGGAGCGTCGCTTTACCCATCCGCTGCTGAAGAAGACCGTTCGTCGGTCCAAGAAGTATCACGCCCATGACCAGGAGAATGCCTGGCACGTGGGTGATACGGTGTGGATCGAAGAGCACCGCCCGCTGTCCAAGCTGAAGAACTGGATCGTGGTCCAGGGCGAGAAGCGGGTAGAGGTCTGAGGGAATCGCTCCGACGCAGGGTCCGTCTTTCCCCTGACAGGGAAGAGTGGAGACCGCGTCGCGGCGGAAATCCCATGTTCCGATGAGCGGGCATGGGCATGTTGAACGGGCAATGCCGGTTTGCCGGCGGCGCTGGATGACGAGAACAGGTGCGTCATGATCCAGATGCAGACCAATCTCGACGTGGCGGACAATTCCGGTGCGCGTCGCGTCATGTGCATCAAGGTGCTTGGCGGCTCCAAGCGGAAATACGCTCACGTGGGCGACATCATCGTGGTGTCGGTCAAGGAAGCCATTCCGCGCGGCCGCGTGAAGAAGGGCGATGTGATGAAGGCGGTCGTGGTTCGCACGGCCAAGGACATCCGTCGCGTCGATGGTTCGGTGATCCGCTTCGACCGCAATGCGGCCGTGCTGATCAACAACCAGAAGGAGCCGGTGGGCACCCGCATCTTCGGGCCGGTTCCGCGCGAGCTTCGCGCGAAGAACCACATGAAGATCATCTCGCTGGCGCCGGAGGTGCTGTGATGGCCGCTAAGATCAAGAAGGGCGACAAGGTCGTCGTGCTCGTCGGCCGTGACAAGGGCCGTACGGGCGAGGTCATCCAGGTCATGCCGAAGGAAGAGCGTGCGCTCGTCCGCGGCGTGAACGTGGTGAAGCGTCACCAGCGCCAGACCGCGAACCAGGAGGGCGGGATCATCTCCAAGGAGGCTCCCATCCACCTGTCGAATATCGCGGTCGCCGATCCCAAGGACGGCAAGCCGACCCGCGTCGGCTTCGAGGTGCTGGAAGACGGTCGCAAGGTCCGTGTGGCCAAGCGTTCCGGGGAGAAGATCGATGGCTGAGGCGAATTACACCCCCCGGCTGCGCACCCTCTATGACGAGGTTGTGCGCGCGCAGATGATCGAGCAGTTCGGCTACGCGAACCCCATGCAGGTGCCGACGATCGACAAGATCGTCATCAACATGGGCGTGGGCGAGGCGACGGCCGACACCAAGAAGGCGACCACCGCCGCCGCGGATCTCGCGCTCATCGCCGGCCAGAAGCCGGTCCTGACGCGCGCCCGCAAGGCGATCTCGAACTTCAAGCTGCGCGAGAACCAGCCGGTCGGCGCGAAGGTCACCCTTCGCAAGGTGCGCATGTACGAGTTCCTGGACCGCCTCGTGACCGTGGCTCTGCCCCGCGTGCGGGACTTCCGCGGCCTGAACCCCAAGAGCTTCGATGGCCGCGGCAACTACGCCCTGGGCATCAAGGAGCACATCGTGTTCCCCGAGATCAACTATGACCGCGTCGAGCAGATGTGGGGCATGGACATCATCGTGTGCACGACCGCCAAGACGGACGACGAGGCGCGGGCCCTTTTGAAGGCCTTCAACTTCCCCTTCCGCCAGTGACGGTGTATTAGCGGCGACTTCGGTCGTCGCGAGACGATTTGGAATGCTTTCCGGCTGTGAGGGACCATCCCCTCAGACGCGGAGAACAGGAGCAGGATATGGCGAAGAAAAGCGCGATCGAGACCAACGAGCGCCGCCGCAAGCTGTCTCAGCAGCTTGCCGCGAAGCGCGCTGGCCTCAAGGAGATCGTGAACGACAAGACTCTGCCGATCGAGGAGCGCTTCGCGGCGACCTTGAAGCTGGCCGAACTGCCGCGCAATTCGGCGCGGATCCGCGTGCGTAATCGGTGCGAAGTGACCGGACGCCCGCGCGCGTTCTACCGCAAGCTGAAGATGAGCCGTATCGCGCTGCGCGAACTCGGCTCCCAGGGCCTGGTTCCGGGCCTGGTCAAGTCGAGCTGGTGAGGAGAACCCGATGTCTATCAATGATCCCATCGGCGATCTGATCACCCGTATCCGCAACGCCCAGATGCGCCGCAAGGACAAGACGTCCACCCCCGGCTCCCGCCTGCGCGCCAGCCTCCTCGACGTCCTGCGCGACGAGGGCTACATCCGCGGCTACACCTCGACCGACCAGGGCAATGGCCGGACCGAGTTCGAGGTCGAGCTGAAGTATTTCGACGGCCAGCCGGTCATCCGCGAGATCTCGCGCGTGTCCAAGCCCGGCCGCCGCGTTTACGCGTCGGTGAAGAACCTGCCGCGCGTCGCCAACGGTCTCGGCATCGCGATCGTGTCCACGCCCCAGGGCGTGATGGCGGACCACGAAGCCCGCGACAAGAATGTCGGCGGCGAAGTGCTCTGCACTGTGTTCTGACGAGCGACGGAGAAAGACATGTCGAAGATCGGCAAGCATCCCGTCGCCATTCCCGCTGGCGTGACCGCCAACGTGGAAGGTCAGACGGTGAAGGTGAAGGGGCCCAAGGGCGCCCTTCAGGTGACCCTCGTTGAGGAAGTGGGCGCGGAGCTGAACGGTTCCGAGCTGAAGGTGTCCATGCGCGGCGAAACCAACCGCCACAAGGCCATGTGGGGCATGTCCCGCACCCTGGTGGCGAACCTGGTGGACGGCGTGACCAAGGGCTTCGAGAAGAAGCTCGAGATCACCGGCGTCGGCTACAAGGCCGCCGTCGCGGGCAAGAACCTGAACCTGTCCCTCGGCTTCAGCCATGACGTGATCTACCCGATCCCGGAAGGGATCCAGATCGTGACCCCGAAGCCCACGGAGATCGTGGTGACGGGCGTGGACAAGCAGCAGGTCGGCCAGGTCGCCGCTGAGATCCGCGAGTATCGTGGCCCCGAGCCGTACAAGGGCAAGGGCGTCAAGTACGCTGGCGAGTTTATCTTCCGCAAGGAAGGCAAGAAGAAGTGACGGAGGCGAACCATGGCTAAAGATATCGGGGCGCTTGAGCGTCGCAAGGCCAAGGTGCGCCGCGCCCTCCGCGCAGCGGCCAACGGGCGTCCGCGCCTGTCGGTCCACCGCACCTCGCAGCACATCTATGCGCAGATCATCGACGACGCGAAGGGCGAGACCATTGTCGCCGCCTCGAGCCTCGAGAAGGACCTGCGCGGCTCGCTGAAGACCGGCGCGGACGTTGATGCCGCGAAGGCGATCGGCAAGTTGGTGGCCGAGCGCGCCACCGCGAAGGGCGTGACCGCGGTCGTGTTCGATCGTGGCGCTTACATCTATCACGGGCGCGTCAAGGCGCTCGCCGAGGGCGCCCGCGAAGGCGGCCTCGAGTTCTGACGCGAAGGACGAACGAAATGGCCCGTGAAAGGGATAATCGCGGCGAGCGCGAGGACCGCGACAACACGTTCGTGGACAAGCTCGTCCACATCAATCGCGTCGCGAAGGTTGTGAAGGGCGGCCGGCGCTTCGGCTTCGCCGCCCTGGTGGTGGTGGGTGACCAGAAGGGCCGCGTCGGCTTCGGCCACGGCAAGGCCCGTGAGGTTCCCGAGGCCATCCGCAAGGCCACGGAAAGCGCCAAGCGCGCGCTGATCCGCGTGCCGCTGCGCGAAGGCCGGACCCTGCACCATGACGTGCATGGCCACCATGGCGCCGGCAAGGTGGTGCTCCGCGCCGCCCCCGCCGGTACCGGCATCATCGCCGGCGGCCCCATGCGCGCTGTCTTCGAGACGCTCGGCATGCACGACGTCGTCGCCAAGTCGTTCGGGTCTTCCAACCCGTACAACATGGTGCGCGCCACGTTCGATGCCCTGAAGAACCAGGACAGCCCGCGTTCGGTTGCCGCCCGTCGTGGCATCAAGGTGTCGCAGCTCCAGTCCCGCCGCCGCGTCGAAGACGCGGAAGCGACCGACTGAGCGGGCTCTTAAGCAATAGGAGCGCGCCATGGCGAACGCGACTGAAGGCAAAACCGTCACCGTCGAGCAGATCGGCTCCCCGATCCGTCGTCCGGCTGACCAGGAAGCAACCCTCGTGGGCCTCGGGCTGAACAAGCGTCACCGCCGTTCGACCCTGCAGGACACCCCGGCGGTGCGCGGGATGATCGCGAAAGTCGCTCATCTCGTCCGCGTCGTGGACTGAGGAGAGGCGAGATGAAGCTCGACGAAATCAGGGACAATCCCGGCGCGCGCAAGAAGCGCATGCGGGTGGGCCGGGGCATCGGCTCCGGCAAGGGCAAGACCGCCGGCCGCGGCGTGAAGGGTCAGAAGGCCCGGACCGGCGTGGCGATCAAGGGGTTTGAAGGTGGCCAGATGCCGCTGCACCGGCGTCTGCCGAAGCGCGGCTTCCACAACATCTTCCGTCCCGACTACAACGAGGTGACCCTCGGCCGCATCGAGGCCGCCATCCAGGCGGGCAAGCTCGACGCGTCCCAGCCGGTGACCGAGGCGGCCCTCATCTCCGCCGGCGTTCTGCGCCGCGCGAAGGAAGGCGTCCGCGTGCTGGGCTCCGGCGAGCTCACCTCCAAGGTGAACCTGGACGTGGCCTATGCCACCAAGTCCGCGGTCGCCGCGGTCGAGAAGGCCGGCGGCTCCGTGTCCATGACCGCCCCGGTCGAGGACGCCTCGGCCGAGTGATAGGGAAGGGGAGGGCAGTCTCTGCCCTCCTTTTTCGGTTTGGCCGCCGTGTCCCGCCTTGCGGGTCGGCGGTCGTTTTTGTCGGGCGCGGCATCCGGGCCATGGCCTCACGCACCGCTTGCGGCTATGACCGTCAGTTGATTGACGGCGCGCGCCTTGTTCGCGGCGCCCGCGCGCTCATACTCGAAGGCCGGGCTTCTTCCGACCGGCCCCAGCGGAGCAAGGCATGGTCTCGGCGGCGGAACAACTCGCAGCGAACCTGAATTTCGGTGCCCTCGGCAAGGCCGAGGAACTCAAGAAGCGCATTTGGTTCACCCTCGGCGCGCTTCTCGTCTATCGCCTCGGGACGTATATCCCGCTCCCCGGTATCAATCCCGACGCGCTGCAGGACGTCTTCCGCAATGCGCAGCAGGGGATTATCGGCCTCTTCAACATGTTCTCGGGCGGCGCCGTGCAACGCATGGCCATCTTCGCCCTGAACATCATGCCCTACATCTCCGCCTCCATCATCATCCAGCTCCTCACCAGCGTCTCGCCGACGCTGGAGGCGCTGAAGAAGGAAGGCGAGAGCGGGCGCAAGCAGCTCAACCAATATACCCGCTACCTCACCGTGATCCTGGCGCTGTTCCAGGCCTACGGCATCGCCGTCGGCCTTGAGAGCTCCGGTGCCGTGGTCTCGGATCCGGGCTGGTTCTTCCGGATCTCCACCGTCATCACCCTGACGGGCGGCACCATGTTCCTGATGTGGCTGGGTGAGCAGATCACCTCGCGCGGCATCGGCAACGGCACGTCGCTGATCATCTTCGCGGGCATCGTCGCCGAGCTGCCGGGCGCCTTCGCGCGCACCCTGGAACTGGGCCGGCAGGGCGCCCTGTCCACGCCGCTGATCCTGGCCGTCCTGATCATGGCCGTGGTGATCATCGCCTTCATCGTGTTCATGGAGCGCGCCCAGCGCCGGCTTCTGATCCAGTATCCGAAGCGCCAGGTCGGCAACCGCATGTATGAGGGGCAGTCCTCTCATCTGCCGCTGAAGCTGAACACGTCGGGCGTCATCCCGCCGATCTTCGCGTCCTCGCTCCTGCTGATTCCCGCCACCATCGGCAGCTTCACGCAGGGCGCCGGGCCGGAATGGTTCAACACGACCACCCGCCTGCTGGGCCACGGCCAGCCGCTCTACATGCTGCTGTATGTGGTGCTGATCGTGTTCTTCTGCTTCTTCTACACGGCCATCGTCTTCAATCCCGTTGAGACGGCGGACAACCTGAAGAAGCACGGCGGCTTCATTCCGGGCATCCGTCCGGGCGAGCGGACCGCGGAATATATCGACTACGTGCTGACGCGAATCACGGTGGTGGGCGCGGCCTATATCGCGGCAGTCTGCCTCTTCCCCGAACTGCTGATTTCCTACGCCGCCGTCCCGTTCTATTTTGGTGGCACTTCACTGCTGATCGTGGTGAGCGTGACCATGGATACGGTGGCGCAGGTGCAGGGTCATCTGCTGGCCCACCAATACGAAGGGCTGGTCAAGAAGGCCAAGCTCCGTGGGGGGAAAAGGAAATGAGGTTGATTCTGCTCGGGCCTCCCGGCGCGGGAAAGGGCACTCAGTCGCAGCGCCTGGTGGCTCGGCACGGCATCGTTCAGCTTTCCACCGGTGACATGCTGCGCGCCGCCGTGGCGGCCGGCACCGCTATCGGCCAGAAGGCCAAGGCGGTGATGGAAGCGGGTGAACTGGTCTCAGACGATATCGTCATCGGCATCATCGCCGAGCGCCTCGACGAGGCGGACGCCCGCAAGGGGTTCATCCTGGACGGCTTCCCCCGCACCGTGGCCCAGGCCGAGGCGCTGGACGTGATGCTCAAGGAGAAGGGCCTGAAGCTCGACGCCGTGATCGAGCTGGTGGTCGACCAGTCGGCCCTGGTGGAGCGAATCATGCGCCGCGCGGAAGAAACCCGCGCGCGTGGCGAGGCCGTTCGCAAGGACGACGATCCGGACGTGTTCAAGCACCGGCTCGACGCCTATAACCGCGATACGGCCGTGGTGGCGCCCTATTACAAGGCGCGCGGCCAGCTCCGCCAGATCGATGGCATGAAGCCCATCGACGAGGTGACGAAGGACATCGCGGAGGTGCTGGAAGCCGCGACCGCTTGACGGCGCGGCAAAAAGCAGCTATTCGCGCGGCTTCCTCGATGCGAACCGCGTGGCTTGCTCCCCTCGAAGGAGAGCGAGGCGCGCGGTTTTGTTCATCCCGGAGAATATGAATCATCCGCATGGGCCGGCCTCCACCGGACGCGGAAAAACCAGCGGCTCGCATCGACGGGCCGCCCACATGGAGAGACACGTGGCTCGTATTGCAGGCGTCAACATCCCGACCAACAAGCGCGTCATCATCGCGCTTCAGTATATTCACGGCATCGGCTCCAAGAAGGCCGAAGAGATCGTGGAGAAGGTCGGCATTCCCCTGGAGCGCCGCGTCAACCAGCTGACCGACCAGGAAGTCCTCCAGATCCGCGAGACCATCGATCGCGACTATATCGTGGAAGGCGACCTGCGCCGCGAAGTGGCGATGAACATCAAGCGGCTCATGGACCTCGGCTGCTATCGCGGCCTGCGCCATCGTCGCGGCCTGCCGGTGCGCGGCCAGCGCACCCACACCAATGCCCGCACCCGCAAGGGTCCGGCGAAGCCCATCGCCGGCAAGAAGAAGTGATCGGCGGCCCTGCCGCACGTTTCGGGAAGGCCGGTTGATCCCGGCCTTCCTCCGTACCGCTCCCACGGGAGCATTGTCCCGAGCGCCTGGAGTTACGGGCGCGCCTGAAGGATCGAAGACAAGATGGCCAAGGAAGCTACCCGCGTTAAGCGTCGCGAGCGCAAGAACATCGCCTCGGGCGTCGCGCATGTGAACGCGTCGTTCAACAACACCATGATCACCATCACCGACGCGCAGGGGAACACCATCTCCTGGTCGTCCGCCGGCGCCATGGGCTTCAAGGGCTCGCGCAAGTCCACGCCGTATGCGGCGCAGGTTGCGGCCGAGGACGCGGCCCGCAAGGCGGCCGAGCACGGCATGCGCACCCTCGAGGTGGAAGTGTCGGGCCCCGGCTCGGGACGCGAGTCCGCGCTGCGCGCCCTGCAGGCCGCCGGGTTCATGGTGACCTCCATCCGTGACGTCACGCCCATCCCGCACAACGGCTGCCGCCCGCGCAAGCGTCGGCGCGTCTGAGCGTACCAGTGGCCCGCCGGGGAAGCCTGGTGGGTCTTGTGCCCGTTTCCTCCCCCGATGGCGGGACGGGTCAGCGCCTTGAGGGACAGGTCTTCCTTCGAGTGCGGCGGCCCGGCGAGAAGGCAAGGTGACGCAAGTGATTCAGAAGAACTGGCAAGAGCTGATCAAGCCCGAGAAGTTGCAGGTGAGCCCCGGCAGCGATCCCCGGCGCTTTGCCACCGTCATCGCCGAGCCGCTGGAGCGCGGATTCGGCATGACGCTCGGCAATGCGCTGCGCCGCATCCTGCTGTCCTCGCTTCAGGGCGCGGCCGTGACGTCGGTGCATATCGACGGCGTGCTGCATGAGTTCTCGTCGATCCCGGGTGTCCGCGAGGACGTCACGGACATCATCCTCAACATCAAGGACATCGCCATCAAGATGGTGGGCGACGGTCCCAAGCGCCTCGTGGCCAAGAAGACCGGCCCCGGCGTGCTTTCCGCCGGCGACATCCAGACCGTCGGCGACATCCAGGTGCTGAACCCCCATCTTCCCATCTGCACCCTCGACGAGGGCGCGGAACTGCGGATGGAGTTCACCGTCGACACCGGCAAGGGCTATGTCCCCGCCGACCGCAACCGGCCCGAGGATGCCCCGATCGGCCTCATCCCGATCGACAGCCTCTATTCCCCGGTCCGCAAGGTCTCCTACAAGGTCGAGAACACCCGTGAGGGCCAGATTCTCGACTATGACAAGCTGACCATGCAGATCGAGACCGACGGCTCGATCACCGCTGAGGACGCGCTCGCCTATGCCGCGCGCATCCTCCAGGACCAGCTTGAGATCTTCGTGAATTTCGAAGAGCCCAAGCGCGAGAGCGAGAGCGCGGCCATCCAGGAACTGCCCTTCAACCCGGCGCTCCTGAAGAAGGTGGACGAGCTCGAACTGTCGGTCCGCTCGGCGAACTGCCTGAAGAACGACAACATCGTCTATATCGGCGACCTGATCCAGAAGAGCGAGACGGAGATGCTCCGCACGCCGAATTTCGGCCGGAAGTCGCTCAACGAGATCAAGGAAGTGCTGGCCTCCATGGGCCTGCACCTGGGCATGGAAGTGCCCGGCTGGCCGCCGGAGAACATCGAAGAGCTCGCGAAGCGCTTCGAGGACCACTACTGATCATTCACTCCGCGGCTCGAGCCGCTCAACCCATCACGGCTCGAAACGCCGGAGGCATTTTAGGAGTTCGCCGTCATGCGTCACGGCAAGGTACACCGCAAGTTCAACCGCACCTGGGAACACCGCAAGGCGATGTTCTCCAACCTCGCGGGCGCGCTCATCACCCATGAGCAGATCGTCACCACCCTGCCCAAGGCGAAGGATCTTCGCCCGGTGGTGGAGAAGCTCGTGACCCTCGCCCGTCGTGGCGACCTGCATGCGCGCCGCCAGGCCATCGCCGAGCTGCGCGACCAGGCGGTCGTGAAGAAGCTCTTCGACGTGCTCGCGCCCCGCTACAAGGGCCGTCCCGGCGGTTACACCCGCATCATCAAGGCGGGCTTCCGCTATGGTGACTCCACCCCGGTGGCGGTGATCGAGTTCGTGGATCGCGACGTGGACGCCAAGGGCGCCGCTGATCGCGCCCGCGCCGAGGCCGAATCCGCCGTGGCGGCGTGAGACGGATCTCAAGCGACGCTTCGTCGTTTTAGAAGGGCGGCCTCGGCCGCCCTTTTTTTGTTCCAATCACGGGGCATGGCCGGGTTCCGCACCGGGACGTGAGAGGCAAGAGGTCGAAGATGGGAATGCGCGCCGTTCGTCTGGGTCTTCTGTGTCTCGCGCTTGTCGGAGGGTCGACGCTCGCCCTCGCGCAGCCGGCTCAGCCGCAGGTGCCGGCCTCCCAGGCCGAGATCACGCTCTCTTTTGCACCCGTGGTGCAGAAGACGGCGCCCGCCGTGGTCAACGTCTATGCCCTGAAGAGCATCGCCCAGCGCAACCCCTTCATGGACGATCCCTTCTTCCGCCGCTTCTTCGGTGGCGGGCCGGGGCTGGGCGGGCCCGAGCGCATGCAGCGCTCGCTGGGGTCCGGGGTGATCGTGGATGAGGCGGGCTTCGTGGTGACGAATCATCACGTCATCGCCGGAGCGGACCAAATCCGGATCGCGCTCGCCGACCGGCGGGAATTCGACGCCGACGTGGTGCTCAGCGACCAGCGCACCGATCTCGCCGTGCTGAAGATCAAGGGTGACGGCAAGGCGCGCTTCCCGAAGGTGGACCTCGGCAATTCCGACATCCTCGCCGTGGGCGACCTGGTGCTGGCCATCGGCGATCCCTTCGGCGTCGGGCAGACCGTGACGCAGGGCATCGTCTCCGCCGTCGCGCGGACCCAGGTGGGCATTTCCGACTACCAATTCTTCATCCAGACCGATGCCGCCATCAATCCCGGCAATTCGGGCGGCGCCCTTGTGGACATGGCGGGGCGGCTCGTGGGCATCAACACCGCCATCTTCTCCCGGTCCGGCGGCTCGCACGGCATCGGCTTCGCCATCCCGGTGAACATGGTGCGGGTGGTGGTGGAAAGCGCGCGCAGCGGCAGCAAGTCCGTGCGCCGGCCCTGGCTCGGCGCGCGCCTCCAGCGGGTGACGCCGGAAATCGCGGAGGGGCTGGGCCTCGCCCGGCCCACCGGCGTGCTGGTGCAGACGGTGGCGGCGGCGAGCCCGGCGGACAAGGCGGGCCTGAAGGTGGGCGACCTCATCGTCGCCGTGGAAGGGCAGGGGATCGATGATCCCGAATCCCTCAATTACCGCCTTGCCACCCAGCCGCTGGGCGGCTCGGTGAACCTCACCGTGAACCGGCGGGGCAGCGACAGCCGCGTCACCATCGTGCTTGCCCCCGCGCCGGAGACCGTGCCGCGGGACGAGGTGCAGCTCCGGGGCCGCACGCCGTTCGCCGGCATCAAGGCGGTGAATGTCTCGCCCGCCGTGGCGGAAGAATTGCGCATCGATGCGGACGGGCCGGCGGTCGCGGTCATGGACGTGGCCGACAATTCCCCGGCGGATGCCTCCGGCTTCCGGCCGGGCGACATCATCGTGGATGTGAACGGGACGCGCGTTTCCAGCACCAAGGACCTCGACCTCGCCACGCGCGGGACGGCCCGCGCCTGGAGGGTGACGGTGACGCGCAGCGGACGCACAATCACGGCCGTGCTGGGCGGATGACGGATTCGCGGGCGGATGGGGTAGGCAGGTCGCAATGACCACGTTGTTCGAGGCGGCAGGTCTGGAAGAGGGGGCGCCGCGCCCGCTCGCCGACCGGCTGCGCCCCCGCCGCCTCGCGGATGTGGTGGGGCAGGACCATCTGGTGGGCGCCAACGGCATCCTGACGCGGATGATCGAATCCCGCTCGCTCGGCTCCTTGATCCTCTGGGGACCGCCCGGTACCGGCAAGACGACCGTCGCACGGCTTCTCTCCCAGGCCACGGACCTGCGGTTCGAGCAGATCTCCGCGATCTTCTCCGGGGTGGCCGATCTCAAGAAGCTGTTCGAGCAGGCCCGCCATCGCCGGTCCCTCGGCCAGGGCACGCTCCTGTTCGTGGACGAGATCCACCGCTTCAACCGCGCCCAGCAGGACAGCTTCCTGCCGGTGATGGAGGACGGCACCGTCGTCCTTGTGGGCGCCACCACGGAAAACCCGTCCTTCGAGTTGAACGCGGCGCTTCTCTCCCGCGCCCGGGTGCTCGTGTTCCAGTCGCTGGACGATGCCGCCATCGAGCGGCTGATCGCCCGCGCGGAGGAATTGGAAGACAAGCCGCTGCCCCTCGATCCCGACGCCCGGCAGGTGCTGCTGCGGCTGGCGGACGGAGACGGCCGGGCCGCGCTGACGCTTCTGGAGGAAGTGTGGCGCGCCGCGCGGCCGGGAGAGATTTTCGACCCGGCAGGGCTCCAGGAGATCGTGCAGCGGCGCGCGCCCATCTACGACAAGAGCGAGGACGGGCACTACAATCTCATCTCCGCCCTGCACAAATCGGTGCGCGGCTCTGACCCGGACGCGGCGCTCTATTATCTCGCGCGCATGCTGGATGCCGGGGAAACCCCGCTTTTCCTCGCCCGGCGGCTGGTGCGCATGGCGGTGGAGGATATCGGCCTCGCGGACCCCCAGGCCCTCGTCATCGCCAATGCGGCGAAGGAGGCCTACGACTTCCTGGGCTCGCCGGAAGGGGAACTGGCTCTCGCGCAGGCCGCTGTCTATCTGGCGACTGCGCCGAAATCCAATGCGGTCTATACCGGCTGGAAGGCGGCCATGCGGGTGGCGAAGGAGGGCGGCTCCCTCGTGCCGCCCAAGCACATCCTGAACGCGCCCACGCGCCTGATGAAGCAGGAAGGCTACGGGGCCGGCTACCGCTATGACCATGACGAGCCGGACGCCTTCTCCGGCCAGAATTATTTTCCCGAGCAACTCGGGCGTCAGAGCTTCTACCAGCCCGTGGAGCGCGGCTTCGAGCGCGACCTGCGCAAGCGCCTCGACTATTGGGCGCGGCTGCGGGCCGAGCGTGGAGAGACCTGAGTCTCATTTTTAGGCTGACATCGCGGCGAGGGACCCATGGGACGCGATCCGGTTCACGCCTTCCTCGTCCGTGACATGGGATCATTCCATGTGGGCGGCGAGATGGTGACGCTGTCCGGCATGCCGCCGCGCCAGCGTGTCAGCACGCCCGGCGGCCCGGTGCATCCCGTGGAGCCCAATGGCGAGATCGCCGTGGGGCAGATGTATGTGCAATACACCCGTCTCGCGAACCCGCGCGGCCCCTATCCGCTGCTCATGTGGCACGGCGGCGGCATGACGGGCGCCAATTGGGAGAGCACGCCGGACGGCCGCTCCGGCTGGCAGAGCTTCTTCCTGCGGGCCGGGCTGGACGTGTTCGTGAGCGACGCGGTCGAACGCGGCCGCTCCGGCTTCGCGCCCTCGCCGCAGGTCTATTCCGAGGCGCCCTTCTTCCGGACCGCCCAGGAGGCGTGGGAGGAAGTCTTCCGCTTCGGTCCCATGGGCTCCTACGCGCCGGATCCGGCCTTGCGTCGCCCCTATGCGGATTGCCGCTTTCCCCTCGGCGATTTCGAGACCTTCATGAAGGGATGCGTGCCGCGCTGGAGCTGCAACGACGCCCGCACCCAGGCGGCTTATGAGGCGCTCGTCTCGCGGGTCGGGCCTTCGTTGCTCCTCATGCACAGCCAAGGCGGCAATTTCGGTTTCAATGCCGCCTTGAACGCCCCCGAGACGGTGAAGGCCGTGATCGCGCTGGAGCCGTCCGGCGCGCCGGACCCTGCGCGGGCGGATGCGGGCCGCCTCGCCCATGTGCCCCACCTGTTCGTCTGGGGCGACCATCTGGACGGAAGCCCCTTCTGGACCTTGTATCGGCCGAACGTGGAGCGCTGGGCCGAGGCCCTGGCCAAGGCGGGCGGCATCGTGGAATGGCTGGACCTTCCCGCGCGGGGCATCGCCGGCAACAGCCACGCTTTGATGATGGACGACAACAGCGACGCGATCGCCGGGCTGGTGCGTGACTGGATCGCGGCGCGGGGATATCTGGCCTGAGCGTCAGGCCGGGCAGGGTGGGGGAGAGGGAATGACGGCGGCTTTCCTGGTGTTTTTCGGCGCGGGCGTGGGCGGCCTGTTCCGCCACTTCGCGAACCTTGCGGGGGTGCGGCTCCTGGGCTTCCCGCATTTTCCGTTCACCACCATGGCGGTGAACATCCTGGGGTGCTTCGTGATGGGGGCTTTCACGGCCTTCTTCATGAGCCCGGCGGGCAGCGGCATTCCCCAGCATGTGCGGCTGTTCCTCACCACCGGCATGCTCGGCGGCTTCACCACCTATTCCACCTTCTCCCTGGAATTCGCCGTGCTGGTGGAGCGGGGCGAGCCGATGCAGGCGGCGCTCTATGCGGGAGGCACCCTCGTGCTCTGCCTCATCGGCGTGTTCGCCGGGCTGTTCCTGGTGCGCGGCTTCTCGTGACAGGGCGCGGCGCGGGCAGTAGAAGGACGCGGTAAGAACGACCGTAGCGAGGGTCAGGCCGATGGCGGTCGAGTTGAAGACGGTGGGCGAGGACGAGGCGGGCATGCGCCTCGACCGGTGGTTCAAGGCCCATTTCCCCGATTTGTCCTTCGGGCATCTCCAGAAGCTGGTGCGCACCGGGCAGGTGCGCGTGGACGGCGGGCGGGTGAAGACCTCCACACGGCTGGAGCCAGGCCAGGCCGTGCGCGTGCCTCCGCTCGGCGACGAGGGCGAGGCGGCCGACGCTGCCGAAGCCTCGGGCGCAAGCGGCGGCCCGGCCGGGGCTCGCAAGGCGTCGGGCGAGGCGGGCGCGTCCGCTGCGTCGTCCGCGAAGGCATCTTCGAAGCCCGGCCGGACGTCCGAAAAGATGTCCGATCTCGAATTCCTGCGCTCCATCATCCTGTTCGAGGACAAGGACGTGATGGTGCTGAACAAGCCGTTCGGCCTCGCGGTCCAGGGCGGGTCCGGCACCTATCGCCATATCGACGGCATGCTGGAGGCCATGCGGGGCAAGGACGGCCAGAAGCCGCGCCTCGTCCATCGCATCGACAAGGACACGGCGGGCTGCCTGCTGGTGGCGAAATCCCGCCTCGCCGCCTCCGTGCTCGCCAAGAGCTTCCGCTCGCGCGAGGCCCGCAAGATCTATTGGGCGCTGGTGCCCGGCGTGCCGAAGCCGCGCCAGGGGCGCATCTCCACCTATCTCGCCCGCGAGGAATCGGAGGAGCGCATGCGCGTCGCCCGCCACGGCGAGGACGAGGCGAGCCACGCCTTGACCTATTATGCCGTGGTGGACCAGGCCGCGCAGAAGATGAGCTGGGTGTCTCTCAAGCCCGTCACCGGCCGCACCCATCAATTGCGCGCCCACATGGCCCATATCGGCCATCCCATCCTGGGCGATCCCAAATATTTCAACATCGAGAACTGGGAATTGCCGGGCGGCCTTCAGAAGCGCCTTCACCTTCTGGCGCGGCGGATCATCATTCCCCATCCGCGCGGCACGGGCGTCATCGATGTCTCGGCCCCGCTGCCCCCGCACATGGCGCAGTCCTTCGCCGTCCTCGGCCTGGATGCGACCCAGTACGACCCCATCCTGGAGGCGCCCGAGACCTGATCCGACCCGGATCGCGCCTCGCCCGCCTGCCCCCGCCGGAAGCGGCCGGACCATTCCGGCCGGAGTGAATGGAAGGAGAACGATGCATGGCCGGAAGGTTGAGCCGGTGTCCCGCCTGCGGGGCGGACGTGCATCCGAAGGAAGTGGAATGCCCGGAATGCGGTGAGCCCATCGTCCGGCGCCCGGTCCTGGTCCCGGTGCTCGCGGGCGTCGCGGGTGTCGTGGTGGCGCTCGCTGCCGGTGCCGCCGTCTGGGTGCTCCTGAGCCCGTCCGAAAGGCCCGCGCCGCCGCCGCCGCAGGCCCAGGTGGCGCCGCCGCCCGTGGCCGCGCACGCCGAACCTCCGGCCCAGCCGCCGGCGCCCGCCGCTCCCCCGGCGAACGTGGCCGATGCGCCGCTTCCGTTGCCTCACGTTCCCGCCGATATGGCCGGCCCGGCCGCCGACGAGACGTCGCGCAAGGACTTCGCCCGGACCACGCAGGAAAACTTCGTCCAGAACGGCCTGGACATGAAGGTGACCGCCGGCGGCCCGCAAGGCCGGGTGATGTCGCTCGCCTTCTCGTTCCCCGCCAAGACGGCAGTGGAGCTGATCGCTTCCGGGCCTTTCCCGCGTCAGTGCAAGCTGCGCGGCTTCACGTCCATCGCCTTCTCCGATCCCGCGGGTGGCGCCTGGACCTATGACCTCGCGACGGAAAAGCTGACGGGCAAATGAGCGACACCGCCCCCTTCCTGCTGCTTTTCGATTGCGACGGGACGCTGGTGGACAGCCAGCACCTGATCGTGGGCGCCATGTCGGACGCCTATCGCGAGCAGGGCCTCGCGCCGCCGCCGCGCGAGGATATCCTGTCCGTCGTCGGCCTTTCCCTGCCGGAGACCTTCGCCACCCTGTCGCGCGGCGACCCGGACTTTCCCATCGAGGTGTTCGTCAACGCCTACAAGAACGCCTTCTTCCGCCTGCGGGAGAGCCATCCCACCGAGCCCATGTTCCCCGGCGTGCGCGATGCAATCGAGACTGTGCGCGGAGAGGGCGACACCTTGCTCGGCATCGTCACCGGCAAGTCCCGGCGCGGGGTGCTTCGCGTGCTGGAATCCCACGCCATGGAAGGCTGGTTTTCCACCATCCAGACCGCCGACGACGCGCCCTCCAAGCCGCATCCCGCCATGGTCCGCCAAGCTGTCGCGGAACTGGGCGGCACGCCGCCCCGCACGCTGGTGATCGGCGACACCTCCTACGACATGGAGATGGCGAAGGCGGCGGGCGCCTGGGCGCTCGGCGTCAATTGGGGCTATCATGCCGAGGGCGAACTCCGCGCGGCCGGGGCGGACATGCTGGTGGACGACCCCGCCGCCCTGGTCCAGGCGATCCGCGATCTGATGCGCCGCGCCGGCCGCTGAATTCGGGAGGGCACCCCATGCGGGACCTGATGGACGACATGGACGCCGGCCGCGACCCTTCGGAGGCGATCCGCGCCGCCCAGCGCCGGGCGCTGCCCAAGCGCTTCTACAAGCAAGCGGACGTAACGCCGACGCCGGACGGCTACGGGGTCAGCCTCGACGGGCGCCCCCTTCGCACGCCGGCCCGCGCCGTGTTCAGCGTCCCGTCCCGGGATCTTGCGGAGGCGGTGGCGCAGGAATGGCAGGCGCAGGAGACCGAGATCGATCCGCTGCGCATGCCGCTGACGCGCCTTGCGAACGTGGCCATCGACGGGGTCGCCGCCAACATGGCCGAGACCGCCGACGAGGTGGTGCGCTATGCGGGCACCGATCTCGTCTGCTACCGGGCGGAAGGCCCGGACCGGCTGGTGGAGCGGCAGGGCCGTCACTGGGACCCCGTGCTCGACTGGCTGCGCACGGAGCACGGAATCCGCTTCATCCTGAGCGCAGGCATCCGGCACGTGGCACAACCGGAGGAGGCGCTCGCCCGCCTGCGCGGCCTCGTGCCCGGCGATCCGTTCCGCCTCGCGGCCCTGGTGTCCCTCACCACCCTGATGGGGTCCGCCGTGCTGGCGCTCGCGGTGCTGAAGGGTCATCTGTCCGCCGAAGAGGCCTGGGCGGCCGCCCATGTGGACGAGGACTGGAACCGGGATCAGTGGGGCGAGGACGAGCTCGCCGCCGCCCGGCGCGTGGCGCGTGCCGAGGAGATGCAGGCCGCCGCCCGGCTGATCCGCCTGATGGGATGAGGCATGCTGTCCGAGGATGAGATCGAGGACCTGTTCGCCGCCTTCGGCCCGGTGCGGACCCGGCGCATGTTCGGCGGCGCGGGCCTGTATGCGGACGGCCTGATGTTCGCCGTCGATGTCGGGGAGGGGATCTTCCTGAAGGGGGATGCCGCGTTCGGCGCGGAACTCGAGGCCCGCGGCGCGCGCCGCTTCACCTATGAGGCGAAGGGGCGGGTGGTGCGGCTGGGCTTCTGGTCTGTGCCCGAGGACGTCATGGACGATCCGGACGAGCTTGCCTCATTGTGCCGTCGGGCCCTTGCCGTGGCGCGCGGCGCCGCGGCGGCCAAGCGGAAGGGTGGCGCATAACGCCACCCGGCTTGCGCTCGTCGCTTATCCCGCCTTGACCCGCACCGGGCGCAGCAGGAAGGCGGGGAGGTGGGACATGTCAGCAGGCTCGTTGGCGGAGCGGTCGCGGCGGCCGCGGCCACCGTCCTCGCGCGCCTCGCCACCCCGATGCTCCGCGTTCCGATGCTCGGCATTGCGATGATCGGCGTTGCGGCTTTCGCTGCGTCCCTCGTTGCGCCCCTCCTGGCGGCCTTCGCCACCCCGGGCGCGCACGCGCGGTTCGGAACCCTCGCCCTCGGGGGCGCGGGCCGGGCGCTCGCGGCGCTCGCCACGGTCCTTGGGGTCGCGCTCCTTGTGCTCCCGGTCCTTAGGGTCGCGGTCCTTGGAGTCGCGGTCACGGCCCTTGCCCGAGGCGCGGTGCTTGTCGCCACGGCCGCCGCGCTTGTCGTCCCGCTCGCGTCGGGCGCGGGGCGGGGCTTCGCCGAGCGGCTCGCCGCTCCAGGAGATGGCGTTGCCGATGAGCTTCTCGATTGCGGCCAGCGACTTGGCGTCGTCATGGGTGACGATGCTGATCGCGGTTCCGCTGCGCCCGGCGCGGCCCGTACGGCCGATCCGGTGCACATAGTCTTCCGCGTGGTGGGGCACGTCATAATTGAAGACGTGGCTCACCGCCGGAATGTCGAGGCCGCGCGCCGCGACGTCGGACGCCACCAGCAGGTTGGCTTCGCCGGTGCGGAACTGTTCGAGCGCCGCCATGCGGGCATGCTGGTCCATGTCGCCATGCAGGCAGACGGCGTTGAAGCCGTGCTTCTGCAGGGAGCGATGGAGCACAGCCACCTCGCGCTTGCGATTGCAGAAGATGATGGCGTTCTGGAGCCCTTCCGCGTCGCGGATGAGGCCGCGCAGCACGTCGCGCTTGTCGTAATCCTCCGGGCCGGAGGCGACCAGCACCTGCGTGACCGTGGTCGCCGTGGAGGAGGGCTTGGCCACCTCTATGCGGACCGGATTCGACAGGAACTGGGACACCAGCCGCTGAATCTCGGGGGGCATGGTGGCGGAGAAGAAGAGCGTCTGGCGGGTGAAGGGCACCAGCTTGCAGATGCGCTCGATGTCCGGGATGAAGCCCATGTCCAGCATGCGGTCGGCTTCGTCGATCACCAGCACATCGATGCCGGAGAGAAGCAGGCGCCCGCGCTCCACATGGTCCAGCAAGCGGCCCGGGGTCGCGATGAGCACATCGACGCCGCGCGTCAGCTTGGAATCCTGGTCGCCGAACGAGACGCCGCCGATCAGCAGGGCCACGTTGAGCTTATGGTTCTTGCCGTAGCGGACGAAGTTCTCCTCCACCTGGGCGGCCAGCTCTCGCGTGGGCTCCAGGATGAGGGTGCGCGGCATGCGCGCACGGGCTCGGCCCTGCTCCAGCAGGGTCAGCATGGGCAGCGTGAAGGCCGCCGTCTTGCCGGTGCCTGTCTGGGCGAGGCCGAGGACGTCCCGGCGGGCCAGGACGTGCGGGATGGCTTGCGCCTGGATGGGCGTAGGCTGGGTGTAGCCAGTCGCCTCTACGGCCGCGAGGACTTTTTCGCTCAGGCCGAGTTCAGAAAATGACATTGCGTCGCTTAATGCGGCTGCGCCCCGCCTATCGCGCGCCCCATGCCGAGGAGGCGCTGCGAGTGGTCGTCGGCCGGCGCGCTTGGGTTCGAGAAAGCTCGGACGACGCGTTGCAAAATAAGGATTTTGTGCGGGGTGTCAATGAGCGCGGGCTAAACTGCGGATTCCGCGCCCGTTTCCACTCGTTTCAACACGCTTGACACGGGCCTGCGTACGGGAAAAGTAAGGCTTCCTTCTTTTCCGGCTGCCTTATGCCATTCACTTTTCTGCTGGGCCTCGCGGGCTTCTCGAGCGCCTTCTCCATGCGCGCCGTGGAGCCCACCCTGCCCCTCATCGCCGGAGACCTGAACGTCTCGCTCCAGCAGGCGGCGCTGCTCGCCTCGGCATTTGCGCTGCCTTATGCCGCGACCCAGCTGGTGTTCGGCACGGTGGCGGACGCCATGGGCAAGGTCCGCGTCATGCGCGTCACCCTCACCATGCTCAGCCTCTCGCTGATCGGCTGCGCGCTCGCGCCCACGCACACCACGCTGTTCATCGCCCGGGTGCTGTCCGGATGCTGGGCCGGCGGCATCATCCCTGTGTCGTTCGCCCTGGTGGGCGACCGGTTCGCCTTCGACGAGCGGCCGGCGGCGCTCGGGCGAATCCTCACCTTCATCGTGCTGGGCCAGCTCTCGGGCGCCGCCACCGCCGGCGTGCTGGCCACCCATTTCGGCTGGCGCTCGGTGTTCTGGCTCTCGGTGGTCCTCACCGCCGCGGCGGGCTTCGGCATGATGCTGTTCGTCCAGGAAACGGCGCAGCGCGGGCGCGCGTCGTTCTCGGAGTCCATCAGGCGCTACAAGGTGGTGCTGGAAAACCCGGTCTCCATCCGCCTGTTCGTGATCGTGGCCATCGAGGGGGCGCTGATCTTCGGCTGCTTCCCCTTCGTGGCGGCCCATTTCATCGAAAAGGGATTCGCGGGGGCGCTGGAGGCGGGCATCGCGCTCGGCTGCTTCGGCCTGGGCGGCATCGCCTACACGCTATCGGTCGGCCGTCTCAACCGGCGCTTCGGCCTTGCGGCCATGGGCGGGGCGGGGGCCCTGCTGGCGGGCCTGTCCTTCGTGGGAATCGCGGAGATGTCGTGGTTCCCGGTGCTGCTGGTTCTGTTCGCCGGCGCCGGATTCGGCTTCTACATGCTCCACAACATGATCCAGATCCTGGCGACGGAACTGGTGCCCACGGCGCGCGGATCATCCGTGGCGCTCTATGCCACCAGCTTCTGGACCGGGCAGGCGGCGGGGGCGGTCATCACCGCCCAGGTCGTGCCGTGGGTCGGCGCACAGGGCATGTTTATCGGCGCGGGCCTCGGCCTCGTGGCACTGTCCTGGCCCGCCGTGCTCCTGGCGCGGCGGGCGCGGGAGCGGCGCGCGGCAGGCTACTGACCGCGCCCGGAGCGGGCCGCGAAGCGCACCGCTTCCTCGCCCGCGCGGAACAGGGCCTTGGCCTTGTTCACGCATTCCTGGTGCTCGCTGGCGGGCACCGAATCATAGACGAGGCCGGCGCCGGCCTGCACATACATGCGCCCGTCCTTCACCACGGCGGTCCGCAGCACGATGCAGGTGTCCATCTCGCCATTGGCGCCGAAATAGCCGATGGCGCCGGCATAGATGCCGCGCTTGTCCTTCTCCAGCTCGTCGATGATCTGCATGGCGCGGACCTTCGGCGCGCCCGAGACGGTGCCCGCGGGGAAGCCGGCGGCCAGCGCGTCCAGCGCGTCGAAGCGCCCGTCCAGGGTGCCTTCCACGTTGGAGACGATGTGCATGACCTGGCTGTAGCGCTCGATGAAGAAGCTGTCGGTCACTTCCACGGTGCCGATCTGCGAGACCCGGCCGGCATCGTTGCGGCCAAGGTCCAGCAGCATGAGGTGCTCGGCGCGCTCCTTGGGATCGGCCAGAAGCTCGCTCGCCAGTGCCTCGTCCTCGCCCGGCGTCGCGCCCCGGCGGCGGGTGCCGGCGATGGGGCGGATGGTGACCTTCCCGTCGCGCAGGCGCACCAGGATCTCGGGGCTGGAACAGACGACGGAAAAGCCGTCGAAGTTGAGATAAACCAGGAACGGCGCGGGATTAACCCGGCGCAGGGCGCGGTAGAGGGCGAAGGGCGGCAGGGTGAAGGGGCTCTCGAAGCGCTGGGAGAGCACCACCTGGAAGATGTCGCCGGCGCGGATATAGTCCTTCGCCTTGTCCACCATGGCGCAGAACTCTGCCTCGCCGGTGTTGGACACCGCCTCCACATGGCCGTGGAACGGCTCCGGAGCGGGGTGGGCGATGGGCTGCTCCAGGGCCGCGACGATGCCGTCCAGCCGGTCGAGCGCCGCTTCGTAGGCCGCGCGCGCGGAGATATTTTCCTGCGGCCGCACGGGGGTTACGGCGGTTATCTCATCCTTTACCGCATCGAAGACGACCATCACGGTCGGGCGGATCAGCAGGGCTTCGGGCACGCCGATCGGGTCCGCCTTGGCCGGGGCCAGGCGCTCCATCTGCCGCACCATGTCGTAGCCGAGATAGCCGAACACGCCAGCCGCCATGGGCGGGGCGCCGTCCGGCAGGTCGATGGCCGATTCCGCCAGGAGCGCCCGCAGCGCCACCAGCGGCGGCTCGGAACACGGCGTGAAGGCGGTCTTGTTCGTGAGGGCGGCGCGGTTGATCTCCGCTGTTTCGCCATTGGCGCGCCAGATCACGTCGGGGTCGAGCCCGATCATGGAATAGCGGCCACGGGTCTCCCCGCCCTCCACCGATTCCAGCAGGAAGGCGTTGGGACGCTCCCCGGCGATCTTCAGGAAGGCCGAGACGGGCGTCTCAAGGTCGGCCACCAGGGTGGTGGAGACCACCTGCGCGTCGCCGCTCTGGTAGCGGCGCGCGAAGGCATCGAAATCGACGGGGGCGGTCATAAGGCTCACTCGCCTCCGCCGACGGCGAGCTGGAACGAGCGCTCGTTCACCGAGACGCCGAACTGCTTGCGCAGGGCGTCCACATACTGGTTGAGCAGGTCGCCCTCCATCTGCTCGCCGAGCTGGGCCGACATCATGGCGTCGGACGGGCCGGCGGGGGGGACGGTGGCCTTGGTCACCTGGAACAGGACTCGCTCGTTGGGGGCTGCGCCCGCCGCGGAGGCGACGGTGCCGACCTTGGCGTCGAAGATCTTGTTCAGCGTGTCGGTGGAGAAGTCGCCGGCCGCCCGGCCGCGCTGCAGGGCGTCCGCCGTCTTCACCTCCAGGCCGGCGCCCTTGGCGACGTCCGCCAGGGACTGGCCGCCCTGGGCCGCCTCGAGCAGCGCCTTCGCCTTGGCCTCCACCGCCTTCACGGTCTCGTCCTCGGTCCAGCGGGCGCGCACGAGGTCCTGCACCTCGTCGAACGGCCGCTCACGGGAGGGCGTCACCTCGACGATGTCGTACCAGACATAGCCGCCGTTCTGGGGCAACTGCACCGCGTCGGTCTCGATGCCGGGCCGCCCCGAGAAGGCGCCCGCCACCACCTCCCCGCGCCCCGGAATGGCGACGATCTCGGCGCCGGTCGGGTCGCGGCCCGAGCGGTCCACCGCGTCGATGGTCTCCAGGGTAAGGCCGAGCTTCTGGGTCAGCTCGGCGAGGGTGGAGCCCGAGGCGCGCTCGTCCTCGATGGCGTCGTGCTTGTCCAGCAGCTCGCGCCGGGCGCGCTCCGTGGCGATCTCGGTCCGAAGCTGGTCCTTCACCTCGTCGAACGGCTTCTGCTGCGCGGGGTCGATCTTCACCACATGGACCAGGGCGGAGCCGAAGGCGCCGGGAATCGGGCCGCTGGTGCCGTCCACGGGCAGGGAGAAGGCCGCTTCCGCGATCTTGGGGTCGATGAGGTCGGAGCGCGTCACGAGGCCGAGATCGATGTCCTTCGGGCCGAGGCCACGGGCCTGGGCGATGTCCAGGAAGGTGGCGCCCGCCTTGATCTTCGCGTCCGCCGCCGCCGCATCGTCGGCGCTGGAGAAGACGATCTGCTGCACCTGCCGCCGCTCCGGCGTACCGAATCGGTTCGCGTTGGCGTCATAGGCGGCCTTGAGGTCCGCGTCGGATACCTGAATCCAGGGCGCCAGCGTTGCGGGCGTCAGGGCCAGGACCGCGAGCTTGCGGAATTCCGGCGCGCGGAACGTCACCTTGTGGGCGTCGTAGAAGGCCTTGAGCTGCTCCTCGGTGGGCTCGGGCAGGGTGCCGGCCGCCTGCGGGCCCACGAGCACATAAGCGATGTCGCGCTGCTCGCTCTCGAAGCGATGGATGGCATCGGTCAGCACGGTCGGCGCCGTCACGTCGCCCGCAAGCGATTCCACGATTGCCTGCCGCAGCACGCGCTGCTTCTCCATGGTGAGGAAGCGCGCCTCGGTGAGGCCGTTGGACCGCAGGAGTTGCTCGAAATAGGCGGGTTCGAACTCCGCCACGCCCGGGCGGCGATAGGACGGGTTGGCCCGAATCTCGCGCGCGATGTCCGCGTCCGACAGGGCAAGGCCGCGCCGCTTGATGTCGTCGTCCAGCGCCGCCTCGCCGATCATCTGGTTCAGCACCTGCCGGTCGATACCGAAGGCGCGCGCCTGGTCCGGCGAGATGGGCCGGCCGGTGGCGCGGCTGATGCGCTGGATCTGGTCGAGATATTGCTGGCGGAAGGCGGCCACGGGAATTTCCGTGTCGCCCACCTTGGCCACCGCGCTCGTGCCATAGCCACGGAAGACGTCGGCGATGCCCCAGATGACGAAGCTGACGGTGAGGAGGATCAGGAAGGCCTTGGCGATCAGGCCGGAGGCGCCTTTGCGGAGTGTCTGGAGTACCATCGTGCTTCTGTCGGAGGAGCGCGGGGGGAGCCCGTCGCGGAAGGCGCGCATAATAGGGAGGGGGGCGCCATGTCGCAACGGACAGCGGGCCCTCAGTTTGCAGGCCGTGCGTGCCTCTGCTACGCGGCGCTCTGCTTCACTTTCCCCGGAGATGCCGAATGTCCTCGTCCCGCCGTCCGCTCATCGCAGGAAATTGGAAGATGAACGGTTTGCGCCGCGCGGGAGAGGAATTCGCGGCGATGATCGCGGGCAGCGCCGGCGTGGCCGCTGCGGCCGACCTGCTCATCTGCCCGCCCGCGACCCTGCTCGCGGCCTTCGCCGCGCAGGCGCAGGGATCGCCCATCGCGCTGGGCGCCCAGGACTGCCATGCGGCGGAGTGCGGCGCCCATACTGGCGACCTGTCCGCCGAGATGCTGGCGGACGCGGGCGCCCGCTTCGTCATCGTCGGGCATAGCGAGCGGCGCGCCGACCATGGCGAAAGCGATGCCACCGTGCGGGCCAAGGCGGAAGCCGCCCGGCGCGCCGGGCTCGTGGCCATCGTATGCGTGGGCGAGACTCGGGCGCAGCGCGAGGCGGGCGAGGCCCTGGCCGTGGTGGCCGGGCAGGTGCGCGGATCGGTGCCGGAAGGGGCGAGCGCGGAAACGCTGGTGGTGGCCTATGAGCCGGTCTGGGCCATCGGCACCGGGCTCGTGCCCACGGTGGGCGACGTGGAGGCCATGCATGCCGAGATTCGGCGCGTGCTGGGCGAGCGCCTCGGCGGCGGCGCGGATGCGGTGCGCATTCTCTATGGCGGGTCGGTGAAGCCCGACAATGCGGTGGAGCTTCTCGGCGCCTCGGACGTGGACGGCGCCCTGGTGGGTGGCGCGAGCCTGAAGGCCGTGGACTTTCTGGCCATCGCCGGCGCCGTGCGCTGAAAAGAAACGGGGCGCGGCCGAAACCGGCGCGCCCCGCTCCTGGTCTCACGGGCCCGAATCCTTGGGGATCCGGGCCCGAGGAATTCCGGCCTCAGATGCCCGGCGAGAAGTTCGTCGCCTGGATGAGCTGCTTCAGCACGCTGAGCTCCTCGCCCGAGGTGGGCGTGGTCTGCGAGACGAAGTCGAAGATCTTGCCGTCCTGCAAGCCGTAATTGGCGATGCGGGTGACGCGGCGATTCTTGTCGAAATAGATGGCCAGCACCTTCTGCTCGGTGATTTCCGGCTTGAGGAAGGCGACCTTCGTCTGGGTCTGGGAGATATAATAGAAGACGTCGCCGTTCACCGTTGCGACGGTGGAGGGGGTGCCGAGGACCAGCAGGACCTGTTCCTGGCTCGATCCCACCGGCACCTGCTCCAGGGCGCCCTCGCTCAGCACGTAGCCGCGCTGATAGGTCCGCACCACGCCGCTCAGGGATGTGCCGGAACCGCCCACCAAATTGATGCCGCCACCCGAGCCGCACCCCGCCAGGGTGCCCGCCATCAGGAGCGTGCAGACGGCCATTCGGCCGCGGCCGGCCAGGGATCCAAGTTCCGAAGACACCACGCTTCAATCCTCGTATTCGCCGTGCGAAGTCCGGCTTCGCTTGCCAGCGCGCCCTGGGCAGGCTACGCCGCTCTTGTCGCGACTTTGAGCCCCCGCAACAGGCGGGCCAACCTAAAAACGCCAAGCCAAGATGTTCAGCCTGTTCCGCCGAAACCAGACACATCCCACCATCGGGCGCCTGTATGGCGCGATCGTGGCACAGGCACGGCTTCCGGCCTTCTATACCGACTTTGGGGTGCCCGATACCATAGAGGGGCGCTTCGAACTGCTCCTCCTGCATACTTTTCTGGTCTGCCATCGTCTGAAGGGCACGGCGGGCGCCGCCAAGTCAGCCTCGCAAGAGCTATTTGATGCTTTTCTTGACGACATGGACCGTACGTTGCGGGAAATGGGGGTGGGAGACCTCTCGGTTCCCAAGCGGATGAAGAAGATCGGCCAGGCATTCTACGGCCGCACCGCAGCGTATGATTCCGCGCTCGAAACGAAGAACGAGGAACTGGCCACCGCGCTTGCCCGCAACGTGCTCGAATGTTCGCCGACGGATCCCGCCGCCCTCCGCCTTGCCGCCTATGCGCGCGCGGCGGCGAGCGGCTTGGCCGCGACCGAGGTTTCGGTACTTTTGAGGGGGGAGGTGGCGTTCCCCAACCCGGCCACATGCGAGACCCCGGATCATGCCTGAGGACACAAGCCCCGCTCCCTCGCCCTACGCGCACTATGTCAGGATCCAGGACCTGCCGCCCGAGGGGCGGGTGGTGCGCATGGAGCCCGATGCGCGCACCCTGGAGCGTCTCGCGCGGTTTGCGGGCGTGGTGGCGCTGCACGCATTGACCGCGGATCTCACCGTGACCCCCACCAGCGGGGACGGGGCGCGCGTGACGGGCCGCGTCATGGCGGAAGTGCGCCAGGTGTCGATCGTGTCGCTGGAGGAATTCGACACCGAGGTGTCCGAGGACGTGGACGTGCGCTTCATGCCGCCCAGCGACGCGCCGCCCGTGCCGGAGGAGGAGCTCGATCCCGAGATCGACCCGCCGGATACGATCATCGACGGGGCCATCGACCTGGGCGCGCTGGTGGCGGAGTTCCTCGCTCTGGGCGTCGATCCGTATCCCCGCCGTCCGGGCGAGGTCTTCGAGCCGGCAAATGAGGACGAATCGGGCGCTTCGCCCTTCGCCGCACTGTCGCGCCTCAAGGATAAGGACTGATCCCGCAGGGCGGAGTTGCGGCCAGCCTGCGAGGCGCTATTGTCCCGCCGCGCGCCGCAACGCCGCTCGACGCCGATGAAACCGGAACCCCTGCCGAAATGAGCGTACCCGTCCGCATATCCATCGACGCCATGGGCGGCGACCATGGCCCAGAGGTCGTGCTCAAGGGCGTCGCCATTTCCCAGGCGCGGCATCCGGACACGGAGTTCGTGCTGTTCGGCGACGAGTCGCGCCTCAAGGCCGTCCTGGTCTCCTATCCCGCGCTGGCGGCGGTCTCGCGCATCGTCCACACCGACGTGGTGGTGGGCATGGACGACAAGCCGAGCCAGGCGCTGCGGGCGGGCCGCTACAAGTCCAGCATGTGGCGCTGCATCGACGCGGTGAAGCACCATCAGGCCGACGCGGCGGTCTCGGCGGGCAATACCGGCGCGCTCATGGCCATGGCGAAGGTCAATCTGCGGACCATGCCGGGAATCGGCCGGCCCGCCATCGCCGCCATCTGGCCGACCCTGAAGGGCGAGAGCATCGTGCTCGACATGGGCGCCTCCATCGGCGCCACCGCCCAGAGCCTCGTGGAAATGGCCATCATGGGCGCGGCCATGGCCCGCACCATCTTCGACATTCCCCAGCCCTCCGTCGGCCTGCTGAACGTGGGCGTGGAAGAGATCAAGGGCGTGGAGGAAGTGAAGGAAGCGGGTCGCCTCCTGAAGGAGGATACCCATTCCGACATGCACTATCACGGCTTCGTCGAGGGCAACGACATCGGCGCCGGCACCGTGGACGTGGTGGTGGTGGAGGGCTTTTCCGGCAACATCGCCCTGAAGACGGCGGAAGGCACCGCCAAGCAGATCGCCACCTATCTGCGCGCCGCCATGGGCCGGACCTGGCGCGCGCGGCTCGGCTACCTGCTTGCCCGCGACGCCTTCCAGATGCTGCGCGAGAAGATGGACCCGCGCCGCTCCAATGGCGGCGTATTCCTGGGATTGAACGGCGTGGTCATCAAGAGCCACGGCGGCGCCGACGCGGAAGGGTTCGCGGCGGCGGTGGATCTCGGCTACGACATGGTGCGTCACCAATTGCTGACGCGGATCGAAAAGAGCCTCCTCAGCCGGCCGGCCGCCAGGGCCGCTTCCGGGTCGGCGGAGGCCGCTGAGGTGGAAGGTCAATCGTGAGCGTCATCAGGTCCGTGGTCCGGGGGATCGGTTCGTATCTGCCCGCAAACCTTGTCACCAACGCGGATCTCGCGAGCCGGGTGGACACGTCGGACGAATGGATCGTCCAGCGCACCGGCATTCGCGAGCGCCATATCGCCGCAGAGGGCGAGATGACGTCCGACCTCGGGCGGGAGGCGGCGCTGCGCGCGCTGGCGGACGCGGGGCTGGAGCCGGGCGACATCGACCTCATCGTGCTCGCCACCTCGACGCCCGACCAGACCTTTCCCGCCACCGCGGCCACCATCCAGGCGCAGCTCGGCATCACCCACGGCGCGGCGTTCGATCTCCAGGCCGTGTGCTCGGGCTTCGTCTTCGCCCTCTCCACCGCCGACGCGCACCTGCGCACGGGCATGTTCAAGCGCGCCCTCGTGATCGGCGCGGAGACCTTCTCGCGCATCCTCGACTGGACCGACCGCGGCACCTGCGTGCTGTTCGGTGACGGGGCAGGTGCGGTGGTTCTGGAGGCCGTTCCGGCCGATCAGGCGGGCGGCCGGGGCATTCTCACGAGCCATTTGCGTACCGACGGGCGGCATCGCTCCAAGCTTTTCGTGGACGGAGGCCCGTCCTCCACCCAGACCGTCGGCCATCTGCGGATGGAAGGGCGGGAGGTGTTCCGCCATGCGGTGGGCATGATCACCGACGTCATCGAGGACGCCTTCGCCGCGAGCGGCGAGAGCGCCGAGAGCATCGACTGGTTCGTGCCCCACCAGGCGAACAGGCGCATCATCGATGCCAGCGCGCAAAAGTTGCATATTGCGCCCGGGAAAGTGGTGACAACCGTGGATAGGCACGGTAACACCTCCGCCGCCTCCATCCCTCTGGCGCTCGACGTGGCGCGCAAGGACGGCCGGATCAAGGACGGAGACCTTGTCCTGCTGGAGGCAATGGGGGGCGGATTCACCTGGGCGTCGGCGCTGGTCAGATGGTAATAAGCCATTAACCGCATTGACCTGTCTTGCCCGACGTGGGTACGTTCGATCGTTGAAGTCGTTCTCTCGTGGGGCCGGGGAGACACATGGCTGGGAAGACCGTCACGCGAGCGGATTTGTGCGAAGCCGTCTACCAGCAGGTGGGGCTTTCCCGGACCGAGTCGGCGCAGCTCGTCGAAGCTGTCTTGAGTGAAGTTGCCGATTGCCTCGCCCGCGGCGAGACCGTGAAGCTGTCTTCCTTCGGATCCTTCGTCGTGCGCGAGAAGGGCCAGCGGGTCGGGCGCAATCCCAAGACCGGCGAGGAAGTGCCCATCGCCCCGCGCCGGGTCATGGTGTTCAAGCCCTCCAGCATCTTGAAGAATCGCATAAACGGGCGCACAGGTGGAGAGAGCGACGACGACTGATCGTCGCCGGGATTTCCATCCAGCGAGCCGCGCGACCCGACCGGGTCCCGCATTGCATTGGCGGGGCGCATGCCCCTGAGCTGATCGGGACGGTCATCACGTGGCAGACAGGCTTTCGGACAAGTCGCCCGACGCCTTCCGCACCATCAGCGAGGTGGCGGATCATCTCGACCTTCCCCAGCATGTGCTGCGCTTCTGGGAGACCAAGTTCCCGGAGATCCGGCCGGTCAAGCGGGCCGGCGGCCGGCGCTTCTATCGTCCCGAGGACGTGGACCTGCTGCGGGCCATCCGGCACCTGCTCTATACCGAAGGCTACACCATCAAGGGTGTGCAGAAGGTCCTGAAGGACCAGGGCACGCGGGCCATCCAGGGCATGGGGGCCGATCTTCTCGAAGGCCGTCCCGTGGAGGACCTGCGCCAGGCGCCTGCGCCGCGCAGCGCGCCCGCGTCACCCAAGGCCGCCGCGCCCGCCGCAGGGGAGGGCGCCCCGCGCGGCCTGCTGGGCGGTCTTCTGCCCCGGCGGCGCGAGCGCAAGCCGGACGCGGATTTCGTGACCGATACCGAGCCGCTTTTCCCGCCCGTGCCGCAGGCAACCGACCGGGCCTATGGGGCCGGCCGCGACGACCGTGCGTGGCCGCGAATGGACGCCGCGCCGGAGCGCGCCGCTCCGGCCTGGGACGATGAGGCGGAAGAGGCCTATGAGCCGCCGGCGCGGGCGCGCCAGCCGCGGGTCCATCCGCCGGTCCATGCCACCCCGGACGAGCCCGGCCTTCCGTTCGACGATATCCCGCCGCCCTTCGAGGCTCCCCGCCTGCCGCCGGTCGATTTCACGGCCGAGCTGCGCACCGGCCGGCCGGCCCCGGAGCCGCGCGCCGCCGCGTCCTTCGAGGACATGGACGACGTCGAGGACTGGTTCGAGCCGGAGGAGCCCCAGGCGCCTGTGGTGCCGCCGGTTCGGGCCCCCGCGCCCGAGGCTGCCCCGCCGCGCCCCGCGCCGGTGCTGCGCCGGCCGACGCGGGGCCCCGCGTCCCGCATTCCCGAGCATGTGGCCCAGCCGGAACTGGAAGATCCGCTTCTGCCCTTCCTGGATGACGAGATTCGCGAGCGGGAGGACGATGTCATCTCCGAGCCGCTGGATGCGCGCATCCGCCGGCTGAAGGAGCATGCCCCGCGCGAGGAGGAGCCGGTCCTGCGGCGCCGCGTCGGTCCGCTCACCGCGCCGCTCGAGGATCTGGGGCCGGAAGAGGTCGAGGCCGACGGATGGGCGGAGCCCGCCTATGCGCCGCCGGAGCCCCGTCGCCAGGGGCCGCCGGAGCAATATCTGCCGCCGCACCTGCGCTCAGAGCCGCGCATGTCGGCTGCGCCGGTTCATCCGCCGCAGCCGGTCCTGTCGCGAGACGACATGCATCGTCTCCAGGCGGCGCTTTACGAGCTGGGCGAGTGCCGTCGCCTGCTCGGGTCCGCGATCGCCCGCGAATAATTCCCCGGCTTCGCCGCAACGCCGGCGCTGGGCCGGCGGGATGCCGGCTTACGGCGTCGGCTGCGCCGGCTCGGCGGCGGGCGCTGCCGTGGGCGCGGGAACGAGGGTCCACCCCCCATTGTTGGATGCGGCGGTCTCCGGCGCGGGTGCCTCCAGCGCGGCGACGCGGGTGCGCCCCTTCGCGGGCTCGCTCGCCTTGGCCGGCTCTGCGGCGGCGGTCTGCGTCACCACCGGTTCGTCGGAACCCATCACCGTGATGCGAACCTGCGTGAGGCCACGCCCCGTGAAGCCCAGTTCGCTCGCCGCGGCGCGCGAAACGTCGATGATGCGGCTGCGGATGAACGGCCCGCGATCATTGATTCGCACCACCACCGTGCGGCCGTTCTTGAGATTCGTGACCTTCACCTTGGTGTTGAAGGGCAGGGAGCGGTGGGCGGCCGTCATGGCATTCGGATTGAAGCGCTCTCCGCTCGCGGTCCCTCGTCCCTGCCAGTAATAGGATGCGGTTCCCGTCTGGCCGACATCGGCGAGCGCTGGATGAACCGCGCCGCCGAAAGTGAGTGCAAGCGTTGTCAGCGCGATCCGCGTGCCAACCACCATGCCGAGACCTCCAGATTGTTGATGGAAGTCCGCTGAATGCCCAGGCAATAAGGCGAGAATGTCACCGTCTATAGGCGGAAAAATGGCGCCCTGACTGGCTAGTGCCAAGTTATATCCGAAATGGTTGATATTTCAAATCTAATCACGTTGAGCGAGGTGCGTAGATCGTACTTTTCTACCGTCGCTCATTGTTGGTTTTTATGCTCTATACAATTACATTACGCTACGGCGTGAATACATGATTGTTTTGAATTCAGGCGCGCGTCAAAAGAGGTTCGCGTGCTCGGAGAAGAAGTAAGACGCCATTTGCACTTCCGGGAAGCGTGCGCGCCTGGGAAGATTGTTCCGAAAAATGCACGCACTACGTGTCTCTCGCCGTTAATAAAAGGGTCGGGTGCGGCGAAACGGCCCGGACCCGCCCTCGGGGCCACGCTGAGTTTTCCCAAGAGAAGATGTGCAGGAGGCGGGGAGGGGCTTGTGGAGGGCGTCGGGTTGGTCTAAACGTCCGCGCCTCGTCGGAGCGTAGCGCAGCCCGGTTAGCGCACTAGTCTGGGGGACTAGGGGTCGGAGGTTCAAATCCTCTCGCTCCGACCACTTCCTTCCCATCCCGAGGGCTCGGGGCGGGGCTCTTCTCCCGCAATTTGGGATCTTGCGGCGCCTCCTGCAGCGGAGCGTCGTGCGAAGGGTCCGGCAGAAGCCGTTCCAGTTCTGCCATCCGCTCCACCATCACATCCATGTCCGTGAGGCCCGAAAGGCCCGTGCGCAGCGCGGTATTGGCCGGAGCGCCCCACGCGCACAGGATGATGTGCGCGTGCGGCGCGTGGCGCCGGATGCGCCGGGCGGAATAGCGCAGCAGCGCCACGGAGCGCATTTCCAGCGAGGACAGGATCACCACGGGCCCCCGTCCGGCGGGCAGCAGCTCGCCGCCGAATGCTTCCGCAGTGCCCGCGCGCGCCGCCACGCCGTGGTGCGCCAGGAAATGCCGGGTCAGGGACGCGGCGGCCATGTCGAGGGGGGAGCGGACGGCGAGGCACAGGACCGGTGCCGCTGGGGGCCATCCCTTCGCGAAATCGCCCCGTGTGGTGGGGGGAGCGGCGTCGGGCGCGCGCTCGGCGGCTTCAAGGGCGGCCTCGGTTTCCGGGTCGTCCGTGCGCCCGCCGCCCGCCTCCTCGGCATAGCTGAGATTGTCGAGAATCTCCCCGACGCTCTCCTCGATGCGCTGCATGCGGGCATGGTCGATGGCGCCGCGCGCCGCGTCCCTCTGGGCAAGGCGCAGCGCGGGGAGGGCGACTTCGTCCATATAGTCCGCGAGGGTTCCCTCCTTGAGGAATTCCTCCGCCTTGGTGGTGGCCTCGATGGGGTCGCCCGCCAGCATGCGCTGGTAGAACAGTTCCGCCGCGGTGAGGGGAGGGCGGTCGCCCAGCATCACGTCCAGGAAGTCCAGTTTCTCCACATGCCGCCCGAGCACCACGAGGCACAAAGTGAGGGGCGTGGAGAGGACGAGGCCGATGGGCCCCCACAGCCAGGTCCAGAAGGTGGCGGACGCCACCACGGCCACCGGCGAGAGGCCGGTGCTGCGGCCATAGACCAGGGGCTCGATGATGTGGCCCACCAGCGGCTCCACCACGGCGAACAGCAGCGCCGTGGAGATGACGATGCTCCAGCCGGGATCGACCGCCACGGCCAGGATCAGCGGCAGGACCGCCGCGATGATGGCGCCGATATAGGGCACGAACCGAAGCACCGCCGCGAGCATGCCCCACAGGGCCGGACTCGGCACGCCGATCAGCCACAGCCCCACGCCGATGACGGCGCCGAAGGCCGCGTTGAGCATCACCTGCGTGAGGAAGAAGCGCGACAGGCGCGCCGCCGCGTCGTCCAGCGCCGCCGTGGTGCGCTGGATGTCGTGCGCCCCGGCCAGGCGGATCAGGCGGTTTCGCAGGTCCTCCCGCTGGAGCAGGATGAAGATGGCGAAGATGAAGATGATGCCGATGGTCGCCAGCGGGTGGAGCAGGGGCTCCGCCACCGCCTGCACCATGCCCAGCGTTCCGGCGGCCGGCTCGTGGATCTCCACCGGAAGCGGCGCGCCCTCGGGGCGGACCGGCGCCCGTTCCTCGAGTTCGTGGCCGAGGTCCTGGACCATGGCCGTCAGGCGGTCCCAGGTGCCGGGCCCCTCCGTCGCGCCTTTGAGCGCGCGCACCTTCTCGCGGATGGTCTGCTGGTAGCGCGGCAATTCTCCGGCGAGATCCGCCACCTGGAGCGCCACCACCGTCCCCAGCGCGAGAATGCCCGAGAGCGCCGCGACCACCACCACCACCACGGCGAGCGTGCGCGGCACGCGAATCTTGCGCAGCAGCAGGATGACCGGCGAGAGGACGAAGCTCAGCAGCACCGCCAGGGCGATGGGAACGAACACGTCGCGCGCCTGGGACAGCATGGCGACGATGGCCATGAAGCCGATCAGCGCCGCGACGGTCTCCACCGACGTGCCGCGCGCGGGCCGCATGGTTTCGGGATTGCGCTCGAAACCGGCGGCGCGCTCCGGCGGGAGAATCTCCATTGTCCGTTACGCCCCGCTCGCCTGAGGTCGCCGCGCCGCCATGTCCAAGCCCGCCATGTCCGATCCCTCTCTGCCGAGCCACAACGGCCGAGCTTGCGAACAACGCGGGGCGGCGGACTTGGTTGCGCACAAATCGCCCGGGGGCCTTTATGCTGGGTCGCGTCGGCGCTAAGCACGGGGGCCGGGTTGCGCAGGCCGTGCGGCATCCCGTGCATCTTGTTGAGGTCGAGCGTCGTCAGGCGCGGTTCGGAGCGGTCCATGTCCTTCACCTTCACCATCCTCGGCTGCGGATCGTCCGGCGGCGTGCCGCGCGTGGGCCAGGGATGGGGCGCGTGCGACCCGGCGGACCCGCGAAATCGCCGCCGCCGGTGCTCGCTGCTCGTCCAGCGGCGCGGCCCCGGGGGCGTGACGACGGTGCTCGTGGACACCTCCCCGGACCTGCGCGAGCAATTGCTGGACGCGGGCGTGACCGATATCGACGCGATCCTCTTCACCCACGCCCATGCGGACCACACCCACGGCATCGACGATGTGCGCCCGCTGGTGATCCATAACCGCCGCCGCATCGACGCCTATATCGACGCCGAGACGTCCGAGGCGCTCCACGCCCGGTTCGGCTATTGCTTCCGCACCCCGCCGGACGGCACCTATCCGCCCATCCTCAACGAGCATCGCTTCCACGAGGGGCGGGTCATCGACGTGAAGGGGGCAGGGGGCGTCATCTCGGCCCTGCCGTTCCGCCAGCGGCACGGGGAAATCGATTCCTTCGGCTTCCGGTTCGGCGACGTCGCCTATTCCAGCGATGTGAACGCCTTCCCGCAGAACAGCCTCGATGATCTCCACGGGCTCCATGTGTGGATCCTGGACGCGCTGCGCGACCAGCCGCACCCCACCCATTTCACCGTTCAGGAAGCCCTCGACCATGTGGCCCTCATGCGGCCGCGGCGCACGATCCTGACCAATCTGCACACCGATCTCGACTATGCGGCCCTGGCGGCGCGCCTGCCCGAGGGCGTGACGCCCGCCTATGACATGCTCGCCTTCGAGGTGGAGCCGGCGGAGGCCGTGCCGGCCTGACGCATAAAGAAAAAGGGAAGGGGAGGGCCATGCGCGAGGGCTGGAGATGGTACGGGCCGGATGATCCGGTGAGCCTGGACGACATCCGGCAGGCCGGGGCCTCGGACGTGGTCACGGCATTGCACCACATTCCCATCGGAACGGCCTGGACGGAAGCCGAGGTCGCGCGACGCAAATGGGAGGTGGAGGAGGCGGCCCCGCATCGCACCCGCCTGACCTGGAGCGTGGTCGAATCCATCCCCATTCCCGATGACGTGAAGCGGCTGGGCGCGGAGGCGAAAGCCTCCATCGCCGCCTGGATCGCGAGCCTGGAGGCGGTGGCGCGCTGTGGCATCCGCGTCGTCTGCTACAATTTCATGCCGGTGATCGACTGGGCGCGCACCGACCTGGAATGGGAGCTGCCCAACGGCGCGAAGGCGCTGCGTTTCGACCAGGATCGTTATGCGGCCTTCGAGCTGTTCCTGCTGCGGCGCCCCGGCGCCGAGGCGGATTATGACGACGCGGCCAAGGCCCGCGCCCGCGCCGCCTACGAGGCCATGAGCGAGGCGGACCAGGCCGAGTTGGTGCGCGTCATCGCCAGCGCGCTGCCCGGCTCCACCACGGAGCCGCTGACCATCGAGGGGTTCCGGGAGAAGCTGCGCGCCTATGAGGCCATCGACGCGGGGCGCCTGCGCAAGCATCTCGTGGAATTCCTGGAAGCGGTGACTCCGGTGGCGGAAGCGCTGGGCGTGACGCTGACGCTGCATCCCGACGATCCGCCGCGCCCCTTGTTCGGCCTGCCGCGCATCGCCTCCACGGCGCAGGATTACGCAGCGCTGTTCGACGCGGTGCCCTCGCGCGCAAACGGCATGTGCTTCTGCACCGGCTCGCTGGGCGTGCGGCCGCAGAACGACCTGCCGGCCATGGCCCGCCGGTTCGGCCCGCGCATCGCGTTCGCCCATCTGCGCGCCACCAAGCGGGCGGCGGACGGGCTGTCCTTCCATGAGGCGGACCATCTGGACGGCGACGTGGACATGATCGCGGTCCTGCGGGTGCTGCTGGCGGAGAACCGGCGGCGGGCGGACGGCGAGACGATCATCTTCCGGCCGGACCATGGGCACCGGATGCTGGACGACCTGTCGGCCAGCAAGCGTACCAATCCCGGCTACACCGCCATCGGCCGCCTCCGGGGCCTCGCGGAGCTGCGCGGCGCCATCCGGGCGCTGGAGGCCGTGGACGCCTGATCGGCGCAGCCTGCGTCGGCGACCAAGCGAGGCGTACGGCGATGACGTGGCTCGACACGGCGAAGCGGTGGGCGCGGGCGGTGAAGCGCGACGTGGTGGCGCTCTGGCTCGCGGCCCGGGATCCGCGCACGGCGCTGGCCGCGAAGCTGGTGGCGGGCGCGGTGGCTGCCTATGCGCTTTCGCCCGTCGATCTCATCCCGGACTTCGTGCCGGTGCTCGGCTATCTCGACGACCTGCTGATCGTGCCGCTGGGCATCCTGCTGGCGGTGCGCATGGTGCCGGGGCCGCTCATGGCCGAGTTTCGGTCAGCGGCGCTCTTGAGGGTGGGCCGGCCGAGCAGCCGCGTCGGCCTGGCCGTCATCCTGCTGATCTGGCTCGCCGGCATTGCGATCATCGGACGATGGATATGGGGTCGGATTTTTATTCCATAATATCTCTTATGCGAATTATGGATCAAAAAGGAAAGGGCGACGCCGGAGCGCCGCCCTCTTCTCCCGTGCCGCCTCGTCTCACTCCGCCGCGCGGATGTTCAGCTTGGATTCGGCGATCTCCGTGAGCTTCTTGTCGGCCGCCTTCTCCTCCGCCAGGGTCTTCTCGAGAACCCGGGCGCAGTCGGCGCGGCCGAGGCGCTTGGCCCAGGCGACGAGGCTGCCGTAGCGCGTCATCTCGTAATGCTCCACGGCCTGGGCGGCGGCGGCCAGCGCGGCGTCCAGCACTTCCTGGTCCGCCACCTCGCCGGCGATCTCCTCGGCCTCGTCGATGATCCCGTCGATGGCCGGGCACTTCACCGTCTTGGCCTCGGCGCCATGCATGCGGAACACCTCTTCGAGGCGCGTCACATGGCCTTCCGTCTCAGTCAGGTGCGCCTTGAAGGTCTGTTTCAGGCCCGGATCGGACGCCTTGTCGATCATCTTGGGCAGGGCCTTCAGGATGCGCTTCTCAGCGTAATAGATGTCCCGAAGGGTATGGACGAACAGATCGTCCATGGTTTTGATGTCCTTGGAGAAAAGTCCCATGGCGACGCTCCCGTTCGAGATGTTGCAAGGGTTTGCGAGGATTTCGCACCCTGTGTCCCGAACGTCCCGCGCCTGGATGGGTTCCGCTTTCCATGCCGGCTGAGGGAAGGGGGCATCGAGCCCCCTGCTCTACTCCGCGGCGGTGAGCTGGGACTGGGCGGGACCACCCGTCGGGCGGCCGACGCTCTCATAGATGAAGCCCATCTGGGCCATCTGGTCCGGCACATAGATGTTGCGCAGGTCCACGAGGACCGGCTGGCGCATGATGGTCTTGAGCTTGTCGAAGTCCAGCGCGCGGAAGGCGTCCCATTCGGTGATGATCACGAGGCAGTCGGCGCCCTCGGCCACCTCATAGGGCCCGTTGCCATATTCCACCGCCGCCGGAAGCAGGCGCTTGGCCTCCTCCATGCCCTCCGGGTCGTAGGCGCGCACGCGCATGCCCTTGTCCAGAAGCGAGTTGATGATGGCGATGGCCGGGCTTTCGCGCATGTCGTCGGTGTTGGGCTTGAAGGTGAGGCCCAGCACGGCGGCGGTCTTTCCCCTCACCTGCCCGTTCAGCACCTGCTCCACCTTCCGGCCGATGGCGAGCTTGCGCACGTCGTTCACCGCCACCACCGTCTCGATGATGCGCAGCGGCGCGCCCGCCTGCTGGGCGGTGCGGGTCAGCGCCAGCGTGTCCTTGGGGAAGCAGGAGCCGCCATAGCCGGGCCCGGCATGGAGGAATTTCGAGCCGATCCGGTTGTCGAGGCCGATGCCGCGGGCCACGTCCTGCACATTGGCGCCCACCTGCTCGCACAGGTCCGCCATCTCGTTGATGAAGGTGATCTTCATGGCAAGGAAGGCGTTGCCGGCATATTTGATCAGCTCGGAGGTGCGCCGGGCCGTGAACATGAGCGGCAGGTGGTTCAGCGCCAGGGGGCGGTAGAGCGCCGACATGACGGCACGGGCGCGCTCGTCCTCGGCGCCCACCACCACGCGGTCCGGGCGCTTGAAATCCTCGATGGCGGCACCTTCGCGCAGGAATTCGGGGTTGGAGACGACCGAAATGTCGGCATCCGGCCGGGTTTCCCGGATGATGCGCTCCACCTCGTCGCCGGTCCCCACGGGCACCGTGGACTTGGTGACGACCACCGTATAGCCGCTGGCCGCAGCGGCGATCTCGCGCGCGGCCGCGAAGACATAGGAGAGATCGGCATGGCCGTCGCCGCGCCGCGAGGGGGTGCCCACCGCGATGAAGACCGCCTCCGCCTCCTTCACCGCCTGGGTCAGGTCGGTGTCGAAATCCAGCCGTCCGGCGGCCATGTTGCGGGCCACCAACTCGTCCAGGCCGGGCTCGAAAATGGGGATCCGGCCTTCCCGGAGCATGGCGATCTTGCCGGCGTCCTTGTCGATGCAAGTCACGTGGTGCCCGAAGTCCGCAAAGCAGGCCCCCGAAACCAGCCCCACATATCCCGTACCGATCATCGCGACGCGCATAGTCCAATCCCTTTGAGCGGCGGTCGTTCGCCGACCACCGGTACCACCGGCCACAGGATGGCGTGTCCTTATAACAGGATCACGGCAGGCTTCCTGCAAATGTTGCCGGCATGAGATTTCACATAATACAATTTATTATGTGAATTATTATAATTCCCGAGAAATGTTGCAAAGTGCCGGGTGCAGGCGTAATCACGGACGATCTCTGCGCCCCGAGACCCGCTGCGATGCTGCCTTTCGACGTCCCTGCCCTGCTTGCCGAACTTGAGCAGCTCGCCCTTGCGGCCGGTCGGGAGGTGATGGCCGTCTACGGTACCGAGTTCGCGGTGAGCGTGAAAGCGGACGCGTCGTCCGTGACGGAAGCAGACACGCGGGCGGAGGCTGTGATCCTCGCCGGCCTCGCGCGCCTCGCCCCCGGCATCCCTGTCGTCGCCGAGGAGCAGGTGGCGGCCGGGAATTGCCCGGGCGCTACGCCCCTCTTCTTCCTGGTGGATCCGCTCGACGGCACGCGGGAGTTCGTGTCGCGCAATGGCGAGTTCACCGTGAACATCGCCCTGATCGCGGACGGCGCGCCGGTGCTGGGCGTGGTCTACGCCCCTGCCCTCGGCGTTCTCTATGGCGGGGCGGCAGGGTTCGGCGCGCACAAGAGGAGCGCCGGGCCGGCCTTGGGCGACCCCGAGCCCATTCGCGTCCGCGTGCCCGGACCCTCGGGCTTTCGGGCCCTCGCGAGCCGCTCCCATGCCGACGGCCAGACCCGGGCCTGGCTGGACGCCCGCGCCATCGCCGACACCTGCACGGCCGGGTCGTCGCTGAAATTCGGCTTGCTCGCGGAGGGCGGCGCGGACGTCTATCCCCGGTTCGGCCGCACCATGGAATGGGACACGGCGGCGGGAGATGCCGTGCTCCGGGCTGCCGGCGGCGGCGTCGTGACCCTCGACGGGGCGCCCCTGCGCTACGGCAAGGATGCGCCGCGCGACGACGCCCCCTACGCCAATCCCTTCTTCATCGCTTTCGGCGACCGGCGGGTCCTCGACCTCGCCTCCGCCCAGGCAGGGTAGAGCATGTCTGCGCTTGAAACGTCCCTCGCGGCGCCGTCCCGCCTTCCGGCCGACCGGCTGACCCATCTTCAGCGGCTGGAAGCGGAATCCATCTTCATCATGCGGGAAGTGGCGGCGGAGTTCGCCAATCCGGTGATGCTCTATTCCATCGGGAAGGATTCCGCCGTGATGCTGCATCTGGCGGTGAAGGCGTTCTACCCCTCCCCGCCGCCCTTCCCCCTCCTGCACATCGACACCGGCTGGAAGTTCCGCGAGATGATCGCCTTCCGCGATCGCATGGCGCGCGAGCTGGGCTTCAAGCTTCTGGTCCACACCAATGCCGAGGGCGCGGCGCAGGGCGTCAACCCGTTCGACCACGGCTCGTCGCTCTACACCACCATCATGAAGACCGACGCGCTGAAGCAGGCGCTCACGCTGCACGGCTTCGACGCGGCCTTCGGCGGCGCGCGGCGCGACGAGGAAAAGAGCCGGGCGAAGGAGCGCATCTTCTCCTTCCGCACCGCCAATCACGGCTGGGACCCCAAGAGCCAGCGGCCGGAATTGTGGAACCTGTTCAACGCCCGGGTGAAGCCGGGCGAGTCCATCCGGGTGTTCCCGCTCTCCAACTGGACCGAGTTGGATATCTGGCAATACATCCTGGCCGAGCGCATCCCCATCGTGCCGCTCTATTTCGCCGCCGAGCGCCCGGTGGTGTGGCGCGGGGGGCAGATGATCATGGTGGACGACGCGCGCCTGCGCCTCGCGCCCGGAGAAGTGCCCGAGCAGCGCAAGGTGCGGTTCCGCACGCTGGGCTGCTATCCCCTGACCGCCGCCATCGACAGCGAGGCCGACACGCTGGAGGCCATCGTGCGCGAGATGCTGGTCGCCCGCACCTCGGAGCGCTCCGGCCGGCTCATCGACCATGACGAGGCCGCGTCCATGGAGAAGAAGAAGCGCGAGGGCTATTTCTGATGAACGCCGCCCTGCCCGCCGACCTTTTCCGGCCCGAGACCAAGAGCCTGCTGCGCTTCCTCACCTGCGGCAGCGTGGACGACGGCAAGTCCACCCTCATCGGGCGCCTGCTCTACGACACCAAGCTGCTGTTCGACGACCAGGTGGCGACGCTGGCCAGCGATTCCCGCAAGTACGGAACGGCGGGTGACGATCTCGATTTCGCGTTGCTGGTGGACGGGCTGGCGGCCGAGCGCGAGCAGGGCATCACCATCGACGTGGCCTATCGCTTCTTCGCCACGGAACGGCGCAAGTTCATCGTCGCCGACACGCCCGGCCACGAGCAATACACGCGGAACATGGCCACCGGGGCCTCCAATTCGGACCTCGCGGTCATCCTCGTGGACGCGCGCCAGGGCATCCTCACCCAGACGCGGCGCCATTCCTTCATCGTCTCGCTGCTGGGCATCCGCCATGTGGTGCTGGCGGTGAACAAGATCGACCTCGTGGACTTCTCGCAGGACGCCTTCGACGCCATCGTCGCGGAGTATCGCGCCCTCGTTGCGGGGCTCGGCTTCGAGAGCCTCCAGGCGGTGCCCATCTCCGCGCGCCACGGCGACAACGTCATCGCCAGCAGCGAGCGCACGCCGTGGTACCTGGGGCCGAGCCTGCTGCGGCACCTGGAGATCATCGACGTGGCGCGGGACGCGGAGCGCCTGCCGTTCCGCCTGCCCGTCCAATGGGTCAACCGGCCGAACCTGGATTTCCGGGGCTTTTCCGGCACCATCGCCAGCGGCGCGATCTCGCCGGGCGACGCGGTGGTGGTGGCCCCGTCCGGCCGTTCTTCCCGGGTCAAGGCCATCGTGACGGCGGACGGCGATCTCTCCCGCGCGGTGGCCGGCCAGTCCGTCACGCTCACGCTGGCGGACGAGGTCGATGTCTCGCGCGGGGACATCCTCGGCGCCGCGGCCGCTCGGCCGGAGCTTGCGGACCAGGTGGATGCCCATGTCATCTGGATGGCGGAAGAGACCCTGGCCGCGGGCGGCGCCTATCTCATGAAGGTGGGCACCCGCACCGTGGGCGCCAGCGTTGCCGCGCTCCATCACAAGATCAACGTGACCACCTATGGCGAGGAGCCGGCGCGCGCATTGGCGCTCAATGAGGTGGGATCGGTGCAGTTCAAGCTGCGCGAGGCCATCGCCTTCGATCCGTTCGACGTCATTCCCGGCACCGGCGCCTTCATCCTCATCGACCGCATGAGCAACCAGACGGTGGCCGCGGGCATGATCCGCAGTGCGCGCCGGCAGGCCAGCAACGTGCACTGGCAGGAATTGCAGGTCTCGAAGACCGCCCGGGCGGCGCTGAACCACCAGAAGCCCGTGGTGCTGTGGTTCACGGGCCTCTCCGGCGCTGGCAAGTCCGCCATCGCGACCCTGGTGGAGAAGAAGCTGCACGCTGCCTTCCGCCATACCTATGTGCTGGACGGCGACAATGTCCGCCACGGGCTGAACAGCGACCTCGGCTTTTCCGATGCCGACCGCACGGAGAATATCCGTCGCGTGGCGGAGGTGGCGAAGCTGTTCGTGGATGCGGGGCTGATCACCATCGTATCCTTCATCTCGCCGTTCCGCGCCGAGCGCCGGCTCGCGCGGGAGATCCTGCAGGACGGGGAGTTCGTGGAGATCCATGTGGACACCCCCCTGGCGGTGGCCGAGGCGCGGGATGTGAAGGGGCTTTACGGCAAGGCGCGGGCCGGGCTGATCAAGAACTTCACGGGCATCGACAGCCCCTATGAGGCGCCTGAGGCCCCGGAACTCCGTCTCGACGGCGCCCATCACACCGCCGAGGAACTGGCGGACCAGGTGATCGCCTATCTCGCCGACAAGGGCTATCTGGAAGGGCCGGAGAACCGGGACTGGATCATCTGAGTCCCGTCGTCTCCCTCACTTGCTGAGCACGCTTTCTCCGGCGGACGGGTCGGGCGTGCGCGATTGCGTGGAGACGACGTGCCCGACCTTGCCCTGGCGGCGCTCGCCCTTCTGATCGAGGCCGCCGCCGGCTATCCGCCGCGCGTGCTGGAGCGGATCGGCCATCCCGTCATCTGGGCGGGGCGCCTCATCAGCACGCTCGATCGAACGCTGAACCGCGACACCTTGAGCTTCGGCGCACGCCGGGCGTCCGGGGGGCTGGCGGTCGCGGTTCTGCTCGGCTGCGCCATCCTGCCGGCCTTTGCCGTGCAGGCGGTCCTGCTCGGGCTGGCCGGTCCGTTTGGGCTGGTCCTGTGCGCGGTGCTGGCCTCCTCGCTCCTGGCGCAGCGCGCCCTGTACGCGCATGTGGCGGATGTCGCCGCCGCTTTGGAGCGGGAGGGCCTGCCCGCCGGGCGGGTCGCGGTCTCCCGGATCGTGGGCCGCGATCCGGAGCGGCTGGACGAGGCGGGCGTGTCCCGTGCCGCCATCGAGAGCCTCGCGGAGAATTTCTCGGACGGCATCGTGGCCCCCGCCTTCTGGATGGCGCTGGGCGGCCTGCCGGGCGCCGCGGCCTACAAGGCGCTCAACACGGCGGACAGCATGATCGGCCACAAAACCGCGCGCCATGGTGCTTTCGGCTGGGCGGCCGCGCGGCTGGACGACCTCGTGAACCTGCCCGCCTCGCGCCTCTCGGGCCTTCTCATCATCGCCGCCGCCGCCTTGCTGCCCGGCGCCTCGCCTCGTGGCGCATGGAGAGCCATGTGGCGTGACGCGGGCAAGCACCGCTCGCCGAATGCCGGCTGGCCGGAGGCCGCCATGGCGGGTGCGCTGGGCATTTCCATCGCCGGGCCGCGCTCCTATGGCGGCGTGGAAGCGCCGGCCGCCTATATGGGCGATGGCCGGCGGGAGATCGGCGCGGCGGATATCCGGGCGGCGCTGCGGCTCTATCGCTGGGCGGACGGGCTCGGTGTCGCCCTCCTCTGCCTGCTGGCCCTCCTGGCGTTCACCGCGCGAGGCTGAGCAGGCGGTCCAGGTCCACATGGGCGGCGAGGTGGGCGGCGAGCGCGTCCAGCGTCGCCTCCACCCTGTCCTCATAGGCGACCCGCGCGGGGCCCGCCTCCAGCGCCGCCAGCCACGCCGCCCGTTGGGCGTCGTCCGCGAACAGGCCGTGGACATAGGTGCCCATGACGCGGCCGGTCGCGCTTACCGCGCCTTCCGGCTCGAGGTGCGTGCCCTGTGCCAGATGGGCGAAGGCCCGCGCGCGGTCGGGACCGTCGGTCTCGCCCATATGCATCTCATACCCGGCGAAGGGGGCATCGAGGACGGAGCGTCCCGTGACCGCTTCGAGCCGCTTCTCCCCCGTGAGGCGCGTCACCACATCCAGGAGGCCGAGCCCCTCGGCCGCGCCCGGCGGCCCCTCGATCCCCTCGGGATCCTCCACCCGGCGGCCGAGAATCTGGTAGCCGCCGCACAGCCCCATCACCCGCCCGCCCCGGCGGGCATGGGCGATGATGTCGTGATGCAATCCGCCCGCCTTCAGCGCGGCGAGATCGGCCAGCGTCGCCTTCGACCCCAGCAGCAGGACCAGGGACGTCTCCGGCGGAAGGCTTTCGTGCGGACGGACGCGCACGAGGTTGATAGCCGGCTCGGCATCGAGGGGGTCAAGGTCGTCAAAATTGGACACATGAGGCAGGATGGGGACCGCAATGGTGACACGCGCGGCGGATTTGCGGGGGCCGGGCGCCTCCAGCGCGAGGGCATCCTCGGCCGGCAGGCGGGCGGCGTCCGCGAAATGCGGCACCAGCCCGAGAGCCGGCCAGCCCGTGTGACACGAGATGAACTTCATCCCTTCGTCGAACAGGTGAGGATCGCCTCGGAACTTGTTGATGATGAATCCTTTTATGTGTGCCTCATCCAACGGATCAAGGACCGTGCGGGTGCCCACCACGCTGGCGATCACCCCTCCCCTGTCAATGTCGCCAATGAGAATGACGGGGCAGTTTGCTGCACGTGCGAAGCCCATATTGGCGATGTCGTTCGCCCGCAGATTCACCTCGGAAGCGCTCCCCGCCCCTTCCACGAGGACGAGGTCCGATTCGGCCGTGAGGCGGCTAAAGCTATCGAGCACGGCGGGCAGGAGCGTGGCCTTGATGGACTGGTAGGCGGCCGCCTTGGCGCTGCCCACCACCCTGCCCTGCACCACGATCTGCGCCCCGATCTCGCTCTGGGGCTTGAGGAGAACCGGGTTCATGTGGACCGAAGGCGCGACGCGCGCGGCGCGGGCCTGGAGGGCCTGGGCGCGGCCGATCTCCCCGCCGTCCGCCGTCACCGCCGCGTTGTTGGACATGTTCTGCGGCTTGAACGGGCGCACGCGCAGCCCGCGATTGGCGAAAGCGCGGCAGAAGCCCGCCACCAGCAGGGACTTGCCGACGTTCGAGCCCGTGCCCTGGAACATCAAGGCGGGCATGGCGGGTCAGAACTCGATGCCCGCCTGCGCCTTCACGCCGGCGGAGAAATGATGCTTCACGAGGCCCATCTCGGTCACGAGGTCAGCCGCCTCCAGCAATTCCGCCTTCGCATTCCGGCCGGTGACGACCACATGCAGGTCCGGCCGCCGCGCCTTCAGCGTCGCCACCACCTGGGCGAGGTCGAGATAGTCGTAGCGCAGCGCAATGTTCAACTCGTCCAGCACCAGGAGGCGGATGTCGAGATCGGCCATCAGCTCCTCCGCCTTGGCGAAGGCGCGGGCGGCGGCGGCCTTGTCGCGGGCGAGGTCCTGGGTTTCCCAGGTGAACCCCTCGCCCATCGTGTGCCAGCGCACCCGGTCGCCGAAGGCCGCGAAGGCATCCTGCTCGCCGGTCTGCCACGCGCCCTTGATGAACTGGACCACGCCCACCGTGCCGCCCCGTCCCAGCATGCGCAAAGCGAGGCCGAAAGCGGCGGTGCTCTTGCCCTTGCCGGGGCCGGTATGGACGATGAGCAGGCCCTTCTCGGCCACGGTCTTGCCCGCCACTTCGGCGTCCTGCACCGCCTTGCGTTTGGCCATCTTCTCGCGATGGCGCGCGGCGTCGGCGGGGTCCACCGCGGCCGGGGCGGCCTCGCCGCTCATGCTATCCTCGCCGCTCATGGCATCTGTCCTTTGACCGTCATGGGCAGGCCCGCCATCGTGAAGACCACATGGTCGGCGATGGCGGCCACCGCCTGGTTGAGCCGCCCCGCCGCGTCGCGAAAGCGCCGGGCGAGCGCGTTGTCGGGCACGATGCCGAGCCCCACCTCGTTGGCCACCAGCACCGTGAGTCCGACCCGGCGCCGCAGCGCGGCGAGCAGCCGCTCCTGTTCCGCCGCAAGATCATGATCGGCCAGCAAGTGGTTGGTGAGCCACAAGGTCAGGCAGTCCACCAGAAGCGGCACCTCTTGTGGAAGCTCAGCCAGCAGCTCCGCCAGATGGAGCGGGCTGTCATGGGTGATCCAGCGTCCGTCCCGCCGCGCCCGGTGGAGCGCGATGCGCTCCGCCATCTCTCCGTCCAGGGCCTGGGCGGTCGCCGCATAGAAGAAGGGCGGCGGCCGGCTCTCGATCAGGGCCTCCGCATGGCGGCTCTTGCCGGAGCGCGCGCCGCCGAGGACGAGGACCAGAGTCCCCGGCCGCTCCGCCACGGGCAGCTCCGCCACGTGCCGGTCAGGCCGGCAGGATGTGGCCGGCCAGAACCGCGAGGCCGATGCCCGCCACCGCCGCGCCGCCGAGGCGGGCATTCAGCGGGGACGCCACGAGCTGGCGGGTGAGCGCCGCGACGCCGAGCGCGATGACGCTCTGGATCACGAACAGGCCGGCGAGATAGGCCAGGAGCGGGCTCTGCTCCGCGCCGTAGATGGATTCGCCATAGGCATAGCCGTGGAGCAGGCCGGCGACCGCGAACAGCGCGCTCCAGCCCAGGGCCGGCAGCGCGGTGCCGCGCGCCAGCAGCACGCCCACCAGCAGCACAGAGGCCGCCACCAGGATTTCCGCGCCCGGCACGGACACACCCGCCACATGGGCCAGCACGCCCAGCATGGAGGCGCCCACGAAGGCCAGCGCCACGGCGGCGTTCAGGCCATAGGCACCCACCGCGACGCCCACCGCGACGATGAAGGCGAGATGGTCGAGCCCGATGATCGGGTGGCCGAGGCCGGACAGGAGGCCCTGGGCGAAGGTGTTCGGCAGGCCGCCATCCATCATGTGATGGGCGTGGGCCGGCAGCGTCAGCGCGACCACGGCGAGAGCGGAGAGCGTGAGGCGGCGTAGAATCATGTTCGTCTCCTGGCCCTCCCTCCGAGGGCTGGTGGTGCCGCGAGGGCAATGGCGTCGCCGGCAGGTTTCCTGGCTTGCGGCTCATCGCGCCCGCCCGGCCTTCCCGGAGCCGAAACCCCAGTGGCATGAATGGACGCGCGCTCGCCGCTTACAGTTGCGGGGGCAGCTGCGGCTTTGGGCGTCGCCCGCACCGCATTCCCTTCGGATCCCGTTTCCGGGAACCGACGACTCCCAGGGACTATAGCGCCCGCTGCGTGCACCGCAACGGCGCGGTCACATCATTGCCGCGCTTTCGCCACAAGGGACGACGTGGAGCGGCCGGCCACCAGATCCGCGAGCACCAGCCGCCCGCCATGGGCGATCACCACGTCCGCCCCCACCACGTCCTCGGGCTTGTAGTCCGCGCCCTTCACCAGCACGTCCGGCAGCACGGCGCGAATGGTCTCCAGCGGGGTGTCCTCCTCGAACAGCACCACGAGATCCACGCAGCGCATGGCGCCGATGACGCGGGCGCGGGCCGTCTCGTCCTGCAGGGGACGCGTCGGGCCCTTCAGGCGGCGCGTGGAGGCGTCGGTGTTGAGCGCCACCACCAGCCGGTCCCCCTCGGCAGCGGCGGCTTCCAGCAGCGCCACATGGCCGGGATGGACGAGGTCGAAACAGCCATTGGTGAAGACCACGGTGGCGCCGGCTGCCTGCCAGCCGGCCACGATCTGCCGTGCCCGCTCCAGGGAGACCAGCGCGCCGGGCGCTTCCTCCTGGGGCAAGGAGCGGTCGAGCGCGGCGGCGATCTCCGCCCGCGTCACCACCGCCGTGCCGAGCTTGCCCACCGCGATGGCTGCTGCCGCATTGGCCATGCGCACGCAGGTCTCCATGGGCTCCCCCGCCGCGAGCGAGGTGGCGAGGGCCGCCAGCGCGGTGTCGCCCGCGCCGGAGACGTCGAACACCTCCCGCGCCTCGGCCGCCACATGCAGCACGGTGCCGTCCTGCTGCCAGAGGGTCATGCCCTTCTCGGCGCGCGTCACCAGCACGTCGCCGCCGAACTGGGCGCCCGCCGCCGCCGCCGCCTGCGCGGCCTGTTCGTCCGTGGCGTCCGGCAGGCCGGTCGCCTCCGCCAGCTCGCGCCGGTTGGGCGTGACGAGGCGCGCGCCGCGATAAGCCTCGAAGGTGCGGCGCTTGGGGTCCACGATCACCGGGACGCCGCGCCGGGCGGCTTCCTCCATGACGGCGGCGATGACCCGGTCGCCCAGCACGCCCTTCGCATAGTCGGAGAGCACGGCCACCTGGGCGCCCGCGACGGCGGCGCGGGCCGCCGCGATGAGGCGCGCCTCCACGTCCGGCGCCGGCGCGCTCGTGTCCTCGGCGTCGATGCGCACGATCTGCTGGCGCCCGCTCATCACGCGCGTCTTGGTGATGGTGGGGCGTCCCGCGTCGGCCACGAGGCCGGTGAGGTCGATGGCGGCATGGCCCGCGAGCGCGGCGCGCAGGTCGCCGGCCCGCGCATCCTCGCCCACGAGGCCCACCAGCAGCACCGGCGCCCCCATGGCGGCAATGTTGGCCGCCACGTTGGCGGCGCCGCCGGGCACGAGCCGGTCCGCGCCGTGCACCAGCACGGGCACCGGGGCCTCCGGCGAGAGGCGCGAGACGCTGCCGGTGACGTAATGGTCCACGATGATGTCGCCGATGACGGCGATGGGTCCGCGGCGGGTTTCGGAGAACATCGGCACCCTCACCCGTTGCGTGCGCGCAGATGCGCGGTCACGTAGTGGCTCACGCCGTCCTCCAGCGAGGTGAAGGGACGGGTGAAGCCCGCCGCGCGCAGCTTCGCCATGTTGGCCTGCGTGAAATACTGGTAGGCGCCCCGGATGCGCTCGGGCATGTCCACATACGCGATGCGCGGCTCCTGGCCCGCTGCCGAGAACACGGCGCGGGCAAGGTCCGCGAAGGAGCGGGCGGTGCCGGTGCCGATATTGAAGATGCCGCTGGCCGACGGCGTTTCCAGCAGCCAGCGCACCACCGCCACGCAATCGGCTACATAGACGAAGTCGCGCAATTGCCCCCCGTCCTCATAGCCGGGATCGTGGGACTTGAAGAGCGTCACCGCCTCCCCGGCGGCGGCGGTGGGGTAGATCTTGTGGATCACCGAGCGCATGTCACCCTTGTGGTCCTCGCCCGGGCCGTAGACGTTGAAGAAGCGCAGGCCCGCCCATTGCGGCGGGCGCGGCCGCCCGGCCTCCACGTCCGACAGGAAGCGCCGGTCCGCCATCAGCTTGCTCCACCCATAGAGGTTGAGCGGCGCCAGGGCCATGAGGTCGGCGAGGCTCTCGGAATCCTCGAACCCGTCCCGGCCGTCGCCATAGGTGGCGGCGGAAGAGGCATAGATGAAGCGCAGGCCCTTGCGCGCGCACAGGTCCCACAGGTCCAGGCTCGCGCGGATGTTCTGGGTCACGATCCGGTCGCCGTCCGTCTCCGTGGTGGCCGAGATGGCGCCCATATGGACTACGGCGGCGACCCGCCCGCCTTCCCGTTCCAGGAAGGACAGAACCGCTTCGGGCCGGATCACGTCCGCTAGGAGGATGTCCTGGATGTTGCGCCATTTCGGGCCGTCTTCCAGCCAGTCGGCCACGACGACGCGATACCCGTCCTGCGCGAAGGCGCGCGCGATGTTGGATCCGATGAAGCCTGCGCCGCCGGTGACGAGCACCGTGTCGCGATTGCCGTTGACGGTCATGGACGCCACCTCGCGGAGCCTTGCGCTCCCGTTCTCACACAGGCCCCGGATGCGGAGCGGAGCCGGCTCCCTGTGCCATGGCCCGTCGCGTCTTGTCCATGGCGTCGGCATGGCCGAACCGCAGCACGTTCAGGCTGCGCCACGCGGCATGGGCCGCATGGTCCACCATGCAGGGCGGGCCTTCCACCGTGTGGGGCGCCACCTTGCAGGCGCTTTTCTCGCAGGGCGCGCAGGGGCGGAACGAGCGCAGTTCGAGCACCTTCGGCCCATAGAGGCCGGTCAGGCGCGGATTGGTGGGCCCGTAGAGGCCGACGGTGGGCACGCCCAGCGCCGCCGCCAGATGTCCCAACCCGGAATCCACCCCCACCACGCCCTGCGCCCCGGCGAGAACCGGCGCGATCTCGTCGATGGGACCCGGCGGCTCGATATGGACGAAGGGCAGGTCGCGCTGGATCACCTCCGCGCGGGTGCGCTCCGCGCTCCCGAGGGCGAAGATCCGCGACTCGAGGCCCGCCTCGTGGGCGATCATGGCCAGTTCGCGCCAGCGATGGGTCGTCCAGGTCTTGGTGGGCCAGGTGGTGCCGTGGAGCATCAGGAGATAGGGCGCGACAGCCGGCGCGGGCGCCAAGGCGAGCCCGGCATCGATGGGCAGGCCCTCCAGGTCATAGCCCAGCGCCGCCGCGAACAGCTTACGGATGCGCAGGGCCATGTGCTCGGTCTCGGGCAGGTGGTGCCCCCGGCGATAGAAGAAGCTCGCCAGCCCTTCGCGCGCCGAGCCGCGTGCGAAGCCGTGGCGCGGGCCGGAGGCGAAGCAGGCGATGGCGGCGCTCTTCAGCAGGCCCTGCGCGTCGATCACCCGGTCATAACGCTCCTGCGCCAGCGCCGCGCGCACGGCCTGGCCCTCCGGCGAGCGCCACCCTGCCACGGGCGACTTGCGCAGCCGGCGCATGGGAATGGGGATGACGCGGCGCACGGCGGGGTGCAGGCGCACCAGCGGCGCGAACGCCTCTTCCACCGCCCAATCCACTTCGAGCCCCGGAATGCGCCGGACCGCATCCGTCACCGCCGGGAAGGTGTGCACCACGTCCCCGAGGGAGGAGAGCTTGACGATGAGGATCTTCATCCCCGGATCCGCGCGGCGGCGGCCAGGACTTCGGCGGGCTGGATCGCCTCGAAGCAGGCGAGCGTGCCGAGCGGGCACTCGCGCTTGAAGCAGGGGCGGCACGGCAAATCGTGTGACACGACCACGGAGCGCGGCCCGGTGGGCGGCGTCATCTTTTCCGAGGACGAACCGTAGAGCACCACCAGCGGGCGATCCAGCGCGCCCGCCACGTGCATGAGGCCGGAATCGTTGGAGATCACCACGTCGGACCCCGCCAGGATGGCCGCCGCCTCCATGAGGTTGGTGCGGCCCGCCAGATTGTCGGGCGTGCCGCCCGCGCGGCTGACGATCTCCTCAGCGATGGGCGCGTCCTTCGGCCCGCCCAGGATGCGGACCCGGTAGCCGGCGGCCCGCGCCATGTCCGCGAGGCGCGCAAAGCGCTCGGCGGGCCAGCGCTTGGCCGGGCCGTATTCCGCGCCGGGACACAGGGACATGATCGGCCCCTCCCCCGCCAGCGGAAACCGTCCGTCCGCCGCCTCGCGGGCGCCGTCAGGCAGGTAGAGGACCGGCCGGGGCGCGCGCATCTGCTCGCCCTTGGGGGCGCCGAGGGCGACGAAGCGGTCGATGGTGCGGGCGGTCTTGCGGTCGCGGTCGGAGCGCGCCTCGGTCAGAAGCAGGCTGCGCCCCTCGGCGGCGTAGCCAATCCGCTCGGGAATGCCCGCCGCGAACGGCACGATGGCCGCCTTGAAGGCGCGCGGCAGGATGATGGCCTTTCCATAGCCCTCGTCCCGCAGCGCCCGGCCCGCCTTCCAGCGGGACACGAGGCCGAACTCGCCGTGCCCGAGCGAGAGCGGGATGGTGCGTCGCACGCCCCTGATGAGCTTGGCGATGGGCAGCGCCGCCGGCGGCGCGATCACGTCGATGGGGCGGCCGGGCTCGCGCAGGCGCAGGCTCTCGATGAGGCTGCCGGCCATCACCATGTCGCCGACCCAGGAGGGGCCGACCACCAGGATGGGGGACACCGTACCTAACGCGCGCATGGGCGGCACTCGCCCCCCGAAAAGGCAATGGAATGGAACGGGCTTCCCAGCCCGACGCGTGCGCCGGAGATGGGATCGATGCCGCGTCTTCGCAAGCCGGGCGCGTCCGGTCAAGGGCGGCGTGGCCGGACGCGGCGGCGGACGCAAAAAGGGCGCCGAAACGGCGCCCTTTTCAAAACACAGGTCCGGCCGGATCAGGCGGCGGGACGGAAGGTCTTCTCAGCCGCGGCCTTGATGGGCTCGGAGCTGTCGGTCGCGATCTTCTGCGCGAGCGAGGACAGTTCCTTGGCCTGGGCCTGGAGCGTCTCGTACTGCGAGCGCAGGTGCGAGGTGGAGAGTTCGACCGCCTCGGAGGGGCTCTTGGCCGCCAGCACGGTGGCGAAGAAATCGAACGCGGTGTTCATGTTCGAACGCAGAATCTCAAGGGACTTGAGATTGTACTCGGCGACGCCCTTGGCGGCCGTGGAACACGAATCCTCGAACATGTCCGAGGTCTGCTCGGCGGCGACCTTGAACTTCTCGTAATTGCCGCGGGCAGACAGCACGCCCTTTTCCGCCATGTCGCGGAACGGGGCAGGCATCTCGAACTTGGAGAAGGCGCTGCTGGCAGCGGCCATCTGGTCCTGGAACGCTTTGGCAAAGCTCTCGTTCATGACTTCCTCGGTGCGCTAGTCGGGTTTGCGACGCAGTGAAGACCGCCTCGCACGCACTGTGCATCGCGTTCTTCTTCGATCCCGAAATGATCATAACGCACGATATGTGCGGCACAAAATGATTTTTTGCGCCGCACAATCGAGGAGCGGGCTGACGCAAGCGTCAGTAGGTCTGGTTCGGGTCGTTCGGCTTGGTGGCCTGCTCGAACGCCGACTGGGCGGTCTTCGCACCTGCAGCACCCGCGTTCTGCATGTCTGTCGCCACCGACTGCGCGTGGGCGGTCGCGGCGGTCGCGAGCGACTGGAGCCGCTCGGCGAGCGCGCGGGCATGCTCGTCCAGCGAGCGGATGGTGGATTCGCCGAGGGTGCGCGCATCGGCGCCGAACGCCGCCGCCTGGGCCGCCACCGCCTGCACCTGCTCGGTCACGAAGGCCGCCTGGAGGCTCAGCACTTCTTGGGGGCTCTTCGCCTGGACGAGCTTGTTCAGGAAGTCGAACGAGGCGTTCACGTTGGCCTCCACGAGGCCGATGGTCTTGGCGCGCAATTCCTTGATGCCGGACTGCACTTCCTTGATGCGCTCCTCGGAATCCCCGACGGCGCTCCGGGCGGAATCGAACAAAGTATCGAAAGCCTGGCGCGCCTGCGCCACGTTCTTCTCGGCAATGGCCCGCAACTCAGCGGGCAACTCGAGGTCGGGACCGAATTTGTTGGTCATCGTCGTCACTCCTCGGGCGTTGCGGATCCCCCGGACCGGCGGTTCCGGGCCGATCTTAGAGGCGGTTTTCGCGGGATGGAATTGCCTTCGTGCTCGCGGAGCGCGGTTAACCCGTACAGGTTCAAGGGTTTAGTGGCGATTTTCCCGATTCCGGCGGCGTGTATCCCGTCTCGCGACGCTCTATCGGCGTCGTTCGGCCGCATGTTGGCGCATTTTCACGACGGGAATGCGATTGCGGGGACGTTAATCTTTCAGTGGAATAGTCGCTCTGCAGGCGCGGCCGCACCTGCGAGGGGCCCCTGCGCCCACCGTCCGTCAGAGGTCATGAGCGAGCACACGTCCCGCCTCCTGTCGCTCAACGAGCCAGCGTTCGCTCCGCTGCGCCGTCAGGATCTCGCGTCCTTTCTCGTGCTGCTGTCCGACGGGCGGATCCTGGCCAGCACCGCCGCATGCGCCCCGCTGGGCCTCGCCGAGGATGCGCCGGCCCCCGCCGGCGTCCGCTCCATCGCCCGCCATGTGGCCTCCATCCAGGGGCACGCGCCACGCCTCGAACGGGTGCGCCTGCCCTCCGCCTTCGTGCCCCGGGTGTTCTCCTGCCTCGCGCTGACGACGCCGCTCGGCCCGGTGGTCCTGTTCGCGGACCCCGGCGCCATGGCGGAGGCGCCGCCCCTCCCGACCCCGCCGCCCGCCGACGCCGTTCCCGAGGCGCCGCCCGCGCGGCCGGTCCGCTTCACCTGGGAAGCGGATGGGGACGGACGCCTTCTGTCCCTGTCCCCATCCTTCATCGATGCCATGGGTCCGCGCCTGCGGACCTGGCAGGGGCGCACCTTCGCCGACCTCGCCCAGGACGGGGTGCTGAAGGATGCCGCCCGCGCCTCGGACCTGCTAATGGGCGGCGCCACCTTCTCGGACGCCGTCCTGTGGACCGGGGAGGATCCACCGCGGCGCATCGAGATCGGCGGCGTTCCCCTGTTCGACGCCGCGCGGCGGCGCATCGGCGTGCGCGGCTTCGGCCTCATCTGGCAGGCGCCGCCGCGCCCTCCCGCGCCCCCTCGCCCGCCGGAGAATGTGGTGCCGCTCCGAGGCGGGGCCTTGTCGCCCCGGGAGCGCACGGCGTTCCACGAGATCGCCCGCTCGCTGAACGAGGCCATCGATAATTGGCAGAAGCCCCCGCAGGCCGTGCCGCCGTCACCGGAGTTCCCGGTGGAGCCTTTCGAGGAGCCGCCTGCAGAGCCGGACGCCGGTCAGGCCGCCGCTTCCGAACCGGCGGCCCCGGCGATCATCCCAGAGGTTGAGCCGTCTGCCTCCCGGCCCCTCCCCGCCCCTGTCGCGCCTGTTCCTGTCGCGCCCGCGCCCGTGGCACTCGCGCCGCCCGCGCCGGAGCCGGTGGAGCAGCCGTCCTGGGAGGACGGGCTGCTGGACCGTCTTCCCATCGGCCTCGCCATCCAGCAGCGCGGCACCATCGTCCATGCCAACGAGACCCTTCTGGACTGGACCGGCACCCCGGATACGGCCGCCTTCCTGGCCGCCGGCGGTCTCGGGCACCTGCTGGTGCGCGGCGAGGACGGGCGCCTTGAGCTGAAATCTCTGGCCGGAGCGGGGCGGCCCGTGGACGTCCGGCTGGTCTCGGCGCGCTGGCGGGGACAAACCTCCATCGTCCACACCTTGCGGGCCCTCGCTCCTCTGCCGCCGCCGCCTGCGGTGGCCGTGCCGCAGGTGGATGCCGACGCCGAGCGGGCCCGAGGGCGCTCCGAAGCGCTCGACGTCTTCCCCTTTCCCGTCTTCCTCCTGGATACGTCCGGCGCCATCGAGGAAATGAACGCCGCAGCCGCCGAACTGTGCGGCTTCACCTCCGAGGAACTGAAGGGCGAGCCCTTCACCCTCACGTTCGCCCCCGGCAGCCAGATGGATGCCGTCGCGCTGCTGGACGAGGCCGCCGACGCGCCGGACGACGCGGCGCCCGTCGAAGGCCGGCTGCGCGCCCGGCACCGGCTGGGCATCGAGGCGGAACGGGACGCGCTCGTGGTCCGCGCCGCGCGTGGTTCAGGCCGATATTGCCTCATCCTGCGCGAGCCGAGGCCAGAAGCGGAGTCGCATGCCCCTGTGCCCGCCGCGCCGAGCGCCGAAGTGCAGGCGACGTCCACGCCGGACGCGGCGGCCTTGATGGATCCGTTCGTGAGGCGGGTGTCCCACGCGGTGCGGGTACCCCTCACCTCTATTTTGGGCTTCGTGGATGCGGTGCGCGGCTCCACCTTCGGGCCGGTGGGCAACAGCCGCTATGCCAAGCAGGCGGAAGCCGCCTCCCTCGCCGCGCAGCAATTGCTGGCGTGCCTTGAGGATATCGAAGGGCTGGCCCCCCGTGCCCAGGCGGATCCCCGTGCGGGGGTCGATGTCGCCGAAGCCGTCCGCGCGGCGCTTCACCATGTGGAGGCCAGCGCGAAGCGCCGGCGCGTCCTGTTGCGCCCGGACATGGACGCGGCGCTCGAAGCCTGGTTCAACCGGGAAATCCTCGACGAGGCGATGCGCATCCTGATGGACGAGGCGGTTCGCGCCACCCCCGCCGGTGGGCAGGTGCTGGTCTCGGCGCGGCGCGGCGAGCCCTCCGAGGGCGGCGGCACCGTGATTCTCGTGCGCGACGGCGGGCGCGGCCTGAGCGAGGAGGACATTGCCCTCGCACTCTCACCGCTCCGGGCCACCGCCGTGTCCGACCGCTTCGCGAGCAGCGGCCGGCCGTTCCGCATGGCGCGGCTGGCGGCGCTGCTGCGGGCAAACGGCGCCGAACTGCATCTTCGGCGGGGCGTGGACCTCGGCATGCTGTGCGAGATCCGGCTGCCCGAATGACGCCTGCAGGCGCCGTCTGCGCCCCGTGATCATTCCTTACGCATTTCTACGGGCCTTCCGCCGCCCTTGGCGGTCATGGGCGGGTCCCGGCCGGTTTTTCTGTTGGCGCCCAAAGACATCGGGAGAAAACCGCAAAATAGAATGATTAGAAAGTGCGGTTTTCCTTGCGCATTTCGCTGCTTTTGCTGCCGCACGACCGCGCCCCGGGATTGACGGACGGACGGCCGGAGGGCAAAAAATAGAGACAAACCAGTGGTTTAGAAAAAATCTAAACTAGAACGGTCCGGCAGCCAGATGATTGTTTGCTCCTGCAACGTCTTTTCTGATCACCAGGTTCGGGACGCGCTCGCGAATTCCTCGGGCGTGCGCTCACCTGGGCAGGTCTATCGTTGCCTCGGCTGTTCACCTCAGTGTGGCCGGTGCGCCCGCACCATCCGCGCGATCCTTGACCAGGTTCACGGCTCCTGCTCCGATTGCCCGGTCGAATGCCCTGGAGCGGCCCTTTCCACCAAGCTCGTCGCCGCCGAATAATAAGGCGGCGCATGGCGCCCCGTCCGGGGTCACAGCACACAGGTTGTTTTTTCTTTAGAATTCCTCTAAGTCTGATTTCAGTGTAGCACGTCATGCCCAGGGGACTGGGCCAAGGGAGCTTGCAATGAAGGGCGATGCAAAGGTCATCGAATATCTCAATCGTGGCCTTCGGTCGGAGCTGACGGCGATCAACCAGTACTGGCTCCACTACCGCATGCTTGAGAATTGGGGTTTCAAGGACCTCGCCAAGAAGTGGCGCGCCGAATCCATCGAGGAGATGGTGCACGCCGACAAGTTCGTGGACCGGATCCTGTTCCTGGACGGCTTCCCGAACCTCCAGGTGCTCGACCCCCTGCGCATCGGCCAGGACATCAAGGAAATCCTCGAGGCGGATCTCGCCGCCGAGCAGGAGGCCCGCGCCCTCTATCAGGAAGCGGCGGCCTACAGCCACTCGGTGAAGGATTTCCCGAGCCGCGACCTGTTCGAAGAGCTGATGACGGATGAGGAAGGCCATATCGACTTCCTCGAGACCCAGCTCGACCTCGTGGCGCGCCTCGGTGTCCAGCTCTATGCCCAGCATCACATCGGTGAGCTGGAGTCCGACTGATCTCTTCGGTCCCGTCACCATATTCAAGAAGCCCGGCCCTCGCGCCGGGCTTTTTGTTTGGTTCAGTTTAGAGTTAGACATGCTCTAATCTTAAGCGCGGGCGGGTCCTCGTCATTGACGCCCCCCGGCCCCTGCCGCTACGCGAACTCCCATCGGCCGCATCAAGCGCGCCGCCCGGAGGACGCCATGCTCAGGAACCTGTCCCGCCGAACCCGTCTCCTTCATGCGGCCCTGGCAGCGGTCTCCGGCCTGCTGGTCTGCGGAACCGCGTCGGCGCAGGGCGTGCTGAACATCTACACGACCCGCGAGCCCGGCCTTGCCGCTCCGGTGTTCGAGGCCTTCACCAAGGCCACGGGAATCACCGTGAACAGCGTGTTCGTGAAGGACGGCCTTCCCGAGCGCGTGAAGGCGGAAGGCAGCGCCTCCCCGGCCGACATCCTCATGACGGTGGACGTGGGCAACCTGCTGGACGTGGTGGATGCGGGCATCACCCAGCCGGTGAGCACCCCGGCGCTCACCGCCGCCATCCCGGCGAACCTGCGCGACCCCAACGGCAACTGGTTCGCCCTCTCGCTCCGGGCCCGCCTCGTCTATGCGGCGAAGGACCTGAAGCTCACCTCCATGACCTATGAGAATCTCGCCGATCCCAAGTGGAAGGGCGAGATCTGCATCCGGTCGGGCCAGCATCCCTACAATGTGGGCCTCACCGCCGCCTATCTCGTGCATCACGGCGAGGCGAAGACGGAAGAGTGGCTGAAGGGCGTGAAGGCCAATCTCGCGCGCAAGGCCACGGGTGGCGACCGCGAGGGCGCACGCGACATCGTGGGCGGCATCTGCGATCTCGCCATCGGCAATTCCTACTATGTGGGCCTCATGCGGTCCGGCAAGGGCGGCCCCGAGCAGCAGAAGTGGGGCGACGGCATCGACGTGGTCCTGCCGGTCTTCGACGGCGGCGGCACCCATGTGAACGTGTCCGGCGCGGCGGTGGCCAAGCATGCGCCCAACAAGGACAATGCGGTCCGCTTCCTCGAATTCGCCGTCTCGCCCGAGATGCAGGCCATCTATGCGAAGGCCAATTTCGAGTATCCGGTCATCGCGGGCGCCCAGGTCGACTCCGTCATCGCCGCGCTCGGCCCGCTGAAGGTCGATCCGATTTCCCTGGTGGAGATCGCCAAGGCCCGCAAGAAGGCCAGCGAGCTGATCGACAAGGTCGGCTTCGACAACTGACCTGCCGCGCTTGAGCGACATCTCCGCATCATCCTGGTTCCGGCCGCCGGCGCGCATCGCCCGGCGGCTGGTTTCGTTGCCGGTGGCCGGTTCCCTGCTGGTGGTGGCGCTGGTGCTGCTGCCGGTTCTCGCCCTCTGCACCATCGCCGCGCGGGGCTCGGGGGACCTGTGGCCCCACCTCATCGACAATGTGCTGCCGACCGCCCTGTGGCAGACCTCGGTGCTGCTGGTGGGGGTGGGGCTGAGCGTGACCCTGGTGGCGGTGCCCTGCGCCTGGCTGGTGGCGACCTGCGCCTTTCCCGGCCGGCGATGGCTGGAGGTGGGGCTTCTGCTGCCCCTCGCTTTGCCCGGCTATATCGTCGCCTATTCCTATCTCGACGTGCTGCATCCCCTCGGGCCGGTGCAGAGCGCGCTGCGCTGGATGCTGGGCATTTCCAGCCCCCGCGGGTTCCAGCTTCCCGACGTGCGCTCCACCTGGGGGTGCATCTTCGTGCTGTCCTGCGTCCTCTATCCCTATGTCTATCTCTCCGCCCGGGCGAGCTTCCTGGTGCAGTCCGCGAGCGCGCTGGATGCGGCACGGGCGCTCGGGGCGGGGCGGTGGCGCACCGTCTGGCGGGTGGCGCTTCCCATGGCGCGGCCCGCCATCGTGGCAGGGCTGACGCTCGCCTTGCTCGAAGTGCTGGGCGACATCGGCGCATCCGAATTCCTCGGCATGCGCACCCTGACGGTCTCCGTCTACACCACCTGGGTGAACCGCTCGAACCTGCCCGGCGCGGCGCAGATCGCGCTGGTCATGATGGTGTTCGTCCTGTTCCTCGTGGCGGCGGAGCGCGCAGCCCGCAGCCGGGCCAGATACGGGGGCAGCGGCAGCGCGCGCCCGCCCGCCCCGGTGCGCCTCACGGGCGCGGCGGGCATCGCGGCCTTCGCCTTCTGCCTCGTGCCGGTTCTGCTGGGTTTTGGCGTGCCGGTGCTTCACCTGCTGGTCGCCGCCGTCCGGCGGATCGAGTTCGGCGGCATCTCGCCCAACCTGCTGGTGGAGGCGCGTAACAGCGCGCTGCTGGCGGCGGGCGGCATGCTGCTGGCGCTGCTGCTGGGCCTGACGGTGACGCTGGCCCAGCGCCTCGTGCCTTCCGCGCTCACCGCCGGGGCCGCGCGCCTGTCGACGCTCGGCTATGCCGTGCCCGGCACGGTGCTCGCCATCGGCCTGCTGGTGCCGCTCGCCGGCTTCGACAACATCGTGGACCAGGCGGCGCGCCAGACCCTCGGCATCTCCACGGGCCTGATCCTCTCGGGCTCGGGCGCTGCGCTGGTGATCGCCTATGCCATTCGCTTCCTCGCCATCAGCGTCGGCTCGCTGGAGGCCGGATACGGCAAGATCTCGCCCAATCTCGACATGGCGGCGCGCAGCCTCGGCCAGTCCCGGCGCGGCGCGGTGCGCCATGTGCACCTGCCGCTCATGCGCACCGCGCTGGCGACCGCCGCGCTCATGGTGTTCGTGGACGGCATGAAGGAACTGCCCGCCACCCTGCTGCTGCGGCCGCTCGGCGTGGAGACCCTCGCGACCCACGTCTATGGCGAGGCTGCGCGGGGGACATATGAGGACGGCGCCCTGGCGGCGCTGCTCATCGTGCTGGTGGGGCTCGTGCCCGTGCTGTTGCTGGAGCGCCTGTCCCGCACCGCGCTTGCCGGCTCGCCGCGGGGCAACCGGTCTGTCTGACCCACGACGCTTGCGCGGGCGAGGCTTGCGCGGCCAAGGTTTCGACAGCCTTGAAAGCGACACAGACCGGCTTTTATGTGCCGGGCCTCTCGCGAACGGGAGAATCGGTCATTTTGCGCGAGGCAGCGCTCGGACCGCTCCCGAACGATCGGAAGAATTGAGTGTGATTTCTGGCGCGAACACCCGCAGGGCCGTCCTGGCCGCCGCCGCGGCGGCGGGAGCCTTTGCCCTGGTCGGGCTCGGCTTCCTGGCGCTGGCTCCGAGCCTGGTTCCGGAAGCGGAACTGCGCCGGGTCGTCACCGACGCCCTCGCCCGCTCCACCGGCCAGCGCGCCAGCATTTCCGGCGAGCCGCGCCTTGCCGTGTTCCCCGTGCCCTCGGTGATCCTGGAGAAGGTGGCCTTCCCCATGCCCGGCCGCATGGCGCTGGACGCGCAGGGGGCCGTGGCGCGCCTGCGCCTCCTCAGCCTGCTGACCGGCCGGGTCGAGGTGGCGGACGTGACGCTGGAGCGGCCGACCCTCGTCATCACCGGCCGTTCGCCGGTCCTCGCCCCGTCCCTGGTGGCGCTGCTGGCGGGCACCGACCTGCCGGAGCTGCGCCTCGAAGGCGGCACGGTGGCCATGCGCAACGCGGATGGGCTGACCGAGGAACTGGTCAGCGGCATCGACGCCCATGTGGAGCGCTCCCTGGGCGGCGGCGGGCTCACGGCCCGGCTGTCCTTCACCTGGCGCGATCGGACCACCCGGGCGGAACTGGACATCGCCGACGCCCGCGCCTTCCTGGCGGGCCAGGAGTCCGATGCCCGCGCCCATGTGGCTTCCGGCGATTCCTGGCTGCGGTTCCGCGGGCAGGCGGCGGCAGGGCCTTCGGCGCGCATGGCCGGCGAGGTGAGCGGCGAGACCGCCGCGCTGCGCGACCTGCTCTCTTGGGCGGGCGTGACCCTGCCCCTCTCCGGCGGCTTCCACCAATTCGCCTTCTCCGGCTCGGTGAAGGCGGACCGCCAGTCCGTGCAGCTTTCCCCCGTCAGCGCCACGCTCGACGGCAACAAGAGCGAGGGCGCGCTGACGCTCAAGCTCGACGGGCCGCGCCCGTCCCTCGAAGGGACCTTCGCCGCCAATGCGGTGGACCTGACCCCCTATGGCCGCATCGCCATGACCGAGCGGGCGGACGGGGACTGGGATCGCACCTCCATCAATCCGCGCCCCCTCTCCCGCCTGGATCTGGACCTGCGCCTGTCCGCTGCGCGGATGAAGGTGGATGAGAGCGTGTTCGAGCGGGTGGCCACCAGCGCCGTGCTGCGGTCCGGACACCTGGTGCTAGCGCTGGGCACCGCCCAGGCGTGGGGCGGTTCCGTGCGGGCCTCGCTGGACATCGTCGCCAATGGCGGCAAGGACGGCACGGCCCTGAAATTCCAGGGCGCGGGCACCGGCATCGCCCTCGACCGGGCGTTCGGCGACCTGCTGGGCATCCGGCGCATCGAGGGGGCCGGCGACGTCGAAGCGGTGCTGGAAGGCACCGGCCATAGCTATTACGAGATCGCCCAGGCCCTCTCCGGCATGGTCATGCTCCAGGCAGTGAACGGGTCCATCGCGGGCATCGACGTGGCGCAGGTGATGCGGCGCATCGAGCGGCGGCCCCTGTCCGGCGGCGGCGACCTGCGCGGCGGGCGCACCCCGTTCGAGCGGCTGGTGGCCAAGATCAACCTCACCGACGGCGTCGCCCGGGTCATCCAGGCGCAGATGTCCGGCAAGCAGGTCAATCTCGCGCTGGACGGCGCGGTGGACGTGGGCTCGCGCGACATCGACCTTCAGGGCCGCGCCATCCTGCTGCCCTCTACCTCCGCCGAGCGCTCCGCGCCCTTCGACCTGCCCTTCATCATCCAGGGCCCCTGGAGCAGCCCCTTCGTGATGCTCGACCCGCGCAGCCTGATCGAGCGGTCGGGCGCGGCCCAGCCGCTGCTGGAAGCGGTGCGCAACCGTGGCCCCAGCGGCGAAGCGGCCGTGCGCTCGGTCATCGAGCAATTGGCGAAGCCCACCGCCCTGCCCCCGGC
>JACESF010000014.1 GCA_013911975.1 Hyphomicrobiales bacterium | reverse complement strand
CCCCTTCCCCTGCCCGGCGGCTTCCCCCTGCCCGCCCCGGACCAGGAGCAGGAAGCGCTGCGCCGCCTCGTCCAGAGCGACCCTTCCGCCCTCCTGCTGGTGGACGGCCTCGCGCTCGGCGCGCTTCCCGCCGAAGGGTTGGCGCCGGTCGCCCACCGGCTGGTGGCCCTCATCCACCATCCCCTCGCTTTGGAGGCGGGGCTGAGCCCGGCGCAGGCCGCGCGGCTGCGCACCCGAGAGACGGACGCGCTCGCCGCCTGCCGCGCCGTCATCACCACCAGCCGGGCGACGGCCGAGACCCTCATCGCCGACTATGGCGTGCCGGCAGGCCGCATCACCGTGGCAGAGCCCGGCGTGGCGGCGGCCCCGCGCAGCCCGGCGGACGGGGACCCGCCACGCCTGCTCTGCGTGGGCACCGTCATTCCGCGCAAGGCTTATGGCGTGCTCGTCGAAGCGTTGGCGCCACTGCGTCCCCTGCCCTGGCGGCTCACCGTCGTGGGAAGCCTGGACATCGACCCGGCGGAGGCGGATCGGCTGCGCGCGGCCCTGGCGCAATGGGGGCTCGCGGACCGGGTGCGGCTCGCGGGGGCGCTGGATCGCGCCGCGCTCGATGCCGCCTATCTGGAGAGCGACCTTTTCGTCCATCCCTCACTGTACGAAGGCTACGGCATGGTGCTGGCGGAAGCACTGCGGCGCGGCCTGCCCCTGGTCTGCACCACGGGCGGGGCGGCGGCGCAGACCGTGCCCGACGGCGCCGGGCTCAAAGTGCCCCCGGGGGATGTGGAGGCGCTGCGCGCCGCGCTGGAGCCCCTGCTGGAAGACCGCGCCGCGCGCCGCGACCTCGCCGCGCGCGCACATGCAGCGGGCCTCGGCCTTTCCACATGGGACGCGACGGCGGCCGCCATCGCGGGCGTGATCATGGCCGCAGCCGGGCGGGTGGCGGCATGAGCGGCTTCACGGCGGACTGGCTCGCCCTGCGCGAGCATGCCGATGCCCGGGCGCGCAACGGCATCGTATCGCAAGCCCTCACGCTGGCCCTGGAGGGCCGGGAGACCCTGCGCATCGTGGACCTCGGCGCCGGGACCGGCGCCAACCTGCGGGCCACGGCGCCTTTTCTCCCCGCCGACCAGCACTGGCATCTCCTGGACCACGCGCCGGACCTCACGGGCGCTGCACGGACCGCCCTCGCCGCGTGGGCCGACGAAGCCGTCCCCACGGCCGACGGGCTGCGCCTCGTGAAGGATGGGCGCCGGATCACCGTCACCCTCGTGCTCACGGACCTGTCCCGCTCGCTCGCCGCCATCAGCGCGGCCGCGCCCCATCTCGTCACCGCCTCGGCCTTCTTCGACCTGGTCTCCGCCCGCTTCGTGGAGGCGTTCGCCGCCGAATGCGCGCGCCTGGACACGGCGTTCTTCACGGCGCTGACCTGCGACGGCCGCGATTGCTGGTCGCCCGCCCATGGGGACGATGACGCCATCGCCGCCGCCTTCCGGGACGACCAGGGACGCGACAAGGGCTTCGGGCCCGCACTGGGGAATGCCGCCACGGACCGCCTGGACACGGCGTTCCGCACGCAGGGCTACGGCGTCCAACGCGGCGATAGCCCCTGGCGGCTCGACCCGGCGGCGGACGCGCGGGACGCGGCGCTTGTGGCCGCGCTCGCGGAAGGCACGGCCCGGGCCGCGTCGGCTGAAGGCCGCATGGCGGCCGACACGTGTACCGCCTGGGCCCGCGCCCGCAGCGCCGCACGCTGCGAGATCGGCCATTGCGACCTGCTGGCCGTGCCCCGCGCCTGGGGTGGCGGCGCGGCCGCGGCGCCCTAGGGCGGATCGACATTCAGATCGATGGATGTTTCCAGCCCCTCGGGGCCGTCATGCCCGGGACCAGCCCGGCCATGACGCGCCCGGCCATGACGCCGCGTTCTGAAAAGAACCGTCTCGCCCGCTTGAATGTCGATCGGTCCTGAAGCGCGCCGTGGCCGGCAGGCCGCGATCAACGCCGCGCCAGGGCCGGGATCATCCGCGACAGGATGCTGTCGCCCTTCAGCGCGTGCATCAGCGCGCCACCGATATGCAGCAGTACCAGCCCCGTCATGACGAAGCCGAGCACCGCATGGGTCTCGCCCAGCAGGTCGGACAGGCCCTCGTTCTTCGCCACCAGGTCCGGAAGCGTGAACAGGCCGAACACGCTGACCTTCGCGCCGAAGGCGGACGAGGCGCCCCAGCCGAGGAGCGGCATGAGGAAGATCAGCACATAGAGCAGGTGATGCACCGCCGTGGAGAGGATGCGCTGCCACGCGGGCAGGCCGGGCGCGGGCGGCGGCGGGGGAATGAGCAGCCGCACCGCCACCCGCAGCACCGCGAGGCACAGGATGGTGAAGCCGATGGAGCGGTGCAGGTCGAAGAGCTGGTCCTGCCCCGGCCCGGAGGGCAGGCGCATCATCACGAAGCCGAACGGGATCACCAGAAGGACGCAGAGCGCGGTGATCCAGTGGATCCACCTAGCCGGCGCCGAATAATGCATCCTCACGCTGTGGGGCATGGCTTTCCTCCCGCGCCGCGCGGCGCATGTCGCAGTCGAACAGGACGTCTCCGTCCGGGAACACGGTGACACGGGCATGGGGCCGCAGGGCTTCGGACAGCCCCGCGATGGGCCGCAGGTCGAGCCCGGTGCGGCCCGAGCCCAGGATGACCGGCGACACCACCACATGGAGGCGGTCCAGCGCGCCGGCCTCCAGGAAGGCGGCGAGCGTCGCCGGGCCGCCTTCCACCAGGATGCGGTTCAGCCCCGCCGCCCGCAAGGCGGCAAGGATCGCGTGTGGCGCCATTCGGCCATCGGCCTCCGGACGCAAGGGAAGGACCTCCACGCCCGGCGGCAGCGCGCCCCCCGCGCCGAGCCTGCGCAGCACGAGGCGCCGCGCGCCGTCGTCCGCGAGACACCTCGCCTGCGGGTCGAGGCGGCCGGACGGGTCCAGCACCACCCGCGCGGGGTTGCACCCCTCCACCCGCCGCACATTGAGAAGCGGATCGTCCGCCACCACCGTGCCCACCCCCACCAGCACCGCGTCCACCGCCGCGCGCAGCCGGTGCAGGTGGTCCAGCGCGTGCGCGCCGCTGATATATTTCGACTCGCCGGACAGGGTGGCCACCCGCCCGTCCAGGGACTGGCCGAGCTGGCCGATCACGAGACAGCGAGCGGACAAGTCCAAGCCTGCCCCCGGTGCGTAATATGCGTCATTGTCCGTCATGCAGGGGGCCTTGGCTCCATGCCTGCAGGAACGCAATGCACGGTTGGCGGTTTCAGTCTAGTTTCGGTCTCTGTCCGCTGGAAGACCCGTCACAAGGTAGAGAGCGTCTTGAAACCGACCGTGGAACGGCACATGTAGCGACTGGTAAGAGGTTCGCATGTCTTCTGAGCGTCCCGCAGTATCCGCCCAAGCCCTGAGCCCCCAGCCCCTGAGCCCCGACGAGCGCGCCGGGCATCTGGCGGTCGAGCGGGCGCTCGCGGAATTGCGCTCTGGCCGGCCCGTCCTGCTGGAACACGGCCAGGATGCGGCGCTGGTGCTGGGCGCGGAAGCCGTGGACACCGAAAGCGCCGCGCGCCTCGCGGCGAGTGCCCCGCTCCGCGCACGCCTCGCCTTGCCCGCCCCGCGCCTGACCCGCCTCGGCCTCGCCCGCACCTTGCCGGGCTCCATCGCCCTTCCCGGCGTGGACCCCGAGCGGGTGGAGACGCTCGCGCTCCAGGTGGACGCCCGCCTCGACGCGCCCGTGGCGGGCGCCGAGCCGCTGGACGTGGGCGCCCTCGAATTGCTGCGCCTCGCGTTGGTGCTCCCCGCTGCGGTGGTGGCCCCCCTGGAGGGCGCCGAGCCTCCCTCGGACGTTCTGCGCGTGCCGCTGTGCGACGTGCTGGCCCATCGCGGGCGGCAGGTGCGCTCGCTGCGCATCGTCGGCCGCGCCCCGGTCCCTCTCGAAGGCGCACCCAAGACCGAGTTCGTGGTGTTCCGCGGCGGCGAGGGGCTGCGCGACCAAGTGGCCGTGGTGGTGGGCAGCCCCGATCTGTCCCGCCCCGTGCCGGTACGCCTGCATTCCGCCTGCCTCACGGGAGACCTGTTCGGCTCGCTGAAATGCGATTGCGGCGACCAGCTCCGCGACACCGTCGCCCGCATGGCGGCGGGCGCGGGCGGCATCCTGCTCTATCTGGACCAGGAAGGCCGGGGCAACGGCATCGCCAACAAGATGCGCGCCTACAAGCTCCAGTCCGAGGGCCTCGACACCTACGACGCGGACGAGGTGCTCGGCTTCGGCCTCGACCAGCGCCGCTTCGACTTCGCCGCCCACATGCTGCGCATGCTGGGAGTGGAGAAGGTGGAGCTGCACACCAACAATCCCGAGAAGATCGCGGCCCTGAAGACGGCGGGCCTCACGGTGGCGGCCGAGGCGCGGGTGATCGGACGCCCGACGCAGGAGAATGTCCGCTATCTCGCCGCCAAGCGCGACCGCGCCGGGCACCATATCGACTTCGACGCCCTGGCGGCCCGCGCCTCCGACTGACCCGAGCGGGACCGTCCCCGTGCCGCCTTCCATGCGGCCCGCGCGGGACGCCCGCGCGGTTCCCGCCCGTCCGGGCGTTCTCAAGAGCACACTTCTCCGGTAGAGCGTGATCGTGGGCGTTGCATTGCCCGCATCAAGAACAATCGCCGGAGAAGACGCCATGAGCCAGGACGCCCCCCAGCAGAAGATCGCCCTCGTGACGGGTGCCGGCAGCGGCGTCGGGCGCGCCGTGGCGCTCGGCCTGTCCGACGCCGGCTATGCGCTGGTGCTGGCGGGACGCCGCCCCGACGCGCTCCAGGCCACCGCCGACATGCGCCCCGGGGCCACCTTCCTGTGCGTGCCCACGGACGTGACCGACCCCGCCTCCGTCGCCGCCCTGTTCGCCAAGGTGAAGGAGGTGTTCGGCCGCCTCGACGTGCTGTTCAACAATGCCGGCACCGGCGCGCGGCCCGTGCCCATGTATGAGCTGAGCTACGAGGAATGGCGCAAGGCGGTGGACACCAACCTGACCGGCCCCTTCCTGTGCACCCAGCAGGCCATGCGCCTCATGAAGGACCAGACGCCGCGCGGCGGCCGCATCATCAATAACGGTTCCATCTCCGCCACCGCGCCGCGCCCCTATTCGGCCCCCTACACCTCCACCAAGCACGCCATCACCGGCCTCACCAAGTCCACCTCGCTGGACGGGCGCGCCTATGACATCGCCTGCGGCCAGATCGACATCGGCAATGCCGAGACCGAGATGACCCATCGCATGAAGACCGGCGTGCCCCAGGCGGACCTGTCCATGAAGCCCGAGCCGGTCATGGACGCCAAGCATGTGGCCGACGCGGTGGTCTACATGGCGGGCCTGCCGCTGGAGGCCAACGTGCAGTTCATGACGGTCATGGCCACCAAGATGCCGTTCGTCGGGCGCGGCTGATCCCGCCCCGTTTCCCTCAAGGCGCCTGCCGGAGACCCCCGTGAAGATGCGCGAGCTTGCCTTCGAAGACTTCCCCATCCGCACCCACGACAAGCTGCGCTATTCCGACACGGACCGGCAGGGCCATGTGAACAACGCGGTGTTCGCCACCTTCCTGGAGACCGGGCGTACCGCCCTTCTCTACGACCCCGTGGTGCCCATCGTGGAGCCGGGCACCGCCTTCGTGCTGGCCCGCCTGCTGCTGGAATACCGGGCCGAAGTCCATTGGCCGGGCGAGGTCCATATCGGCAGCCGGGTGCTGGAGGTGGGGCGCAGCTCCGTGAAGATGGAGCAGGTGATCTTCCAGAACGGCAAGCGGGTCGCCAACGGCGAGACCGTGATCGTCATGGTGGACACCACCACCCGCCGCTCCCGCCCCCTGCCGGAAGCCGCCGTCGCGCGGCTGCGCAGCTTCATGACGGCGGACGCGAGCGCCTAGCCGGTCGCCATCCAGGCTCGGCATCGCCACCAGGAACCGCCGTCATGGCCGGGCTTGTCCCGGCCATCCACGCGGCGCTGCCGAGTAGGGACGAACGCAGGGCCGTGGACGCCCGGGACGACGGATCAGCCGCGCAGGCGCAGCGCGAAGACGCCCCAGCCCAGATATTCGCGGGTATAGGCGGTGTAGCGGCGGGGCTCCGAGGTCAGTTTCTCCCGGATCTCCGGCGCGAACGCGTCGTCGGGGTTCGCATCGAGCCACTGGCGCATGGTGAGCCATTTGGCCGCCTCGTAGCGGTCCCAGCCGTCCTGGTTCGCCAGAACCATTTCCACCACGTCGCACTCGAGCGCGCCGAAGGACGCGATCAGGTCCGGCAGGAGCAGGAAGTCGGCCACCGCGCCGGCGCCGCATCCCCTGGCGATGTCTTCGGTGGGCATCGAGCGCCAATAGGGCTCCCCGACCAGCATGATGCCGCCCGGGCGCAGGCTCTTCGCCAGGAGCGCGACGGTTCCGGCAACCCCGCCCCCGATCCAGGTGGCGCCGACACAGGCCGCCACATCGACCTTTTCGTCGGCCACATGGCCGGCGGCGTCGGCGTGGATGAAGGTGACGCGATCGGCGACGCCCAACTCTTCCGCGCGGCGCTTCGCCTGCGCGCTGAACAGCCGGCTCATGTCGATGACGGTGCCGGTGATGCCGTAGTCCCGTGCCCAGGTGCACAGCATCTCCCCCGAGCCGCTGCCGAGGTCCAGCACGCGGGTTCCCGGCGCCATGCGCAATGCCGCCCCCAGCGTCTCGAACTTGTCGGGCGTGAAGGGATTATGGATGCGGTGGGCGCTTTCGGTGACGGTGTAGATCCGCGGAATATCCACTGCGGAAAGCCCTTTCATGTGCGGGGAGAGGCACTCGGCCCCCCTCATACACACCTTTACCCGCAATCCATGAGCGTCTCGTCACAACCGGCCCCGCGCGGATCACGGGTGAAGGTAGAGCGCGAGGCGCGCAGCGGCGTTCTTCAGGTGCGCCTCGGCGGCGGCGCGGGCGTCGGCGGCGTGGCGGCGCTCGATGGCCTCGAAGATAGCCTGGTGCTCCTGCTGCACCGCTTCCGTCAGGCCGTGGAGGCGCGCGGAATTGGAGCGGGCGGTGCGGATGAAATTGCGCACCCGCCGGTCCAGGAAGTCCGACAGGTCGCGGAAGAACGGGTTCTTGGTGGCTTCCACGATGGCGCGATGGAAGGCGACATCCTCGTCCACGCCCGGCTCGCCGCGCACGATGGCCTCCTGCATGGCGTCGAGCTGGTCCTGGATATGGGCGAGGTCCGCGTCCGTCCGGCGCACCGCCGCGTGGGCGGTGGCGTTGGCCTCCACCGCCATGAGCAGCTCGACGATGTTGCGGATCTCGTCCTTGTTGGTGAAGTCCGCAATGTCGAGCCGGAAGGTGGAGACCGCGCCCGGCTCCGCCACGAACGCGCCCGCGCCCTGGCGGCTGTGCACCAGCCCGTCATGCTTCAAGCGGCCGATGGCCTCGCGCACGATGGGGCGGCTCACGCCGAAGGTCTCGGAGAGCTGGACCTCGGTGGGCAGCTTCTCGCCCGGCTTCAGGCGGTGCGACGCGATCTCCTCGCGCAGCCGCTGCGCGACCACCTCCGCGAGGGAGGGGGCGCGGCCGATCACGTCCTGCGTCAGGCCGGTTCCGTTTCCCGCGCGTCGCACCATTCTCTTGCGTTCCTTGCTGCGCCGAATCGACGAGACGCCGATCAGCGGGATTCCGCGATTTTAGCTGGCAATATACAGCCCACCATTCACATGGATGGTCTCTCCCGTCACGAAGCCCGCCCAGTCGGAGCACAGGAAGGCCACCACGCGGCCCACCTCCTCCCCCGTGCCGAGCCGCTTCATGGGGGTCATGTCCAGCAGCACCTCGCCCTTGGCGCGCATCAGCGGCTGCACCATGGGCGTGTCGATGAGGCCCGGCGACACCGCATTGACCCGCACTTTCGGGGCCAGCTCGATGGCGAGCGAGCGGGAAAAGCCCAGCACGCCGCTCTTGGCCGCCGCATAGTCCGCATGGCTGTAGCTGCCGCGATGGCCCGCCATGGAGGCGACGTTGACGATGGCGCTGCCCTCCGCCATGCGCGGGATCGCCGCCCGGCAGGTGTAGAACACCCCGTCCAGATTGACGCCGATGCCGCTGCGCCAATGGGCGTCGTCCATCTCCGCCACCAACCGCTCGCGATAGAGGCCGGCGGAGGTGACGAGGGCGTGGAGCGCTCCGAACCGGTCATGGGCGGCCGCGAGCGCCGCATCCGCCTCGGCGGCGCTCGCCGCGTCTTGGCGCAGGGCGAGGGTGCGCGCGCCGGACGGGTCCAGCTCGCGCGCGAAGCCCGTCACGCCCGCAAGGTCGATGTCGGTGAGCACGCAATTGGCGCCGAGATCGAAGAAACAGCGGGCGATGGCCCGCGAGATGCCGCCATTGGCGCCGGTGAGGAACAGGGTGCGGCCGGAGAAATCGAACATGGCACGCCTCACGTCATCAGCCAGCCGCCGGCCACGTCCACCACCTGCCCGGTGACGAAGGCGGCCTCGCGGGAGGTGAGGAACAGGCAGGTGCCCGCCACGTCCTCCGGCGTGCCCAGGCGACGCAGCGGCGTGGAGAGGCGGGCCGCCTCGTTGGCCTCGGAGGCGGTGCCGCGCATGAGCGGGGTGTCGATGCGCCCCGGCGCGAGGGCGTTCACCGTGATGCCGTGCGGCCCCAGCTCGCCCGCCAGATGCTTGGTGAGGCCGATGAGCCCCGCCTTGGAGGCGGCATAGTGCACGCCGACGATGTCGCAGAAGGTGCGCCCCGCCACCGAGGAGGTGGAGATGATGCGCCCGCGCTTCAGCGCCACCATGCCCGGCGCCAGCAGCCGCACGCAATTGAACGTGCCCGTGAGGTTCACATCGATCACCCGGCGCCACTCGTCGGGGTCCATGGCGAAGGTGTCCGCGCGCCGGCCGTCCGCCCCGCTCTTGGGGGAGATGCCGGCATTGCTCACCAGGATGTCGATGGGCCCGAGCGCGACCCGCGCCACTTCCGCCGCCCGCTCCAGCGCCGCGAAGTCCGCCACGTCGGCGACGAGGCCCACGGCGCGCGCGCCCCGCGCGGAGGCGGCGTCGGCTGCCTCCCGCGCGAGGTCGAGGTCATGGTCCACATAGGCGACGGCCGCGCCCGCATCCGCATGGGCGTCCGCCATGGCGCGCCCGATGCCCCGCCCCGCGCCGGTGACGAAGGCGACGTGTCCCGCATGGCTGCTCATTTGCCGGTCTCCAGCATGATCTTGCCGGAATGGGCGGAGGATTCCATGAGCTCATGGGCCGCCCGCGCCTGCTCCAGCGGGAAGGTGGCGTGGATGACCGGGCGGATGGTGCCCGCCTCCAGCATCGGCCACACGTCGCGGCGCAGATGGTCGGCGATGGCCGCCTTCAGCGCCACGGAGCGCGGGCGCAGGGTGGAGCCGGTGAAGGTGAGGCGCCGCAGCATCACGGGCAGCAGGTCGATATCTACGCGGCTCGGCTGGAGGAAGGCGATCTGCACGAGCCGCCCCTCGAAGGCGAGGCAGGCGAGGTTGCGCTGCACATAGGGCCCACCCACCATGTCGAGGATCACGTCCGCGCCGCGCCCGTCCGTGAGGCGCTTCACCTCCTCCACGAAATCGGCCGAGCGGTAATTGATGGCCTCGTCCGCGCCCAGTTCGGTGCAGAAGGCGCACTTGTCGTCGGAGCCCGCCGTGGCGATGACCCGCGCCCCCGCATGGTGGGCGAGCTGGATGGCGGTGGAACCGATGCCGCTCGACCCGCCATGGACAAGGATGGTCTCGCCCTTGGCGAGCCGCCCGCGGGTGAAGACGTTGTCATAGACGGTGAAATAATTCTCCGGCAGGCCCGCCGCCTCCAGCAGAGAGAGGGGCTTGGGAATGGGCAGGCAGAGCGGGGCCTCGGCGACGCAATAATCCGCGTATCCGCCGCTGATCACGAGGGCGCAGACCTCATCGCCCACGGACGGGCGGGTAACGCCCTCGCCGAGGGCAACCACGCGCCCCGCGATCTCCAGGCCGGGGACCGCAGTGGCCCCGGGAGGCGGGGGATAGCCGCCCGCGCGCTGGAGGCAATCGGGACGGTTCACGCCCGCCGCCACCACTTCCACCAGCACCTGGCCGGGACCCGGGCGGGGGACGGGAGCGGTCTCCCACTGGATCACGTCCGGTCCGCCGCTGCCGGCGAAAACGACCTGTCGCATGGTGTCGGGAATGGATGGCATGCCTTTGGTCCTCCAGTATTTTTCCGAAGGGAAGACCGGCGCCCGCACGCTCCCTCCCCGGGCCGTTTCCGGCACGGAGGCCACCGCCCGGGCGCAGGCGCGGGCGGGGGTCGGGCGAGGCGTTTCTTCCCTTTGACTTATTCCCGGACGACCGCGCCGCAGCGCGTCCCGACCGGGTTTGGCGATGGTGGGACGTTAGCGATTTTCCACTTGTCAGGCAACTTGGTCATCTGCATTATCCGCCCCAAGACTGCCCGTCAGGGTGGCACGGACACCGGAAAACGGTACCACTGGGAGGAAAAGGATGAGGAAGGTCGCACAAGCGGCGTTTGCCGCTGCTTTCATGCTGGGCGCCGCCCAGATGGCGGGCCCCGCCGCCGCGCAGCAGACCCTGAAATTCGGCGCGCTCTATCCGTTCTCCGGCGGCCTCGCGCTGCTCGGCGACGAGAGCTTCCGCGGCCTGGAGATCGCCGCCGAGGAGCGCAACGCGGCCGGCGGCATCAACGGCAAGCAGATCACCCTGGTGAAGGGCGACGCGGTCGATCCCAACCAGGCAGTGGGCGAGGCGCGCCGCCTCACCTCCGTCGAGAACGTGTCGGTCATCTTCGGCACCTACTCGTCCTCGCTCTCCCTCGCCGCGACCCAGGTCGCCGAGCTGGCGGGCATCCCCTATTTCGAGCTGGGCGCGGTCTCCGATCCCATCACCGAGCGCGGCTTCAAATACGTGTTCCGCTCCAACGCCACGGCGAAGGACTTCTCGGTGCAGATGGTGGATTCCATCTCCACCGCCATCGCCCCGGCGCTCGGCAAGAAGCCCGAGGAGCTGAAGGTCGGCATCATCTACGAGGATTCCCTCTACGGTCAGACCATGGCCGGCTACCAGAAGGCCCGCGCGGCCGAGAAGAAGCTGAACGTGGTCGAGGTTCTGCCCTATTCGGCCAAGTCCGTGGACCTGACCCCCGTGGTGCTGCGCCTCAAGAGCGCGAACGTGGACGTCATCCTCCAGACCTCCTACCAGAACGACACCGTGCTGTTCTTCCGCCAGATGAAGGACCAGGGCTTCAAGCCCAAGGCGATCATCGGCGCGGGCGGCGGCTACTCGCTGCGTGACACCATGCTGGCGGTGGGCCCGGAGAACATGGAAGGCGCGCTGGACGTGGACTTCACCCAGTACAAGACCAATCCCAAGGTCGCGCCGGGCATGGATGAGTTCCTGAAGAAGTACAAGGCGAAGTACAATACCGAGCCGCGCTCGGGCCACAGCCTCGCCAACTACATGGGCGCCCGCGTGTTCTTCGACGCCATCGCCGCCGCCAAGGACCTGAAGGCGGACACCATCCGCGCCGAGGTCATGAAGGTGGACATCCCCGTGGGCTCCACCCCCACCGGCTGGGGCGCCAAGTTCTCCGAGCAGGGCCAGAACACCCGCGCCGTCCCCTTCCTGATGCAGTGGCAGGGCGGCGAGCTGGTGACCGTGTTCCCGCCGGACGCGGCGGTCGCCAAGATGAAGACCGGCGTCGGCGCGAACTGACCCCGACCCAGGACCGACAAGGCTTCCCGCGCATCCCGGCCGCCGTTCGCGGCGGCCGCACGCCCGAGCCTTGCCCTCACGGCTCCCCGCCCGCCGCAGGCCGGCGGGGGCCAGATCCCCTTAAGTCCGCACGGAACCACGCGCGATGGACGTCTTCATCCAGCTCCTGATCAACGGCATCCTTCTGGGAAGCATGTACGCGATCATCAGTGTCGGCCTCACCATGATCTTCGGCATCGTCCGCGTGGTGAACTTCGCCCATGGCGAGTTCCTGATGGTGGGCATGTATGCCGCCTACCTGCTTGCCGCAAAGTTCGGCCTGCACCCCTATGCCTCGGTGGTGCCCATCGTGCTGCTGCTGTTCGCCATGGGCGCCCTGGTGCAGCGCTTCATCATCCAGCCGCTGCTCTCCGCCGACGAGCACATCCAGATCTTCGCGACGGTCGGCCTGTCCACCGCGCTGGTGAATCTCGCGCTCCTGCTGTTCGGCGCGGACCTCTATTCGGTGCCCCCTTCCACCGTGCAGCGCACCGTCATGATCGGCGACTTCTCGCTGGTGATCGGGCAGATCGTGATGTTCGTCTGCGCCCTGGCGCTGGTGGCGGGCCTCCACCTCTTCATGCAGTCCACGCCGCTCGGCCGCGCCATCCGCGCCACGGCGCAGAACCGCACCGCCGCCCTCCTCATGGGCGTGCGGGTGGACCGCATCTACGTCATCTCCTTCGGCATCGGCGCGGCCTGCGTGGGCCTCGCCTCCGCGCTGGTCATGCCGCTCTATCCAGTGTCGCCCACCATCGGCACCTATTTCGTGCTCACCGCCTTCGTGGTGGTGGTTCTGGGCGGCATGCGCTCCATGTACGGCGCCTTCTTCGGCGCCATGATCATCGGCATCGTGGACAGCCTCTCGGGGTATTACATCGCCCCGGACCTGAAGGAGGTGGTCTATTTCGCGATCTTCATCGCCATCCTGATCTTCAAGCCAACGGGCCTGTTCGGCCTCGGCCGTGGCACGGAGTAAGTCCATGACCGTCAAAGCCAATCCGGCTCCCGCAGCGGTCGCGCGCCGCCCCGGCTTCCTCGCCCGCCTCACCCATCCGCGCTTCTATTGCACCCTGATCGTGCTGGCGCTGCTGCTGGCCATCCCGCTGGCGTCGGGATCGACCTTCATGGTCCACGTCTTCGTGACCATCTGCGTGTTCGCGGCGCTCGCCACCGCCTGGAACATCGTGGGCGGCTATGCGGGCCAGCTCTCGCTGGGCCACACGGTGTTCTACGGCATCGGCGGCTACACCACGGCGCTGCTCATCGCCCATTTCGGCCTCACGCCCTGGATCGGCATGATCCTCGGCGCGGCGCTGGCGGCGCTGGTGGGCATCGGCATCGGCTATCCCTGCTTCCGGCTGCGCGGGCCCTTCTTCTCGCTCGCCACCATCGCCTTCCTGGAGGTGGTTCGGCTGCTGGCCATCCATTTCAACGGGCTCACCGGCGGCTCGGCGGGCCTCATCGTGCCGCTGAACCTCGGCTGGACCTGGATGATCTTCCGCGAGAAGGTCAATTACCTCTACATCGCCTTCGGCCTTCTGTGCCTGACCATGGTGGTGTCCTGGGCCGTGCGCTCCTCGCGGCTCGGCTATTACCTGACGGCCGTGCGCGAGCGCGACAGCGCCGCCCAGGCGGCGGGCATCAACGACACTTCCGTCAAGCTCGTCGCCATCGCCCTCTCCGCCGCGCTCACGGCGCTGGTGGGCGCGTTCCACGCCATGTACCTGACCTTCCTCGAACCGGCGACCATGTTCTCGCTGGCGACCTCCGTGGAGATCGCCATGTTCGCCCTCATCGGCGGGCTCGGCACGGTCATGGGGCCGCTGCTGGGCACGGTGCTGGTGGTGCCGCTGGCGGAACTCGCGCGCGGCTGGCTGGGCGCCTCGGCCAACGGCCTGCACGGCTTCGTCTACGGCTCGGTCCTGGTGCTCATCACCCTCACCCTTCCCGGCGGCCTCGTGGGCACGTTCAGCCGCCGCGTAACGGGCTGGATCGACGCCCTGCCCGGCGGCGCACGACCGGAGCCCGTTCCGGCCCCGGCGCTGGCCGAAGTGGGCGGCACGCCCGGCGAGCCCATCCTGGTGGCGAAGGCCCTCGTGAAGCGGTTCGGCGGTCTCACCGCCACCGACAACGTGTCCCTCACCCTGAAGCGCGGCGAGATCCTGGGCGTCATCGGCCCCAACGGCGCGGGCAAGACCACGGTCTTCAACCAGCTCTCCGGCTTCCTGAAGCCCGATGCCGGCACCGTGGACGTGATCGACGCTGCCGGCACCCACCACCGGCCCACGACCCCGGACGCCTTCGCCCGGCTCGGCGTGGGCCGCACGTTCCAGATCGTCCAGCCGTTCGGAAAGCTGACCGTGCTGGAGAACATCATGATCGGCGCCTTCCTGCGCCACCATTCGGTGGAGAATGCCCGCGCCTCGGCGCTGCGCGTCGCCCGCCTGGTGGGGCTGGAGGACGTGAAGGACGTGGAGGCGGCGACGCTCCCCATCGGCGGCCTCAAGCGCCTGGAAGTGGCCCGCACGCTCGCCACCGAGCCCTCCATCCTGCTGCTGGACGAGGTGATGGCGGGGCAGAGCCAGGCGGACACCGCCAAGATGGTGCAGCTCATCCGCGCCATCCGCGACACCGGCGTCTCGGTGATCGCCATCGAGCACAACATGCAGGCCATCATGAGCCTGTCCGACCGCATCATCGTGATCGATTCCGGCAAGGTGATCGCCGAGGGCGCGCCGCAGGCCGTGGTCCGCGAGCGCCGGGTCATCGAGGCCTATCTCGGAGAAGACTATGTCGATGCTCAAGGTCTCTGACGTCACGGCCGGATACGGCCAGACCGTCATCCTCCAGGACATCTCCATCGAGGTGGGCCAGGGCGAGGTGGTGACGATCATCGGCGCCAACGGCGCGGGCAAGACCACGCTGCTGCGCGCCATATCCGGCCTCGTGAAACCGAAGTCCGGCGCCATCACCTTCAACGGCGAGCGCATCGACCGCATGGCGCCCGCCGACATCGTGGGACGCGGCCTCGTCATGGTGCCCGAGGCGCGCCAGCTCTTCCCGGTCATGACCGTGAAGGACAACGTTCTGATGGGCTGCTACCACGCGAACGTCCGCGAGGGCGCGGCGGCGCGGTTCGAGGAAGTGCTGGACATCTTCCCCCGCGTGCGCGAGCGCCTCACCCAGCTCGCCGGCTCCCTTTCCGGCGGCGAGCAGCAGATGGTGGCCATCGCGCGCGGCCTCATGGCCCGTCCCAAGCTGCTCATGCTGGACGAGCCCTCCCTCGGCCTCGCGCCGCTCATCGTGCAGCAGATGTTCGATGTGGTGGACCGCATCTGCAAGATGGGCACCACCGTGCTGCTGGTGGAGCAGAAGGCGTTCCACGCGCTCAAGATCGCCGACCGCGCCTATGTGATCGAGAACGGCCACATCGCGCTGGAGAACACCGGGCCGGGCCTCCTGGCCGACCCCCATGTGAAGACCGTCTACCTGGGAATCTGAACCATGGCCGAGATCACCGGCACCACCCGCCTGTTCGGCATCCTCGCGGACCCGATCCACCACGTGCGCACGCCCCAGGCGGTGAACGCCTTCGCCCGCGAGCGCGGCTATGACGGCGTGCTCGTGCCCATGCACGTCACGCCCGACAACCTCGCCGCCGTGGTGAACGGCCTCAGGCGCATGGAGAATCTGGGCGGCGTCATCATCACCGTGCCCCACAAGACCGCCATCGCGGCTTTGTGCGACGAGTTGAGCCCCAGCGCGCGGCGCATCGGCGCGGTGAATGCCGTGCGCCGCGAGGCGGACGGGCGGCTCGTGGGCGAGATGCTGGACGGCGCGGGCTTCGTGCGCGGGCTGAAAGTGAACGGCATCGATCCCGCCGGCATGAGCGCCTATCTCGCCGGCGCGGGCGGGGCGGCGAACGCCATCGCCTTCGCCCTGGCCGGGGCGGGCGTCGCGTCCCTCACCATCGCCAACCGCACGCGGGCCAAGGCGGAAGACCTGAAGGCCCGGCTCGCGGACGCCTTCCCCGCGCTGCCCGTCGAGATCGGCACGCCCGACCCGTCCGGCCACCATCTGGTAGTGAACGGCACCTCCCTGGGCCTGAAGGCGGGCGACGCCCTGCCGTTCGACGCGGACCGGCTGACGCCGGACCACATCGTCGCCGAGATCATCATGCAGCCGGAGGAGACCGCCATCCTCGCCGCCGCCAAGGCGCGCGGCTGCCGCACCCATCCCGGCCGCCCCATGCTGGCCGAGCAGGTGGCCCTCATGTGCGACTTCCTGGGGATCCGCTGATGGGCGCCGCCGCGCAGGGACGGCTCGCCGGCAAGAGCGCGCTCATCACCGGGGGCGCGTCCGGCATCGGCCTGTCCATCGCCGAGGCGTTCGCGCGGGACGGCGCGCGCGTCATCCTGTTCGACCGCGACCTCGCCGCCGCCGAGGCCGCCGCCGCGACCCTGCCGGGCGCGCAGGCCATGCAGGGCGACGTGACGGCCCGCGCCGACCTCGCCCGCGCCTATGACGCGGTGATCGCGGCCCACGGCACGCTGGACATCGTGCTCGCCAATGCGGGCGTCTCCCAGAACCAGCCGACCCTGGATGTCACCGATGCCGACTGGCAGCGGGTGATGGACATCAATTGCACCGGCGTCTTCCTCACCGCCCAGGAGGCGGGGCGGCGCATGACGGCGCAGGGAAGCGGCGTCATCCTCATGATGGCCTCGCTCTACGGCCTCCTCGCCGCCCCCGAGCGGCTCGGCTACTGCGTGTCCAAGGCCGGGGTCGTGATGATGGCCAAGGCGCTGGCGGTGGAATGGGCCGCCAGCGGCGTGCGGGTGAACGCGCTCGCGCCCGGTTATGTGGAGACCCCTTTCCTCTCCGACCTCATCGCGCGCGGACGGCTCGACCCCGCCCGGCTCAAGGCCCGCACCCCCATCGGCCGGCTCATCACGCCGGAAGAGGTGGCGCGCGCGGCGGTGTTCCTGGCCGAGGACGGCAGCGCCGCCATCACCGGCCATGTGCTGGGCATCGACGGCGGGTGGACCGCCTACGGCTACGTCTGAGCGCCTTTACGTCTGGGCGCTTTTTACGTCTGAGCGCTCGGCGCTCGCAACATCGAGGGGCGCCCGGCGCCCGAAGGAAGAAGGCGGCGCGCGAGCGCCCCGGAGGAACACCATGGCGGACCGGACCGAACTCTCACCCGCGGCACCCTGGGTCCAGCTCTCCACCACCAAGGCGGACTGGGCGGCGGCGGACCCGAAGCTGCTGGGCGACCTGCTCACCCAGATGAGCCTCATCCGCGCCTTCGAGGAGACGGTGCTGGAATTCGCGGGCGAGGGCCTCGTCCATGGCCCGGCCCATTCCTCCATCGGCCAGGAAGGCGGCGCGGCGGGCTCCATCGTCGGCCTGCGGCCCGGCGACCAGGTGAACGGCTCCCATCGCGGCCACCACCAGTTCCTGGCGAAGGCCCTCGCCTATGCGGCGCCCGGCCTCGATCCCAAGGCGGCCTTTCCCGCTGCCGTGGAACCCCTGCTCTATCGCTCGCTGGCGGAAATCTGCGGGCTGGAGCCGGGCTTCGGCCACGGGCGCGGCGGCTCCATGCACCTGCGCTGGGGCGAGGCGGGCGCCATCGGCACCAATGCCATCGTGGGCGGCGGCGTGCCGCTCGCGGCGGGGGCGGCCATGGCCCACAAGCTGGCGGGAACGGGGGACGTGGCCGTCTCCTATTTCGGCGACGGCGCGGTGAATATCGGCGCGGTGCTGGAGACCATGAATCTCGCCGCCGCCTGGAACCTGCCGCTGCTCTTCTTCATCGAGAACAACGGCTATGCGGTGGCGACCACGGTGGAGGAAGCCACCCGCGACCCGCGCCTGTCCGGTCGCGGACCCGCCTTCGGCATCCCCTCCTGGCGGGTGGACGGCATGGACCCGCTGGCCGTGCATCTCGCCATGCAGGAGGCGCTGGAGGTGATGCGCTCCGGCAAGGGACCGGCCGTGATCGAGGCTGAGGTCTACCGCTATTTCCACCAGAACGGCCCCCTGCCCGGCTCCGCCTTCGGCTATCGCACCAAGGAGGAGGAGGCGTCGTGGCGCGCCCGCGATCCCATCGCGCGCACCGCCCGCGCCATGATCACCCGCAAGCTGCTGACCCAGGGCCAGTTCGACGACCTGACGGAGCGTTGCAAGACGCTCATGTCCGAAGTGGGCGCGCGCCTCGTGGAGCCGCAGGACAACCGCCGCCGCATCAAGCCCTCGCTCTGGCCGGACACCGGCTTCGTGGACCACGGCATAAGGGGCGATCTCTCCGAACTGTCCGGCGCGCATTCCGCCGAGGCGGACGGCTTCGCCGGGCCGCTGGTGGAGCGCAAGTTCGTGGATGCCATCGCCGACGTGCTGCACCGGCGGTTCGAGACGGACCAGCGCCTGGTCATCATGGGCGAGGACATCCACAAGCTGAAGGGCGGCACCAACGGCGCCACGCGCGGCCTTGCCGCCGCCTTTCCCGGCCGCGTGTTCGGCACGCCCATCAGCGAGGGCGCCTTCGCGGGGCTGGCGGGCGGCATCGCCATGGACGGGCGCTACCGGCCCATCGTGGAATTCATGTATCCCGACTTCATGTGGGTGGCCGCCGACCAGGTGTTCAACCAGATCGGCAAGGCGCGGCACATGTTCGGCGCGGACGTGGACGTGCCGCTCGTGCTGCGCACCAAGATCGCCATGGGCACCGGCTACGGCTCGCAGCATTCGCTGGACCCGGCGGGCATGTTCGCCACCTCCCCCGGCTGGCGCATCGTCGCCGCCTCCACGCCGTTCGACTATGTGGGCCTCATGAACGCGGCGCTGGCCTGCAACGACCCCGTGCTCGTCATCGAGCATGTGGACCTCTACCAGACCCAGGGCACCATTCCCGCTGATGACCTCGACTACATCATCCCGCTGGGCAAGGCGCGGGTGGTGCGGCCCGGGCGGGAACTGACCATCCTCACTTATTCCGCCATGGTCCATCGCTGCGTGGAGGCGGTGGAGCGGCTCGGCATCGATGCCGAGATCATCGACCTGCGAAGCCTCGACCGCGCGTCCCTGGATTGGGACACGATCGGCGCCTCCCTCATGAAGACCAACAATGTGGTGGTGTGCGAGCAGGGCTCGTCCTCCACCGCCTACGGCATCCTGCTCGCCGACGAGATCCAGCGCCGCTATCTGGACTGGCTGGACCAGCCGGTGCAGCGCGTGTCCGGCAAGGTGGCCTCGCCCACCATCTCCAAGGTGCTGGAGCGCGCGGCCTTCGCGGGGACGGAGGAAGTCATGGCCGGCCTCGCTCTGGCCATGGCCGCCAAGGGGACACCCATCGAAACACCCGTCGCAGCGGCGGCCGAGTGATGGAGACGTTCGACTATGTGATCGTCGGCGGGGGCACCGCCGGCTGCATCCTCGCCGCCCGCCTCACCGAGGATCCGCGCCGCTCCGTCCTGCTGCTGGAGGCGGGCGGCAAGGACGACGGCTTCTGGATCCCCATCCCCGCCGGTTTCTCCAAGCTGCTCTCGGGCGATGCCTTCAACTGGCGCTTCAACACCGAGCCCGAGGACGGCACCGGCAACCGCACCATCGTGGTGCCCCGCGGCAAGGGGCTCGGCGGCTCCACCCTCATCAACGGCATGATCTATGTGCGCGGCCAGCCGCGCGACTTCGACGGCTGGGCGCAGATGGGCGCGCAGGGCTGGTCGTTCGACGACGTGCTGCCCTATTTCAAGAAGCTGGAGACCTTCCAGGCGCCGGACGCCGACCCCGCCGTGCGCGGCACGTCCGGCCCCATGAACATCGTGCGGGTGCGCGAGCGCGCGGCGCTGGCGGAAGCCTTCATCGCCGCGGGCCAGCAGGCGGGACTGCCGCGGAACGAGGACTATAACGGCCTCGACCAGGAAGGCGTCGGCTATTACCAGGTGAACCAGAAGGATGGCCGCCGCTGGACCGTGGTGGACGCCTATCTGCGCCCCGCCCTCGGCCGCCCGAACCTGAAGGTCGTCACCCACGCCCAGGCCATGAACCTGGTGATGGAGGAGCGCCGCGTGACCGGCGTGCACTATCGCCGCGAGGGGGTGGAGCAGACCGCCACCGCGCGGGCGGAGGTGATCCTGGCGGCGGGCGCGGTGCAGTCGCCCCATTTGCTGGAGCTTTCGGGCATCGGCCATCCCGACGTGCTGGCCAAGGCCGGCATCCCGCTCACCCATGCCCTGCCGGGCGTGGGGAACAATTACCAGGACCATTTCGCCACCCGCATGAACTGGCGGGTCTCCCAGCCCGTCACCCTCAACGAGACCAGCCGCGGCTGGCGGCTCGCCCGCTCGGTGGCGCAATATTACCTGACCCGCACCGGCATCCTGACGCTGGGCACGGGCCTCGCCTTCGGCTTCGTGAAGACCCGGCCGGAGCTTGAGACGCCGGACGTCCAGTATTTCTTCATGCACGCCAGCTACGCCAACGCCGCCGACCGCGCGCTGGACCGCCTGCCGGGCATGACCATCGGCGTCACGCAATTGCGGCCCCAGTCGGTGGGCTCGATCCACGCCAAGAGCGCGGACCCGTTCACCCCGCCCGCCATCCGGCCCAATTTCCTCGCGGTGCAGGAGGATTGCGACAGCCTGGTGGGCGGCATGCGGATTGCCCGCCGCATCATCGAGCAACCGGCCATGGACCCTTATCGGGCCTTCGAGATGAATCCCGGCCCGGACGTGAATACCGACGCCGAATGGCTCGACTTCGCCCGGCGCACGGGCCAGACCATCTACCACCCGGTCGGCACCTGCGCGATGGGGCGGGGGCCGGCGGCGGTGGTGGATTCCCGCCTGCGCCTCCTCGGCTTCGAGGGCCTGCGCGTCGCCGACGCCTCGGTCATGCCCACGCTCGTCTCCGCCAACACGGCGGCGGCGGTGATGATGATCGGCGAGAAGGCCGCCGACCTCGTGAAGGCCGACGCGAAGGGGTGAGGGCCGCGCAATCCTCATCCCGCATTGCGACGCACAAGGTTTTTCACTTTTCCTTCGCTTCCGCCTCGGATAATCGAATCTCAAGGCGCGCCTCTGGGGATGGCGCGCGGGCGGCGCGAGCCGTCATGGGGGCAACGGAATAGAGGCCGGCTGAAATGGCTTTCACTTTGAAGATCCTGTCGCGGACCGCGCTGCTCCGGGCCGGCGCGTTCGTGTTCGGCGCGCTGGCCTTCGGCTCCGTCGCCATGGCGCAGTCGACGCCCGTCCCGCCGCGCGGCATGGGCGCGACCATGGACATCGGCGACCAGCCGGGCCGCGAGGCGCCCGCCGACGACGAGGTGAGCATCGACCCCGCCTATCGGCGCCAGCCGGTCTATTTCCGCACCAACGAGCCCCCGGGCACCATCATCATCTCCACCAACGACCGCTTCCTCTATCTGGTGGAAGGCAACAACCGGGCGCTGCGCTACGGCATCGGCGTGGGCCGCGACGGCTTCACCTGGCAGGGCCTCGTGAAGGTGGAGCGCAAGGCCGAGTGGCCGGACTGGACCCCGCCCGCCGAGATGATCCAGCGCCAGCCCTATCTGCCGCGCTTCATGGCCGGCGGCCCCGGCAACCCCATGGGCGCCCGCGCGCTGTATCTGGGCGGCACGGTCTACCGCATCCACGGCACCAACCAGCCCGAGACCATCGGCTATGCGGTGTCCTCCGGCTGCTTCCGCCTCGTGAACAGCGAGATCATCGATCTCTACAGCCGCGTGCCGGTGGGCTCCAAGGTCATCGTCCGGCAGGCCGTGACCCTCTGATTTCAGCGAAGGCCGCCTCCGGGGCGGCCTTCCTTTTATCCGCGCGCCGCCTTCGGACGGCGCTTCCCGTTCGTCTGATCTCCTCACGGAACGAGGCTTCCCCATGAAGACCTTCCTGGCCCTGGTCGCCGGCGCCGCCGTCGCGCTCGCCGCCCACGGCGCGTCGGCGCAAACGCTGAAGACCGTCAAGGACCGCGGCACGCTGAATTGCGGCGTCAGCCGCGGCCTGCCCGGCTTCTCCGCGCCGGATGCCAAGGGCGTCTGGTCGGGCTTCGACGTGGATTATTGCCGCGCCATCGCGGCGGCCATGTTCGACGACCCGAACAAGGTGACCTTCTTCCCCCTCTCGGCGGACGAGCGCTTCCCGGCCTTGCAGAAGGGCCAGATCGACGTGCTCTCGCGCAATTCCACCTGGACCGTGGAGCGTGAGGCCGGGCTCGGCCTGCTGTTCAGCGCCATCACCTATTATGACGGCCAGGGCTTCCTGGTGCCCACCTCGCGCAACATCGTCTCGGCCCTGGAGCTGGACGGCTCGAAGGTGTGCGTGCAGAGCGGCACGACCGCGGTGGGCTACACGGAAGACTTCTTCAAGACCAACAATATGAAGCTGGAGCTCGTGACCGTGCCCAACACGGACGAGCTGGTGAAGGCCTATGAGGACGGGCGCTGCAACACCCTCACCACCGACGTCTCGCAGCTCTACGCCCTGCGCCTCGTCATGAAGAAGCCGGTCGACCACATCGTGGTGCCGGACGTGATCTCCAAGGAGCCGCTCGGCCCGGTGGTCCGCCAGGGCGACGACCAGTGGTTCAACATCGTGAAGTGGACCCACTACGTCATGCTCAACGCCGAGGAGCTGGGCGTGACCCGCGCCAACCTCCCGGACGCGCTCAAGTCCGCGAAGCCGGACGTGAAGCGCCTGCTGGGCGTGGAAGGCACCTATGGCGAGCAGCTCGGCCTCACCAAGGACTTCAGCGCGCGCATCGTGAAGGCCGTGGGCAATTACGGCGAAGTGTATGAGCGCAACGTGGGCACCGGCTCGCGCCTCGCCATCCCGCGCGGCATCAACCAGCTCTGGAGCCTCGGCGGCATCCAGTACGCGCCGCCCTACCGCTGAGCGCGGCGGATTTCAGGATGAGATGCGGGGGCTTCGGCCCCCGTTTTCATGTCCGGGCGCCCTGCTCGCTCAAACGTGAACCCGCATCGCACGGCGGGTGATCGGAATTGACGTTACGTCGCCTTAAGGTGCCGACGCCCCAATTCATGGAGGGTGTCATGCCCGCTTTTTCGCGACGCGACTTTCTTGCCGTGACCACCGCAGCCGCCGCCGGTTCCGTCCTCCCCGCCGCCGCGCCGGCCCTCGCCGCCGCCCCGCCCGCCGCCACCCAGGTGCCCAGCGCCTATCGCTACAAGGTGGGCGATGCCGAGGTGACTGTTATCAGCGACGGCATCCGCACCATGCCGCTGGCCGATACCTTCGTGCGCAACCAGCCGCGCGAGGCGGTGAACGCCGCACTTCGGGCCGCTTATCTCCCGGAAAACCAGGTCACCATCAATTTCAACACGCTGCTGGTGAATACCGGCGGCAAGCTGGTGATGATCGACACCGGCAACGGCGCCCCCCAGGGCACGGTGGGCCTCACCCAGGGCACGCTGGCCGCCACCGGCACCGACCCGAAGACTGTGGACGTGGTGGTCATCTCCCACTTCCACGGCGACCACATCAACGGCCTGCTCACCGCCCAGGGGACGCCCGCCTTCCCCAATGCGCAGGTGATGGTGCCAGAGGCCGAATGGGCCTTCTGGATGGATGACGGCAATATGAGCCGCGCGCCCGACGCCATGAAGGGCGCGTTCCAGAATGTCCGCCGCGTCTTCAAGCCCTTCGAGGGCAAGGTGGAGCGCTATGGCTGGGACAAGGAAGTGGTGGGCGGCCTGACCCCCGTGGCCACCACGGGCCATACGCCGGGCCACACCTCGTTCCGGCTCGCCTCGGGCGACAAGACGCTGTTCGTGCAGTCGGACGTCACCAACATCCCGGCCCTGTTCCTGCGCAATCCGGGCTGGCACGCGGTGTTCGACATGGACGCCGCCAAGGCGGAGGAGACCCGCCGCAAGGTCTACGACATGGCGTCGGCAGACCGCATGATGGTGGCCGGCTATCACTTCCCCTTCCCCGCCGCCGCCTTTGTGGAGAAGGACGGGGCGGGCTACCGCTACGTGCCCATCAACTGGATGCCCGTGCTCCTCTGAACCCGACGCCCTCCCCGCCAGGGGAGGGCGTCCCGTCAATCGAGGTGCTCCCGGCCGAGGCCGGGCTTGGCCGCCAGCAGGCCTGCCCCCAGGGCGACCCACGCCACCACCACATAGGGCCAGAGATTGTCCGGGAAGGCGGGTACCGGATAGACCGAATTGTAGAGCGGCCAGGCCATGGCGAGGGTGCCGAGCCCGCCGATGACGAGCCAGACCCGCCCCGCCCCGCGCACGCCGTGGAGCGCCGCCGCCGCCGTCACGCCCAGATAGGCCAGGATCAGGGCCAGCACGCCGATGGTGCCCACATTGTCGTAATAGGTCGCCGGCCCGATGAAGGGCGCCCAGGCGAGCAGCCCCGCCAGCATCAGCACGCCGATGATGAGCACCGCCACCGACGGCGTGCCATGCACCGGATGCACCTGCGCCGCCCGCTCGGACAGCCCCGCCCGGCTCAGCGCATAGAGCATGCGCGCGCCCGCAGACAGCGTGCCCAGCACCGCCGAGACGGCGGAGACGGCGGCGGCGATGTCCAGCACCGTCGCCATGCGCAGCGTGCCGTATTTCAGCGCCAGGGTGTTCAGGGGCGCCTCGTCCGCCGCCAGCGCCTTCATGTTGTCGAGGCCGAACCCCACCACCTGGATATAGGAGGCGAACACGAAGAACAGGCCGGCGAGGCCCACCGTGCAGACCAGCGCGAGGGGGATGGCACGGCCCGGCTGGCCGGTTTCCTCCGCCAGGGTGGTCGCGGCCTCGAAGCCCGCGAAGGACAGGACCGCGAACACCACCGCATAGCCCACGCCCCACCAGCCGGTGGCGGGATCGGGGCGGAACGGAGCGGCGCTGAGCCCGCCCTGCGCGTTCACCGCCATGAGGATGAGCACGCCCAGATAGATGATGACCGCCACGGAGGACAGTTCGAGCACCAGCATCAGGCGGGCGGCGACGGACATTTCCCGATAGGCGAACACCACAGCCAGCAGCAGGGCGGCCACGGAGAAGGCGAGCCAATAGCCGCCGATCCGGATGCCGTGGTCCTCCAGCGCGGCGCGCAGGAAGTCGCCCACCAGCGCGGCGCTGCCGGAGCCAGCGCCGGTATAGAGCAGCAGCATGCACCAGCCCGCCAGGAAGCCCGCCTTGGGGCCGAACGTGTCGCCGATATAGGCGTAGGCGGACCCGGTGCGCGACACGCGACGGGAGAAGAAGATGAAGGACAGGCCCACCACCACCACCATGACGGTGCCCACCGCGAAGCCCAGCGGCGCGGCGACGCCCGCCGCGCCCACGGCCAGGGTCACGTTCAGCGCCATGGCCATGGTGGGCGCGATCACGGACAAGGAGAGGCCGATCGCCTCGAACAGCCCGAGATTCCGCTTGAGCCTGACCATTCCCGTCCCCATCCGACACCGCGCCTGATGCTTCCCTTGTGGGGCGCGCCGTGTCCCGGCGCCAGCGGCAGAGATTGGCCGAATCGCGGATTTGCGGGACAATCCCGCCCGGCGCCCGCCCCCGCCTTGACGCCGCGCGGGGCCGCCGATAGGCCGGACACATGACCTCGCGCGCTTTCATCACCGGCCTCGCCGGCCCGACGCTCCTGGAATCGGAACGCGCCCTCCTGAAGGAAGCCGCGCCCTGGGGCCTGATCCTGTTCGCCCGCAACGTGGAAAGCCCCGCGCAGGTGCGCGCGCTGGTGGACGCGGCGCGCGACGCGCTCGGCTGGCGCGCCCCGGTCCTGATTGACCAGGAAGGCGGGCGCGTGCAGCGCCTGCGCCCGCCCCACTGGCCGGACTACCCGCCGGGCGAAGCCTTCGGCGGCCTCTATGTGCGCGACAACGCGGCGGGCCTTGAGGCGGTGCGCGTGAATTCCCGGCTCATCGCCGATGACCTCTATGCGCTCGGCATCGACGTGGACTGCCTGCCGGTGGCGGACCTGCGCCTGCCGGAAGGCCACGGCATCATCGGCAACCGCGCTTATGGCGAGACGCCGGCGCAGGTCTCCGCCCTTGCCCGCGCGGCCGCCGAGGGGCTGCTGGACGGCGGGGTGCTGCCGGTGGTGAAGCACATTCCCGGCCATGGCCGCGCGCCGGTGGACAGCCACGAGCGCCTTCCCGAGGTCAGCGCCCCCCGCGCGCTGCTGGAAGAGACCGACTTCGCTGCCTTCCGCCCGCTCGCGGACCTGCCCCTCGCCATGACCGCCCATGTGGTCTACGCGGACATCGACCCGCACGCCCCCTGCACCACCTCGCGCCGGGTGATGGACGAGATCGTGCGCGGCTTCATCGGCTTCTCCGGCCTCGTCATGAGCGACGACCTCTCCATGGGGGCGCTGTCCGGCACTGTGGCGACGCGCGCCGTCGCCTCGCTGGCGGCGGGCTGCGACATGCTGCTTCACTGCAACGGGCACATGGACGAGATGACGGCCGTGGCGGCGGAAGCCCCGCGCCTCTCCGGCGAGGCCGCCGCGCGGGCGGACCGGGCGCTCGCCGCGCGCCGCGCGCCGGCCCCGTTCGACCGGGCCGCGGGCGAGCGGACCCTGGCCTCCCTTCTCGGCGCACCGGCCTGACATGAGCGAGACGCCCGAAGCCCCCGATTTCGCCGAGGACATCCCGGCCGAGGCGGGGGACGGCGCCTTCGTGGTGGACATTGACGGGTTCGAGGGCCCCCTCGACCTGCTCCTGGCCCTCGCCCGCACCCAGAAGATCGACCTGACGCGCCTCTCCATCCTGGCGCTGGCCGACCAGTATCTCGCCTTCATCGAGGCGGCGCGGAAGGTGCGGCTGGAACTGGCGGCCGACTATCTGGTGATGGCCGCCTGGCTCGCCTACCTGAAGTCCCGCCTGCTGCTGCCGCCCGCCCCGAAGGAGGACGGCCCCAGCGCCGAGGAGATGGCGGACGCCTTCGCCCGGCGCCTGCGCCACCTGGAGCGCATCCGCAAGGCCGCGGAACTCCTGATGGCGCGCCCGCGCCTCGGCCTGGACGTGTTCGCCCGCGCCCCCGTGCCCGGCACCGAGCCGCCGCCCGGCCGGGTGGTGCATGACGCCAGCCTCTACGACCTGCTGTCCTCCTATGCCACCCAGCGCCAGCGCAACGCCCTCTCCTATGTGACGCTGAAGACCCGTGCCGTCTGGTCCCTCGCCGAGGCGCGGGCGCGCCTGGAGCGGCTGGTGGGCGCCTCGGCGGGCGACTGGATGCGGCTCGACCAGTTCCTCATCGACTATCTGGCGGAGCCGGCCCAGCGCGCCACCGCGCTCGCCTCCAGCTTCTCCGCCACCCTGGAAATGGTGCGCGAGGGCGTGCTGGACATCCGCCAGGACGGCCCCTTCGCCCCCCTCTGGCTGCGGCCCCGCGACACCCAGGAGACGCTGCTGTGACGAGAGCCGCGCCCCGCATCGACCTGTTCGACGCCCGCCCGCTGGACGAGCGCGAAGCCGCCCTGGTGCGCGACCTGCGGGTGGTGGAGGCGCTGCTGTTTGCGGCGCCCCTGCCGGTGGATGCCGCCACCATCGCCCGCCATGTGCCCAAGGACACCGACATCGCCGCCCTGATGGAGACGCTGGCCGCCGACTATGCCCGCCGGGGCGTGAACGTGGTGCGCGCGGCGGGCGGCTGGATGCTGCGCACCGCGCCGGACCTCGCGGAAGTGGCCGGGGAAGCGGCGCCGGAGGTGCGCAAGCTCTCCCGCGCCGCCACCGAGGTACTGGCCATCGTCGCCTATCACCAGCCGGTGACGCGGGCCGAGATCGAGGACATCCGCGGCGTCTCCACCTCCAAGGGCACGCTGGACGTGCTGCTGGAAACCGGCTGGATCCGGCTGCGCGGGCGCCGCCGGGCGCCGGGGCGGCCCGTCACCTACGGCACCACGCCCGCCTTCCTCGTGCATTTCGGCATCGACGCCATCCACGATCTGCCGGGCATCGAGGAGATGAAGGGCGCCGGGCTCATCGACCCGCGCGTGCCCTCGGGCTTCGCCATCCCGCTGCCCTCAGACGATGATCGCCTGCGGGAGGACGAGGAGCCGCTGGAGCCGGAATTGCTGGACCTGATCCTCACGCCCGAGCCCGAGGCGGAGCGGGACGAGGAGGAGACGTGACACCCGCCGCCATGCGCCACCGCTCGCCGCCCGCCTTCGCCCAGGGCCTCGTCCTCGACGCCGTCCGCCTCAGCTATGGGGACGTGGAGGCGGTGCGCGGCGTGAGCCTGGAAGTGGAGCCCGGCGAGGTCATCTGCCTGCTGGGCCCCTCGGGCTGCGGGAAGACCTCGCTGTTGCGCCTCGCGGCGGGCATCGAGGCGCCGGATTCCGGCCGGATCGCCATCGACGGCCAGGAAGTGGCCGGCCCACGCGCCTTCGTGCCGCCGGAACGGCGCGGCATCGGCCTCGTCTTCCAGGACTATGCGCTGTTCCCGCACCTCACGGTTCTCGACAATGTGAAGTTCGGCCTCGCCCGCCTGCCCCGCCCGGCCGCCGAGATGGAGGCGCTGCGCGCTCTCTCCCGCGTGGGGCTCGACACCCATGCGGGGGCTTATCCCCATGAGTTGTCCGGCGGCCAGCAGCAGCGCGTGGCCCTGGCGCGGGCGCTCGCGCCGCGCCCCGGCATCCTGCTGCTCGACGAGCCGTTTTCCGGCCTCGACCGGCGCCTGCGCGACCAGGTGCGCGAGGACACGCTGGACGTGCTGCGCGACGTGCGGGCCACCGCCATCATGGTCACGCACGACCCGGAGGAAGCCATGCGGCTCGCCGACCGCATCGTGCTGCTGCGGGACGGGCGCATCGCGCAGGCGGGGCCGCCGGAGCAGCTCTATCGCGCGCCGGTGGACCTGGACGTCGCCCGTTTCTTCTGCGAGCTCAATGAGATCCCGGCGACGGTAGCGGGCGGCGAGGCGCGCTCGGCGCTGGGCACCTTCCCCGCCCCGCATGTGCCCGACGGGCCGGCCGTGTGCGCCGTGCGCCCCCAGGGCCTCCTGTTCGCGTCCTCCGGCGACGGCATTCCCGGGCGGGTGGTGGAGCAGCGCTGCCTCGGGGAAGTGGACCTCGTGCGGGTGGCCGTGGACGGGCTCGACCGGCTGCTGACGGCCCGGCTGAAGGCCCGTTCGGGCCTCGCGGCGGGCCAGGACGTGGTGCTCCGGGTTGACGGTGCGGAAGTCCTTGTTTTCGCCTTGTCCGGGTCCTAGTGTCGCCGGACGAAGAAGGGCCCGCCGCACCAGCGCGCGCGGCCCGCAAAGAAATCCCACGGAGGGCGAGTGATGGGTTCGATGAGCATCTGGCACTGGATCGTAGTGCTGGCCGTGGTGCTCCTGCTGTTCGGTCGCGGCAAGATCTCCGACCTGATGGGCGACGTGGCCAAGGGCATCAAGTCCTTCAAGAAGGGCATGGCCGAGGACGAGACCCCTCCGGCATCCACCGCCCCCGAGGCGCCGCGCCCGCTTCCGCACCAGGTCTCCCCGGCCCCCGAGGCCGAGAAGAAGCCGGTCTGATACACGCAACCGGGAGCGCGACCGGAAGGGGGCGGCCGTTGGCCCGGCCCCCGGCCGCAGGCGCGCTCCGGCCCATGGGATGAAAGCGGGCCTCCCCAAGGCCCGCGCGAAGGCGGCAGCCCTGCCGCAGGAAACAGGCGGTCATGTTCGACATCGGCTGGTCCGAGCTGATGCTGATCGGCGTCGTGGCGCTGATCGTCATCGGTCCCAAAGAGCTGCCCGGCGTCTTGCGCACCATGGGCAGGACGATCACGAAGCTGCGCCGCATGGCCGGCGAGTTCCAGGGCCAGTTCCAGGATGCCCTTAGGGAAGCCGAGCTGTCCGAAATCCGCAAGGAGATCGGCGACGTGGCCGGCGGCGCCGCCGACAGCGTGAAGAAGAATTTCCCCGGCATGGACGTGCTGGACCCGCTGCGCTCCATCCGCGAGGAAATCCGCTCCACCGTGGAGAGCGTGACCTCGCCAACCGCCTCCCCGGCGGTTACCGCCGCGCCCGAGGCCCCCGCCATTCCGCCCGCGTCCGCTGCCGCCGCTTCGGCCGCCGCCGCCGCCATCGCGGCGGAACTCTCCGGCATCGCGCCCGCCGTCGCCGCGCCCACCATCCCCGTCGCGGCCGCGCCCCTGCCGGAGCCGCTGGTGCCGTTGCCCGAGCCCGCCGCCCAGCTGGTGCTTGACCCGCAGCCCGCGCCCGCGCAGAACGCCGAGACCAAGACGACGCCGGAAAGTGGTTCGCCCGCATGAGCGAGGACGAAATCGACGCCTCCAAGGCGCCCCTCATCGAACATCTGATCGAACTGCGCTCCCGGCTCATCAAGTCGGTGGTCGCGTTCCTCCTGGCGTTCTTCCTCTGCTTCCTGTTCGCCAAGCAGATCTACAACATCCTGCTGTGGCCCTATGAGTTCGCCTCGGGCTTCTCGTCCGGCGTGAAGCTCATCTACACGGCGCCCCAGGAATTTTTGTTCACCCAGATCAAGCTCGGCATGTTCGGCGCGGCCTTCATCTCCTTCCCGGTGGTGGCCACGCAGATCTACATGTTCGTGGCGCCGGGCCTCTACAAGCACGAGAAGCAGGCCTTCCTGCCCTATCTGGTGGCGACGCCCTTCTGCTTCCTGGCGGGCGCGGCCTTCGTCTATTTCGCCGCCATGCCGCTGGCCATGACCTACTTCCTCAACATGCAGCAGGCGGGCGGCGACGGACGGGCGGAAATCTCCCTGCTGCCCCGGGTGTCGGAATATCTCTCGCTGATCACCACGCTGATCCTGGCGTTCGGCCTCACCTTCCAGCTTCCGGTCATCCTCACCCTCCTGGCGCGCATCGGCGTGCTCACCGCCGACCAATTGGTGAAGGCGCGGCGCTACGCCATCGTGGCGGTGTTCGTGGTGGCGGCGGTGCTGACCCCGCCGGACGTGATCTCGCAGCTCGCCCTTGCGCTCCCGACCCTGCTTCTCTACGAGATTTCCGTCTATCTGGTGCGCATCGTCGAGAAGCGCCGGGCGGCGGAGGAGAAGGCCCGAGAGGCGGAATCCTCCGAGGCCTGAGGCTCCCTTTCCGAGCGCGCGCCACGTCTTTCTTCGGACGGGGTTCCCTCCTCGCGCCCGTCATGGCCGGGCTTGTCCCGGCCGCCCGCGGGCTTGGTCCGGGCGCGCCCATGGATGGCCGTGGATGCCCGGGACAGGCCCGGGCATGACGGCCTCCCGGGGCCAGCGTCCTGCTGCAGCAGGTTCGAGATGCACGATATCAAATGGATCCGCGACGAACCCGAGGGCCTCGTCCGCGCGCTGACGCGCCGGCAGGTGCCGGAGGCCGACGCGGTGGCGCTGCGCGATTCGCTGCTCGCCCTGGACGAGCAGCGCCGCGCGAACCTCACCACCCTGGAAACCCTGCTCGCCCGCCGCAATTCCGCATCCAAGGAGATCGGCGCCGCCAAGGCCGCCAAAGACGAGGCGAAGGCCGCCGCCCTCATGGCGGAAGTGGCGAAGCTGAAGACCGACGTTCCCGCCCTGGAGGCCGAGGTGAAGGCCGTGGAGGCCGAGCTGTCCGCGCGCCTCGCCGCCATCCCCAACGCCCCTTTGGACGCGGTGCCGGAAGGCAAGGACGAGCACGACAATGTGGAGCTGAAGGTGGTGGGCGAGAAGCGCGCCTATGCCTTCGCGCCGAAGCAGCATTTCGAGATCGGCGAGGCCCTCGGCCTCATGGATTTCGAGACCGCCGCCAAGCTCTCCGGCGCCCGCTTCGTGGTGAACAAGGGGCCGATGGCGCGGCTGGAGCGCGCGCTCGGCCAGTTCTTCATCGACACCCACACAAGCGAGCACGGCTACACGGAAGTCAGCCCGCCTTTGCTGGTGCGTGACGAGGTGATGTTCGGCACGGCGCAGCTTCCAAAATTCCGCGACGACCAGTTCTTCGCCACCCGCTGGGTGCCTGAGGCGGACGGCGCGGAGACGGCGGTGCTCTCAAACGAGGGCCTCTGGCTCATCCCCACCGCCGAAGTCCCGCTCACCAACCTGGTCCGCGAATCCATCCTCTCCGAGGACGAACTGCCGCTCCGCCTCACCGCCTGCACGCCCTGCTTCCGCGCCGAGGCGGGATCGGCCGGGCGCGACACGCGTGGCATGATCCGCCAGCACCAGTTCACCAAGGTGGAACTGGTTTCCATCACCACGCCGGAACAGGCGCTGGAGGAGCATGAGCGCATGCTCGCCTGCGCCGAGGCGGTGCTGAAGAAGCTGGACCTGCACTATCGCGTCGTCACGCTGTGCACCGGCGACATGGGCTTCGCCTCCCAGAAGACCTACGATATCGAGGTCTGGCTGCCGGGGCAGAACGCCTTCCGCGAGATCTCCTCCTGCTCGGTGTGCGGAGATTTCCAGGCGCGGCGCATGAATGCCCGCTTCCGCCCCAAGGACGGCAAGGGCCCGCGCTTCCTCCATACGCTCAACGGTTCCGGCGTGGCGGTGGGCCGCGCGCTGGTGGCGGTGCTGGAGACCTACCAGCAGGAGAACGGCGCCGTTGCGGTGCCCGAGGTGCTGAAGCCCTATATGGGCGGCCTGACCCTCATCGAGAAGGCAAGCTGAGGCGAAACGTCCCTCTCCCCGTGCGGGAGAGGGTGCCGAGCAAAGCGAGGCGGGTGAGGGGTTCGGCGCCGTCCGGCGCAGCATCCCAAGCCCATGCGAATGCCCCCCTCACCCCACCCCTCTCCCGCGAGGGGAGAGGGGGCAGGTCGCGACGGCCAAGATGTGAAGGATAGGACGACATGCGGATCCTGGTGACGAATGACGACGGCATCCACGCCCCCGGCCTCGATGCCTGCATGCGCATCGCGCAGGCGCTGTCGGATGACGTGTGGGTGGTGGCGCCCGAGTTCGACCAGTCGGGCGTCGCCCATTCGCTCTCGCTCAGCGATCCGTTGCGGCTGCGCGCGGTGGCGGAGCGCCGGTTCGCGGTGAAGGGCACGCCCACGGACTGCGTCATCATGGCGGTGCGCCACCTGCTTGCGGACCAGCCGCCGGACCTCATCCTCTCGGGCGTGAACCGCGGCCAGAACATCGCCGAGGACGTGAGCTATTCGGGCACGGTGGCGGGCGCCATCGAGGGCACCATCCTCGGCATCCCCTCCATCGCCCTCTCCCAGGCCTTCGGCCCCGCGACGCGCGATAATCCCAGCTACGAGACCGCCGAGGCCCATGGCCCCGCCATCGTGCGCACCCTTCTGGCGGAAGGCATTCCGGCCGGCATCGTGATGAACGTGAACTTCCCCGATCGCCCCCCGGGCGAGGTGGCCGGCATCGCCGTGACCGCCCAGGGCAAGCGTGACCAGAAGCTGATGCGCATCGACGAGCGGCGCGACGGGCGCAACAATCCCTATTTCTGGATCGCCTTCGAGCGGCGCGTGCATTCCACCGCCCCCGGCTCGGACCTGCGGGCGCTGGACGAGGGCCGCATCTCCGTGACGCCGCTGCGGGTGGACCAGACCGACGAGCCCTTCATGACCCGCCTCGCGCAGGTGTTCGAGACGTCGGGGACCTGAGAGGCGAACCGCCTCGCTTGCCGTGGCGGGGCATCGCTGCTAAGGACCGCCGTCCGCGCGCTGGCGCGGGTTTACGATTTTCTAAACATAATAGGACGGTGATCATGGCGATCGAGCGCACCTTCTCGATCATCAAACCCGACGCGACGCGCCGCAACCTGACCGGTGCCGTCAATGCCGTCATCGAAAAGGCCGGGCTGCGCATCGTCGCCCAGAAGCGGATCGAGATGACCCGCGCCCAGGCCGAGACCTTCTACGGCGTGCATCGCGAGCGTCCCTTCTTTGCGGACCTCGTCGCCTTCATGACCTCCGGCCCGGTCGTGGTCCAGGTCCTGGAAGGCGAAGGCGCGGTGGCGAAGTATCGCGAAGTCATGGGCGCCACCAATCCCGCCAATGCGGCGGAAGGCACCCTGCGCAAGCTGTTCGCCGAGTCCATCGAGGCCAATTCAGTCCATGGCTCCGACAGCGTCGAGAACGCGGCGATCGAGATCGCCCAGTTCTTCTCGGGCAACGAAATCGTCGGCTGACGACCGGCCTGACAGGATTGCGACGCGAGCGGCTGAGCCGGCCGCGTCGCAATATTCTTTTTGCGGATGCGATGTCCGGTTTTGGTTGTGGGGATTTGCAGCGTCCAGTAGCTTTCCTCTGAGGCATCCATAATACGGCGCACCAGACGCCTGTATGCCTGAGGAAACGCGAAGGCGAGGAAGGGGAACGATGTCGCTCGACTCTCCGGCGCTATGGCTGGCGCTGATACAGATCATTTGGATCAACATCCTGCTCTCGGGCGACAATGCCGTGGTGATCGCCATGGCGTGCCGTTCGCTGCCGGAGAAGACCCGCAAATGGGGCATCATCACCGGCGCCGGCGTCGCGGTGGGCCTTCGCATCCTGTTCACCGGCATCGTCGCGACGCTGCTGGCTCTGCCCTGGCTGAAGCTCATCGGCTCGCTGGCGCTCATGTACATCGCCGTGGACCTCGCCTTGCCCGACGACGGCGGCGACGAGACGGTTGAGGCGAGCGAGAGCCTCTGGAAGGCGGTGGGCACGGTGGCCGTGGCCGACATCGTCATGAGCCTCGACAATGTGGTGGCGGTGGCGGCGGTGGCCAACGGAAGCTGGCTGCTGCTGGGCCTCGGCCTTGCCATCTCCATCCCGCTCATCATCGCGGGCTCCTCGCTGGTCATGGCCGTGCTGGACCGGTTCCCGCTGCTCGTGTGGGCCGGCGCCGCGCTGCTCGGCTGGGTGGCGGGCGAGATGCTGCTGACCGACAGCGCCGTCATGGACCGCATCGGCGGGGTAGATGTCGCCCACCATTGGGAATATCCCGTGGCTGCCCTCTGCGCCTTGCTGGTGGTGGGCATCGCCTATGGCGTCGGCCGCCTGCGCAAGGCCAAGGCCCACGGCGAAGGTTGATACCGGACCACGAAAAAGGGACGCTCGCGTCCCTTTTTCTTCGCGTTCTGCTTTCCGTTGCGGAATGATGCAACCACGTTTTCCCGATCTCCGTTCTGACGTTTGAGCCGCAGCGCCGGCCACGAAATCGAAGAGGACCGCGATGGATTTCGCCTCACCCACCTTCTGGCTGTCGCTGCTGCAGATCATCTGGATCGATCTGCTGCTGTCGGGCGACAATGCCGTCGTCATCGCCCTCGCCTGCCGCTCCCTGCCGGAGAAGCAGCGCCGCTGGGGCATCCTGCTGGGCGCGGGCGCGGCGGTCGGCCTGCGCATCCTGTTCGCCCTCGCGGTCTCCTATCTCCTGGGCGTGCCGCTGCTGAAGGTGGCCGGCGGCCTGCTGCTGCTGTGGATCGCCGTGAAGCTCGTGACCGACGGCGGCGGCGAGGCCCACCACGTGGAAGCCTCGGACAGCCTGTGGAAGGCGGTGCGCACCATCGCCATCGCCGACGCGGTGATGAGCCTCGACAACGTGGTGGCCATCGCCGCCGCCTCGCGCGGTCATCCCGAACTGTTCATCTTCGGCCTGCTGCTCACCATTCCGCTCATCATCGCCGGCTCGCAGTTGGTCATGGCCCTGCTCACGCGCTTCCCCATCCTGGTGTGGGCGGGTGCGGCCCTGCTGGGCTGGATCGCGGGCGAGATGGTGGTGAGCGACGTGGTCGCGCTCCAGTACATGCAGGGCTACGACCCCGATCTGGTGAAGCCGGACCAGGATTCGCCCATCGGCATCAAGCCGGCCAACCTGCCCCATTACCTCGCAAGCACCGTGGGCGCGGTGTTCGTGGTGGCGCTGGGATGGATCCTGCGCCAGCGCCACCGGGCGCAGGAAGCCTGAGCTTCCTGTCCCGAAGCGACCGACGAGACACGCATGGCCGGGCATCGCCCGGCCATGACGCGTTTTAAGAACCTCTCTATGATCGGAGCCGACCAGTGCGTTCGCGCCGGGTCCGTTCCGGGCGCCCTCCGCCCGCGCGGGCCGGGCTGCCGGAGTTCCCGATGACCAAGCATGTGGCGATCCGCGCCTCCGCCTGCCCCCACGACTGCCCCTCCACCTGCGCGCTGGAGGTGGAGATCAAGCAAGACGGCCGCATGGGCCGGGTGCGCGGGGCGGCGGACAACAGCTACACGGCGGGCGTCATCTGCGCGAAGGTGGCGCGCTATGCGGAGCGGGCGCACCACCCGGACCGGCTCACCGTCCCCCTCGCCCGCACCGGCCCCAAGGGCTCCGGCGCATTCTCGCCCATCTCCTGGGACGACGCGCTGGACCGGATCGCCGAGGGGCTGCTGGAGGCCGAGCGCAGCCACGGGGCGCAATCGGTCTGGCCCTATTTCTATGCCGGCACCATGGGCCATGTGATGCGCGACGGCATCAACCGGCTGACGCACGCCAAGGGCTATTCGCGCTTCTTCTCGACCATCTGCGTCAACCCCGCCTGGACCGGCTACATGGCCGGCACGGGGCGCCTCGCGGGCGCCGACCCGCGCGAGATGGGCCGCTCGGACCTCGTGGTCATCTGGGGCACCAACGCGGTGTCCACCCAGGTCAATGTCATGGCCCACGCGGCGAAGGCCCGGAAGGAGCGCGGAGCGAAGATCGCGGTGGTGGACGTCTATCGCACCCCCACCATGGAGCAGGCGGACATTCCGCTGCTGCTGCGCCCCGGCACCGACGGCGCGCTGGCCTGCGCCGTCATGCATGTGCTGTTCCGCGACGGGACGGCGGACCGCGCCTATCTCGCCCGCTTCGCCTCGGGCGCGGAAGAACTGGAAGCCCATCTCGCCACCCGCGACCCGGCCTGGGCCTCCGCCATCACCGGCCTGTCGGTGGAGGAGATCGAGGCGTTCGCCCGCCTCGTGGGGGAGACGCCCCGGGCCTATTTCCGCATCGGCTACGGCCTCTCCCGCAGCCGCAACGGCGCGGTGAACATGCACGCCGTCACCTCCATCCCCGTGGTCTCGGGCGCCTGGCAGCACGAGGGCGGCGGCGCGTTCCATTCCAATTCGGGCATCTATGGCCTGCGCAAGTCCATGATCGAGGGGCTGGACCTGCGTGACCCGCGCACGCGGGCGCTCGACCAGTCGCGCATCGGCCCCATCCTGTGCGGGGAGGAGGACGCGCTGGCGGGCGGCCCGCCGGTGAAGGCGCTGTTCATCCAGAACACCAATCCCGTCACCGTGGCGCCGGACCAGGAGAAGGTGCGGCGGGGCTTCGCCCGCGAGGACCTGTTCGTGGCGGTGCACGAGCATTTCATGACCGACACGGCCCGCTACGCCGATATCGTCCTGCCCGCCACCATGTTCACCGAGCACGACGATTTCTATACGGCAGGCGGGCACCAGCACATCCTGCTCGGCCCCAAGCTCACCGAGCCGCCGGGCGAATGCCGCTCCAACCACGACGTCGTCTGTGCGCTTGCCGCGCGGCTCGGAGTGGAGCATCCCGGCTTCGCGCTCACGCCGCGCGAGCTGATCGACCGCACTTTGCAGGAGTCAGGACGCGGCACCCTCGCGGAGCTGGAGGCGGCGCGCTTCCTGGACGTGCAGCCGGATTTCGAGACCGCCCACTACCTGAAGGGCTTCGGCCATCGCGACGGGCGCTTCCGCCTGAAGCCGGACTGGAGCCGTATCCCCATCCCCACCCCCGGCAGCTTCGGCCCGGTGGCCGACATGCCCGCGCTGCCGGACCATTGGACGGTGATCGAGGAGGCGACGGCGGAGCATCCCTTCCGGCTGGTGACGGCGCCCGCGCGCAACTTCCTCAACACCACCTTCACCGAGACGCCCACCTCCGTCACACGCGAGGGGGCGCCCTCGCTGCTCATTCATCCGGAAGACGCGGCGGACCTCGGCATCGGCGCAGGCGACACGGTGGCGGTGTCCAACCCGCGCGGCCGGGTGGTGCTGGCGGTGCGCTTGTTCGACGGGCTGCGGCGCGGCGTGGTGGTGTCCGAGCAGATCAAGCCCAACCACGCCCACGAAGGCGGGCGCGGCATCAACACGCTCACGGGCGCGGACCCGGTGGCGCCGGCGGGCGGCGCGGCCTTTCACGACAACCGGGTGCGGATCGAGAAGCTGGTCTGAGGGTCAGTTGGGCGGCGCCGGCCCATGGCCGGTGCATGGCGGCTTCGCTCAGGCGCCGCGCGGGCTTGGACCGGCCCATGGCCGGTGCCGGGCGCATTTTCTGAAACGCCGCGCGAGCCGGATCAGGCGGTGGGCGAGACCAAAGGCTGTTCGGGGAAGCGCGCCCCCTCGATCTCCACCCGCTCGTTCTCCACATGCAGAAGGCCGGCGGCCAGCAGGCGCAGGGCGGCGGGGTAGATGGCGTGCTCCTGGCGCAGGACGCGGGCGGCGAGGCCGTCCGGATCGTCCTGGGGGAGAACCGGCACCGCCGCCTGGAGGATGATGGGGCCGCTGTCCATTTCGGGCCGCACGAAATGCACCGTGCAGCCGTGGAAGCGCACCCCCGCCTCCAGAGCCCGGCCATGGGTGTCGAGGCCGGGGAAGGCGGGCAGCAGCGAGGGATGGACGTTGATCATCCGGTTGCGCCAGCGCTCCACCAGCCAGGGGGTGAGCAGGCGCATGAAGCCGGCGAGGCAGACGATGTCGATGCTCTCGATGCGCAGATGGGCGTCCAGCGAGGCATCGAAGGCGATGCGGTCGGCGAAGTCGCGATGGTTCAGAACCAGCGTGGGGATGCCGGCGTCCGCCGCCACCTGGAGGCCCGCCGCATCGGGTCGGTTGGAGATGACGAGCGAGATCTCGGCAGGAAAGTCGGGCGCCTCGGCCGCTGCCATGAGAGCGGACATATTGGAGCCGCGCCCCGAAATCAGGATCGCCGTGCGCTTCTTCTGCATTTTATCCCAGCCACGCAACTTCCGGGGGCCCGCCCCCTCATCATCTAGACCATGCCCGGCCGGTGGATGCAAAACCGGCCCGGCGCGCGGCCCGCTCACAGGCCGAGGCGACCCTCATAGACCACGTGCGCCGCGCCCTCGCCGGGCTCGATCACGCCGAGCCGCGCCACCGTCTCACCGGCCTCGGCGAAGGCGGCCGCCACCGTCTCCTCGGCCTCCGCGGGCACCACCACGGCCATGCCGATCCCGCAATTGAAGGCGCGCAGCATCTCTTCCGGCGCCACGCCGCCCGCCTGCGCGAGCCAGCGGAACACGGGAGGCACCACGAGGTTGCCGAGGTCGATGCGCGCCACGGTGCCCTTGGGCAGCACGCGGGGCAGGTTTTCCGTGATGCCGCCGCCCGTGATGTGGGCCAGCGCCTTCACCGCGCCCGTGGCGCGGATCACGGACAGCACGCTCTTCACATAGAGGCGGGTGGGGGTCAGCAGGGCCGCGCCCACGCTCTCGCCCGGGGCGAAGGGCGCGGGATCATGCCAGCCGAGGCCGGCCCGCTCCACCACGCGGCGCACCAGGGAATAGCCGTTGGAATGCACGCCAGCGGAGGCGAGGCCGAGGATCACGTCGCCCGCCTGGACATCGGGACGGGGCAGCAGGTTCGGCCGCTCCACCGCGCCCACGGAAAAGCCCGCGAGGTCATAGTCGCCCTCGGCATACATGCCGGGCATCTCGGCGGTCTCGCCGCCCACGAGCGCGCAGCCGCTCTCCTTGCAGGCGAGCGCGATGCCGCGCACGATCTGCGCGCCCACGTCCGGCGTGAGATGGCCGGTGGCGAAATAGTCGAGGAAGAAGAGCGGCTCGGCGCCCTGCACCACGAGGTCGTTCACGCACATGGCCACGAGGTCGATGCCGATCGTGTCGTGCTTGCCGGTCTCGATGGCGATCTTCAGCTTGGTGCCCACGCCGTCGGTGGTGGCCACCAGGAGCGGGTCCGAGAAGCCCGCCCGCTTCAGGTCGAACACGCCGCCGAAGCCGCCGATATCCGCGTCGGCGCCCGGCCGCGCGGTTGCCTTCACCAGCGGCTTGATGAGATCCACAAGCCGGTTGCCCGCGTCGATATCGACGCCCGCATCGCGATAATTGAGGCCGTCCTGCGCCATGGTGTCCTTCCGATCCTCCGCGCGGCTTAGCCGCGAACGGGACGGGAGGCAAGGCGGGGCCGCGCATTCCAGCCACGCGCACCGTAAAAGCCTACCCCGCCCCCCCGGAACACGCCGGTTTCCCCCTCGGTTTTCGGATCCCGAGCGCCCATCACGGCCTGCGCGCATAACGTCAGGAGCCGCCCGGCGACAGCCGGTGATGGGTCAAAAAGTGTCCTAAACATTTGTCCATCTTCCCCGCCGTCACGCTGACGGTGGTCAGGGAAGGTGCTAGTCCTCCGCCCACGGCTGAGGGCCGAAGGAGGTCACCCATGGACTTCGCGCAATTGATGGCACAGGGACGGCTCGCGGGACGCACGGCCGTGATGGCCCTGGCCGTGTCCGGATTGGTTCTGCCCACCGGTGCCTATGCGCAACAGGCGGCTCCGGCGCAGCCCGGCGCCCAGAACGCCCCGCTCGGCGCCAACGGCGTCGCCTGGCCCCGCGATTTCGACGTGGACGGCAACCGGCTCGAAATCTACCAGCCCCAGATCGAGACCTGGGACGGCAACAGCATCACCGGCCGCTCCGCCCTGGCCATCGGCCCCAAGGACGGCACGCCCACCTACGGCTTCGCCCATTTCGTGGCCACCGCCACCATCGACAAGGCGGCGGGCCTCGTGCGGCTCGACAATATCAACGTCGACAAGGTGGAAGTGGTCACCGCGCCCGACAAGGCCGCCCTGGTGAAGTCCGCCATCGACCAGCGCCTGCCCAAGAGCGGCCTCGTGGTGCGGCTCGACCAGTTGCAGGCGAGCTATGCGGTGAACCAGAAGATCGCCGAGCTGCGCACGCAGCCGGTGGACAACACCCCGCCGCGCATCGTCTTCACCGATACCGCCACCATCCTGGTGCCCATTTCCGGCGAGCCCTCCATGCGCTCCGTGGACGGCGCCCCCACCTTCCAGCGCGTCATCAATACCCGCGCGCTCATCCTCCACGATGCCAACGGCGTGTTCCACCTCCAGGCGGCCGGCGCCTGGTACCAGAGCGGCCAGCTCGCCGGCACGTTCGTGGTGAACCCCAATCCCTCGGCCGATCTCCAGGCCGCCGCCAAGGCCGCGCTGAAGCAGACCCCGGCCGACCCGCTGCTGAACAAGGACGGCAAGCCCATCGTGCCGCCGCCCGCCATCCTGGTGTCGCTGGTGCCCACCGAGCTGATCCAGACCAACGGCCAGCCCCAGATGCTGCCGGTGGCGGGAACGCAGCTCCTCTCCATGAGCAATGCCGACCATGCGGTGTTCATGGAGACTGCCAGCAACACCTTCTACGTGCTGATCTCGGGCCGCTGGTTCAAGGCGGCGAGCATGGACGGCCCCTGGACCTTCGTCGCCTCCGACGCCCTGCCCGCCGACTTCGCGAAGATCTCGCCCAAGGATCCCCAGGCCAACGTGCTGGTGTCCGTGGCCGGCACTCCGCAGGCCAAGGAGGCGGCCATCGCCGCCACCATCCCGCAGACATCGAGCGTCAAGCGCAGCGCCACAACGACCGTCACCTATTCGGGCGGCGCGCCGCAATTCACCCCCATCGAGGGCACGGCGCTGAAATATGCGGTCAACACGCCCTATCCGGTGATCATGGTGGGGCCGGAGAGCTATTACGTGGTGGTGAACGGCGTGTGGTTCACCGCCCGTTCGCCGGCCGGGCCCTGGGTGGTCGCGGCGGCGGTTCCCCCCGCCATCTACACCATCCCGGTCTCCTCCCCGGTGCATTACGTCACCTATGTGCGGGTCTATTCCGTGCAGCCCGAGACCGTGGTCGTGGGCTACACCCCCGGCTATATGGGCGTCGTCGTCGCCCCCGGCGGCACGGTGGTCTACGGCACCGGCTATAGCTGCACCGGCTGGGCGGGCGTGAACTACTGGTATTCCTGCCCCGCCACCTATGGCTACGGCGCCGGCTTCGCGCTGGGCTCCGCGGTGGGCTTCGGCTTCGGCTTCGCCGCCGGCTGGGCCTGGGGCGCCGCCGTCACGCCCTTCTGGGGCCCCTATTGGGGCGCCGCCCCCTATGGGCACTGGGGCTATACCAACGTGAACCAGGCCAACATCTATGGCCGCTGGGGCGGCTCGGCGACCGTGAACAGCGCCTGGGGCACCACCTGGAACGGCACGCAATGGGGCGCGCGCTCCGGCTTCGGCACCACCGCCAACGGCACCAACGTGGCGGGCCGGGAGGCGGGCGGCTTCAACCCCTATACGGGCAATTATGCGGGCGCCCGCGACACCAGCCGGTACAATCCCTATACCGGCGCGCGCGGGGCCTCCAGCGCCTCCGTGACCGGCAATGCCTATACCGGCAATTTCGACGCCAACCGCGCTTCGGCGGGTGCCAACCCCACCGCCGGCACCGCCCATGCCTCCACCACCTCGGTCTCGCGCGAGAACGGGCAGGTGAGCGTGGACAGCAAGGGCGTCGCCACCAACCAGCGCACCGGGAACTCGGTGGCCTGGAACAACGGCAACGTCTATGCCGACCATGACGGCAACGTGTACCAGCACGACAACGGCCAGTGGAGCCGCGCCACCAGCAATGGCTGGCAGCCCGTGGACCGCTCGTTCAACAGCCAGCACCTCGACAGCGAGCGCCAGGCGCGCGACTGGTCTGGCCAGCGCTCGTTCAGCGGCGGCGAGCGGTTCGGCGGCGGCTTCCGCCGCTGAGTGCGGCCCGGGAGAGACAGGATCCAAGACAGGCGCCCGAAAGGGCGCCTGTTTCATGTCAGGGGTCGCGTATCCTCTTTTCGCGGCATACCTTTTCCGCTACGCAGGAAAAGCGCCGCCTGCCCCGAATGCTGGGCGCCAGCCGCAGACACTCATCGCAGGAGTTGCCGGTGACTGACGAAACCCATCCCCATCACGCCCATTCCGACCACTCCGCCTGCCGGGACATCGTGCACCTGGTGGACGGCGTCCGCCGCTTCAAGGCGCGCTTCTACGAGCAGGCGCCGTCCCTGATGACGCAACTCGCCGAGAAGGGTCAGGCTCCGGCCACCCTGATGATCTCGTGCTCCGATTCGCGCGTCGATCCCGCGATCCTGTCCGGCGCGGAGCCGGGCGAGCTGTTCGTGGTGCGCAACGTCGCCAACCTCGTACCCGCCTACGCCCCCGACGACGGCCTCCACGGCACCGGCGCGGCGCTGGAATATGCGGTGCGCGACCTCAAGGTCGACCATATCGTCGTGCTGGGCCACGCCCATTGCGGGGGCATCAAGGCCATGCTCTCCACCGCCGGGGGCGAGCGCCCGCCGCGCGAGTTCGTCGGCCCCTGGGTCGAGATGGCGCTGAAGGCCAGCCGCCTCCACATCCCCGACGAGAGCGTCGAGGGCGGCAAGCGCGAGATGTCGCTGGACCACCTGAAGCAGGTGCCGTTCCTCGCCGAGCGCGCGTCCATCCTGGGCTCGCTCGACAATCTCATGACCTATCCCTGGGTGCGCGAGCGGGTCGAGGCGGGAACGCTCCAGCTTCACGGCTGGTGGTTCGACCTCGACAGCGGCGACCTCTGGGTCACCGATGAGCCCGGCGCGCCGCTGCTGCCCGTCACCTGACGGGGAGAGGGATGCGTAAGCCCGAGGGTCTCGTCTATGGCGTGAACGACCTCCCGCCCGCGCGGGTGGCGCTGCTCGCCTCGCTCCAGCAGGTGGCATTTTTGGCGGCGCTGCTCGGCGTCCCCGGCATCGCCGCCTCGCGCCTCGGGCTCGACACCCACGCCTTCCTGGCGCTCTCCGCCACCACGCTGTTCTGCGCGGGTGTCGTCACCATCCTCCAGGGCTTCGGGCGCTTCGGGCTCGGCGCGGGGCTCTTCTACCCGCTCCAATGCACCACGGCCGCCATCCCGGCCCTGATGTACGCCTCGCAGGAGGGGCTCAGCCTCGCGCAGAACTTCACCATGGTCGCCGTGGTGGGCCTGTCGCAGATCCTGTTCTCCTTCATCATCTACCGGCTGCGCGGCATCTTCACGGTGGAGGTGGCGGGGCTCGCGGTGTTCCTCATCGGCGTGGGGCTCGGCCAGCAAGGACTCGTCCTCATCCTGGACGTGCCAACCGGGCACACCAGCGCGGTCATGCATCTGGGAACGGCCGCGTTCACGCTGGCCATCCTCATCATCCTGCATGTCTATGTGCGCCACCGCATGCGCCTGTTCACGAACCTCATCGGGCTCGCGGCCGGGCTCGCGGTGAGTGCGGTGCTCGGCCAGCTCGACCCGGCGGACGTAGCCCAGTTCAAAGCCGCCTCCTGGATCAATTTCCCGTCCCTGCCGCTGTTCGGCTGGTCGTTCGACGTGGATGCCATCATCCCGTTCGCCGTGACCGGCTTCGTGTTCGCGCTCACCTCCATGGGGGTGCAGACCATCGCCCAGCGCAACAACGACCGGGACTGGAAGGCGCCCGACCTCGTCTCCATCGGCCGCGGCATCCGCGCCGAGGGCGTGATGCACCTTCTGGCCTCCGCCCTCAACGCCCTGCCCATGGTCGCCTCGGGCGGCGCGGTGGCGCTGGCGGCGGCCTCCGGCTGCACCGCGCGCACCCTCGCCTTCTGGACCGGCGGCCTGCTGATCCTGTTCTCCCTGCTGCCGAAATTCATGGGCTTCTGGTTCATGATGCCGGACTCGGTGACGGGTGCCCTGTTCCTGTTCCTGGCCACCTTCACCACGGTCAACGGCCTTCAGCTCGTGGCGAGCCGCGTGCTGGACGCGCGCAAGGTGGTGGCCATCGGCATGGGGTTCGTGACCGCCATCGCCTACGAGCCCATCCGGCACCTGCTGGAGGGACAGGCCCCGTCGCTGCGCTTTGTCACCTTCTCCTCCTTCGCCGTCACCATCCTCGTCACCGTGACCCTGCTGGCCCTGTTCCGCATCGGCGTGACACGACGCGTCACGCGCCGGTTCCCGGCGGGCCAGGCGAGCCATGACGAGGTGGCCACCTTCATCGAGGCCGAGGGCGGGCGCTGGGGGGCGCGGGTGGACGTGGTGCAGCGCGGCGCCTTCGCCGCGTGGCAGGCCATCGACCTCATCGGCCGGGACCTCGTGGATCCCGAGCATCCCACCATCGAGGTCGCCACCAGCTACAACGACCTCGTGTTCGACATCATCCTGCGCTATGAGGGCGTCGCGCCGCCGGTGGCCAACCGCCCGCCCACGGCGGAGGAATTGCTGGAAGACCCCGACCGCGCGGCCCAGCTCACCGGCTACCTCATCTCCAAGCTGACCCCGGACCTGCGCGTGCAGCGCGCGGACAAGCGCTGGGAACTGCACCTGCGCCTGCCCGTCTAGCCGGCGCCGACCGGCCCGCGACCGGCACCGATGCCGGTGGACCCCATGGCGGGAGCGGATAAGGTGGGCCGCACTGGGGAGACCATGCGCAGCGCGCTGAGGACCGCCACATGACGGGCGACAGATGACGGACGACAGATGACGGACCTGGACACCGCGCCGCGCCCCGCCGCCGATGCCGCCGCGACGGCGCGCGCCCGGCGGACGGGCCGGGAGCGGCGCGGCTGGCGGCGGGGCATCCGCCGCGTTCTCGCCATGGGCCTTCTGAGCGCGGGCATCGCGGTGGCCATCGTGCTGGCCGTGGGCTTCGCCAGCTTCCGCGAATTCGCCTCCGCTAACCGTCTGCGCGAGGAACTGCTCTATTCCTCGCTGATCCGCGACCATCTCCAGCACATCTTCGAGGACCTGCTCAGCGCCGAGAGCGGCACGCTCGGCTACGTGGTCACGGGCCGCGAGGAATTCCTGGAGGCGCTGAACGATGCGCAGGCCACGGTGCGCCAGGACATCGAGGCCCTCAGCAAGCTCGCCTGGGCGCGCCCCGAGCACAGCGTGGCGCTCACCGAACTGAGCCGCTTCGCGGAGGAGGAGATCCGCCTGCTGGCGGAGATGGCGGAGACGCGCAACCGCGCCGGCGGCCTTGCGGCGGCGAACGTGATGGAGGCCCGGCGCGGCAAGGCGCTGATGGACCGCATCCGCCGCGTGGTGATGGACATCTCCGCCGCCGAGGTGGCCGCCGCCGAGCAGCAGACCTTCGACGTGCGCCTCGCCAGCCAGCGCACCAAGCAGACCCTGCTTCTGCTTCTCTCCGCCGCCATCGCCGTGGTGGTGGGATCGACCCTGGTGATGATCGCCCACCTCATCGGGCGGCGGCGGGCGGAACTGGTCCTGGCCGACACCCTCGCCCGGCATCGGGCGATCCTCGCCAGCGCCATGGACGCCATCGTCACCGTCAACGAGAAGGGCGAGATCGACACCGCCAATCCCGCCACCACCCGCATGTTCGGCTGGTCGGCGGAGGAACTGACGGGGTTCCCCGTGGCCCGGCTGTTCCAATTTCCCGACGACGAAGCCGGGCGCCGCCCGGACGTGCTGGAGCAACTGGTCGGCCAGGCGGCGGACGGCGGGGCCGCCCGCGAGTTCGCGGGGCGGCGCAAGGACGGGTCCACCCTGCCGGTGGACGTGGTGGTGGGGCGGATGCAGTCCAGCGACGGCAACCGTCTGGTGGCCATCCTCCACGACATTTCCGAGCGCAAGCGGGCGGAGATCATCAAGAACGAGTTCGTCTCCACGGTGAGTCACGAACTGCGCACGCCGCTCACCTCCATCGCCGGCTCGCTGGGCCTGCTGAACGGCGGCGCCGCGGGCGAGCTGCCCCCGCCCGCCAAGCGGCTCGTCTCCATCGCCCACGAGAACAGCCGCCGGCTGGTGCGGCTGGTCAACGACATCCTCGACATCCAGAAGATGCAGTCCGCCTCCATGACCTTCGCGCGCGAGCCGGTGGTGATGGAAGAGGTGGCCCGGCTCGCCATGGAGCAGAATGCGGGATTTGCGGCGGAGCATGGCGTGCGCCTCACGCTCCACGCCACCGCCGCCGACACATCAGTGGTGGGCGACCAGGACCGGCTGATCCAGGTGCTCACCAACCTCATCTCCAACGCCGTGAAATTCTCCCCCGCCGAGGGCGTGGTGGCGCTGAGCGTGGAGCGGCAGGAAGACCTGGTGCGGGTGTGCGTGCAGGACCATGGCACGGGCATTCCGGAATCCTTCCGGGGCAGCATGTTCACCCGCTTCGCCCAGGCCGATACCACCGACACGCGCCAGCGCGGCGGCACGGGCCTCGGCCTCGCCATCGTCAAGGAGATCGTGGACCGCCATTCCGGCCGGATCTCGTTCGAGAGCAAGGAAGGGGTCGGCACCACCTTCTATGTGGACCTCCCCGCCCGGCTCGTCAGCGTGCCCGCGCAGAAGCAGCGCGAACCCGCGCCGGTCCTGCTGGTGGAGAGCAATGCCCAGGCGGCCGAGATCCTCGCCGCCGGCCTCGCCCGCGAGGGGATCGCCACGGAGCGGGCCGAGACGGCGGCCGAATGCGAGGGCCGCTCGGTGCTGCGGGCCTATCGCGCCATCCTCGTCGCGCCGCTTCTGCGCGACCGGGACGGCATTTCCCTGGTGCGCTCGCTGCGCCGGGCGGAACGGACCCGGACCACGCCTGTCATCCTGGTGTCCCTGAGGCCCGCGGAGGAGGACACAGCGGCGGCGCCCGACGGCCCCCTCTGCGCCCTGCCCGTGGCGGGCTGGCTCGATTCGCCGCCGGACCGGGCGCGCGTGGCGAGCCTCGCCGCCGGGCTCGGCCGCCCCGCCGTGCTGCTCCATCTGTGCCTCTCCTCCCCCGCCCGCCGGGCGCTGGCGGACGCGGCGCGCGGCTGCGCGGAGGTCATTCCCGCAGGCAGCCTCGCGGAGGCCCGCGCCGCCCTTGCGCTGCGGGCCTGCGACCTCCTCGTGGTGCAGTTCGACGATCCCGCCCTCTCGCCGCAGGACCTGGAGGCGCTGGCGGGCCAGCCGCCCGGCGCCCTGCCCCCGCTCGTGGGCTGCTCCCCGGCCGACCAGGATCCGGAACAGGCGCGGACCCTGGCGGACCTCATGGCCAGGGGCACGGGGGGCCTCGCCCATCTGGCGGGCCTCGCGGAACGATCCGGCGCGGCGCGGGCCGGCGCGCCGAAGGGGGAAGCATCATGACCTTGCGCGTGCTCTATGTGGACGACGATGCGGACATCCGCGAGATCGCGGCCCTGTCCCTCGGGTTGGATCCCACCATCGCCGTCGAAACCGCCCCCTCCGGGCAGGCAGCGGTGGAGCGCACGCGGCAGGGCGGGCTGGACCTCATCCTGCTGGACGTGATGATGCCCCAGATGGACGGGCGCACCACCTTCGCCGCCCTCCAGGAGCTGGGCCTCGACCGGCCGGTGCCGGTGGTGTTCGTGACCGCCCGGACCCAGGCCCATGAGATCGCCCTGTTCAAGGGCCTCGGCGCCATCGGCGTGATCGCCAAGCCGTTCGACCCCATGACGCTGGCGCGGGAGGTGCGCGCCCTGCACGCCGCCGCGATGGGCTGAAGGCCCGGGCGGCCGTTTCTTCGCTGACATATCAGTTTCAGACAGAGGCGGCACAGTGCCGGCTCACCTCTCGGGGGCGGCACGGAGACCTGCGGCATGGACCTGACACAGACACCCTTGGCCCGATCCGTGCGCGGCATCGGATACTCGATCCGCTCCGGCGACCCGGATTTCGCCGACCTGCCCGGAAAGCTGGACGAGGCCGAGGCGCTGGGCGTGGACTTTGTCGAGCTGCCCCTGTTCTGCTGGACGCTGATCGCCGGCGGCCGGGTGATGGGCGAGCGGCTGGACGCCCTCAAGCGGGCCACGCGCGGCCGCCCGTTCGGCTACACGGCCCACGGCCCGCTCGCCATCAACCTCATGGAGGCGCCCGCGCGCCTGCCCGCCCACGCCGCGCTGCTGGACGCCGCCATCACGGTAGCCCAGGCGCTCGAGGCGGTGCATCTGGTGATCCATACCGGCTGCGTGCGCGACCCGGACGAGACCTTCGCCGTCGCCTATGCGCGCCAGCGCGAGGCGCTCCAGCGGGCGGGCGACCGGGCCGGACGGGCGGGCGTCACGCTGTGCGTGGAGAACATCTTCCGCTTCGCGCCCATGCGCGAGACCGCGAGCCCCTCGCGCCTCGCGGGGGAGATCGACGCCGTGGCCCACCCCTGCGTGCGCGCCACGCTGGATGTGAGCCACGCCTATCTGCGCTGCGCCGACGGAAAGCTGGACCCCCGCGCCGAGATCGCCGCGCTGGCCCCCTATGCGCGCCACATCCACGCCCATGACAGCTTCGGCCGCCCCTCGGCAAGCTGGGCCATGGACGAGGCCGAGCGGCTGGGCCTCGGCGAAGGCGACCTGCACCTGCCGCTCGGCTGGGGCAGCCTGCCCTGGGAAGAGCTCGCCCGCAGCCTCGTGCCCGAGCCGGGCGCCATCCTCAACCTGGAGCTCCACGGGCGCTATTGGAGCGAGCTGCCCGCGCAGGTGGACGCGTTGCGTCGCCTCGCCGGGCGCGCGGCCCTGCCGCGGGTCGCCTGAGCCGGCCTCCCGGCCTTTCGCCGCGCCGTGCCGGAGGGCGCCGATCCTCCCGCACGGCGGGCGCGGGACCGGCGCCCGGGCGCGATCCGGGTGCCCTGCATTCAATTTGCCCGGGACATCGCCGTCTAAATCCTTGATAGGGAACACCTGACCCGGTCAGATTGGAGCCAATCTGATCGGCGCGCGCCCGCATGCGTGGGAGGCGCGCGCCGGAGAAAAACGCGGAGGGGACCCCATGAACGGCCTGCTCGATCCCAGCACGAAGAAACTCGTCCGGCGCTACGGCGTCTTCGCGGCGGTGGTGGTGCTGTGCGTGTTCAGCCTGATCCTGTCGTTCAGCGGCGGGCATCTGTGGCTGTTCGTGTTCTGCGTGCTGTTCCCGCTCGCCTTCGTGGGCGTGTTCGACGTGACGCAGAAGCACCATTCCCTGCTGCGCAACTATCCCATCGTCGCCTCGGTGCGCTGGATGTTCGAGGCGGTGCGCCCCTATCTCAGGCAGTACATCGTGGAGGGCGACCTCGACGGCACGCCCTATAACCGCAAGGCGCGCAGCCTCGTCTATGCCCGCGCCAAGGGCGAGGAGGACCGCCAGCCGTTCGGCACGGAGCTGGATACGGGCGCGCCGGAATATGAATGGATGACCCATTCCATCGCGCCCATGCCCGTGGCCAGCGAGCCGTTCCGGGTGCGCGTGGGCGGCCACGACTGCACCAAGCCCTATGACGCGGCGGTGCTCAACGTCTCCGCCATGAGCTTCGGCTCGCTGGGGCGCAACGCCATCGAGGCGCTCAATCTCGGCGCGAAGAAGGGCGGCTTCTACCACGACACCGGCGAGGGCGGCCTCTCCCCCTATCACCGCATCCATGGCGGCGACATCGTCTGGCAGGTGGCCTCCGGCTATTTCGGCTGCCGCAACCGCGACGGCACCTTCGCGCCCGAACTGTTCCAGGAGAAGGCCGCCGACGACCAGGTGAAGATGATCGAGGTGAAGCTGAGCCAGGGTGCCAAGCCCGGCCATGGCGGCGTGCTGCCCGCCGCGAAGGTGACGCCGGAAATCTCCCGCATCCGCGGCATCCCCATGGGCGAGGACTGCATCTCGCCCGCGCGCCACCCCTCCTTCGCCACGCCCGCGCAGATGATGGAGTTCGTGGCGCGGCTGCGCGAGCTGTCCGGCGGCAAGCCGGTGGGCATCAAGATGTGCGTCGGCCATCCGAGCGAGGTGTTCGCCATCGCCAAGGGCATGCTGAAGACCGGCATCACGCCCGACTTCATCGTGGTGGACGGGGCCGAGGGCGGCACGGGCGCTGCGCCCCAGGAACTCACCAACCACATGGGCATGCCGCTGCGCGAGGGGCTCGTGCTCATGCGCAACGCGCTGGTGGGGGCGGGCCTGCGCGACCGGGTGCGCCTCGCCGCCTCCGGCAAGGTCACGTCCGGCTTCAGCATGGCCGCGAACATGGCGGTGGGGGCGGACTGGTGCAACGCCGCGCGCGCCTTCATGTTCTCGCTGGGCTGCGTCATGTCCATGCGCTGCCACACGGGCGACTGCCCCACCGGCATCACCACCAACGACCCCCATCTCCAGCGCGGCCTCGTGGTGGAGGACAAGGCGGAGCGGGTGGCGCGGTTCCAGCATCACACGGTGGAGGCCCTGGCGGACCTCGTGGCGGCGGCGGGCCTCGCCCATCCCACGGAGCTGGAGCCTCACCATATCTGGCACCGCCTGACGCCCGTGGAGGCCAAGCCCCTCGACCGGCTCTATCCCTTCCTCGCCAGGGGCATCCTGCTGGACGCGCCTGATGAGACGCCCTACGCGGCCGAATGGGCGGCGGCGAGCGCGGACAGCTTCACCCCGGTGAGCAGCGTGGGACCGGCCCGAGCGGCCTGACGCAGGCTCCGGCTCGCCCGGGCCCTTGTACGGGGGCCGCGCCTTCCCCATATCGAGACGGAACGGGATGCCGGACAGGGTCCCGATGGAGCGGCGAAACCGCCGCTTCGGTTCCGCAAAGTCGCTTGATGAAGGACTTTGGCTTATGTCGCGTATTTCTTCGCTGTCGAACCCCTTCCTTCTCGGGTTCGACGAGGTCGAGCGTGCCCTCGACCGCGTGACCAAGGCGTCCGAGGGATACCCGCCCTACAATGTGGAGCGGATCGATCCCGCCGACGGGTCGCCGCTGCGGCTGCGCATCACCCTCGCGGTGGCCGGTTTCACCGAGCAGCAGCTTGAAATCACGCTCGAAGAGCGGGAACTGACCATCTCCGGCCGCCAGGCCGAAGACCAGGGCGAACGGGTCTTCCTCCATAGAGGCATCGCCGCCCGCCAGTTCCAGCGCACCTTCGTTCTCGCCGAGGGCATGAATGTCCTCGGGGCGGAACTGCGCAACGGGCTTCTGTCCATCGACCTCGCGAGGCCCGAGCCCACGCGGCAGGCCAGGCGCATCGACATCGTTTCCCTCTCGTGAGGGAACCGAAAGGGTGGCGCGCCGCGTTAGCGGACAGAAAGGATATGAAGATGATCGCGAAGACCGAAATCCCCTCCGGCACCGAAGCCCGGACCCCCATCACCCCCGAGGCCCTCGCCGGGCTGGGCGGCGGCCACCTCGCCTATGTGCGGACCATCCGCTCCGAGGACGTGCAGCAGCTCTTCCCCCAGGCGCCCGCCATCGCACCGGGGCTGACCCTGTTTACCCTGCACGCCGCGGACGGCACGCCGATTCTGCTGACGGACAGCCGCGAGGCCGCGCTGGCCAATGCCAGCGAGAACGACCTCATGACGGTGGGCCTGCACTGAAGGGACGGGACGCGCGCGGCCTGAAACGGGCGCGCCTTCAGGCGGGCCCGCCCTCCTGAAGGCCGAGGAGCGCCCGGGCCTGCGCGCCCGTGTCGGCGCGAAGCAGGTCGAGAAGCGGCGCCGCCGATCCGGTGAGCCTGCCTTCCGCCGAAAGGGCGGCGGCATAGTCCGCGATGCCCGCCGCCACATCGAGGGACACGGCGTCCTCCCCGGCCTCGCCGGTGCGCGCGGCCGGGGGCAGCAAGGCGGCCTCCAGCACGTCCGGCTGGCTCGCGAGCCGCGCCGCGAACGCGGACGTCCCGCCCGATTGCCCCATGAAGCTCTTGAAGAAGAACCGCGCGTCCCGCGCCCGCTGCTCCTCCGCTTCCGTCAGGTAAAAGCAGAAGCCGTGGACGTTCACGTCCAGCATGCTGCGCACCAGGCGCTCGCAGCTGTCCAGAAGATCGACGGTCCAGCCCATCCCCACCAGGGCCACCTGCATGCCCGGGCGGACCCCGGCGCCCACCAGCGACCGGAACAGTTCGGCGCGGGAGCGGTTGGCGACCCGGAAGAACTCCCACTTGAACGCGCGGATGAAGCGGTGCGTCAGCTCTTCCTGGCCGAAGCCGAAGCGCTTGTCGTCGGTCAGGCCCAGGTCCGCGAGCACATGGTCGGCGGGCGCCGTCATGCCGAACCGGGCGAACACATCCTTGGCGGTCAGGCCGTGGAACCCAACCGCGAGGGTGGCGAGGCCCTCCTCGATCATGGAATGGGGAAGCTGCGCGAGGCGGAACGTGCCGTCCGTTCCCGGAATCCAAAGCGCGTTGGCGGCGGGAAAGGCCTGCGAGAGCGGCCGGATCCAGCCGCAGGCGGGATCGATATACAGCGCAAAGTCGATGGAATAGCACTCGACCTCGGAGCGCACCCATTGCAGGTACGCCGCGAGCGCCGGCCCGGAGCACATCCGCCCCAAGTCACGCGCCGAAGACAACGGATCGGTCTCGCTCGTCACCCCGCCCAACCTTCTCACTACCTGCCACGGCCGCAACCACCGTCCCAGACCCGTCGCGCGGCCCCGTGAGCCGGCACGCCCGGCCCTATACCTGAAGCTTGAACCCTACATCGTTCGGATGAAGGTTCTCGTTAAAGAACGGATCCCTGAGATAGAAGTCCGGATGCGCGAGATCGAGCCGCTGCTTGTCCAGCCGCAGGCGCGCGCGCTTCTCCGGGTTCACATGGTCGATGCCCCGGCTGAGCGACTCGTAGTGCAGCAGCTCGACGGCGGGACAGAGAACGTTGAAATACCCCGCCTCGATGAGGCGATAGCAGAGGTCAACGTCATTATAGGCGACGGGGAAGCTCTCATCGAACCGGCCCACGCGGTCGAACTTCACCCGCTCCACCATGAGGCAGGCGCCCGTCACCGCGCTCCAATTGTATTCGAGCAGGGTGCGGGCGAAATATCCGGGTTCGTTGCGGGCGACGCCGAGGAAAGCATGGCTCGGCCCGGCCACGATATTGACCACGCCCGCATGCTGCACCCGCAGCGAATTGGGATAGAGCAGCTTGGCGCCCACCGCCCCCACATGGCCGAGCTGCGCATAGCCCGCCATGCGCTCCAGCCAGTCGCCGTTCAGCACCTCGGTGTCGTCGTTGAGGAACAGGAGAATCTCGCCCGACGCACCGCGCGCGCCCACATTGCACAGTTCGGAGAAGTTGAACGGATGGGCATGGGGCACGATCCGCACCCGCGGATGGGCGGCGAGGGACGCGAGATAGGCGAGCGCCGGCTCCTGCGTGGAGCCGTTGTCCACCACCACCACCTCGTAATGCTCATAGGGGGTCTTGGCGAAGATGGAGTCCAGGCACTTGCGCAGCACCGCCGGATTGTTCTTCGACGGGATCACGATGGAAATGAGCGGCGTGCCGGACACGTAATAGCGCACCCGGGAATAGGCGCTGTCCGACCCCAGATCCTCAACCGTGCCGCCCACGTTCCGCCGGCGCATGGCATCGAGCCGCAATTCCTTGGCCGCCACCAGCGCCGCCGGCTTGGCGTCGTAGGTGCCCGAGGTGGAGCCGGGGATGATGCGCCAGTGGTAGAGCACCTTGGGGATGTGCGCGATCCGCTTGGTCTGCTCCGTCACGCGCAGAACCAGGTCCCAGTCCTGGGAACCGTCATATTCCGGGCGCAGCAGGCCGGTGCGCAGCAGCAGGCTCTTGCGGATGCAGCTCACATGGCAGGTGTAGTTCAGGCTCATGAGCGTGTCGGGGGACCAGTCCGGCTTGAAGAACGGTTCCGCGAAATGCCCGTCGGGCGTGATCTTGTCCTCGTCGCTGTAGATGAAGTCCGCGTCCTCGCGGTCCACGCACAGGGCCAGCTCGAAGAGGCAGTCCTCGGTCAGCTCGTCATCATGGTCCAGGAACACGATGAAGTCGCCGCGCGCGGCGCCGATGCCGGCATTGGTGGCGCCCGCGATGCCGCTGTTCTCCGTCTGGAGCAGCTTGACGATGCGCGGGTCGTCCAGCGCCGCCAGCGCCGTACGCACCTCGTCCTTCGGGCTCGCATCGTCCACCAGCACCAGTTCCCAGTTCCCGTACCACTGGGCCTCAACCGAGGCGACGAGGCGGGACAGGAGGTCCGGCGGGGTGTTGTAGAGCGGCACCACGATGGAGAAGAGCGGCGTGCGCGCAAGGCCCGCGAGGCGGGCCTCCAGGTCCGGCGGCGGGGCCGGTGGAACATAGGTGTAGGCCGCCTCCATGGACCAGTCATAGGTCCCGCTGCGGTCGGCCGGCCGGTCCGCCGGGGCGCCGGGGGACGGCGTGAAGCTGATCTTGCAGAGATATTTGGAGGAGGCGGTCCGTGACCCGCCCTTGGTCAGGAGGGGGCGCGTCACCTCCTGATGCACCGTGGTGGCGACCCATTGGCGCCAGAAGCGGGTGAACAGGCTGCCGCCCTTGATGGGCAGGCTGGGATGGGCCTTCTCGATATAGTCCGCGAGGGCGAGCTCCTCGGAGCCCAGCTCGGGATGGGCGGCCCGGTATTCCAGCGGATCGAAGACCGGGCTCGGCCGCCGCCCCTGGGCCTCGCCCACCGTGATGTAATGGAGCAGCGGATTGATCCCGCTGGCGCTCACGTCCGGATTGGCGCGCAGGTAATACTGGCTGTCGAACAGGGGGTTCGGGTTGCGCCCCTCGAAGGCGCCGGTCAGGACATAGTCCATGACGGGCTCCACGTTCGGGAGCATGTCGTTCTTGTAATTGTAGATGTAGTAGCGCCGGTTGAAGAGGCCGGAGCGCGTGAGCACGGCGCACAGGTCGATCAGCGGGCCGGAGCCGTAGCGGCGCAGCAGGGCGCCGACCGCGCCCTTGAAGCCGCGGCGGGCGCAGGAAATGCGCGCCGAGGCCAGCTCCGCGATGCGGGTGCGGCGCTCATGCTCGGCTTCCACCTGCGCCTTCAGGCCCTGGATCTCTTCCGAGAGACCCGCGACCTCCTCGGCATTCCGCCGACGCTGGGTCGCCAATTCTCCGCTCAGCCGCGCCACGATCTCGGACTGGGGGCGGGAGCTTCCGACGGATGTCACCGGCTCGCGGGCGGACGGCGCGTCGCGCAGCGCCTCCCCCGTGCCGCGCAGCGGGCCGTCGCGCAGGGCATGCAGGTCCCGCTGGGCGTCTTCCAGGCGGATTTCGAGACCATGGGAGATGCGCAGCAGCTCCGCCTCGCGCAGGCCGCGCCGCACCAGGTTCGTCCCGATGGTGGCGAAATAGGACTGGATGGCGGCGTCGGCGCCGGGGTCCAGCACCTGGCCGGGCGGCATGAGCAGGCCCTCGAGGCCGGGCGGCACCTTCTTGCCCATGGCCAGCACGCCCAGGCCATGGCCGTGGTGGAACTCGAAGGTCGCATAATGCTGGCGCAGCTCGTCGAACAGCCGCCATACCCCGAAGCCGCGCTCGCGCACCTGGGTGTCGTGGAACAGCACCACGGCGTCCGGCGTCAGCTTGGGGCGCCAGCTTTCGAAATCATGGCGCACCGCTTCGTAGGTGTGCAGCCCGTCGATATGCAGGAGATCGATGGAGCCGTCCTCGAACCGCTCCACCGCCTCGTCGAAGGTGCATCTCAGCAATTGCGAGAAATCCGCGTAGCGATCCTCGTTATAGAGGTTCAGCTCGCGAAAGACGGTCTCGCTGTAATGGCCGGCATGCTCGTCGCCCTGCCAGGTGTCCACGGCGAAGGCGCGGGCGGGATGGCCGAGCGTGCGAAACGCCTGGCAGAAGGCGGAATAGGAGACGCCCGTATGGGTGCCCAGTTCCACGAACAGGCGCGGGCGCAGCACCAGGGCCAGCCAGAAGGCGAACGGCACATGCGAGAGCCACGCCGAGGTGTCGCCGCCGAGGCGCTCGGGCTCTCCCAGAACCAGCGGATGAACCATCCCGAGGCGATACAGCACGTCCTGCTTCTGATTCACACCGCTCATCCGGCAAACCTGGCTCGGGGGTCGAGGCGCACCCTTAGCTCACCGGCGAAGAGCCTTCAAGCACACTCGCCGTACCAACCTTTGCGGGGCGGCGGCCCATTGGTTGAAGACCCGTCCGGCAGGGCATTTACCCAACGCAATCCCTGTTGTCCGCGACAGCCAATTGCGTGGATCATCTGAATCATATCGACGACCCGGCAGGAGGAAGGCGGGGATCATTGGAGGATGCTCGCCCCCGATACCTGAAGACAGGAAGATGAATTACAGGTTCGGATACAAGAACGCATCGCGTTGATGCTGCATTGCAGCGCAACGCCCGATCGTTATTGACCACTCGGGCGCGGAAGCGCCGCCACTCCTGGCGGACCTGCCCCTTAGGGTGCGATCGCCTTGCATCGAAGCCCCAGAGTTCTTCGATGCAAGGCGTGAAACGCTCTGCGTCGGCATCCGGAGCCCGATCCGGGCGGATGAAGCCGCAGGCGCGCCCTTCCGGGCGGTGAACAAGTCCTCGGGCGCATTGATTTGAGACGCACATCCATCCTGGCCCGGCGAAGAAGCCGGACGGGCGGATCGTCGTTCCGTCCCGCGCAGGGCGCGTCGCAGGGGCCTCAAAATGAAAGACCCGCCCCGCCGGGAGGCGGGGCGGGTCTTGTGAGGGTCAGCGCAAGCGCGGACGGCAGCGGAGGACCGTGCCGTCCGGCCTCGGGCCTTCGTCAGGCCTGGGGCTGCGGCTCGATGCTGCCGGGCGTGCCGCCCGGGCGGGGGCGGTTCTTGCCGGCGGAGGGCACCGCCGAGCCGCGCGGGTTGGCGGGCTCGATCACCGTGTCGCGCACCGGGGGGGTGCCGTCCAGCAGGTCCACGATCTCGTCGCCCGAGAGCGTCTCGTATTCCAGCAGGCCGCGGGCCAGGGTTTCCAGCTCCTCACGCTTCTCGGTGAGGATGCGGGTGGCCTCGGCATAGCCCTCGTCCACGAGGCGGCGAACCTCCTTGTCGATGAGCTGGGCGGTCGCCTCGGAGATGTTCTGGTGGCGCTGCATGGACATGCCCAGGAACACTTCGTCCTGGTTCTCGCCATAGGCCACCTGGCCGAGCTCGGAGGAGAAGCCCCAGCGCGTCACCATCATCTTCGCGAGGCGGGTGGCCTGCTCGATGTCGGAGGCGGCGCCTGATGTCACCTTGTCATGGCCGAACACCAATTCCTCGGCGACGCGGCCGCCCATCATGATGGCGAGGCGCGAGGTCATCTGCTCGTAGGACATGCTGAGCTTGTCCCGCTCGGGAAGCTGCATGACCATGCCGAGCGCGCGGCCGCGCGGGATGATGGTCGCCTTGTGCACCGGGTCGGTGGCCGGGACGTTGAGGGCGACGATGGCATGCCCGCCTTCGTGATAAGCGGTCAGCATCTTCTCGTCCTCGGTCATGACGAGCGAGCGGCGTTCCGCACCCATCATCACCTTGTCCTTGGCATCCTCGAACTCCTGCATGGTCACCATGCGCTTGTTGCGCCGGGCGGCCATGAGAGCGGCCTCATTGCAGAGGTTCGCGAGGTCCGCGCCCGAGAAGCCGGGAGTGCCGCGCGCGATCACCTTCAGGTTCACGTCCGGCGCCACGGGGATCTTGCGGGCATGCACCTTCAGGATCTGCTCGCGGCCCACCACGTCCGGGTTCGGCACGATGACCTGGCGGTCGAAGCGGCCGGGACGCAGCAGCGCGGGGTCCAGCACGTCCGGCCGGTTGGTGGCGGCGATGAGGATGATGCCCTCGTTGGCCTCGAAGCCGTCCATCTCCACGAGGAGCTGGTTGAGGGTCTGCTCGCGCTCGTCATTGCCGCCGCCGAGGCCGGCGCCGCGATGGCGACCCACCGCGTCGATCTCGTCGATGAAGATGATGCACGGGGCGTTCTTCTTGGCCTGCTCGAACATGTCGCGCACGCGGCTCGCGCCCACGCCCACGAACATTTCCACGAAGTCCGAGCCGGAAATGGTGAAGAACGGCACGTTGGCCTCGCCGGCGATGGCGCGGGCCAGAAGCGTCTTACCCGTGCCGGGCGGGCCCACCAGGAGCACGCCGCGCGGGATGCGGCCGCCGAGGCGCTGGAACTTCTGCGGGTCGCGCAGGAATTCCACGATCTCGGTGAGGTCGCTCTTGGCCTCGTCGATGCCGGCCACGTCCTCGAAGGTCACGCGGCCGTGCGCCTCGGTGAGAAGCTTGGCGCGGCTCTTGCCGAAGCCCATGGCCTTGCCGCCCGCGCCCTGCATCTGGCGCGAGAGGAAGATCCACACGCCGATCAGCGCGATGAAGGGCAGCCAGGAGACCAGCAGGCTCACGAACCACGGCACATTGTCCGAGGGCGCGCGGGCGGTGATGGACACGCCCTTGCCGTAGAGGCGCTGCACCAGCGACGGGTCGTTGGGCGCATAGGTCTGGAACTGGCGGCCGTCGGTGAAGGAGCCCGAGATGTTCGGCCCCTCGATCACCACGTCGCGCACCCGCCCCTGGTCCACGTCGGACAGGAGCTGCGAGAAGGAAATTTCGTTCGCGCTCGTGCGCTGCCCGGGGCTCTGGAAGAGCGAGAACAGCGCGAGCAGCAGCAGAACGATGATCACCCAAAGGGCGAAATTACGTAAATTGGCGTTCATTGATCCCTCACGGGGACCACATCGGACCCGTCCGCGCGCGGTTTAACCGGCCAAAAGGCCGCACCTCGCACACGCTCGCTCCCGTTGCGTCCGCGCCTAATCTAGGTGGCCCTCCCTCCCTTGCCAAGGATGCGGGGCTCTATCGGGTTGAATTTGCCGCGAGCAGGGCGGCCTTTTTGTTCCGTTCCGGGGCCCGGGTCACCGTCAGAACGGTGCTTTCCACGCGCGCCAGGGCACCGGCAAGGGTCCCCGTCCGCCGCCCGCCGGCGCGGGCAGCCTCGGCCAGAAGGCCATGCAGGCGCTCAGCTTTCGCCAGTTCCACCTCCCCTTCCCCGGCGAAGGCGTCCAGGGCCTCCATCAGGATTCGCAGGGAGATTTCCTCCGGCTCCGCGAACAGGCGCGCCGCATCGAGGCGCACCCTGTGGGCGGAGCGCTCCAGCAGGCAGCGCGCGCCCGCCGCCTCGGCCTGGACCCGCAGGGCCGCGTCCGCACGGGCGAGGCGCAGGCCGAGCCGGGCCAGCCGGGCGGGCGTCAGGCCCTCGGCGGCCAGCACGGGCGCCACCGCCCTCAGGCGCGGGCGGGCCTGGCGCAGGTCGAGATTGGAAGGGTCGCGGGCATAGGAAACGCCAAGCCCGTCCAGATGGTGCACCAGCCGGGCCTTGGGCACGTCCAGCAGCGGGCGCAGCAGGTCCGTGCCCGCCCGCGTGCTGCGCGCCCGCATGCCGATCAGCCCCGCGGGACCCGAGCCCCGGGCGAGCCGGAACAGGATGGTCTCCGCCTGGTCGTCCAGCGTGTGGGCGAGCGCCAGCGCGTCCGCGCCCGTCTCCCGCGCATGGCCGAGAAGCAGGTCGTAGCGCGCCGCGCGGGCGGCCTCCTGCAGGCCGGTGGCGGGCTTCTCCCCGGTCCAGGGGAGGATGGCGTGGGGCAGGCCGATACGTGCACACAGGGCGCCCGCCGCTTCCGCCTCCGCGCGCGCGCCGGGCCGCAGACCATGGTCCACGGTGGCCGCGCTCAGGCGCGGACCGGACCCGCGATCCGCGCGCCAGCGGGCGGCAAGCAGGAGAAGGGCGGTGGAATCGGGGCCGCCCGACAGGGCGACGAGGACGTGGCCGTAGGCCCCGAGGGACGCGAACAGGCGCTCCAGCTCGGCCGGAGCGAAATCCGGGGAGGCGTCAGCAGCCGGCACGCTTCTGCTCGCGCTCCACCGCCTGGCGGACGCTGGAACTGGCGCGGGGATATTTGCGGTCCACCTCCGCGAAGGTGGCGCAGGCCGCCTCCCGCTCGCTCAGGCCCGCCAGCGACTGGCCGAGGCGCAGCAGCGCCTCCGGGGCGCGGGGGGCGTTGGGAAAGCGGGTGGACACCTGGAGGAAATACTCCGCCGCGTCCTTGTAATTCTGCCGCAGGAACAGGCTCTCGCCGAGGAAATAGGTGGCCTCCGGCACGAGGCGATCGGAGGGATAGGTCTGGAGGAACTGGCGGAAGGTCTGGTCCGCCGTCGCATAGTCCTGCCGCTGCATCTGCCCGGTGCCCAGGTCGAACATGTCCTTGGGCCCGTTGGACGGCGGCAGCGCCGCCACCTGCGCGCCCGGCCGGGCGGCGCCGGCGGGCGTGATGTCGGCCGGCCCCGCAAGGCCGGCGGAGGAAGATCCGGGCGATCCCAGCGGCTGGGGGGCGCCGGGCGCCTCGGGAACGACGGTGGGATCGAAGGCGTCGGACCGCTTGCCCGCGCCCGGAGGGGCGGTGCCGGGCGGCGGCGCCAGGGGCGCGCTCTGCGGCACCGAGACGGGCGCCCGGTTGGCGGTGGGCGGCGGCAGGGCCGCGGCGGGCGGCGCGCCTCCGGGGCGCCCGGCTTCCATCTGCTGGAGCCGGTACTGGAGCTGCTCCACCTGCCCGGTGAGCTGGCGCACGGTGTTTTCCAGCCGCTCCATGCGCAGCACCATCTCGGCCTGGGCGTTGGCGAGCGGGTCCACCTGCTGCTGCTGGGGCACCGAGCCCGGCGGCTTGAAGATGTCGGTGAAGATGTTGCCGCTGGACTGGGCGTGCGCCGCAGGGGCGCACGCGGCCCCGACGAGGACGGCAAAGGCATAAGCCCGCAGGCGTGGGCGCAGACGAAGTCTCGGCATGATCCGCATTCGATCGGGGGCAAGGCGCGCAGCGCAGGCGAAGCGCGCCGGAAAATTAGAGCGGGGATCACGTCCAAAGTGTGACCCCGCCCGCTCGGTCCGCGGCGGGAGCCTGATCCGATCCGCTCGGGCCGGCCCGACCGGGAAATCTGTCTCTAAGCCGTTGAGGGACGATGATTCACGCCCGGCATCGCACCCTGGGGCCCCGACGCAAAAAGGCCGGCGCGATCAGGCGCCGGCCCTCTTGTCTCGAAGCCTGCGCGATCAGGCGCCGCCGGTATTGAGCACCGTGACGGCCCGGCGATTCTGCGACCAGCAGGAGATGTCGTTGCACACCGCCACCGGACGCTCCTTGCCGTAGGAGATGGTGCGCATGCGCGCCCCGTCGATGCCGCGCGAGACGAGATAGTCGCGCACGTTCTGGGCGCGCTTGGCGCCGAGCGCGATGTTGTATTCGCGGGTGCCGCGCTCGTCCGCATGGCCTTCGATGGTGAAGGTGTAGCGGTTGTACTGCTGGAGCCACTGGGCCTGGCGATCGAGCGTCGCCTGGGCCTGGGGCGACAGGTCGGTCTGGTCGGTGTCGAAGAACACCCGGTCACCCACCGCCACCACGAACTCCTGGGGCGAGCCGGGCGGGCCGGCGGCCCCGGCGCCCTGGGCGTTGGGGTCCGGGTTGTTGGCACAGGCAGCCAAGGCGAGCACGACGCCGAACAGGGCCGCGAACCGGAAGCCGCGGGCAAAACCAAAATCACGCATCCGGTAATTCCCTTCTCAACGCGAACCGGAGGTCTCCAACTAGCAGGGACTTGGTTAAACCAAGGTTCCGCGGCGCGCCCCGCGCGGCCGATCGGCCCGCCTCCAAGCGGAAGCCCTGCTTATGGTTTCCAAATTGTATACGGCCCGATGGCCGACCTGACCTTACTGGACATCCCCCATGGCAGGATCATGGCGCCCAAAGGGCGAGCGAAAGCCCGCCCGCACCGTTGCCATTCTGCCACAACCCGCCGTCAGGACCGCAGCGGCGACCAGGCGGGATCGGAGGCGTAGCTCGGCGTCGGCTCGCGCAGCTCGTTGTAGCCGGTGATGTCCACCGTATAGAGGTTCGGCCCGGCGGCACCGCCCGGCTCGCGGAAGAACATGATCACCCGGCCGTTGGGCGCGAAGGTCGGGCCTTCGTTGTGATAGCCCTCGGTCAGCACGCGCTCGCCCGAGCCGTCCGGCTTCATCACGCCGATGGCGAACTTGCCTTCCGCCTGCCGGGTGAAGGCGATGAGGTCGCCGCGCGGCGACCAGACCGGCGTGTTGTAGCGGGCATTGCCGAACGAGACGCGCTTGGCGCCCGATCCGTCCGCATTCATCACATAGATCTGCGAGGAGCCGCCGCGATCGCTCTCGAAGCAGATCTGGCGCCCGTCCGGCGAATAGCAGGGCGAGGTGTCGATGGCGGACGTGTCGGTGAGGCGCGTGGTGGCCTTCGAGCGCAGGTCCATGACGAAGATGTTCGAGTTGCCGCCCTGCTGGAGGCTCAGGATCACCTTCTGCCCGTCCGGCGAGAAGCGCGGCGCGAAGCTCATGCCGGGGAAATTGCCCACGATCTCCCGCTGCCCGGTCTCGATGTTGAGCAGATAGACGCGGGGCTCGCCGCGCCCATAGGACATGTAGGTGATTTCCTGGCTGGTGGGCGAGAAGCGCGGGGTCAGCACCAGTTCGTCGCCGCGCGTGAGATAGCTCACATTGGCGCCGTCCTGGTCCATGATGGCGAGGCGCTTCACGCGCCGGTTGGCTGCGCCGGTCTCGTCCACGAACACGATGCGGGTGTCGAAATAGCCCTTCTCGCCGGTGAGCCGCTCATAGATGGCATCGGCGATGATGTGCGACACGCGCCGCCAGTTCTCGGGCTGGGTGAAATATTGCTGGCCGAGGAGCTGCTGGCCCGCGAACACATCCCACAGCCGGAATTCCACCTTCAGGCGCCCGTCGCCCTGGCGCAGCACGCGGCCGGTGACGAGGCCCTGGGCGTTGACGGTGCGCCAGTCCTGGAAGCGGGGGGCGAGGTCCGGGTTCTGGATATTCTCCGGGAACGACTTGCCGTCGATGGGCGCGAACAGGCCGGAGCGCTTGAGGTCGTTGGCGATGACGCCCGCGATGGCCCGGCCCTGCTCCACCTCGCCCACGAAGTCCGTGATGGCGATGGGGATGGGCTGCGGCGCGCCGGACTGGATGTCGATGCGCAGCGCGGCGCGCGCCGGACCCGCCACGAGGCCGGTGGAGGCAAGGCCCGCAGCGCCGCCCAGGATGAGGCCGCGGCGGCTGAGACGGGACTTGGCGAGATCGGAGGCGTTGGTCACGGTGTCCTCTTCTTGTCTCTGCGGCGCGGGCCGGTGAGGGCCTGTGCCAAACGCTGCGGCGAGGCGCCTCGCGCGCGATAGTTCGTCAGGCTCCCCCGAACATATTGGGGAAGAAGCGGGGTTCGAGTTCCTTCCAGAGGTCGTACTTCTCCGGCTTGAACATCGTGTAGGGCTGGCACTGGATGAGCGCGCGGATGGCGCTCGAAGCGAACGCGTCGAACAGCGCGCGCTGGTCCGGATTCATCATGCCGTCGGTGATGACGGGCGGCTGCGCGAGCGTGCCGTCGCGGTTCAGCCGCAGCAGGATGTAGGCGAAGATCTTGTCATCGTTGATGTGCGGCATCTTCCAGCATTGCTTCACCTTCTCGCGGAAGGCGTCCTGCTCGGAGAGGCTGAGCGTCTGCGATTGACCCTTGGGCGCGCCCTGGGAGGAGATGGGCGCAGCCTGCGGGGCGGCCGCCGCTTGGCGCTGCGGCGTGCGCTTGTCCAGGAGGGCGGCGATCTTGTCCGCGTCGAACTTCTGGTCGGTCGGCGGCTTGGGCTCGGCGGTCTGCACCGGGGGCGCCGGCTTCTTCGGGGGAAGCGGGGTCGGCTGCGCCTGCTGCTGCTGGGGCTTGGGCTCTTCCTTCTTCGGCTCCGCCTTCAGCGCCTCGTCCGCCTTGGGCGGGGGCGGCTCGGACTTGGCGGGCGCGGGCGCAGGCTTCTGCTCCTCGGCCTTGGGCTGGGGCGTGGGCGGCGGCGTGGGGGCCGGCGCGTTGGGCGCCACCTCCTGCTTCTCGGTCACCTTCAGGTTCGGGTCGGGCGTCGGCTTCTCGGCGTCCACCTTCTCGGCCATCACCTTGGGCGGCTCGTCCTTCTTGCCCTTCTCGTTGCCCTTCGTGACCTTCGAGACGTCGCTGGCCGAGACCACCTCCACCGGGATCGCCTCGGGAGGCATGTCGAAGGGCCTCGGCGTCGCGAAGGACACCAAGGCGAGCACAAGGATGCTCCCGTGCAGAACAGACGATGCGACCAGACCGACGCGCATCCCTCTCCTTCTCAGCCCCCCTCGACTTCGGTGACGAGGGCGACCCGCTTGAAGCCGGAGCCCGACAGACGTCCCATCACACGCATGACCGTTCCGTAATCGACCTTCTTGTCACCGCGCACGAAGATGCGCTCGTCCATGTTGCCCTTGGTAACACTCTGCAATTTCGTGACCAGATCGGCATAGGTCACCTCGGCGTCGCCGATATAGATCTGGCCCTTGTCGTTCACCGAGACGGTGATCGGATCCTTGTTCTGGTCCATGGACTTCGCCGCCGTCTGCGGCAGGTCGATGGGCACGCCCACGGTGAGCAGCGGCGCCGACACCATGAAGATGATGAGCAGCACCAGCATGACGTCCACCATGGGCGTCACGTTGATCTCGGAGATGACGGCGCCGCTGCCGCGCCGCCGCGAGCGCCGCGAACGCCATCCCCCGCCGTTTCCGCCGGACATGCCCATGGCGGTCAGCTCCTCTCGTCGATCTGGCGCGAGAGGATGGCGGAGAACTCGTCGGCGAAGCCTTCCAGGCGCTGAGCCTGCCGGCTCACCTGGGTGGAGAACTTATTGTAGAAGATGGTCGCGGGGATGGCCGCGATGAGGCCGATGGCGGTGGCGAGCAGCGCCTCCGCGATGCCGGGCGCCACCACCGCGAGGCTCGTGTTCTTCGACGCGGCGATGGACTGGAACGAGGTCATGATGCCCACCACCGTGCCGAGAAGGCCGATGAACGGGCTCGCGGACCCCACCGTCGCCAGAACCAGGAGCTTGGATTCCAGCCGCTCCACCTCGCGGGCGATGGTCACGTCCATCACCTTCTCGATGCGCTGGTTGAGGCCGGTGAAAGAGCGCGCGCCGCTCTCATAGGTGCGCTTCCACTCGCGCATGGCGGCCACGAAGATGGCGCCCATAGCCTGGTTCGGGCGGCCGGACAGCGAGCGGTACAGGTCCTCCAGGCTCTGGCCGGACCAGAACACCTGCTCGAAGCGGTCCATCTCCTTGCGCGTGCGGCCGAGCAGCAGCGTCTTGTCGATGATGATGGCCCAGACCCAGACCGAGGCCACCAGCAGGCCGATCATGATGAGCTTCACGATCCACGAGGCCTGGAGGAACAGGCCCATGAGCGTGACGTCGGCGGCCGGGACATTGTCAGCGGCGAAGCCCACCTGGCCCGGAGGCGCGACGGCGGCCGGGGGCGCTGCGGCGGGGCCGGACGTGACGGGAGCCGTGGGAGCCGCCGTCTGGGCGAAGGCGGGCACGCCCAGGGAGAGGGAGACGAGCAGCGCCAGGGCCATGAGAATCGGCTTCAGGAACGTCTTCGCCGGCGTCGTCTGGCCTGTCCTGTGGGAAATCATGTATCGGTCCCAGTCTTTGCCGCGCCCAGAATGGCCGCGCATCGTGCCGGTTCCACGGCGCACGCGGCTCGCAACCCTCCGCAGGGTTCGGACGCACCGGTCTTGAACCGGCTGAGTCTGTCCAAACTTTGGCGGCAGGCCGCGGCGGTGCACCGTCCGCCGTGTCCCAACAACAACACCAACAGGGTTAATGCACCGTTATCGCTGCGGTGCAACAGTGCCGTTCGCCGCGTTGGCGTCGGCGAGCGTCGCCTGGCGCAGCGCGTCCGGGATGCGACGCGCGCGCCCTTGGGAAACGAAGGCCACGCGTACGGTTGCGGAGACCAGCACCTCGCCGCCCCGCTGCACGCTCTGGGCGAGGATGATGGAGGCGCCCTGCACCTCCTTGGAGAGCGTCACCACCTCCAGAACGTCGTCGATCCGGGCCGGCTTCAGGAAATCGAGCTGCATGGAACGCACGACGAAGTGAAAGCCGGGCGCCTCTTCCGCCGCCTGCGCGAACAGCTCGCCCTGCACCACGCCCAAGAGCCGCATATAGTCCGAACGGCCGCGCTCCATGAATTTCAGGTAGTTGGCGTGGTAGACGATGCCGGAGAAGTCCGTGTCCTCGTAATAGACGCGCAAGGCGAGGCTGTGCCCGCCGGGGATGAGGCGGCCCGCCAGATGGGGGTGAAGCTCGCGCTCGCCGGGCGCGACCGCCCGCTCGCCGGAAATGTCGTTGTTCATGCCGGTCCCGTTGCCTGGATGGGAAGGCCCTACTCCCCCTCGTCGAAGAGAGGCAAGGCGGTGGGGGGTCGCTGGGGCTCGGCGAGCCCCAGGTGCCGGAACGCCCCGGCGGTGAGCATGCGCCCGCGCGGCGTGCGCTGCACGAAGCCCTGCTGCACCAGGAAGGGCTCGATGATCTCCTCCAGGGCGTCGCGCGGCTCGGAGAGCGCCGCCGCCATGGTGTCGATGCCCACCGGGCCGCCGCCGTAATGCACCGCGATCATGGAGAGATAACGACGGTCCATGGCGTCGAGGCCCGCATGGTCCACTTCCAGCGCGGAGAGCGCGCGGTCGGCGATGGCCCGGTCGATGCGCTCGGCGTCCGCCACCAGGGCAAAGTCCCGCACCCGGCGCAGCAGGCGGCCCGCGATGCGCGGCGTCCCGCGCGCGCGCTTCGCGATCTCTGTGGCGCCGTCGGGCGCGATGCCGATGCCCAGCACCCGCGCGCCGCGGGTGACGATGTGTTCCAGTTCCGCCACCGTGTAGAAGGCGAGGCGCACGGGAATGCCGAACCGGTCGCGCAGCGGCGTGGTGAGAAGCCCCGAGCGCGTGGTGGCGCCCACCAGGGTGAATTTCGGCAGCGAGATCTTCACCGAGCGCGCCGCCGGTCCCTCGCCGATGACCAGGTCCAGCTCATAATCCTCCATGGCGGGATAGAGGATTTCCTCCACCGCCGGGGAGAGCCGGTGGATCTCGTCGATGAACAGGACGTCCCGCTCTTCCAGGTTGGTGAGGATGGCGGCGAGGTCGCCCGCCTTGGCGATCACCGGGCCGGACGTGGAGCGGAAGCCGACCCCCATCTCGCGGGCCATGATCTGGGCAAGCGTGGTCTTGCCGAGGCCGGGCGGGCCCACGAACAGGACATGGTCCAGCGCCTCCTGCCGGGCGCGGGCCGCCTTGATGAAGATCTCCAGGTTCGCCCGCGCCTGCGCCTGCCCGACGAAATCGCCGAGCCGCTGCGGGCGCAGGCTCGTATCCTCGTCCTCGGAGCGCTTGTCAGGGGTGATGAGCCGGGTGGTCATGGGGCCTTTGTGCGGTGCGCCTCAAAGCGTGTCCAGTGGCAATTCCTCAACGCGCCAGCTCCCTGAGCCCCAGCCGGATCAGCGTCTCCGCGCCCGCCCCGTCCCCGGCCGAGCGCACCGCCGCAGCGATGGCGGCGGTGGCCTGGGGCACGCCGTAGCCGAGATTGGTGAGGGCCGAGATGGCATCGGAAACCGCGCCGCCGGCCGCCGCCGGCACCTCGCCGGAAAGCTGCGCGACAAGGGGGTCCGCGCCCGACACATGCGGGGTCTTGTCCTTCAGCTCGGTCACGATGCGGGTGGCGACGCGCGGGCCCACGCCGGGCGCGCGGGCGACCGTCGCCTTGTCGCCCAGCGCGATGGCCTGGGCCAGTTCCGCCGGGCGCAGGGTGGAGAGGATGGCGAGCGCGGTCTTCGCGCCGATGCCCTGCACGGCCTGCAGCAGGCGGAACCATTCGCGCTCCGCCTCGGACTGGAAGCCGAACAGGCGGATCTGGTCCTCCCGCACGAAGGTCTCGATGAACAGCACCGCCGCCTCCCCGGCCGCCGGCAGAGCCTGGAGCGTGCGGGCGGAGCAATGGACGAGATAGCCGACGCCGTGCACATCGAGGATCAGGTGATCCTCGCCATAGCTGTCCACGGTGCCCTTGAGTTTACCGATCATCACAGAAGCGCCCAGGCGAAGACGAGGGTGGAGAGCGCGCCGAGGCCCGTGCGGACCATGTGGAGCTGCGCCCAATTGGCGATGAGGCGGGCGCTGTCGGCCCCCGCCGCGGTTTCCGGCAGCGCCATCAGCAGCCGGTTCGTGGGCATGATGGCGATATAGGTGTAGGGCCAGTTGCCGCCCAGCAGCACGCCGCCCGCCAGGAACCGCCACTGCCCCGTGGCGAAGAAAGCAGCGAGGCCGAGCGCCAGCCCAAGCAGGGCCAGCGAGGCCTGCATGGCCAGACCGCGCCGGTAGGCGGGCTTCCATTGGCGCAACTGGGCGGCGGGCGCCAGCTCCGCGCGGGCGGGCCCCTCCGCGAGGTTGATATAGAGCGCCGCGCCGGTGAACAGCGCCGCGACGATGAGCCCCAGAAGCCCGAAGACCATTCTCGCCCCCACTCATCAAGCCGTCCGGCGCCCGCGTCCCCCGACGCGCATCGGACCCGTTCGCCCGGCAGTGTACAGGCAAGCGGGGCGCCTGTGGCGCGCCGCCTTGCCGCCCTCCCCGCCTCACCGCGCCGCGCGCGCGCCTGGCGCATTGCGGTGGTGGGCATGGGTGACGGCCACCGCCAGCGCATCGGCCGCGTCCTCCGTCTGCGGATCCGCCGCCGGCAGCAGGATCCCGATCATCATGCGGATCTGCTGCTTTTCCGCCCGCCCCGCGCCCACCACGCTCTTCTTGACCAGCAGCGGCGCGTATTCGGCCACCGGCAGCCCGGCCTGGGCGGGCGCCAGCATCACCACGCCGCGCGCCTGCCCCAGCTTGAGGGTGGAGGCGGGATTCATGTTCACGAAGGTCTCTTCCACCGCCGCCTCATGGGGCGCGAACCGGCGGATCACGTCCGCGAGCCCCTCATGCAGGCGCGCGAGGCGCTCGGCCATGGGCAGGGTTTCGGGCGGCAGGATGGTGCCGCACGCCACATGAAGAAGGCGGGAGCCCTCGGCGTCCACCACGCCCCAGCCGGTGCGGCGCAGGCCGGGATCGAGGCCGAGGATGCGAATCACGCGTGTCATGGCCGCAGGGTGCGCCGCGCGCGGCCGGGCACCAAGTCCCACGCGCGCAGCCCCACGCGGCCAAGTCCCACACTACCCGTCCCACGCTGCCCGTCCCACACGACGACGTCCCACGCCGTCAGGTGCCGTGTGAGCGTCAGGTGCCGGACGTCCGCGCGGGGGCCTGGGGGGCCGCTGCCTGGGGG
>JACESF010000132.1 GCA_013911975.1 Hyphomicrobiales bacterium | reverse complement strand
GACAGTGGATAGCCTCGACATGGGCGGCCTTTGCGGGGCGATCGTTCGTTCTTGGTGGGGGCTCTACCATGCGGGCGAGGGGCTCACCAAGGCGGAAGCGCTGATTCTGCCTTGACAGCGCCATGGGCATTCGTCAATGAGCACCCCTCTTTGAACCCACCGAAGGGTCTTGCCGTGGCGAAGCCTGAACTCGGCACCAAGCGGGTCTGTCCGGTGACGGGCCGCAAATTTTACGATCTGAACAAGGATCCGGTCGTGTCGCCCTATACGGGCGAATCCTACCCCCGGTCCTTCTTCGAGCCTGCCGTGCGCGGCGGCCGGGCGGAGCCCCGGGCCGCTGCCGTCGTCGAGGAGGCCGAGGACGAGGTCGCCGACGTCGAGGTCATCTCCCTGGAGGAGGCCGACGAGGAAACCGCGGGCACCAAGACGCCTGCCGGCGATGAGGATATCGACGTGGACGAGGATCTCGGCGACACCGCCGACGACGATACGTTCCTCGAAGAAGACGAAGACGATGGGGATGACGTCTCCGATTTGATCGGAGAGGGCCTCGAGGACGACGAAGAGGCTTGATCATCTCCGCGGCCTGTGCTTTAAGGCCGCCCTCGCCCGAGGGAACTTCCCCCGGGCACCCCGCCGCGGGACACTTCCCGAGGAGCTTCGAAAGAAGTTCCCACCCGCGGCCCGGTGGGGCCATAGCTCAGTTGGGAGAGCGCTTGAATGGCATTCAAGAGGTCGGCGGTTCGATTCCGCCTGGCTCCACCAAATTTCTCCTTCCCAATATTCCCGATACTTCGGTGAATGCGCCGGGCGGGGCGCGCGGCGCCCGCACAGCTTCCCGGCATTCGATTTCCCGACACCGCAAATGATTTCAGCCATCGCCGCGTCCTGATTCGTCTCGGAAGCCGCGCTGGCGCGTGCGTCCGGATCGCGGCCGCCGCGTGCGACGACGCCCAACGCGCGAATCATCCCCCACGACACGGCGCGAATCGCTCGCCCTCGATTCGGCACGGCATCCACCGGACACCGGATTTTCAGGCCGCATCCGGAGAGTGTGACATTTTTGCCGGGGCTGCGATTTATCGATCGAATCGCCGGGAACGGGTGAGGCGAATCCTGTCGGGCCGCGTTGTGGGGGCGATGGTGCTTAAAGGAGACGCCCCATGAAGAGGATCCTGCTTTCCGGCGCCGCGCTCTTCGCCGCGGTCCTGCCCGCCACCGCCGCCGACCTCGCGCGGACCTATCCCACCAAGGCGCCGGCCGTGGTGGCCGTGCCGGTCTTCTCGTGGACCGGCTTCTATATCGGCGGCAACGTGGGCTGGTCGTGGCTCAACAACGACCTGAACGTCTCGCCCGCCTTCGGCATTCCCGCCTCCAGCATCAGCGTGGGCGACGCCAACGGGTTCACCGGCGGTCTGCAGGTGGGCTACAACTGGCAGTTCGTGAACAATGTGGTGCTCGGCATCGAGGCCGACGTGCAGTGGGCCGACCTTGGCACGTCCAGCGTGGCCATCGTGCCCTACGGCCCGTTCGCCGCCGGCCTCACCGACGGCAGCCTGAATGCGTTCGGTACCGTGCGCGCCCGCCTCGGCTACGCCATGGACCGCTTCCTGCCCTACATCACCGGCGGTCTCGCCTGGGGCACCACGGACTACGGCAACATCTACGGCGTGGATACCTCGTCCACCAACTGGGGCTGGACCATCGGCGCGGGCGTGGAATACGCCTTCACCAACAACTGGACCGCGAAGATCGAGTACCAGTACATCGATCTGGAAGGCAGCAGCTACACCATCGCCCCGACGCTCGGCTCCATCAGTGCCGACACCCAGCTTTCGGTGGTGAAGCTGGGCCTCAACTATAAGTTCTGAGGGGGCGCGCCCGCCTCCCTCGGGGAGGCGGGCGGCCTATTCCGCCGCTTCGGTGACGCGCTTGCGGCCGCCCTTGCGGCCCGCCCGCGAGGCCAGCGTCCGGTCCACCGAGAAGCTGCGCTTTTCGTCGGCGACGCTCTTTCCGCCCCGCGCCCCGGCCTCGGACGCCAGTTCCCGGCTCTGGGAAAAGCTGCGCTTCTCCGGGGGGATGCTCTGCCCCCCCAGCCGCGCGATCGCACGGCGCTTTTCCGGCGACATGGCGGCGAAGCCGCGCGGTGCCTTCCTCTGCTGCGTCATGTGGTCAGCCTTTGCCTTGAACAGTCCAAACCGGGGTAACGCGCGCGCGCGCCCTCCGGTTCCGGCCGCGCCGGCAAAAAACCTGTTCCGCCGCCATGCCGGACCCATCTGGCCCGGATGCCGGGAGTGGCTTATCGTTGCGCCGGTGTGGGGGTGGAGCCGGTATGGGCGTCGTCGGCACCCGATGGCGGGAAGCGTTGCAGGGGTGGGGATTGCGGTCCCGCGCCGTGCTGCTGGGCTGTCTCGTGGCCCTGCCGCTGCTGGTGTTCGGGCTCGTCGCGTGGCTCGACTATCTGGACGAGGTGCGGGACGCCCGCCAGACCGCCTTGCGCTCCGCCTATTCGCTGGCGGAGCATGCGGACGCGGTGTTCAGCGCCATCGAAGGCGCGCTGCTTCAGATCGATCAGGCGCTGGACGACCGGCCCGTCGCCGACGCGCGCGGCGACGGCACGTTCCACCAATTGCTCCAGAGCACCCTGCGGCGCCTGTCGCCGGTGGAATCGGTGTTCGTGGTGGACGAGACGGGCACCATCGCCGCCTCCAGCCGCGCCTTTCCCATGCCGCCCTATGACGTCCAGCACCGGGAATATTTCCAGGCGGCCAAGGCGGGGCATGACGGCCTGTTCCTGTCGGTGCCGTTCCGGGGCGAGTTCGCCCGCTCCGTCGCCTTCACCGCCAGCCGGCCCGTGACGCGCGACGGCGTGTTCCGGGGGCTGGTGGCGGTCACGGTATTCCCGGAATATTTCCATTCGCTCTATCGCAGCACGTTTCTTTCGGAGGAGGGCGCCACCTCCACGGCGGTCCTGCTGCGGCGCGACGGAACGGTCATCTTCCGTTCCCCCGATTCGCGCGGCGCCGAGCCCATCGCCGCCTCGCCAGACCTGCTCAGCCAGACCGGCCTCCAGAATGCGGGCCTCCTGGTGGGGCGCGGGCACATCGATGCGCGTTCCGACATCACCGCCTTCCGGACCCTGCCCCAGGCGCCGCTGACCTTCGTCTATACGGTGCGCGAGGCTGACCTGACCGGCGACTGGTATCGCCGGCTCGCGGGCTACGGCCTCGTCATGGCCTGCATGAGCGGCGTCCTGGCGGTGGGCGGCGCGCTGGCCCTGTTCGGGCCGGGCGCGCAGCCCTTGCCGCCCGCCGGCGCGTCGAGGGACCCGGTGGCAGCGGGAGAGGCGGCGTTCGGCGGGCCGCGCGGCATCACCGTGCTGCTGGACGCCGCGCGCTCCAGCCTCGGCCTCGCGCGCAGCACCGTCACCGAGCCGCCCATCGGCGGGCTGGATGCGCGGGAGGTCATCGACGGGGCGGTGTTCGGCATCTCGGCGGCCCAGCGCCTGCTCATGGGCGGGCGGGGCGAGCGGCTGGATGGGCGGATCGTGAACGTGGCCGCCGCCCTGCGCGCGCTGCGCCAGCTTCTCATGGGGTCCGCGTGGCCGCCTTTGGAGGTGGAGATCGCCCGCCTGCACGAGGCGGTGGACGTGTTCGTGGATCCCGGCCTCCTGGACCTCGCGCTGTTCGACCTCGCCATGGGCCTGCTGGAGCAGGGCGCCGAGGGCGCGCGGCTGGCGGTGCGGGCGGAGCGCAAGGACGTGCGCGCGCCGGGAATGAACCTGCTGGAACCCGGGGACTATGTGACGGTGGCCTTCCGCATGTTGCCTGCCGACCCGGCGGACGGCGCGCCGCGCCGGCAGGGCGGGGAGGCGCGGCTGCGCGGCGTGGAGCGCTTCGCCACCGCCTGCGACGGCGCGCTGGTGCTGGAGACCCTGGAGGACGGCTCCACCGGGGCGACGCTTTGGCTGCCGGCGGCTCTGGTCAAGAGCGACCCGAGCAAGGCATGATCGCGCCGCTTCTCGGGAGATGATTGCATGCGGATGCGGGGATGTGCGGGATTGCGGACAGGACTGGCGCTGGGCGCGGCGGCGATGCTGGGTGCGGCCTCCGCCCAGGCGGCACCGGAGCCGCCGAAATGCGTCGGCAACGCGCAATATCAGGTGGTCTATCGTGACCGGGCGGACGCCGTGGGCATGGACATCCTGGTGCAGCGCCTCGACGGCAAGCCGCGCAAATGCGCCTTCGATCGCAAGACCGGGGACTATCGCATCGGCGATCCCGAGGATCCCAATTACGTGCTGGGCCTCAGCGGCAACGTGCTGGTGATGGACCAGGGCACGGGGCCGGACCGCACGCTCGGCCTCTATGACCTCCAGGCCAAGAAGTTCGTCCTGACGCAGGACTATGACGACGGACAGCCGGTGGACGTGAAGCCGGGCGTGATCCGCTTCCAGGCGGTGACGGGACCCGCCACCGCGGCCAATTGCCCGGACTTCAAGTCCATGAAGGAGAACGGCCTCGAACCCTCGCTCACGCAGGCGGCCGAGGTGGCGCTGCCGACGGCGAAGATGACGCTCTCCGGCAAGCCGGGATGCATCGCCCGCCAGTGAGCGGGCGCGGACGCCGCGCCGGTTTTGTCAGCGCTCGGTGAAGAAGGTGAGCAGCACCTTCCCGCCTTCGCCGGCGAGGCACAGGAAGCGGTGCACCTTGTCGGTGCGGTCGCGCTTGATATAGGCCTCGCCCATGAGGACGGCCTGCACCTTGGTGTCCTCCACGGCAAGGTTCGCCTTCGCCACGGTGAGCCCGTCCATGTCGATGAAGATGTCCTCCACGGAGGGCGAGCGCTCCTTCAGCACGGCGAGCGCGCGGGCCTTGCACGCCTTCACCAGCGCGATTTCCGCCTCGCCCTCCGCCTCGGCCTGCTGGGCCGCCTTGGACAGGGGCTCGGCGGGCGCGCGGGCGGGCGCGGCCGCCGAGCCCCTGTCCAAGGCGGCCCAGCAGGCCGA
>JACESF010000131.1 GCA_013911975.1 Hyphomicrobiales bacterium | reverse complement strand
CCTCGGCGCCGCCCCCAATGCCGAGGCCATGATCCAGCGCCTCACCCGCTTCACGCGGCCGGTGAACTATCTCGGCCTGCCCGCCGCCAGCATTCCCGCCGGCTTCACCAAGGCGGGCCTGCCCGTGGGCCTCCAGCTCATCGGGCGCCCGTTCGCGGAAGCCACCGTGCTCGCCATCGGCGCGGCCTTCCAGCGCGAGACCGACTTCCACACCAAGCTGCCGGAGCTGCCCCGATGACCGCGCCCTCCCCCGCCGCGCCCGTGGTCAGCGTCGAGGACCTCACCATCCGCTTCACCGGCGAGCGCACGGTGCATGCGGTGAACGGCGTCTCGCTCTCCCTCGGCCAGGGGGAGGTGCTGGGGCTGCTGGGGGAATCGGGCTCGGGCAAGAGCGTCACCATGCGCGCGCTCATGCGCCTGCTGCCCCGCAAGCGGGCGCAGATCTCCGGTCGCGTGAGCGTGGCCGGGCAGGACGTGCTCGCCCTCTCCGACACCGCCCTGTCCGACTTCCGGGGCAAGGTGGTCTCCATGATCTTCCAGGAGCCCGCCTTGGCCCTGGACCCGGTCTATACGATCGGCGACCAGATCGCCGAGAGCGTGATGCGCCACGAGGGCAAGACCCGCGCGGAAGGCATGGCCCGCGCGCTGGAGATGCTCGACCTCGTGCGCATCCCCTCCGCCAAGCGGCGGCTCGCCGCCTATCCCCATGAAATGTCCGGCGGCATGCGCCAGCGCGCCATGATCGCCCTCGCGCTCGCCTGCAAGCCCAAGGTGCTGCTGGCGGACGAGCCCACCACGGCGCTGGACGCCACCGTGCAGATCCAGATCTTGCTGCTGCTGCGTGAGCTTCAGCGGGAGATGGGCATGTCGGTGATCTTCGTCACCCACGACATCGGCGTCGCCATCGAGATCTGCGACCGGGTGGCGGTGATGTATGCGGGCCAGATCGTGGAGACGGGATCGCTCGCCGACATCGTGCGCCGCCCCGTCCATCCCTATCCGCGCGGCCTGCTGGCCTCCACCGTGCACGGCGCCAAGCGCGGCGCGCGGCTGGAAACCATTCCCGGCACCCCGCCCTCCCTGGACGTGGCGCCGACAAACTGCTCCTTTTCCCCCCGCTGCGCGTTCGCGCAGCCGTGCTGCCGCGAGGCGCTGCCGCCCCGGATCGACCTGGGGCCCGGCCGCTTCGCGCGCTGCATCCTCGCCGAACAGAGTGTCCCGGAGCCCGCATGACCGCCCTGCCCAACCTTCGCATCGACGCCGACCGCTTCTGGGACACGCTGATGGAAACCGCCCGCTTCGGGGCGACGGAAAAGGGCGGCGTGCGCCGCCTCACCCTCTCGCGGGAAGACAAGCAGGTGCGCGACTGGTTCCGCGCCGCCTGCGAGGCGGCGGGCCTGACGGTGAGCGTGGACGAACTGGGCAACATGTTCGCCATCCGCCCCGGCAAGGACATGAGCAAGGCGCCGCTCGGCTTCGGCTCGCACCTGGACACCCAGCCCACCGGCGGCAAGTTCGACGGCATCGTGGGCACGCTGGCCGCCCTCGAAGTGGTGCGCACGCTGAACGACGCGGGCATCGAGACGCAGGTGCCGCTGTGCGTGTGCAACTGGACCAACGAGGAAGGCTCCCGCTTCGCCCCCGCCCTCATGGGCTCGCTGGCCCATGTGGGCGACTTCACCGCCGAAGACATCCTGGCGCGCACGGACATCGACGGCGTCAGCGTCGCCCAGGCCCTGGACGAGATCGGCTATCGCGGCCCCGCCAAGGTGGGCGCGCAGCCCTTCTCCGGCTTCGTGGAGCTGCATATCGAGCAGGGGCCGATCCTGGAGGCGGAGTGCAAGACCATCGGCGTCGTCGAGCACGGCCAGGGCATCATCTGGTATGACGGGCGCATCACTGGCTTCGAGAGCCATGCGGGCTCCACCCCCATGCCGCTACGCCGCGACGCGCTGGCCACCCTCTCCGAGATCGTGCTCGCCATCGAGGCGCTCGCCACGCAGCACGGCCCGGACGCGGTGGGCACCGTGGGCGAGAGCGTGATCGCCAATCCCTCGCGCAACGTCATCCCCGGCGCCGTCACCTTCACCGCCGAGTTCCGCAGCCCGGACGCCGCCACGCTGGAGGCCCTGCACCAGGGCCTGAAGGCCAAGGTGGCGGAGATCGCCGCCCGCCGCCGGGTGGAGATCGCGCTCGACCTCAATTGGCGAAAGGAGCCCACCCATTTCGACCCCGCCGTCATCGCCGCCGTGCGCGGCGCGGCGCAGGGGCTCGGCCTGCCCAACCGCCCCATGGTCTCCGGCGCGGGGCACGACGCCTTCTCCCTGGCGGGCATCGTGCCCACCGCCATGATCTTCGTGCCGTGCAAGGACGGGGTCAGCCACAACGAGGCGGAATCCGCCGAGAAGGCGGACTGCGCGGCGGGGGCCAACGTGCTGCTGCACACGGTGCTCAGCCTCGCCGGCACCGCCGCCTGAGGCATCCGCGCGGGCCTCACGCTGCGTTACGCGGCGTTTATGCCTGGGGGCGCCTTCCACATGGCCCCGTTGCGGGCGGGGCGCCTAGCCTGATGGGTGCGACGAACGGGCGGGCCGGATCCTGAAGGGTCCGTTCCGCCGGTTCGCGCGGATCCTCTCAGGAGACGACCATGGTCCCGCAATCGCGTCCCGCCCCCGCCGCCACGGCCCACACCTTCCTCGTCGCGCCCTCCCGCAAGGGACTTTGGGTGGCGCGCGAGGCGGCGGGCAGCGCCGAGGGCGTGTTCCGCACCCAGCGCGACGCCGTCCGCTTCGCCCTCAGCGAGGGCGGCAGCATCCAGACCATCCGCTACCTGTCCCACGCCCTGGACCCGAGCTGGTACCGGCCGAGCGCCAACGACAACGACACGGCCGCGCGCTGATGCGCCCCGTAAGCCCCTCCCCCCTCGGGACGGACGGCGCGCCGCTCGCGCTGTTCAGCCTCGTCACCCCGTTCCGGGACGGCGAACTGGACGTTCCCGCCCTCTCGCGCCTGCTGGCGGCCCACGGGGCGCTGCCCGCGGGCGGCATCCTCGTCACCTCTGAGATGGGCGAATCGGCCACGCTCCGGCGCGACGAGGCCGCGACCATCGTCCGGCTGGCCCGCCGCATCTTGCCCGCCGGCATGCGGGTGGTGGCCGCCGTGGGCACCAACGCCACGGAGCCGACCCTCGCCGAGGCCGTGCGCGCGGCCGAGGCGGGCGCCGACCTGCTGCTCCTGCGCACGCCCTATTACAACCGGCCGACCCAGGCCGGGCTCGCGGCCCATGCCGAGCGCGTGGCCGACCATGCGGGCCTGCCGGTGCTGCTGGACCAGGACCCCGAGCGCTCCGGCACCGCCTATGCGCCCGCGACCCTGGAGGCGCTGGCGCGCCATCCGCGCATCGTCGGCATGCGGGAGGCCCGGTTCGACCCGGGCGCTGCGGCCATGCTTGCCGCCCGGTGCGGGCCGGGATTCGTGCGGCTGTGCGCCGACCCGCGCCTGCTCGCCGCCCATCTCGCCTCGGGCGGGCACGGCATCGCGAGCCCGCTGGGCCTCGTGGCGGCGGACCTCGTCCTGGCGCTGCTGGAAGGCTGGCGCTCCTGGCGCCTCGGCGACCTCAGCGCCGTGCAGGGCCGCCTCGTCCATGCGCTGTCCGGCCTGCCTGCTGAGGCCGACCCGGCCGGGCTGAAATTCGCCCTGGCCCAGATGGGCCTTCTGGTGAGCCCGGAGGTGCGCCTTCCGCTGGTGTCGCCCGACGCGGCCACCCGCGCCCTCTGGACCGCGATGCTCACCCGCCTGCGCGACGACGCCCCGGCCCTGCGCAGCGCCTGACGCCGCCGCGAGGGGCGACGGAAGGCGGCATCGCCGCCCGCTCCCCACCCCTCGCGGACGCCGCCCGGCCAAGGGCCTGTTGAAAGCTGGCCCGGGGTCTGGACAGGCGGAAACCAGTTCTCTATACACGCCGCTCCGGACGCTCTTTCGGAGCGGCCCGGCGCCCAGGTAGCTCAGTTGGTAGAGCATGCGACTGAAAATCGCAGTGTCGCTGGTTCGATTCCGGCCCTGGGCACCATCTCATTTTCAGCCATTTGTGTGCCTCCTAACATCTTGAATGGCATGGAGATTTGGGCGGTTCGATAACCCTCGCCACGCGTATACGGAAGTTGCTCCGCAAACACGAGTTTCAGCACTGCACGACGATCTTCGATGTGCGGGGAATGCCATAGTTTGCAAGGGTTTGCGAGAAAGTCGAAAGCGGTTCGATAAGTCTCGCTAAAGCCCTTAAGTGGCTTGCTGCAGTTCGCGATCTTGTCGCGCATAATCGCCTTCTGCATCTCCAAATCGTCGATGCGCTTCTCGTAAGCGCGCACGACCGAATTGCTCGACGCTTCGACAACGCGATCAAGGAGCTCGGCGATTTTTTTCTCGACTAGCTTGATATCCTTTTCGAGTGACGCGCCTTGCGTGCGCGCACTCATGATCCGCGCGTCCCACAAATTGCGGAACATATCGAATGCTAGATTGAACAGACCCTCAGTCGGCTTGAGCGACGTCAGAAGGGTTTCGAATTCGCCTTCGATCTTCTCGCGGCGGATGGATTTGCGCGCTTGGGAGCATCCCCGCGTGTCGCATAGATAATACGGATAGTGCGCGCTGCGCCCCTTCGACCAACATGCTGTCAACGGCTGCGAGCATTCCGAACAGCAGACAAACCCGCGCAAGGGGAACTCGTCAGACACGTCCTTACGCGCTGGCACCTTCGCGACACCGTAACGACGATCCTGAATCGATTGCCACGTTTCCAGCGAGATAAGCGGCTCGTGCTTGCCCGGCACCAGGCGCAGCCCCCAATCCTCATGTGTGATGTGCCCTGCATATACAGACCGATCGAACATTTCCGAGACACGCTCGACATGCACCATGTTGTTGCTGACGTGACCCCAATCTTTCATCCAGCGGCAACCAGAGACTGACTGGTGTTGTCGCGCATGAGCGCAGGTGAAGCAACGGGCGGGGTTAACCCCGCCCGTTGCTGTTCAAGCCCGGCAGCGAATGCGGCCGGGGTAGCGTAGCCCAGCGATGAGTGAGGCCGCTCGGTGTTATAGTCGTCGATCCAGCGAGCCACGATCGAGCGGGCTTGGCCGATGGTGAAGAACAGCGTCTCGTTGAGGAGCTCGTCGCGCATGCGACCATTGAAGCTCTCGACGAAGCCGTTCTGGGTCGGCTTGCCGGGCGCGATGTAATGCCACTCGACGCTCACGTCGCCGGACCAGGCGAGCACCGCGTTCGAGGTCAGTTCGGTCCCATTG
>JACESF010000130.1 GCA_013911975.1 Hyphomicrobiales bacterium | reverse complement strand
CAGGCCGCCGCGGACGCCGCCACCCCGGGTCGAGGCGCCACGTCGAGGCGCACCGCCCGGGGCTTCGTGGTGCTGGCCTCGGACGCGCTGCATTACTACGAGGAATTGGAGCGCGGCATCCCCTTCGCCGTCGCCTTCAACATTTCCGACATGCTGACGGCCCACGACCGGATCCGGGAGCTGGCGCCGTCCGACGACCACATCGTCGCCGCCCACGATCCGCGCGTGCTCGACCTCTATCCCGCCGTGCGCGGCGACCTGGAGGGGAGGGCGGTGCGCCTCGACGTGGCGCCTCGACCCGGGGTGGCGGCGTCCGCGGCGGCCTGAGGCGGCGGCGCGGCCGGACGACATTTTTCAGACGTGCGGGAGCCCTCGGGATCCGGCGCCGCGAGGGCGGCCGGGTCGCCGCTCGCCCCGCTGTGCGATGGAGGAGAGGCGATGAAACGAAATGTCCTGGCCGGCAAGACGGTGCTGGAGATCGGAACCATGCTGGCGGCGCCGTTCGGGGCGCATATCCTGGAGCAGCTCGGGGCCGACGTGATCAAGCTGGAATCGCCCGGCGGCGATCCCACCCGCAAGCTGGTGCGCAACGGCCCGAGCGGCACCTACATCGCCTATAGCCGGGGCAAGAAGAGCCTGTGCGTGGATCTCGGCTCCCCCGGCGGGCAGGCGGTGCTGAAGCGCCTGCTGCCGAAGGTGGACATCGTGCTGCACAACCTCGCCCCCGGCTCGGCCCGCAAGCTGGGCGTGACCTATGAGGCGTGCGCGGCGGCCAATCCCGATGTGATCTACTGCCATATCCGGGGCTACAACCAGGGCCCGCAGGCGGACGACCTCGCCTCCAACCCCATCGCCGAGGCGGCGACGGGCGTGATGGACGCGCACCGCGTGGACGGGCGGCCGAGCCGCCTCGGCCCGTCCTATCATGACCAGTTCGCGGGCTGCTACGCGGCCATCGGCATCGTCGCGGCGCTCGCCGATCCCGAGGGCGGGCCGGAGAGCCGGAAGATCGAGGTGGGCCTCTACGAGACCGGCCTGCATGTGGGCGCGCGGGACTATGCGGGCGTGCAGCTCAAGATGCACCTGACCGGCCGGCCGGACCCCGAGCCGTCCGGCGAGTTCAGCATGCCCGGCTACGGCGCCTACCAGACCTCCGACGGGCGCTGGATCTACCTCGTGATGCTCACCGATCGGCACTGGGCCGATTTCTGGCGCGCCCTCGGGCTCGCGGTGGACCCGGCGCTGGCCACGCTGCGGGAGCGCAAGCGGCAGCGCGACCATGTGGAGGCCCTGGTGCGGGGCGCGGTGGGCAATCTCACCTACGAGGCGCTGACGGACCGGCTCGGCAAGGCGCGGTTCGGCTTCACGGAAGTGCTGCCCATGGAGCGCGTGCTGGAGGCGCCCCAGGCGCGCCACGGAGCGAAGGTCTCGCGCCTCCAGTTCCAGGACCTGCCGTTCGACCTGCCCGACCTGCCCTTCGACGCGCAGCCCGAGGCCCGCGCGGAACTGCCGCCGCCCCTGCTGGGCGAGCACACGCGGGAGCTTCTCGCGGATCTGGGCTTCACCGGCGAGGAAGCGGCGGCGTTGATCGCCGCCGGCAGCGCGGTGGAGCCGGACCCCGGCGCGCCGGTCTGGGCGCCCGCCTCCACGCGGGCGTCCTGACCCTCTCGTGACGGTTCGGGGCGCCGGTTTTCCGGCGCCCCCGCCTCAATCGACCTTGGCGCCGGATTCCTTCACCACCTGCCCCCACTTCGCCAGGTCCTGCTTCAGGATGGCCTCCAGCTCCTCCGGGGTGCTGGTCTCCACCCGCGCGCCCTGCGTGGCGAGCTTCTCCTTCACGGCCGGGTCCTCCAGCGCCTTCGTGGCGGCTACCCGGAGCGCATCCCGCACCGCCTTCGGCGTGCCTTTCGGCGCGAACAGCGCGACCCAGAGATCGCCCTCGAAGCCGGGCACGCTCTCGCCCACGGTGGGCAGGTCAGGCAGGGCCGGGTCGCGCTGGGCCGAGCTGACCGCGAGCGGCACCAGCGCCCCGCTGCGCAGATAGGGCAGCACCGAGGGGATGCTGGCGAAGCCCAGCGTGGCGTGGCCGCCCAGCATGTCGTTCAGCATCGGCCCGACGCCGCGATAGGGCACATGGACGAGCTTGAGACCGGTCTTGGACCGCAGCATTTCGCCCAGCAGATGGTTCATGGTGCCGTTGCCGGCGGAGCCGTACTGGATCTCGCCGCCGCTCTTTCCCATGGCCAGAAGATCGTTCACCGAGGCGATCTTCAGGGAGGGGTGCGCCACCAGGACGAAGCCGGTGCGGGCAAGGAGCGTGATGGGCTCGAAGTCCGCCACCGGATCGAAATTGGGCTTCGAATAGAGCGCGGGGCTGATGGCCTGCGTCGCCGAGATGGTGAGCAGCAGCGTGTAGCCGTCCGGGGTGGCGCGCGCGGCGAAGGCGGTGCCGATATTGCCGCCGGCGCCCGCCCGGTTCTCCACCACGAAGCGGCCGCCGGGGATCTGCTCGTGCATCTTGTCGGCGACGATGCGGGCGATGAAGTCGTTCGTGCCGCCGGGCGGCTGGGGCACGACCAACATGACGGGGCGGGCAGGATAGGGCTCCTGCGCCAGCGAGGGGCCGAGGGTGGCCGTCAGGGCCACGAGCGCGGCAAGCAGCGTCTTCAAGGGCAGTCCTCCGGTGTTGGTCTTCTTGTGTTTGGTGGCGCGTCAGGCGAGCCGGAAGACAAGCCCCTCCAGGCCCGGCACGGACGGATGGTCCAGGGCGGTCTTCGGGTCGTGTCCGGGGAAGATCAGGTCCGGCGCGTCGGCCAGCTCGCGGATGCGCGCGTGGGCGGCCAGCATCTCCACGGTGCTGGCGTTGAGCGCGTAGGGCACGCCGCGCGCCAGTTCCTCGCCGTAATGGAGCGCGTCCGAGGCGAGCACCGCCCATCCCCGCGCGGTGCGGATGCGCACCACTTCCTGGCCCGCGCAATGCCCGCCCACCCAATGGACGCTGAGGCCCTCCGCGATGGTCGCCTCGCGCCCGTGCAGGCGCAGGCGCCCGGCATGGAGATAGCCGACGAAATCCTGGATCTCCTCCGCGTGATAGGCGTGCCTCAGATACGGGTGCTCCATCAGCGGGCCCGTGGCGAAGGCCATTTCCTCCGCCTGGAGGTGGAAGCGGGCATGGGGGAAGGCGCGGGTGTTGCCCGCATGGTCGTAATGCAGGTGGGTCATCACCACCGTGTCCACCGCATCCGGCCGTACCCCGAGGCGCGCCAGCGCCTCCATGGGGTCGATGAGCAGGCGGTGGCCGAACCGCCCGGCCTTCTCCGCCGCCATGCCGGTGTCGATGACGATGGCACGCCCGTCGCGGATCGCCACCCAGAAGGAGAAGTCGATCCCCAGCGGAGCGGTCGGGTCCGGGTCCCGCACGAAGGCGGAGTTCCGGGGGCGGGCCGGATTGGTGGCGTAGCGAATGGCATAGACCGCGTGGCAGCCTTCTGGATCGAACTCCACGACCAAACCCTCCCGGCCCCGTGGGGCTCAATTCTCAAGCTGGATGCCGAGCTTTCCGATGATGGGCTGCCAGCGGGCGGCATCCCGGGCGATGAAGGCCTTGAAGCTCTCGGGGGCGGAGGCGCGCACGCTGGCGCCCTCTGCGGCGAAGGCGGCCTGCGTCGCCGGGGCCTCCATGGAGGTGATCGCGGCATCCTTCAGTTGCGCGACGATGGGGGCAGGCGTCCGGGCCGGCGCGAACAGGCCCAGCCACACGGAGAATTCGGCGGCCTTGTAGCCCGCCTCGCCGATGGTGGGCACGTCGGGCAGCACGGCGGAGCGCTCCGGCGCCGTCACCGCCAGGGCCACCAGACGGCCCTGCTGCACATAGGGGCCGAACACGCCCACATTGCCGAAGATGAGGTCGATGCGCCCCGCCAGGAGGTCGGAGGCGGTGTCCGCCACGGACTTGTAGGGGACATGCGTCAGGTCGATGCCCGCCTCCATCTTCAGAAGCTCGGCGGCGAGGTGCGAGGACGAGCCGATGCCGCCGGAGCCGTAGGTGAGCGGCGTTCCCGCCGCCGCCTTCTGCTTGGCCAGCGCGACGAAATCCTTCAGCGTCTTCACGTTGAGCGAGGCGGGGACGACGATGAGGTTGGGGAACTCGACCAGGTTGACGATCGGCTCGAAATCCTCGTCCGGGTTATATTTCAGGGACTTGTAGATGAACTTGTTCATCATCAGCGTGCCCTGGGTGCCGATCAGCAATGTGTAGCCGTCGGGCGCGGCGCGCTGCGCCTTCAGCGTCCCGATCATGCCGCCGGCGCCGACCACGTTCTCCACGATGACCGGCACCTTGAGCGCCTTGTTCATGCCGTCCGCGAGCCGCCGGGACAGGATGTCCGCGGGCGAGCCGGCGGAATAGGGGGCGATGATGGTGATGGCGCGCGTGGGGAAACCCTGCGCGTGGGCAAGCGTCGCGCTCGCCAGCGCGGCGGCCATGGCCACGGCGCCGCATGCGCGGCGCGCCCAAGGAAACAAGCTCATGTCGGTCCTCCCTCCTGATTGTTCTGTGCCGCGCGGCGCGCGGTCCGGGCGCCCTTATCCGGCGGTGCGGGGCGCGAGGTCGAGCCGCACGCAGACCCCCGCGAGGTCGTCCCGCGCGGGCGGATACTGCTCCAGCACCAGCGGGTCGTGGGCCGCCACCACATGGTTGTCGCTGTCCGCCAGCTCGCGGATCCGATCGTGGGCGGCCAGCATGTCGGCGATGTTGAAGACCACCGCGAAGGGCACGCCGCGGGTGAGTTCCTCGTGGTAGTGCAGGGCGTCGGAGGCGAGCACCACCCAGCCGCGCCGGGTCCGCACGCGCACCACTTCCTGCCCCGCCGTGTGGCCGCCCACCCAATGGACGCTGACACCGTCCGCCACCTCATGGTCGCGGCCGTGCAGGTGCAGGCGGCCGGCGTGCAAATAGCCGAGGAAGGCCTGCAGTTCGTCCACCTCATAGGCGTGGCGGAACATGGGCTTGGCCATGAAGGGGCTGGAGACGTAGGCCATCTCCTCCGCCTGGAGCAGGAAGCGCGCGGCGGGGAAGTGCGGCGTGTGCCCCGTATGGTCATAATGGAGATGGGTCATGATCACGGTGGACACCGACGCCGGATCGACGCCGAGCCGCGCGATGACGTCCGGCGGGCTCGCCAGGAAGTCGTGGCCGAACCGGGCCGCCTTCTCCGGCGCCATGCCCGTGTCCACCACGATGGCGCGGCCCCCGCTCACCAGCAGCCAGGAATAGAAGTCCATGGCCAGGGTCTCGCCGGGCGCGCTGTCCTTGATGAAATTGAGGTTGCGGGTGCGGACGCGGTTCGTGGCGTAGCGGATCCCGTAGATGTCCCAGAGGCCGGTGTCGTTGCCGCTCATGATGGTGCGCTCCCCGGCCTCAGACGCCGTGCTTGATGGCGATGGTCTTGACCGTGCTGAAGCTGTAGAGGGCCTCCAGGCCCTTCTCCCGCC
>JACESF010000013.1 GCA_013911975.1 Hyphomicrobiales bacterium | reverse complement strand
GGAGACCGGGAGGCCCCCTCACACGGGCGGATGGGGAATGGCGGCCAGCAATTCGCGGGTATAGGCGTCCTTGGGCGCCTCCAGCACCTCGTCGGAGGTCCCCTCCTCCACCACGCGGCCCTGGCGCATCACGATCACCCGGTCGCACAGGAGCTTCACCACATGCAGGTCGTGGGAGACGAACAGGTAGCTCATGCCGATCTTGTGCTTCAGCTCCTCCAGGAGGTTCAGCACCACCGCCTGCACCGATACGTCGAGGGCTGCCGTGGGCTCGTCCAGGATGACGAGGTCGGGATCGAGCGCGATGGCGCGGGCGATGCCCACGCGCGCCTTCTGGCCGCCGGACAATTGGTGGGGGAAGCGGTCCAGAAGCTCGCCCGGCAGGCCCACCATGGCGGCCAGTTCCTCCACGCGCGCGCGCAGCTTGGTCCCGCCCGACATGCCCCCCATGCGCAGCAGCGGATCGGCGATGGCGCGGGAGGCGGTGTAGCGCGGGTTGAGGCTCTCGGTGGGGTCTTGGAACACCATCTGGATGCGCCGCCGCATGGGATGGCGGGCGAAGTCCTTGGCCGGGATGGCGCCGATATCCTCGCCGGCGAAGGTGATCTTGCCCGCCGTGGGATCGATCAGCCGCATGACGATGGTGGAGGTGGTGGACTTGCCGCAGCCGCTCTCGCCCACGAGGCCGACGCTCTCGCCCTTCTTCACCTCGAAGGAGATGCCGTCCACCGCGCGGAAGATGGCGTCCTTCGGGTCCGCCTTCTTGCCGAGGATGCCGGAAAGGAAGCTCCCCGCGACACCCTGACGGGGATATTCCTTCAGCAGGTTCTCGACCTTCAGGAGGGGCTGCGCCGAGAGAGACGGAGCCCCCTCTCCCCTCGCGGGAGAGGGCTGGGGTGAGGGGGCGGCGCCGCTTGTCACGACCTCGTCCGTCAAGGCGAACGGCAAGCCCCCCTCACCCGCCTCGCTGCGCTCGGCACCCTCTCCCGCGAGGGGAGAGGGCGTTCCCTCGCTCTCCGGCAGCAGGTCCTTCAGCGAGATGCCCGGCCGGGGCGTCGCGCGCATGAGCTTGCGGGTGTACGGATGCTGCGGGTTGCGGAAGATCTGCTCGGCGGGCGCGGTCTCCACCACCACGCCCTTCTCCATCACCATCACCGTGTCGCAATAGGCCGCCGCGAGGCCCAGGTCGTGGGTGATGAGGATGGTGGACATGCCGCGCTCGCGGGTCAGCTCGGTCACGAGGTCCATGACCGCCTTCTGGGTGGTCACGTCGAGGCCCGTCGTGGGCTCGTCCGCGATCATGAGTTGGGGGCGGCAGGCGAGCGCGAGGGCGATGACGATGCGCTGGCACATGCCGCCGGAAAGCTCGAACGGATAGGCGTTGTAGCGCTCCTCCGGGCGCGCGATGCGCACCTGGTTCAGGATGTCGATCACCTTCTCCTTCACGTTGCGCGGGTCCGCCTGGAGATGGTGCAGGAGCACGTCGCCGATCTGCCGGCCCACGGTGCGGATGGGGTTCAGCGCCGCCCGCGGGTTCTGGAAGATCATGGACATCTCGCGCCCGCGCAGGTCGCGCATCTGGCGCTCGGGGGCATGGGCGATGTCCAGGCCCGAGAAGGCGATGGAGCCCTCCGCGATGCGCCCGGCCCGGTCGAGGATGCGCATCACCGTGTAGGAGGTGACGGACTTGCCCGAGCCGCTCTCCCCCACGATGCCCAGGGTCTCGCCCTTGGCCACCGAGAGGTTGACGTTCTTCACCGCCTTCACGATGCCGTTGCGGGTGGCGAATTCCACCGTGAGGTCCCTCACCTCCAGCAGCGTTCCGTGCGCCTCCTCCTTCGGCTGGAGGGCGGCCTTGGACGTATCGATGACGCCGTGCATGTTCGCCTCCATCAGGTGCGGCGCTGGGGATCGACGATGTCGCGCAGACCATCGCCCAGCAGGTTGAAGCAGAAGACGGCAAACATGAGCGCGAGGCCGGGGAAGAGGGCGATCCACCATTCGCCGGAGATGATGTAGGTGGCGCCCTCGGCCACCATGATGCCCCACTCCGCCGTGGGCGGGCGCACGCCGAGGCCGATGAAGGACAGGCCCGCCGCGTTCAGGATGGCGTAGCCCATGGTCAGCGACATCTGCACCATCATGATGGGCATGATGTTGGGCAGGATCTGCGTGAGCAGGATGCGCCATTCGGAATTGCCGGTGAGGCGCGCGGCCTGCACGAAGCCCGCCTGCCGCCGGATCGCCGCCTCCGAGCGGGCGACCCGCACATAAAGCGGGAAATTGATGATGGCGGTGGCGATGACGATGTTCGTCACCGTGTTGCCCAGGGCCGCCACGATGCCCATGGCCAGCACGAACAGCGGGAAGGCCATGATGGTGTCGGAGATGCGGCCGATGATGCGGTCCGTCCAGCCGCCGAAGAAGCCGGAGGCGATGCCCGCGATGCCGCCCGCCGCGAACACCAGGGCCACCGAGCAGATGGCGATGCCGAGATCGAGCCGGGCCGCCACCACCACGCGGGAGAAGATGTCCCGGCCCAGTTGGTCGGTGCCGAACCAATAGGTGGCGGAGGGCGGCTTCAGCGCCATGGACGTGTTGGAGACGTAGGGGTCGTGGGGCACGATGAACGGCCCCAGCACCGCGCACACCACCAGCACCAGGAACATGCCGAAGGCGAGCCCGGTGACGGGATTGTCGGAGATGACGTAGCGCGCGTGCTTCAGCGTCGCCAGGAGGGCGCCGGGACGGCGGGGGGTCTGCGTGGTGGCGAGGGTCATGCGGGCCTCCTTCAGGCTTCGCTGCGCGCGCGCGGATCGATGACGCCGTAGGCCACGTCGATCAGGAGATTGAGGAGCACGTAGAGGATCGCCATGGCGAGCACGAAGCCCTGCACCGGCGCGAAGTCGGAGGTGATGAGCGCCTCCACCGCGTAGGAGCCGATGCCCGGCCAGGCGAACACCTTCTCCACCAGCACGTTGGCGCCGAGCAGGAAGGAGAACACCATGCCGAGCGTGGTGATGACCGGCAGCATGGCGTTGCGGAAGGCGTAGACGATGATGACCTTGTAGGGCGTGAGCCCCGCCGCCCGCGCGGTGCGCACGAATTCGGACGAGAGCACCGAGAGCATGGAGGCCCGCGTCATGCGCGCGATGGGCGCCAGGGCGAAGATGGCGAGGGTGAGCGCGGGGATCACCAATTGCGCGGCCGAGGCGCGGAAGGTTTCCAAATCGCCCGCCAGCAGGCTGTCGATGAGGTAGAAGCCGGTGATGTCGGGCGGGGCGCTGGCGAAGGCGTCCAGCCGCCCCAGCGGCGCGGGCGCCCAGCCCAGCTTGAAATAGAACACATAGACCAGCAGCAGGCCGGTGAAGAAGACCGGCAGCGAGACGCCCGCCGTCGTGAGGATGCGGCAGGAATGGTCCACCCACGACCCTTGCTTCACCGCCGCCGCGATGCCGAACGGGATGGCGATGACCAGCGCCAGGATGAGCCCGCTCAGGGTCAACTCGGCGGAGGCGGGCAGGCGATTGGCGATCTCGGTCATGACCGGCTGGCCGGTGGACAGCGAGGTGCCCAGATCCCCTTTCGCGAGCGCGCCCACATAGTCCGCGAACTGCTCGGGCAGCGACTTGTCGAGGCCGAGCTTGGCGCGGATCTCGGCGATGGCCTGGGGCGTGGCGGCCGGGCCCGCGAAATAGGAGGCGGTGTCGCCCGGCAGCACGCGGGTGAGAAGGAAGGTGACGATCACCACGCCGATGAGGCTCGGAACGGCGGTGGCGAGACGGCTTGCGATCAGCTTGAGCATGACGGCCTTCCTTGTGGGCGGCGACCCGCTTTTCGGATGCAAGGACGGCGCCACCCGCGCCGGCCGCTTCATGTGTGAAAGTCCCGATGCCTGGGTCGTGGATGGCCGGGACCGGCCCGGCCATCACGCGATCAGAGGGAACCGCGAACCCGAAATCCTCAGGACTTCTGGAGCGTCGCGTAGTTGAGGCGGCGGTGGAACCAGTATTCGTAGCCGGTGATGTTCTTCTGCATGGCCACGTTCACATAGGGCTGGAACAGCGGGATGCGCGGCACGTCGGCGAAGGCGAGGTCCACCATGCCCTTGATGTCCGTGTCATAGGCCGCCTTGTCGCCCGTCGCCGCCGCCGCGCGGGCGCCGTCGATGAACGTGTCCATGGCCTTGGACTGGTAGCTCATGGTGTTGAACACGGAATTCGCGCCGTGGTAGCACCAGAAGAAGAAGTATTCCGGATAGTCCAGCCAGCCCGAGAACACGTTCGTGAACATGGGCATGACCTTCTTGTTCAACTCGGTCCGCCAGTTCGCGCCGGGGATCTTGTTGATGGTGGTCTTGATGCCGATCTGGGCGAGGTTCTCCTGCACGAGCACGCAGAGCGGCTCGTTGACGCCCGCGAAGCCCAGGTCGAAGGAAATGTCGGTTTCGAAGCCGTTGGGATAGCCGGCCTCGGCCAGCAGCGCCTTGGCCTTGGCGAGGTCGGTGACGTACTTGGTGGGCTGCGGCCAGGCCACCTGGGTCTTGGCGTCCGCCGGGGCGCCGAACATGGGCTTGGATAGGCCGAACAGCACCGCGTCCATGATCTTCTGGTAGGGCATGGCATAGGCCATGGCGAGGCGCACCTTCGGATTGTCGAAGGGGGGCTTCGTGACGTTCATGCCCATGTACTGGAGCCCGTTGGAATAGGGCGTGGAGATGATGGTGAGCTTGCCGCTCTCCTTCAGCTCGACGAAGTCCTTGTTGGGCAGGTCGTAGGAGATGTCGGCGTCGCCCCGCTCCAGCAGCGCCCGGCGGTTGCCCGAGGAGGGCACCATGCGCCAGATGATGCGCTTCATCTTGGGCACGCCGCCCACCCAGGCGTCATTGCGCTCGTAGACCACCTCGGTGCCGGGGGTCCACTTCACCACCTTGTAGGGGCCGGAGCCGACCGTATTCTGCTTGGTGTATTCGAGGCCCCACGGGTCCTGCGCGGTGGCGTTCTTCTTCACCAGCTCGGAATTGTAGATGGAGGGCACGATCACCGCGAGGTCGGGGATGGTGAGCCGGTCCTTGCGGATGAAATCGACGCGCACCGTGCGGTCGTCCACCACCACGAACTGCTCCGCCTTCTCCAGCGAGCCCGCCTTCATCTGGAAGGTGGGGAAGCCGCCCACGGTGACGGCGCGGTCCAGCGACCACTTCACGTCCTTGGCGGTGACGGGCGTGCCATCCTGGAACTTGGCGCCGCTCTTCAGCTTGAACGTCACCGACATGTCACCGACATTCATGTCCTCGGCGAGCTGCCCCTCGAACTTGTCCTTGTCGTAATAGGGGGTGCCGTCCACCGTCTTCATGGGGTGGGTGATGAGGCGGTCGTAGCAGTTCCAGCTCGCCTCATAGCCCGGCACGTTGGTGCCGACGCCCTGGATGTCCAGATTGTTCGGGCCGCTCTCGGAGACGATCAGCAGCGTTTCGTTGCGCGCCTGCGCCTTGGCGGGAGAGAAGACCGCGGGCGCGGCGACGGCGGTCCCGGTGGCGGCGGCGGTCGCGGAGGCGGTCTGCAGGAATTCACGGCGGTTCATCAAGTTCCCCCATCTGGAGCGGAAGCCTGACTTTCCCCATTCAAGGGCCGTGCCAATTGCATGCGATTTTTTGTTTTTCTTTTTATTTCATGGAATTAGCATCGAGTTCGCAACTCGACATTTCTTTAGCAGAGAGAAGATATGATGAAATTTTGATCAAATAATGTGAAATTGCATGCATATTGCCATGCGCCTTGTCCCTTGAAGGCATCACAACGCGCGTGACGGGATAACGGGCGATGCAACCCTCACGCAGGCATCATGCGGCTGTGTCATACTCCGGTACAGCGCGCTCTCGGAATGGGCGCTCAACAGGAGGAAATTGATGCGACTGTCATGCCAACCGCGTGCCGGCTTCACCCGCACCCTCGCCTCGCTCGGCATCGGCCTCGCCGTCACCCTCGCCGCCGCCGGCGGCGCCATGGCCCAGGCCTATCCCACCAAGCCGATCCGCATGATCGTCCCCTTCTCCGCCGGCGGCACCACGGACATCTTCGCCCGCATCATGGCCGAGCACCTGACCAAGTCGCTGGGCCAGACGGTCATCGTCGAGAACAAGGCCGGGGCCGGCGGCAATTCGGGCGCCGACAACGTGGCGAAGGCGGAGCCGGATGGCTACACCCTCGTCATGGGCACGGTGGGCACCCACGCCATCAACGCCGCGCTCTATTCCAAGATGCCCTATGACACCGCCAAGGACTTCGTGCCCGTGGCCTTCGTGGCGGGCGTGCCCAACGTGCTCGAGGTCAACCCCACCAAGGTGAAGGCCAAGACGGTCCAGGAATTCATCGCCGAAGCCAAGGCGGCCAAGCCCCCGCTGACCATGGCCTCGTCCGGCAACGGCACCTCCATCCACCTGTCCGGCGAGATGTTCAAGCAGGCCACCGGCGTCGATCTCACTCACGTCCCCTATCGCGGCTCCGGCCCGGCGGTGAACGACCTCGTGGGCGGCCAGGTGGACGTGATGTTCGACAACCTGCCCTCCTCCATCGGCCAGATCCGCGCCGGCGCCCTGCGCGCCATCGCCGTCACCTCGGCCCAGCGCTCCCCGGCCCTGCCCGACGTGCCCACCATCGCGGAATCCGGCATCCCCGGCTTCGACGCCTCGTCCTGGTTCGGCCTGTTCGCGCCCGCGGGCACGCCCAAGGCCATCGTGGACAAGCTCAACGCCGACGTGAACAAGGCCCTCGAGGACCCGGCGGTAAAGCAGCGCTATGCCGAGGTGGGCGCCGACATCCGCATCATGAGCCCGCCCGAATTCGCGGCCTTCCAGAAGGCCGAGATGGAGAAGTGGTCCAAGGTGGTGAAGCTCTCCGGCGCCAAGGTGGAGTGACCGAGCGCCGGTCGATCGCGGATTATTCATCGCGGCCTGTCCATTTCCCATGGACAGGCCGCGCCTTCTCCATCACGCTCAAGCTTCCGTCATGCGGGCCGAGATGCGCGGGGCGCCCGGCCGCAGGATGCATGCGTCGCGCCGCGCCCGTTCGAAGCACGTTCGGCAGTCGCGGGCACGCAGTGTCGCCCCCTGAGGGGCCTTTCCGGCCGGCGTCGCACGCGGACCGGATTTTTCCGCCACGCGCCGGAACCTTTCCCCAAAGCCGGCGTTTAAGCGGTCATCGGGCATCAGGCGACGCGTTGGCGCCGACCTGACCCCTGCCTCCCGCCCATCTGGGCCGAGAACATCAAAAATGCCGCCCCTTCACAGGGGATTGCCAACAAGAATGGAGGGTGGACCGATGGATCATCACGCTCACGCACCTCTCACGCCCCTGAAAGTCAATGTGTCGGGGTCCAACATCGTGCTGCGTTCACTGGAGGATGCAGCCGCCTTCATGCGGAGCCATCCCGTGGGCGAGCATGCGGAAATGCTGCTCGATCAGATGGAATCCGCCTCGCGGCCGGACCTGAAGCGCCGCGCCTGGCTGGCGTTCGAGACGTTCGCCGAAGCCATGAAGCTCACCCCGGACGCGCACCGGCGCGTCATGTGACACCCCGGCGCCTCCCGCAGCCCCGGGACGCGCAGCTTACGGAACGGCCCGTCTCCCCCGGACGGGCCGTTTTTCGTTGGGACACCGCGCATGGCGCCCGTCACGGCCCTGCGCCGACAGCGCAGCGAGCATTCCGAGGCGTGTGCGGGAAACCGCGCGCGCGATTGCCGTGGCTGCGCGCACGGCCGATAGCGAAACCCGTGCGCCCGGCGAGCCGGGCGCGTCTCAGTGGGTCGTCGGAAGGGGCGCGGGGATGCCTGCGGGCTCGGACGGCTCCACGTCCCGCCGCTTGATCAGGACGCCCTTGCGCTTGCCGCCCTTGGCCTTCCCCTCCCCCGGTTCGCCGGGGGGCGCCAGCGGCGGACCGGCGGGCGCCTTGCCCGGTGCCTCGGGCGCAGGTGCCTTCGCCGAAGCGGCCTTCGCCTGGGCCTTCTTCATCCCACCGTCCTTGCGGCCCTGCCCCTTGCCGGAGGGAGCTTTGGCGTCCGCGCCGTCCGCGGCCTGGAGCGCCTGCGCTTCCAGCGCCTTGGCCTGCTTCGCTTCCTGCTTGGCGGCGTAGCGGTCGGCCATGATGGCGCCGAAGCGCAGGATGAGGTCCTTCAATTCCTCTTCCTGCACGGCGGCGGCGGCGCTTTCCACCGTGAACCAGAAGCCGATGCGCTGGCTGCGCTCCGGCCACTTCTTCAGGTAGCGCTTCACCTTCATGGGAAACACCAGCACGTCACAGGTCACGCTGCGGATGGGCGACAGGCGCTTCTCGTAGGTGTAGAGGCCGATGGCGGTGCGCGAGGTGGAGCCGATCAGGCCCGCTTCCTCGAAAGCCTCCCGCGCGGCCGCCTTGTGGGGCGCGATGTCCTTCATGGGCCAGCCCTTGGGCAGCACCCAGCGGCGGGTTTCCCGCGAGGTGATGAGGCGCACCTGCACCTCCCCATCCTGCCGCTGGCGGTAGGGCAAGGCTGCATATTGGACGCGGCGACCCGCGGACGAATCAGGCGGACGGGGCATCAGGTATTATCCACCGATCGGTTGTCACATTCACCCTCCGTCAGGGAAATTGTCTAAACCGCTCAACAAAACGTGCGGAACCCCGCGCCGACGCGGGGCGCACGGTTGCTGGCAAGAAACACGCCAAGCGCGGGCGAAGGCCAAAAATCCCCATGTCGTGGCGCCGGGCCGAAATTGATATGGTGTGCGCCGGGAGACGGGAAAGGGTGATCGGTGCAGGGTGAGAACGTGTCTTCGGCGCAAAGCCGCATGGCATTGCGGACGCTTGGCTTGCCGGCCGTGCTGCTGGCCTGCGCACTCGCCCTCGGGGGCTGCGCGTCCCGGCCCGGGCCGGATGCCCTGGTCCCCTCCCTCGCGGAGGCCCCGGGAGCCACGCCGCGCAAGGTGCTGGTGGCGACCACCCGGGCGCGCGACATCCATCCCGGCGTGCTGTTCAACGGCGAGCGCGGCGAGGGGCTGGACTTCGCCACCGTGACGCTGACCGTGCCCCCCACCCACAAGACGGGCGCCATCGAATGGCCGCGCCAGGCGCCGGGCAACCCGGCGACCGACATGGTGGTGCACGAGGCCATCTACAAGGACACGGACGCCCAGTTCGTGCAGGAGCTGAACGCGGAGCTGGCCAAGCGCCCCAAGGGGCAGAAGGACGTCTTCGTCTTCGTCCACGGCTACAACACCATGTTCGCGGAGGCGCTCTACCGCCTCACCCAGATGGCGCACGACGCCGACGCCACCGCCGTGCCGGTGCTGTTCACCTGGGCCTCGCGCGGCAAGACCGAGGACTATGTCTACGACAACAACAGCGCCACCGCCGCCCGCGACGACCTGGAGAAGACCCTCGCTTTGGTGGCCCAGAGCAATGCCGAGCACATCAACATCATGGCCCATTCCATGGGCAATTGGGTGACGGTGGAGGCATTGCGCCAGATGAAGATCGACAATTCCATGCTGCCGCCGAGCCGCGTGGGCAACATCATCCTGGCGGCGCCGGACATCGACGTGGACGTGTTCAAGTCGCAGTTGAAGCGGTTCGGCAAGCCCGCCAAGCCCTTCGTCGTCATCGTCTCGCGCGACGACAAGGCGCTGGGCATTTCCGATCTCATCGCCGGCGGCAAGCAGCGCCTGGGCGCCTATAAGAACGACGCCGAACTGGTGGCGCTGGGCGCCGTGGTGGTGGACATGACGGACGTGAAGTCCGAGGGCGACGGCCTCAACCACGGCAAGTTCGCCCAGCTCGCGGGCCTGCGCGGCCAGTTGCGCCAGAGCGTGGAGCAGTCGGTCGCCCAGAGCAACGGGCAGGTGCCCGGCACGGTGGAGTTCGGCGACATCCAGATCAGCGGCGTGACGCCCGCGCTCCAGTTTCCCCGCTGACCGGCGGGGCGTCCCTCATTCCACGGGCGCCCAGAGCACATCCTCGATGGCGCGCCCCCCAGCCGCCAGCATGACGAGGCGGTCGAAGCCGAGCGCGCAGCCGCTGGCCGGCGGCATGTGCGCCAGCGCGGCCAGGAACCCCTCGTCTAGCGGATAGCGCTCGCCATAGATGCGCGCCTTCTCCGCCATCTCCACCTCGAAGCGGCGGCGCTGCTCGACCGGGTCGGTCAGCTCGCCGAACGCATTGGCCAGTTCCAGGCCGCAGGCATAAAGCTCGAACCGCTCCGCCACGCGCGGATCGCCGGGCTTGGGGCGCGCCAGGGCCGCCTCGCTGGTGGGATATTCGCACAAGAGCGTCGCCCGCCCCTGCCCCAGCCGGGGCTCCACCCGCTCCACCAGCACCCGGGAGAACACGTCCGCCCAGCTATCGTCGCCAGCGACGCGGATGCCCGCCGCCTGCGCGGCCGCCGCGAAGGGCGCCGCCTCGGGCTCCGTGCCCGGCGCGGCGAGGAAGCGCGACAGGTCGATGCCCGCATAGGCGTCGAACGCTTGAACCAGCGTCACCCGCTCCGGCTCGGCGAAGGGGTCGCACACCACGCCCCTGTAGGAGAAGGCCGACACCCCGCCCGCCCGCGCGGCGAGGGCGAGGAGGCGCGCGCAATCCTCCATCAGTGCCTCGTAGGGGGCTCCCGCGCGGTACCATTCCAGCATGGTGAATTCCGGATGGTGCGCCCGCCCCCGCTCCCGGTCGCGGAACACGCGGGCCAGTTCGAAGATCCGCGCCTCGCCCGCCGCCAGCAGCTTCTTGGCGGCGAATTCCGGCGAGGTGCGCAGGTAATAGGGCGCGACCCGGCCGTCCGGCGCATGCCAGGCGGTGGCGAAGGCGTGCAGGTGCGCCTCGTTGCCGGGCGAGACCTGGAGAACCGGCGTCTCCACCTCGAGGAAGTCCTCGGCCGCGAAGTAACCGCGCACGGCGGCGGCGATGCGCTGGCGGGCGAGGAGGAAGGGGCGCCGGTCAGCGTGCACGGACTTGTCCCACCAGGGGCTCGGAGACGATGGGCTGATCATGGATACGGGGGTCTTGTCCTGCGAAAAGCCATGCGCGGCCTGAAATCCGCGCGGGGAGACTGGCGAAAGTCGCGAAGATCGCTATGGTGCGCGCCAACGCAAGCGGCGGCCCGCCGCCCTATCTTTAAGGAAGACGTGACGTGGTCAAGGTTATCGCCAGCTCTCTGCGCAAAGGCAATGTGGTCGATATCGACGACAGGCTCTACGTCGTCCTGAGCGCCGAGAACATCCACCCCGGCAAGGGCACCCCCGTCACGCAGATGGACCTGCGCCGCATTTCCGACAGCGTGAAGATCTCCGTGCGCTACCGCACCACCGAGCAGGTGGAGCGCGCCTTCGTGGAAGACCGGCCGCACACCTACCTCTACCAGGACAGCGACGGCTTCACCTTCATGAACCCGGAAAGCTACGACCAGGTGGCGGTGCCCGAGGACGTGATCGGCGACCAGAAGGTCTATTTGCAGGAAGGCATGGAGTGCATGCTGTCCCTGCACAACGGCGTTCCCATCGCCATCGAGCTGCCCCAGCGCGTGACGCTGGAGATCGTGGACACCGAGCCCACGGTGAAGGGGCAGACGGCCTCCTCCTCCTACAAGCCGGCCATGCTCTCCAACGGCGTGCGCACCATGGTGCCCCCCCACGTCGCCGCGGGCACCCGCGTGGTCATCATGACCGCCGACGCCTCCTATGTGGAGCGCGCGAAGGACTGACCTTCGCCCTCTCTTGCTGCGCCTTCGACGCCACGGCCTCCCGGCCGTGGCGTTTTGCTTTGGTGGCGGCGATGCCGTGCGTTTCGGCCACAGGGCGGATCAAAATCGCCCGCCCCGGCGTTTCGCTTCTCCAGCCGGGAACCGAGGCAAGGGTTCCTCCGTTATGGCGCGAACCACTGGGGAAAGGTCGAGCGACCATGGATCTGTCGGGGAAGCGGATTCTCATCGTCGAGGACGAGCTTTTGGTGGCGCTCAGCCTCGAGGAGAGCTTGCGGGCGCAGGGCGGCACCGTGATCGGCCCGGCCGGCACGCTGGCGGAAGCGCGCCATCTCGCCCAGGACGTGGAAGCGGACGTCGCCATCCTCGACGTCAATCTGCGCGGGGAACCGGTCTTCGAGGCGGCCGAGATCCTCATGGAGCGCGGCATCCCGCTGATCTTCTGCAGCGGCATGGTGGGCAGCGCGCCCCTGCCGCCCGCCTTCGCCAGCGCCCGGCAGGTGCCCAAGCCCTATACCGGCGCGGTGATCGTGGACGCGGTGCGCCGCGCGCTCGACGGGCCCTCGCCCGCCCCGGCGAACCGCCCGGCGCGCGAGCCCGCCCACATCTGAAGGGGCGTCAGGCCGACGCCTTCAGCCCGCCCGCCTCTTCGATGAAGCGCGCCACCACGTCCACGCCCACGCCGTTGCGGATGGAGGAGAAGACATAGGGCCGCTCGCCGCGCATGCGCTTCGTGTCCGCCTCCATGATGGAGAGGTCGGCGCCCACCATGGGGGCGAGGTCGGTCTTGTTCACCACCAGCAGGTCCGAGCGGGTGATGCCCGGCCCGCCCTTGCGCGGGATCTTCTCGCCGCCCGCCACGTCGATGACGTAGATGGTGATGTCCGCAAGCTCGGGCGAGAAAGTGGCCGCGAGATTGTCGCCGCCGGATTCGATCAGCACCACGTCGAGGTTGGGGAATTTGCGCTGCATGTCCGCCACCGCGCGCAGATTGATGGAGGCGTCCTCGCGGATGGCCGTGTGCGGGCAGCCGCCGGTCTCCACCCCCAGGATGCGCTCGGGCTCCAGCGCCCCCGCCACGGTCAGCAGGCGGGCATCTTCCTTGGTGTAGATGTCGTTGGTGATGGCGCAGATGTCGTAGCGGGTGCGGAAGGCCTTGCAGAGCGCTTCCATGAGCGCCGTCTTGCCGGACCCGACCGGCCCGCCGATGCCCACCCGCAGGGGGCCGTTGCTGGAAGCGCTCATGAGCGGAACAACCTCGTATATTGGGTTTCGTGACGGAACGAGCCGAGGTCGGCCCGGAAGGTGGCGGTGCCGAGATCGTCCTCGCCGAGGCCGGGGATTTCGGCGGCCAGCGCCATGATGGCGGGCGCCAGGGCGGCGAGCACGCGCATGCCCGTGGTCTGGCCGATGGGCGCGAGCCGCAGCGCGGCGGACACCAGCGCCTGCATCAGCGCCTGGAGGAAGGCGGGCACCACCTCCCCCTTGGGCAGGCCATGGACCGCCGCCGCCGTGCCCACCGCCACCGGATAGGCCACCTCGCCCGCGAAGGCGGGCACGAGGCGCGCCAAGGCCGGATGGGGCCAGGAGGCGGCCACCGCGTCCAGGAAGCTGCGCCCCTGCTGGCAGGTCTCCAGCCGCAATTCGGCGGAGGGCGCCAGCGCCACGGCCAGCGCGTTCACCTCGGCGAGGCGCTGGGTGTCGCCCGCCACGGCGGCATCGAAGGCGAGCGAGAGAAGAATGCCGTCGCTGCGCGCGAAGCCGAGGACCAGCAGGTCCGAAAGCCAAGCGGCGAGGCTCTCCTCGTCGCGGACGTCGCCCGCCTCCACTGCCCATTCGAGCGCGTGGGAATAGGCATAGCCGCCCACCGGAAAGGCGGGCGACAACCAGGCGAACAGGGGCAGGAGGCCGAGCCCTCCCGCCGTGTCGGCGCCCCCGTCAGCCATGCTTATGATGATGCCCGCAGCCGCAGCCATCGCCGTGAGCGTGGTCGTGGTCGTGGTCGTGGGCCTCCGCATGAGCGTGCGCGTGGGACTGCGCCTCCCCGTGGGAATGCGCTTCCGCGTGGGCGTGCGAATGGGCGTGAGAATGCCCGTGATCGTGAGCATAGTCATGGGCGCAGCCCGGCCCGTGCTCGTGCGCCCCATGCTCGTGCGTGCTGTGCTCGTGCGCGCCATGGGAATGGGAACCGGCATGCGAATGGGCATGGCCATGGGCATGGTCGTGCCCGCAGCCCGGGCCATGCACATGCCCGGCATGGCCATGGTCATGATGCCCGTGATCGTGGTCGTGGTGGCCGTGCCCGCCATGGGCTTCCGCCGCCTCATAGGCGCCCTTCTCGGGGCGGAACGGCCGCTCCACGGGCGTCGCCTGTGCGCCGAGGCCGCGCACCATTTCCAGCAGCACATGGTCGTGCGCGAAATAGATCGCCTCCTCGGTGATCTCGGCCGGCACATGGCGGTTGCCCAGGTGCCACGCGGCCTTCAGAAGCCGCAAGGGGCTGGAGGTGCGCACCTCGATGAGCTGTTCCGGCGCCGCCTCCACCCGCACCAGCCGGTCATCCTCCAGGCGCACGGCGTCGCCATGGTCCAGAACCGAGGCCTTCTCCAGATCCAGCAGAAACTGGGTGCCCTTCTGGCCGGTCATGACGATGCGGCGGCGATGGCGCGCCTGATGGTCGAGCACGACAGTGTCCACCACCCGCTCCTCTTTCACGGCGGGGCGGCGGACGATGCTGGTGGCGCGGATCATATGAACTCCACTGCGCCTCCCGCACGCCGCCGCCCGAATGGCGGTGTGTCAGGAAGCCTGCTGTTCGCGGCCCTTGCTGGTCTCGAACAGGAACCACAGCCGCTTTTCGGCTGCGTCCACATATTCTTCCAGGAGGCTGGCGGTGGCAATGTCCCCGGCGTCGTCGCACAGGTCATGAGTTTCGCGCAGGGCGGCGATCACGGTACGATTGTCGGCGATCAGCTCGGCCACCATCTCCTGCGCGGTGAGGTCCCGGCTTTCGCTCTCCTTGAGCGTGGCCAGCGCCAACACCTCGGCATAGCTGTGCACGGTCTCGCGGCCGAGCTTGCGGACGCGCTCGGCCAGCGGATCGATGGCAAGGGCGATATCGGCGGCCTGCTCGTCCAGCAGCAGGTGGTAGTCGCGGAAATGGGGGCCGCGCACATGCCAGTGGCAATTCTTCGTCTTCAGATGAAGAACGAAGGTGTCGGCCAGCAGCCGGTTCACCGCCTCGCCGACCTTGGCGATCTTGTCTTCGTCGAGGTCGCTCGGGGTGGCGAGGGCGGCGGGCGCGGCCCGGGTAGCAGGATTGGGCTTCGAGAGCTTGCGCACATTGGATGATTTGGCGGGCATCGGCTTCCTCCAGGGTGGGTTTGCCAACGTCCCCAAATGCCGCCTCCCGCCTCGCGGTTCCAGCCGATGCGGTCAGAACAGGAAATAGCGCTGCGCCATGGGCGCCACGGTCGCCTTCTCCAGGTCCAGCAGGAACTGGGTGCCCTTTTGGCCGGTCATCACGAGGCGGCGGCGATAGTGGCCTGAGGATCGAGCACCACGGTATCCGCCGCCTACTCCTCTTTCACGGCGGGGCGGCAGACGATGGCGGTGGCGCGGATCACAAACACACCTCTTTGGGGGACATCTCAAGCTTATCGTACAACCGCCTCAATAGCGGCGAAGGATCTGCCGGAGCCGAACACCAATCTGCAACGCTCGGATGCGTCAAGCCCAATACATAAACACCAGCCGAATTTGCGTATATTTCGCTTTTCCACCCTCGGAGATTCTTTTCGCGAAAACATCCAACATAATCATTAGCCCCAAGCATAGTTCTTACCCAACGCCCAGCAACACGCCCCATACAGATAACTATCTCAACCTCCAAACGATCAATAACGGCCTTATGAAAAGGCCAGCACATATCCAAAAAATATTCCCTTTCCGAAGATAGGTCTTTCTCCCTTTTCGATCTAACAAAAATCACATTACTTGCAGGAACAGATTTAGGGGAAATTTCTATTTTACTAAGAAGATAACGCACACGACGCTGCACTGGAGAACCCCCAACATCGGACGAATTCCAAGACTCATCTTCAAACGCAGAATAAGATCTCTTATCATAGTATTCAGAGATATTTTTTCTAATAGTAAACTCACTCAATTTTTCCGGACACCCTCCGGGATTAGACCCTAAAATATAAAATCTTGATTTTTTGGAAAATGCATCCGCCCCTGTATAAAATACAGAACCAGATTTATCTAATAAATCTTTATTTATATTTTTGATGAGATCGTTGAAACAATTCGTCATCTGCCCACCTCAGAACAGGAAGTAACGCTGCGCCATGGGCAGCACCTCGGCGGGCTCGCAGACCAGAAGCTCGCCGTCGGCGCGCACGTCGTAGGTCTCCGGGTCCACCTCGATATGGGGCGCGGCGTCGTTCAGCACCATGTCCTTCTTGGAGATGCCCCCGCGCACATTCTCCACCGCCACCAGGGCCTTGCCGGTCTGGAGGCGGGCGGCGATGCCGTCCTCCACCGCCGCCTTGGAGACGAAGGTGAGCGAGGTGGCCGTGCGCGCGCGGCCGAAGGCGCCGAACTGGTAGCGGTAATGCACCGGCTGGGGGGTGGGGATGGAGGCGTTGGGATCGCCCATCTGCGCCATGGCGATGGCCCCGCCCTTCAGCACCAGGTCCGGCTTCACGCCGAAGAAGGCGGGCGTCCAGAGCACGAGGTCGGCGAGCTTCCCCGCCTCCACCGAGCCGATGTGCCGCGACATGCCGTGGGCGATGGCGGGGTTGATGGTGTATTTCGCGATGTAGCGGCGGGCGCGCAGATTGTCGTTCTGGCCCTCGCCGGGCAGCCCGCCGCGCTGGCGCTTCATCTTGTCCGCCGTCTGCCAGGTGCGGATGATCACCTCGCCCACCCGGCCCATGGCCTGGCTGTCGGAGCTCATCATGGAGAGCGCTCCGATGTCGTGGAGGATGTCCTCCGCCGCGATGGTCTCCTTGCGGATGCGGCTCTCGGCGAAGGCGAGATCCTCGGCGATGGAGGGGTCGAGATGGTGGCACACCATGAGCATGTCCAGATGCTCGTCGATGGTGTTGCGGGTGTAGGGGCGCGTCGGGTTGGTGGAGGAGGGCAGCACATTGGCGAGCCCGGCCACCTTGATGATGTCGGGCGCATGGCCCCCGCCCGCGCCTTCCGTGTGGAAGGCATGGATGGTGCGGCCCTTGAAGGCGGCGATGGTGTCCTCCACGAAGCCGCTCTCGTTGAGCGTGTCGGTGTGGATCATCACCTGGATGTCGAAGGCATCCGCCACCGAGAGGCAGCAATCGATGGCGGCGGGCGTGGTGCCCCAGTCCTCGTGGAGCTTCAGCGCGCAGGCGCCCGCGCGCACCATCTCCTCCAGCGCGGCGGGCTTCGACGCATTCCCCTTGCCCGCGAAGGCGAGGTTCATGGGGAAGGCGTCGGCCGCCTCGATCATGCGGGAGATGTGCCAGGGCCCCGGCGTGCAGGTGGTGGCGAAGGTGCCCGTGGCGGGGCCCGTGCCGCCGCCCAGCATGGTGGTGACGCCGGAGGCCAGCGCCTCCTCGATCTGCTGCGGGCAGATGAAATGGATGTGGCTGTCGAAGCCCCCGGCGGTGAGGATCTTCCCCTCCCCCGCGATCACCTCGGTTCCCGGGCCGACGATGATGTCCACGCCCGGCTGGACGTCGGGATTGCCCGCCTTGCCCAGTTTCGTGATGCGCCCGCCGGAAATGCCCACGTCGCACTTCACGACGCCCCAATGGTCCAGCACCACCGCATTGGTGATGACCGTGTCCACGGCGCCGTCGGCGTTGGTCACCTGGCTCTGGCCCATGCCGTCGCGGATCACCTTGCCGCCGCCGAACTTCACCTCCTCGCCATAGATGGTGAAGTCCTTCTCCACCTCGATGACGAGGCTGGTATCGGCGAGGCGGATCTTGTCGCCCACGGTGGGGCCGAACATCTGCGCATAGGTGGAGCGGGGGAGATGGGCTTTGGTCATCGTGGCCTCAGGCGCTCGCGCCATCATGAAAGGTGGGAGTGAGGGCGCGCGGGTCCACGCCCTCCAGGCAGCGGACATTGACCGCGATCATCGGCGTGCCGTCCGGCTTCGCGCCGCGCGCGAACGGCTCGATGCCGCAGACGCGGCAGAACCGGTGCCGGACCACCTGCCTGTTGAAGAGATAGTCGCTCAGCTCCCCCTCCCCGCTTTCCAGCACGAAGCCCTCGGGCGGGGTGAAGGCGAGGATGGACCCGAGCCGTCGGCAGCGCGAGCAGTTGCAGGTGACGGTGCGATCGAGATCGAGCCCGGCCTCGAACCGCACCGCGCCGCACTGGCAGCTTCCGCGATAGGTCTGGAGCGCCATCACAGCGCCCCCATCACGTCGCCCCGGAAGCCGTAGACCTCGCGCTTGCCGGCGAGCGGCACCAGCGTCACCTCGCGGGTGGAGCCGGGCTCGAAGCGCACCGCCGTGCCCGCCGCGATGTCGAGCCGCATGCCGCGCGCGGCATCGCGATCGAAGGACAGGGCGGGATTGGTCTCGAAGAAATGGTAATGGCTGCCCACCTGGATGGGGCGGTCGCCGGTATTGGCCACCACCACCACCACGCGCGCGCTGTCGGCGTTCAGCACGATGTCGCCCTCACGCGTGATCACCTCGCCCGGCACGTCGTCGGACGCCGCGCCCCGGATGGGATGGTGCACGGTGACGAGCTTGGTGCCGTCCGGGAAGGTGGCCTCCACCTGGATGTCGTGGATCATCTCGGCGATGCCGGGCATCACCTGGTCCACGGTGATCACATGGGCGCCCGCCTGCATCAGGTCCGCCACGGTGCGCCCGTCGCGCGCGCCTTCCACCACGAAGTCGGTGATGAGGGCGATGGCCTCGGGATGGTTCAGCTTCACGCCCCGCGCGAGGCGCTTGCGCGCCACCTCTGCCGCCATGGCGATCAACAGCTTGTCCTTTTCGCGCGGGGTGAGCAGCACGCTGTCCTCCTTGAGCCGGGCGCCGGTGACGGGCACCGACGCGGCTCTCCACCAATGTTGCAGGGCCTGAAGCCCCGGCCGGATGTCGCGACCCGGCCGGTCCAGGCCCTATGACGCCCAGACCCGAGGCAGAGGCCCCGCCCGGAAACCCATGAGAAACGAGGTCGCATCCCGCCGCAACGTCTCGATGTCGGCGGCGAGCCAGCGCACCGCGAGAACGCCGTTCCAGGCGCTCGCCCCGGCCTCGCCGCGCGTGCCCGCCAGCAGGTCGCGGGCCGCATCGAGCCGCGCCTCCGCGTCCGGCGCCACATAGAGGAAGGTCGCCAGCGCCGCCGCGCCGTTGCCGATGGCGGGGCGCGCCAGATGGGCGGCGAGCGGGCCGGACAGGCGGAACGCGTCCGCATAGACCAGTTCCGCGCCCCGGCGCACCCGCCAGATGTCGCTGAGATGCCCCTCCCGCATCACCTCGCCCCGGGCGGCGCGGCCGAACACCACCGCCTCGAAGGAGAGGAAGGCGGCGTCCGGTGCCACGTCCACCTCATAGCGGCGGGCGAGGCGGGCGGTGTCGAACAGGATGGTCTCCTGGGGCAGCCAATGCAGCGCCGCGCCGGGACCTGCCGCGAGATGCACGTCGATGCGCGCCACGGGACCATCGGAGCGATAGACCTTCTCGGCGGCGGGGGTCGCGAGGGTGAGGCACGCCCCCGCCCCCGCCTCGGCTGTGATGGTGAAATGATCGCCGCAGGCGACCCCGCCCGCCGTGTTGACCAGCACCGCCTCCAGGCCCGCCGGCACCTTGGGCAGGCGGGCGCGCAGCGAGCCGGTCTCGGCCAGATCGGCAAGGCGCGTGCGCCCGCCGGTGGAGACGGCGGTCACGCGCACCTGCCCGACGGCCCTTTGCCGCGCCGGCGCGGCCGCACCCGTGTCAGATGGCCATGAGACGGCGGACATCATCCCCATCGAGCCCGCTCCGGTCTCCGCGCACCGCCACCTCGCCGCGCTCCATCAGGATAAAGCTGTCGGCCAGTTCCTTGGCGAACTCAAAATACTGCTCCACCAGGATGATGGCCATATCTCCCTTGTCGCGCAAATAGGAGATGGCCCGGCCGATATCCTTGATGATGGAGGGCTGGATGCCCTCGGTGGGCTCGTCCAGCACCAGGAGGCTCGGCCGCGTCACCAGCGCACGGCCGATGGCCAGTTGCTGCTGCTGACCGCCCGACAGGTCGCCGCCGCGCCGCCCCATCATGGATTTCAGCACCGGGAACAGCTCGAAGATCTCGTCCGGCACATGGCGGTCCTTGCGCGGCAGGCGGGCGAAGCCGGTTTCCAGATTTTCCTTCACGGTCATGAGAGGGAACACCTCGCGCCCCTGGGGCACGAAGCCGATGCCGAGCGCCGCCCGGTCCGGCGTCGCCATGCGGGTGATGTCCTGCCCCTTGAAATTGACGGAGCCCCCGGCGATGGGCCGCTGGCCCACGATGGCGCGCAGCAGCGAGGTCTTGCCCACGCCGTTGCGGCCGAGCACGCACGTCACCTGCCCCGGCAGCGCCTCCAGGGACACCTTCCGCAGCGTGTGCGCCGCGCCGTAATAGAGATCGAGGTTTTCGACCTTCAGCATGGGTGGCCTCCGTGGGCGCCGCAGCCTCCCTCTCCCCCCGCGGGAGAGGGATGGGGTGAGGGGGCCTTTCCGCCTGCGCTGACCTTCGAGACGGCGACAGGCGGCACCCCACCCCTCACCCGCCTCGCTGCGCTCGGCACCCTCTCCCGCAGGGGGAGAGGGGAAACAGCGTCGATCGCGCGTCCCATCCTCACCTCCCCAGATAGACTTCGATGACGCGCTCGTTGGCGCTCACCTGGTCGAGGGAGCCCTCGGCCAGGACCGAGCCCTCGTGCAGCACCGTCACCTTCACGCCGAGGTCGCGCACGAACTGCATGTCGTGCTCCACCACCACCACGGACTGGGTCTTCGCGATGTCGCGCAGAAGCTCGGCGGTGTCGGCGGTCTCCTGGTCGGTCATGCCGGCGGCCGGCTCATCCACCAGCAGCAGGCGCGGCTCCTGGGCCAGCAGCATGCCGATCTCAAGCCACTGCTTCTGGCCGTGGCTGAGTTCGGCCGCCTTGCGGTGGCGCTGGTCGGTCATGCGGATGCGCTCCAGCAGCACCTCGATGCGCTCCTTTTCCCGCGCCGTGCGGCGCCAGTAGATGTTGGAGAAAGCGCGCCGGTCCTCCTTCAGGGCCAGCAGCAGATTGTCCTCCACCGTGTGCATGTCGAACACGGTGGGCGTCTGGAACTTGCGGCCGATGCCGAGCTGGGCGATGGCGGCCTCGTCCAGCTTGGTGAGGTCGTGGACCCCCGCGAACATGGCCTCGCCCTTGGTGGGGCGGGTCTTCCCGGTGATCACGTCCATCATGGTGGTCTTGCCGGCGCCGTTGGGGCCGATGATGGCGCGCATCTCGGCTTCCTCGATGGTCAGCGACAGGGCGTTGAGCGCCCGGAAGCCGTCGAACACCACGGAGACGTTGTCGAGATAGAGGAGCGACTGGGTGATGGGTTCCATCGTCCTCACTCCGCGGGCTTGGCCGCCGGGACGGCGGTCTGCGAGGGCTTGGCGCGGCGCGCGGCGATGGTGTCCCACAGGCCCAGGACGCCGCGCGGCAGGAACAGCGTCACCAGCACGAACAGCGCGCCGAGGGCGAACAGCCAGGCTTCCGGGAGCAGGCCGGTGAACCAGGTCTTGCCCGCATTCACCAGCAGAGCGCCCACCGCCGCGCCCACCAGGGTGCCGCGGCCGCCCACCGCCACCCAGATCACCGCCTCGATGGAGTTGGCGGGCGCGAACTCGCCGGGATTGATGATGCCCACCTGCGGCACGTAGAGCGCCCCGGCCACCCCCGCCAGCATGGCCGAGAGGGTCCAGCAGAGCAGCTTGTAGTTCTCCACCCGGTAGCCCATGAACCGCGTGCGGCTCTCCGCGTCGCGCACCGCCACCAGCACCTTGCCGTATTTCGACGTGACCAGCGCCCGGCACAGGACATAGCCGCCCGCCAGCGCCACCGCCGAGACGGCGAACAGCGCCGCGCGCGTGCCATCCGCCGAGATGGAGAAGCCCAGGATGTCCTTGAAGTCGGTGAGGCCGTTGTTTCCGCCGAAGCCCATGTCGTTGCGGAAGAAGGCCAGCATCAGCGCATAGGTCATGGCCTGGGTGATGATGGACAGGTAGACGCCCGTGACCCGCGAGCGGAAGGCGAACCAGCCGAACAGGAAGGCCAACAGCCCCGGCACGAACAGAACCATGACGAGGGCGAAGGGGAACCAGTCGAAGCCCCACCAGAACCAGGGCAGTTCCTTGTAGTTCAGGAACACCATGAAGTCCGGCAGGACCGGGTTGCCGTAAACGCCGCGCGGGCCGATCTGGCGCATGAGATACATGCCCATGGCATAGCCGCCGAGCGCGAAGAAGGCGCCGTGGCCCAGCGAGAGCACGCCGCAATAGCCCCAGACCAGATCCACCGCCACGGCGAGCAGCGCGTAGCACAGATACTTGCCCAGCAGCGGCACCAGATAGTCGGAGACGTGGAGCGGGCTGCCTTCCGGCACCATGAGGTTGGCGGCGGGCACCAGCACCGCCGCGCCCAGCACGATGGCGATGAAGAACCAGCCCTTGCGGTCGATGATGCCGGTCATGCTTCCACCGCCCGGCCCTTGAGCGCGAACAGGCCGCGCGGGCGCTTCTGGATGAACAGGATGATGAGGACGAGGATGAGGATCTTGCCCAGCACCGCGCCCGCGAAGGGTTCCAGCAGCTTGTTGGCGATGCCGAGGCCGAAGGCGGCCACCAGCGTGCCCCAGAGGTTCCCCACCCCGCCGAACACCACCACCATGAAGCTGTCGATGATGTAGCCCTGGCCGAGATTGGGACTGACATTGTCGATCTGCGACAGGGCGACGCCCGCGATGCCCGCGATGCCCGAGCCGAGCCCGAAGGTCAGCGCATCGATGCGCCCGGTGCGGATGCCCATGGCCGCCGCCATGCGCCGGTTCTGGGTGACGGCGCGCACATAGAGGCCGAGCATGGTGCGCTTGAGCACCAGCAGCAGCGCGAAGAACACCAGCAGCGCGAAGACGATGATCCAGAGCCGGTTATAGGTGATGGCCATCTGCCCGATGTCGAACGAGCCGGACATCCAGGACGGGGCGCCCACTTCCTTGTTGGTGGGGCCGAACACCGAGCGCACCGCCTGCTGAAGGATGAGCGAGAGCCCCCAGGTGGCGAGCAGCGTCTCCAGCGGGCGGCCATAGAGGAAGCGGATCACCGTGCGCTCGATGAGGATGCCCACGAGCGCCGTGACGAGGAAGGCGAGCGGCAGCGCGATGGCCAGCGACCAGCCGAACAGGAAGGGCGCACTGGTGCGGATCACCTCCTGCACCACATAGGTGGTGTAGGCACCGATCATCACCATCTCGCCATGGGCCATGTTGATGACGCCCATGACGCCGAACGTGATGGCGAGGCCGATGGCCGCCAGCAGCAGCACGGAGCCCAGCGACAGGCCGTACCAGACATTCTGCGCCACCGCCCACAGGGCGAGCGAGCGGTTGACGCTCTCGATGCCGTCGGCCGCCGCCTGCTTGACGGCGGCGGGGCTGTCGGCCGGAAGGCTGGAGAGCACCGCCAGCGCCTCCTGGTCGCCGCGCGCGGCGATGAGCCGGGCGGCGGAGACGCGCTCGGGCTCCGAGATCTGGGGATTGGAGACGATGAGGGCGGCGCGCGCCTGGGCGAGCGCGGTCTTCACCTCGGGGTTCGTCTCCTTGGCGATGGCCGCGTCGAGAGCCGGCAACGCGGCGGCATCGCGCGACTTGAAGACGGAAGCGGCGGCATCGAGCCGCTTGGCGGGATCCGGGCTCACCAGGGCCAGCGCACCGGCGGCGGCATCCAGGGCGCGGCGCACGCGGTTGTTCATGCGCACCGGCCGAAGGCCCGAGGGGGGCGTCGCCACCGCAGCGCCGGTCGCGGCCTCGGTGACGGCCCCGGCCGGGGTGCGCAGATAGACCGCCTTGGTCTGGGGATCGTACAGGAGGCGCCCGTCGCGCAGGGCCTCCACGATGTCGGAGGCGCGCGGATCGCCGGACAGGGCCAGGGCGCCGAGGGCGGCCTCGGTGTCGCCGTAGCTGTCGGCCCCGAAGCGGGCGATGGTGCCCGGCAGGTCCGCCGCGCCCTGGGCGCGGACAGGGGCCGGGGCGACGAACAGGATGGAGGCCAACATCATCAGCGCCAGCGACAGGATGCCGGCGCGCCTCGCGCTCAAGATCCGCATGTCCACACGACCCCGCCACGATACGGATGAAACGGGCCGCCCGGAGGCGGCCCGCGGAGGAAGCAGGCCCGCCGCCGGAGCGGCGGGCCCCATGCTCACTTGGTGGCGCTGCCGAGGCAGACGTTCTTCTGGGTGTCGAAATTGCCGCAGTTCAGCTTCACCCAGTCGGCGACGAGGAACTTCGAGCCCTCGAGCTGGGGCGACCACGCCTCTCCGGGGATGAGGTTCTCGGTCTTCCACACCACGTCGAACTGGCCGTTCTCCTCGATCTCGCCGATGAAGACGGGCTTGGTGATGTGGTGGTTGGCCAGCATCTCGGACACGCCGCCGGTGAGGTTCGGCTGCTTGGTGCCCGGGAGAGCCGCGATCACCTTGTCCGGGTCCGTGGTGCCGGCCTTGGTGACGGCCTGAACCCACATGTTGAAGCCGATATAATGGGCCTCCATGGGATCGTTGGTCACCGCCTTCGGATTCTTCATGAAGGCCTGCCACTGCTTGATGAAGGCATCGTTCTCCGGGGTCTTGATGGACATGAAGTAGTTCCACGCCGCCAGATGGCCGACGAGGGGCTTCGTGTCCATGCCGGCGAGTTCTTCCTCGCCCACGGAGAAGGCCACGACCGGGATGTCGGTCGCCTTGATGCCCTGGTTCGCCAGCTCCTTGTAGAAGGGCACGTTGGCGTCACCGTTGATGGTGGATACCACGGCCGTCTTCTTGCCGGCGGAGCCGAACTTCTTGATGTCGGAGACGATCGTCTGCCAGTCGGACTGGCCGAACGGCGTGTAGTTGATCATGATGTCCTCGGGCTTCACGCCCTTGGACTTCAGGAAGGCTTCCAGGATCTTGTTGGTGGTGCGGGGATAGACATAGTCGGTGCCCGCCAGCACCCAGCGCTCCACCTTCTCTTCCTTCATCAGGTATTCCACGGCGGGAATGGCCTGCTGGTTGGGAGCGGCGCCGGTGTAGAACACGTTGCGCTCGCTCTCCTCGCCCTCGTACTGGACGGGGTAAAAGAGGATCGAATTCAGTTCCTTGAAGACCGGCAGCACGGACTTGCGGCTGACCGAGGTCCAGCAGCCGAACACCGCCGCCACCTTGTCCTTGGTGACCAGTTCACGGGCCTTCTCGGCGAACAGCGGCCAGTTGGAGGCGGGGTCCACCACCACCGGCTCCAGCTTCTTGCCGAGCACGCCGCCCTTCTTGTTCTGCTCCTCGATGAGCATGAGCATGACGTTCTTCAGCGTGGTCTCGCTGATCGCCATGGTCCCCGACAGGGAATGCAGGATGCCGACCTTGATCGTCTCCTGCGCAGAGGCGGAACCGATGGTCCCCGCCACCGCCGCCACCGCGGCGAGAGCCCCCAATCCGACTCCCAGCCCTTTGGCCGCCCGTCCCAGCAAACCGAGCATGCGCTCTCTCCGTGTTTTTCATGCCGGCGCGCGGCCAGCCGAAAGCCTGGAGCAAGCGTCATGCCATCAGTGTCGATGCAGGGATGCGGCCCGCCAAACCCGCAACCGCCCGACCGTGCAGGCGGGAATCGGGCATGCATCCCGCATGTTTTGCACAATTTTCAGGCAAAACGTGCGGGATGCATAGGGCCTCGCCACTGTGGACGGCCGTTCGTGTCAGAGGACGTTGAACAGGTACAGCAGGACGATCACAGAAAAAGGAACGCCCAGAAACCAAAGAACAAGCCCGCGCATCGCATCTCTCCTGCGTGTGATTTCGCTCGTGGAAGTAACGCGATAACGGGGCATGCGTTCCGCCAGCGCAGGGTGTCCTTGCGTTGTGCACCGCAGCTATCTTGACCGCGGGTGCAATGGAGCCTCTTTTATGGGCGCTCTGCGTGCGAGGCTGGATATGATGGAAAGCTTGATCGACGGCTACAGGCGGTTCCGGGACGTGGCGTGGCCGGATCACAAGGCCCTGTTCGAGCGCCTGGCGGCGCGGGGGCAGAAGCCGGATACCTTCGTGGTCGCCTGCTCGGACAGCCGCGTGGATCCCCAGATGATCTTCAATGCCGGCCCGGGCGAACTGTTCGTGGCCCGCAACGTCGCGAACCTCGTGCCGCCCTATCAGCCGGACAGCAATTATCACGGCACCAGCGCGGCGCTGGAATTCGCGGTGCGCGTGCTGGAAGTGAAGCGCATCGTCGTCATGGGCCATGCCCAGTGCGGCGGCGTGAACGCTCTGCTCACGGGCGCGCCTCCCGGGGCGCAGGACTTCGTCGCCCACTGGATCGAGATCGCCGAGGAAGCGCGCCGCCAGACGCTGGCCGCCGACGTGCCCGAGGCGGAGCGCCAGCGCTTCTGCGAGCATTGCTGCGTGCGCCTGTCCATCGGCAATCTGAAGAGCTTCCCCTGGGTGGCGGAGCGCGTGGAAGCGGGCGAGCTGGCCCTGCATGGTGCCTATTTTGGCGTGGCCACCGGGCGCCTGGAGGTCATGGGCGAGGACGGCGTGTTCCGCGACGCCTGATCCCGTTCCCAGAGGGCCGTTCCGAAGCGTCACACGACGTTTGCGGGTCCCGGCTAAGGGCTTCCCCGAGGGCCCGCATCACGCGGGCGGGGACCGGGGACAGGGATGAAGCAGGATCCGATCGACACCGCCGCCATCGCCGCATCGCCGAAGGCGCTGGCAGCCCACCATGTGGCCGACATCGTCGAGCTGCTGAACCGCAAGTCGCTGGAGGACACGGTCCAGTTCATGGGCACCCTGCCCGAGGACTGGGCCGTGGAACTCATGGACCAGCCGGACTTCGACTGGGCGTGCGAGGTCATGGAGGAGCTGCCCGCCGAGAAGGCGGCGGAGCTGATGGAGCGCATGTCCAGCGACCGCGTCGCGGACATCCTGCGCTGGCTTCCCGAGCCGAAGCGGTCCGAGCTGAAGGACCGGCTGACGCCCGACACCCGCGCCAGCATCGACCGGCTGCTCACCTACCCGCACAACAGCGCGGGCAGCATCATGACCACCGAGTTCGTCAGCATCCCGTCCGACTGGACCGTGGAGCAGACGCTGACCCACCTGCGGGAAGTGGAATCCTCCCGCGAGACCATCTACGCCATCTACCTGCTGGATCCCGTCACCCGGAAGCTGGTGAACGTGGTGAAGCTGCGCGCGCTGCTCACCGCCGCGCCCGCGGCGCCCATCCTCTCCCTCGCGCCGAGCTACGCGCCCATCACCGCCAATGCCCTGGCGGACCGCGGGGACGTGGCGCGCCTCATTGCCAAGTACGACCTTCTGGCCGTGCCGGTGGTGGACACGACCGGCCACATCATCGGCATCTGCACCTTCGACGACATGATCGACGCCATGATCGACGTGCAGACCGAGGACGTGCAGCGCATGGGCGGCATGGAGCATATCCACGAGCCCTATCTCCAGATCGGCTTCGGCGAGATGATCCAGAAGCGCGCCGGCTGGCTGTGCGTGCTGTTCCTCTCGGAAATGCTCACCACCAGCGCCATGCAGGTGTTTTCCGACGAGCTGGAGAAGGCCATCGTTCTGGCGCTCTTCATCCCGCTCGTCATGAGTTCAGGCGGCAATTCGGGGTCCCAGGCCACATCCCTCATCATCCGCGCCCTGGCGCTCCAGCAGGTGCGCCTGCGGGACTGGTACAAGGTGGCGTTCCGGGAATTGCCCACGGGCATCGTGCTCGGCACCATCCTCGGCGTCATCGGCATCGCCCGCATCGCCATCTGGCAGGAACTGGGCATCTTCGACTATGGCGAGCACTGGCTGCTTCTGTCCGTGACCATCGGCGTGGCGCTGGTGGGCATCGTCACCTTCGGCTCGCTGTCGGGCTCGATGCTGCCCTTCATCCTCAAGCGGCTGGGCTTCGACCCCGCCACCGCCTCGGCCCCGTTCGTGGCGACGCTGGTGGATGTGACCGGCATCGTCATCTATTTCAGCGTGGCGTGGCTGTTCCTCCACGGCACCATCCTGTGACGCAAAAGGCCCGGGCCGCGCTGCCCGGGCCTTTCCGCATGGGTGCGCGGCTCAATGGCTCGCGACGAACCGCATCAGGGCCTGATAGCCGCCCTCTCCCTCCGGAGCCGCCTCCTGCGCCTCCTCGGCGGCGGTCTGCGACAATTCCCGCGCGGAGACCTCGAACCCCCTGCTCGCCAGGAATTCCACCGCATCCTGCGTGCTTGCAAAGTCCTCGACCGCCCGCTCCAACACCTCGCTGAGGCCGGTATTGCCCGTCGCGTCGGCCTTCAGCCGTTCCATGTCCGGTGCCGCCATGTGCTCCTCCTTGGAATATCGTGTCCGCGCAAGTAACCGCCGGACGGGCGCCCCTGTTCCGGCGGCAGGCGGCACGGAAGGACATGGCGCCGACTGCGCACCCCTGCGCGGCCGACTTCGCCCGGTCCGCAAACACGCGGGGCATCAACACCCCGTCTTGCTGTTTCTTTCGCAATATTTCCAGAGCCCCAGCAACGCTTGGACACTTGGCCGAATCTGCGAGTTGAATTAGGAAGGCGATCAACGTTTTGAGGATTGATGCCGGTGGGGCAGCTTGCCTTTCTTCTGATCGGTTCCGATTCCCTTCGCCGCCGCTGGTATGTGGTCGCCGCCCTGGGCGCCGTCCTCACCCTCATCGGCATGATGATCTTTGTCGATGCGGCCGACGGCGTGACGCTGTTTGCCACCCAGGCGTTCGGCGTGATCTTCGTCATCCAGGCCGCGCTCGCCTTCTCCTCCGTCGCGGGCGGCGTCAAGAGCTGGCTCACGCTGATCCGCGCGCTGGTGCTGCTGCTGTTCGCCGCGCTGATCCTGGACTTCCCGGTGCGCAACGACCTGGCGGTCACCAGCCTGTTCGCGGCCGCCTTCATCGTGGACGGCATCCTGCGCATCCTCACCGCTAATGCCCTGCGCTATGCGGCGTGGAAGTCGGTGGTGGCATTCGGCCTGCTGGAATTCGCGCTTGCCGCGCTGATCATCAGCGACTGGCCCATCCCGCGCGAGAAGAACATCCCGTTCTGCGTGAGCCTCAGCCTCATGCTGTCCGGCTGGGTGCTCCTGCGCATGAGCTTCTCCCTGAAGAGCCTGGAGCCGGAAGTCGCGATCCTCGCCCTGCCCATGTTCGGCAAGCGGCAATGGTACGACAACGCGCCCGTGCTGATCGGCCTCGAGGACGAGCCGAAGCCCGAGGCGCCCATGATCGTGCGCGTCTGGACGCCGGTGGGCTCCGCCGACGTCTCCCAGCGCCGCCCGCTGCTGGACCGCTACATCGCCGCCGTGGACAAGAACGGCGTCATCTCCACCGGCCACGCCGCGCTCCAGGCGCCGGGCGTCTATATCAGCCACTATCCCGCGGTGGAGATCGACCGCTCGTCCGGGGACTTCATGGCCATGTTCCGGGCCACGAAGGAAAACGACATGCCGGGCCGCCTGCAGCCGTCCTATGAGGAGGAAGTCGCGGGCTGGTGCGAGGCGGATTCCAGCGTCGTGTTCCGCAATTACAGCCTGCGGCGCCTGCGCGCCTTCTGGGCGGGCTACCGGCAGGACAACACCTACAACCTCACCAACCGAAACTGCTCGGTGGCGGTCGCTTCCGCGCTTGACGCGGCGCTGGAGGGCTCGCTCGCCTCGAACTATCCCTGGGCGCGCCTCATCCGCCTGCTGTGCAACCCGGACCTCTGGGTCGCGGTGCTGCTGCGCCAGCGCGCGGAGACCATGACCTGGACGCCGGGCTACGCGCTCGACTATGCCCGCGCCCTGCACCGCATCGTGGAGCGCCAGGACCTGACCTGGATGGACCGCCTGCGCGGCGCCTTCCACATGTTCGGCCGCATCCTGCGCGGCTCCGACGCCCCGCGCGACGACACCTACTCCGAGCCCCTTCCCTCTCCCAGCAAGGAAACAGCGCCGTGACCGCGATGACCTCCGGCTCGAATCTCCTGTCCCGGGGAGCCGTCATCGCCACCGCGATGATGTTCGGCCTCACCTACAGCCTCAGCGCCGCGCTCATCGCGCTGGACCTGGCGGAGAAGGGCCTGAGCGAGGCCGCCATCGGCGCCAACGCCGCCATGCATGCGGTGGGCATCCTCGCCACCGCCATGGTGCTGCCCCGCATCGTCGCCCTGTTCGGCGCGCGCAAGCTGATCCTCACGGCGCTCGCGCTCGCCGCCGTCACGCTCATGGGCTTCCCGCTCATGCCCGTGGTCTGGCTCTGGTTCCCCCTGCGCTTCCTGCTGGGCGCCGCCTCCGAGACGCTGTTCGTGCTCTCCGAGACCTGGATCAACAGCCTCAGCACCGAGGAAACCCGCGCCCGCGCCATGGCGACCTACACCGCCGCGCTGTCGGTGGGCTTCGCCATGGGGCCGCTGATCCTGTCGCTGATCGGCACGTCCGGCATCCTGCCCTACGCCGTCGGTGCGGGCCTTGCGCTGTTCTCCGCCCTGTTCATCGCCTCCCCCAAGGTGCAGGCGCCGGTGTTCGAGGAGCCGTCCCATTCGAGCCCCGTCCATTACATGCGCCTCGCCCCCCTCGCCTTGTCGGCCACGCTGCTGAACGCGGCGCTGGAGGCGGCGGGCCTGTCCTTCCTCGCCATCTATGCGGTGAACGTGGGCTGGAGCGAGGGCGACGCCACCCGCCTCATCACCTGCATGATGGTGGGCGCCATCCTGCTCCAGCTTCCCATCGGCTGGCTGGGCGACAAGATGGACCGCCGCCGGCTGGTGATCATCCTGGCAGTCATCGCCACCCTCGGCGCCGTGCTGTGGCCGTTCACCATGGGCCATGAATGGGCGGCCTACAGCCTGCTGTTCGTGTGGGGCGGCTCGTTCGTGGGCGTCGCCACCATCATGCTCACGGTCGTGGGCTCGCGCTTCAAGGGCGGCGAACTGGTGGGCATCTACGCGGTCATGGGCCTCGTCTGGGGCGGCGGCGCCCTGGTGGGGCCGCTGGCGGCCGGGCTTGCCATGCAGGTCTTCGTGCACGGCCTGGCCTATGTGGCGGCCATCGCCTGCGGCGCGTTCGCCCTCGCCGCCATCCTCCTCAAGCGGCAGGCATAAAGCATTCGGACGGACGAACATTACGCAACGTTCATGCGCCATCTTAAATTACTGCAATAGAGGGTTTCAGATATTTTCTTTTATTGGGAGCCTGCTAGGGTCCGCCCCGTCAAAAGACAGTGGGAGGCTCCCATGAAGACTTCATTGAGCAAGACTTGGTTGAGTGCAGCCCTGATCGCAGGCACCCTGGCCGCCGCCGTGCCGGCCATGGCGGCCGACAATCCCACGGCGTCGGTCCCCATGCCGGCGGCCAACTGGCTGTTCGTCCAGACCGCGGATTCCGCGACCGTCGACGGCAACAAGCTGGTGCTGAAGGGCGTCTCGCCCCAGACGGTGATGTTCTCGGACCGCCCCGAGCGCATGACCGGCGACACGGCCACCCCGAAATTCGTCAGCTTCTGGAACCAGGGGAAGGACAATTTCCAGAAGGATCCGCCCAACGCCACCCTCTCGGTGACCAAGGACGGCACCTCCAAGGTGTCGGTGGTGGAACTGACCGACCCGGTCCTGTCCGGCGACACGCTCACCTACACCATCAAGGTCCTCAGCCCCGAGGCGCCGGTGTCCGGCCAGGCGGCGAGCCTGTTCATCGATTGGTGGGTGGGGCCGGGCTATGGCGGCCATTGCTGGCGCGGCCCCTATGGCGGCCTGCACTGCGGCTGGTGAGATCGCCCCGTGACGTTTCGACCCGCCCGGCACATCCGGGCGGGTTTTTCTTTGGTTTGTCTTCGGCGCCCCGCCCCGCGCCGCGCCTGCTCAAGCCCCGCGCAAGCCATCGATTTTAGCGCTCTTGAGGTTTCGGCATGCCCGTTCGGGCGAGGGGCTCCAGATGCGCGTTCGCGGCCTTTTTCTTCTTTCGATCTCCCTCATCGGCGCGGTGGCCATGGCCGGCGGCGTGGTGTTCGCCATCGGCGAATGGCGCAAATGGCAGCAGGCGACGGCGGCCCAGGAACTGATGGAAGTCCTGGCGAACCTTGCCTATCTGAGCGAGCGCCTGTCCGTGGAGCGGGGCGACTACAACCAGCTCCTCCTCAGCGAGACTGCAGCGGCGGCCAAGCCGCCGACGACCCGGGCCGATGAATCCCTCGCCGCCATTGCGGCCACGAAGTCCGCGCTGGACGGAGCCGACGCCAAGATGGTGGACGAGGCGTTCGCCAAGATCGTCGCGGGCGTGAAGGCGGCCCGGACCCAGGCCGACGCGCAGATCGTGAAGCCGCTGGCCCAGCGCGCGCCCGATGCCGCCGCGCGCTACATCACGGACACCACCAATCTCCTGGCGGCGGTGAGCCGCCTGTCCGACACGCTCGAACTGCGGGTCAGCGACAACAATGCCGAGATCGGCCGCCTCGCGGCCATGGCGCGGCTCTCCCTCATGATGCGCGACATCGGCGGGCGCCGCTCGACGATGCTCACCACCTATTTCGGCAATCAGAAGCCCATCACGCCCGCGCAGGTGGAGCAGTTCTACATGTATGAGGGGCAGATCCGCGCGCTGTGGTCCATGCTGGAGCACGCGGTGAGCGAGCTGCGCGACCTGCCCGGCATCGAGGCGGCGGCGGAGCGCGCGAAGGCGGAATTCATGACCGGCCTCGGCGCGGAAAGCCTCGCGGCCTTCCAGGGCGCCCTCAACGGCAAGCCGGCCTTCACCGTGGATGCGTGGCGCGCCCGGGTGCGCCCGGCCCTGGTGGCGGCCCTGGCGCCGCGCGACGCCGCCTTCACCGCCGCCGACGCCATGTCCGACGAGCACATGGCCCAGGCCCGCACCGGCTTCATCGGCGCCATGGTCCTGTGCACCGTCATCCTGCTGGTGGTGGTCGGGTTCGCCATCTTCATCACGCGCCGGGTGGTGCAGCCCATCCGCGTCATGGCGGTCGACATCGAGAAGATCGCCCAGGGCGTCCTGGACGTGAACGTGGTGGGCCTCGCGCGAAAGGACGAGATCGGCGAGATCGCCCGCGCCGTGGAAGTGCTGCGCAACAATTCCATCGAGATGGTGCGCCTCCAGGCCGAGCAGGGCGCCATGCGCGAGAAGATGGAAGTGGAACGGCGCACCGCCTTCCAGGACGTGGCGGACGAGTTGGACCGCGCGGTGGGCCGCATCGCGGGCGCCGTCTCCGCGACATCCGAGGAACTCCAGGCCTCGGCCCGCGCCATGGCCGGGATGGCGGAAAGCACCTCCCACCGCTCCGGCGAGGCCTCCGAAGCGGCCCAGATGGCCGCCACCATGGTGGAGACCGTGGCCGCCGCCGCCGAGGAACTTTCCGCGTCCGTGGACCAGATCGGCACCCAGGTGGAGGAATCCACCCGCATCGCCGGGGTGGCGGTGCAGGAAGCGAACGACGCGGCGGGCAAGATCACCCGCCTCCTGGAGGCCGCGCGGCGCATCGGCGACATCCTGAGCCTCATCACCAACATCGCCGGCCAGACCAACCTGCTGGCCCTCAACGCCACCATCGAGGCGGCGCGTGCGGGCGAGGCGGGGCGCGGCTTCGCGGTCGTGGCCAGCGAAGTGAAGAATCTGGCGGACCAGACCGCCAAGGCCACCGCCGAGATCGAGGCCCAGATCTCCACCGTGCAAAGCGCCACAGACGACGCCGTGAAGGCCATCTCGGACATCGCAGAGACCATCGGCGAGATCAGCGAGATCGCCGGTTCCATCGCCTCGGCGGTCTCCCAGCAGTCCGCCGCCACCCAGGAGATCGCCCATTCCATCTCCCGGGCGTCCGACGGCGCACGCGGTGCCACCAGCAACATGGCGGAAGTGTCGCGCACCGCCGCCGAGACCGGCAGCGCGGCGAGCCAGCTTCTGGAAGCCTCGTCCGAACTGTCCCGGACGTCTTCCGACCTGCGGAACGCCACCGACAGCTTCGTGACCCGGATCCGCGCCGCCTGAGCACGGCCCGCGAATCACGCAGCAAGGGCGCCCTCCGGGGCGCCCTTTTGATTCGCGGCCGATTCGGCGCGGCGAATCGCGCCATGGGGGCGTGCGGCCGCGCCGGTGGCGTCTGCTTGGAATCGGGTTCTGCGGGGGGACAGGGGGGACGCCGCTGAGGGCGTCTGGAATGGTCGGAGTGGCAGGATTTGAACCTGCGACCCCCACGTCCCGAACGTGGTGCGCTACCAGACTGCGCTACACTCCGAACCGAGGTCGGAGCCTCTAGCATGCGCTCCGGCAGGGAGGCAAGGCCGTTCTTGCATGCGCTCGCTTGAACCCCCATCGCCCGCATGCGATAGGAGGCCGCGCCCCCCGTTGCGGGCGGAATGGAATTTCAGGAGTTCAGGCAAATGGCGAACCACGGCAGCACCGGCAATCTCATGACGGGAAAGCGCGGGCTGATCCTCGGCATCGCCAACAACCGCTCCATCGCCTACGGCATCGCCAAGTCGGCGCGCGCCCAGGGCGCGGAAATCGCCCTCACCTATCAGGGCGAGGCGCTGAAGAAGCGGGTGGAGCCGCTGGCGAACGAACTCGGCGCCCACCTGGTGGGCCATTGCGACGTCACCGAGCCCGCCACCATGGACGCGGTCTTCGCGGAGACGGAGAAGCTGTTCGGCAAGCTGGACTTCCTGGTCCATGCCATCGCCTTCTCCAACAAGGACGAGCTGGACGGCCGCTACGTGGACACCACGGCGGACAATTTCTCCAAGACCATGCTCATCTCCTGCTTCTCCTTCGCCGCGCTGGCTCAGCGCGCGGAGAAGCTGATGACCGACGGCGGCGCGCTGCTGACGCTGACCTATTACGGCGCCGAGAAGTGGATGCCGCACTACAACGTCATGGGCGTCGCCAAGGCCGCGCTCGAGGCGAGCGTGCGCTATCTTGCCGCCGACCTCGGCCCCAAGAACATCCGCGTCAACGCCATCTCGGCCGGGCCCATCAAGACCCTGGCGGCCTCGGGCATCGGCGATTTCCGCTATATCCTCAAGTGGAACGAGCTGAATTCGCCGCTGCGCCGCACCGTCACCACCGAGGAAGTGGGCGACACCGGCGTGTATCTCCTGTCCGATCTCTCACGAGGTGTGACGGGCGAGGTACATCATGTGGATGCGGGCTATCATATCGTCGGCATGAAGCACCCCGACGCGCCGGACCTGGCGCTGGTGCGCGACTGACGGAGGCCCGACCATGCGCTGCCTGAAGACCGCTCTCGTCGCAGCGCTGCTCGCCCTCGGCGCGGGCTCCGCCTTGGCCCAGAGCCCGCCCAGCTTCCAGGAATATCCCCTGCGCGACCGGGTCTTCGGCCCCGGCGGCGCGATCTTCCCGAACTATGTGACGCCGTCCGAATCGCGGATCGCGTACATGACCGGCTCGGGCAACGGCATCCTGTTCGGCGCGGCGACGGTGGATTTCCTCTGCCAGGCGGAACAGCGCCCGGTCATCACGCTGGTGAAGCCGCCGGCGCAGGGCAAGGTGGCCATCGTGCCCGGCACGTTCGTCGCCACCGGCACGGACGCGGGCTCCACCTTCTGCCTCGGCCGCCCGGTAAGCGGCGCCGTGGTGCGGCTCGTGGGGCGTCCGCCCAAGGGCGGCATGAGCCTCGTGGTGCGCGTGACCTACCCGCATCTCGGCGCGTGGTATGATCATAGGATCGAGGTGCCGGGCAGGTAGGCCCGGCGGCGCCGGCGGGAGGGGAGAACCGGATGGCGGGACGCTGGCAATCAAGGGGGATGGGGGCCGCGGTCGGGGCCGTCGGCCTGCTGGCCTGCGTCGCACCGGCCTGCGCCTGGATGGACAACGACCCCGACGCCTATGTGGTGAACTTCTATACCGGCGGGGGCAGCGATGGCGTGCTGTTCGCGGCCGGCACCGCCAACCAGCAATGCAGCAATCTCGGCGCGCCCGCCATCAGCGTGGTCAGCGCCTCGCCGGGCGTGACGCTGTCCATCCGCCCCGGCTCCTTCGTGGTGACGGGGACCGATTACGGCTATCTCGTCTGCCAGGGCCAGAGGATGGGGGGCACGGTTGTGACGGGCACGGGCTCCGGCCAGGCCGTCATCAAGGTGACCTACCCGCCCATCGGCCAATGGTACACCCACACCTTGACCCTGCCGCCGCGATGAAACGCCTGTTCCTGGTGCGCCACGGCGAAACGGACTGGAACATCGCCGGCCGGCTCCAGGGCCGCCGGGACATCGCCCTCAACGCGCTGGGCCGCGCCCAGGCGGCCGAGGTGGGGCGGGTGCTCAACCAGATGGTGGGCAGCGGCGTCGGCCGCCTGCACTATGTCTCCAGCCCGCTGTCACGGGCGGTGGAGACCATGCGCATCCTGCGCACCACGCTGGACCTGCCGGTGGCGGATTTCGCCCATGACGACGACCTGCGCGAACTCTCGTTCGGCCGCTGGGAAGGCCATACCTGGCCCCAGCTCCGCCGGCGCTACGAGAATGACGTGGTGGCCCGCGACAAGGACCCCTGGCATTTCGCGCCGCCCGGCGGGGAGAGCTATGCGGAGCTGATGGCGCGCGCCAGCGCCGCCATCGACCGGCTCGCCACGGATGCGGTGGTCGTCACCCATGGCGGGGTCATCCGCGCGCTGCTGCACGCCAAGGCGGGCATGCCCCAGGGCGAGGCCGCCCTGGTGCCCATCCGCCAGGGCGCCATCTATGTGCTGTCGGGCGGCAGCTTCGCGGTCGCCGACTGATCCCGGAGGCCCGCCCGGCTCCGGTCGAAGACCGGGCGGTGGGCGGGATCAGGCCCCGCCCACCTTCAGCCGGTGCAGGACCGGCGGGCGATAGGCCAGCAGCTTGTCGATGCGGCGACCGTCCATGTCCACGATCTCGAAGCGCCAGCCATGGGCGTCGAACATGGCGCCCACCTCGGGCAGTTCCTTGATCTGCGAGAGGGCGAAGCCCGCCACCGTGTGGAAGCTGCCGTCCTGCTCCAGGTCCACGTCCAGCACCTCGCGCAGCTCGTCCACCGGCGTCTCGCCGGAGATCAGCAGCGAGCCGTCCTGGCGCTCCACCACATGGCGCTCGTGGACATGCTCGGCCTCGGTGATGGAGCCGGTGATGGCGATCAGCAGGTCGTAGCCGGTGACGACGCCGACCATGTCGCCATACTCGTCCACCACGATGCCCATGGGCACTTCCGCCCCGCGCAGCACGCGCATGGCCTCCAGCGCGCCCACGGTCTCCACCAGGAACGGCACCGGCTCCACGAAGGCGCGCGGGTCCGGCGTCTCGCCCTTCAGATAGGCGTTGAGCAGGCGCTTGGCCTGGATGACGCCCAGCGTCTCCTCCGGCGATTTCTCGCAGGCGGGCATGCGGCTGTGGGGCGCATCCAGCAGCGTCTGGCGGATCTCTTCGGCGCTGGCGGTCACGTCCACCCATTCCACGTCGGGGCGCGGCGTCATGATGGCGGTGACGGGGCGATCGGCGAGGCGCATGACGCCCGAGATCATCTTGCGCTCCGCCGGGTCGATGACGCCCGCGCCTTCCGCCTCGGCGATGATGGCGCGGATCTCCTCGTCGGTGACGCCTTCGCCCCCCTTCGTGTCCGCGCCCAGGAGGCGCAGGACCGCACGGGTGGAAATGTCCAGCAGCCAGACGGCGGGAGCCGCCACCTTGGACAGGGTGATCATGAGCGGCGCCAGCACCACCGCGAGCCGCTCGGGATTGCGCAGCGCCATCCGCTTGGGGATCAGCTCGCCGATGACGAGGGAGATATAGGTGATGGCGGCCACGGCCACGGCATAGCCGATGGGATCGGCCGCATTGTGCGGCAGGCCGAAGTCCGAGAGCACCCGGCCCAGCCACTCACCGAGGCTCGCACCGGAAAAGGCGCCGGCCAGGATGCCGATGAGGGTGATGCCGATCTGCACCGTGGACAGGAAGCGCCCCGGCTCGGCGCCGAGCGCGAGCGCGGCCTTCGCGCCCTTGTGGCCCCGGTCGGCCCTTGGCCGGAGCCGGGCCGCGCGGGCGGAGACGATGGACAATTCCGCAGCGGCAAGGACCGCATTGAGCAAAACGAGGAAAAGAACGATCAGAATTTCGATAACGGGCATGGCGAGTGCGAGGGCCTTTCTGGCTCTCTCATATCACGAGCAGGGCGGTTTTGGCGAAACGAAGGACGGAACCGGGCGCCTTCAACTTTGATGCGCTTTCCTCTAGACCACAGCAGGGCCCGCTCCTGGCGGCCAGATCGGATCGAGGCGCATGTCGTTCAACACCTTTGGACATCTGTTCCGTGTGACCACGTTCGGGGAAAGCCATGGCCCGGCCATCGGCTGCGTGGTGGACGGATGCCCGCCCGGCCTGCGCGTCTCCCAGGAGGAGATCCAGGCCGCGCTCGACCGGCGCCGTCCCGGCCAGTCCCGCTTCACCACGCAGCGGCGGGAACCGGACGAGGTGCGCATCCTGTCCGGCACCTTGCCCCATCCCGATGGCGGGCTCGTGACGACCGGGACGCCGGTGGCGATGCTCATCGAGAATGTGGACCAGCGCTCCAAGGACTATGCCGAGATCGCCGGCAGCTACCGGCCGGGCCATGCAGACTATGCCTATGACGCCAAGTACGGCATCCGCGACCATCGCGGCGGCGGGCGCTCCTCGGCGCGCGAGACCGCGACCCGCGTCGCGGCCGGCGCCCTGGCGGCCAAGGTCCTGCCCGGCGTGACGGTGCGCGGCGCTTTGGTGCAGATCGGCGAGATCGCCATCGACCGGGACCGCTGGGACTGGAACGAGGTGGGCAACAATCCCTTCTTCTGCCCCGACCCCGGCACGGTGCCCGTCTGGACCGACTATCTGGACGGCATCCGCAAGGCGGGCTCCTCCGTGGGCGCGCTCATCGAGCTGGTGGCCGAAGGCGTGCCGCCGGGCCTTGGGGCGCCGCTCTATGCCAAGCTGGACGCGGACATCGCGGGCGCCCTCATGGGCATCAACGCGGTGAAGGCCGTGGAGATCGGCGAGGGCTTCAACGCCGCCCGCCTCACCGGCGAGCAGAATGCCGACGAGATGCGGCGCGGCAACGAGGGCCGCCCGGCCTTCATGTCCAACCATGCGGGCGGCATCCTGGGCGGCATCTCCACCGGCGCGCCCATCGTGGCGCGGTTCGCGGTGAAGCCCACCTCCTCCATCCTCACCCCGCGCCAGACCGTGGACAAGTTCGGCGCCGAGACCGAGATCTTCACCAAGGGACGGCATGACCCGTGCGTGGGCATCCGGGCCGTTCCGGTGGGCGAAGCCATGCTCTGGTGCGTGCTGGCGGACCATTTCCTGCGCCATCGCGGGCAGGTGGGCACGTCGCCCCAGTGGCCGGCGGAACGGTGATTTCAGTATCACTGAAAACGATCCTGTTTTCGGTATCAATGAAAAAACCCCTGTGCTAGCGTCGCTCCCATGAAACTGACGGAGTGGCTCTCCAGCACTGGCACGACGCGCAGCGCCTTCGCCCGGCAGGTGGGCCTGTCCCCCGCCAGCGTGACGGCCCTTTGCAACGATGCTCGCGCCTGGGTCTCCCGCGAGACCGCGGAGCGCATCGCGCAGGCCACCGGCCACGCCGTCACGCCCAATGACCTTCTCGGCCTCGCCCCGCCGATCATTCGAGGTGTTCCCGTGACCGACAGCGCCCAGTCCCGCGTCCAAACCGCCATCGAAGCCATCGCCCGCGGCGAGATCGTGGTCGTCACCGACGACGACGACCGCGAGAATGAAGGCGACCTGATCCTCGCCGCCTCCCTCGCGACGCCCGAGAAGATGGCCTTCGTCATCCGCCACACGTCCGGCATCGTGTGCACGCCCCTGCCCCCGTCCGAGGCCAAGCGCCTGCGGCTGGAGCCCATGGTGGCCAACAACGACGCGCCCATGGGCACCGCCTTCACCGTGTCCGTGGACGTGCGGCACGGCACCACCACCGGCATCTCGGCCGAGGAGCGGACCAACACGGTGCGCGCGCTCGCCAATCCCAACATGGGCGCGGCGGACTTCGTGCGGCCGGGCCACATCTTCCCGCTCATCGCCAAGGAAGGCGGCGTGCTCATCCGCTCCGGCCATACCGAGGCGGCCGTGGACCTGTGCCGCCTCGCCGGGCTGCCCCCCGTGGGCGTGATCGCGGAACTCGTGAATGACGACGGCACCGTCCAGCGCGGGCCGCAGGTCACCGCCTTCGCGGACACCCACAACCTGCACCGCATCTCGGTGGCGGACCTCATCGCCTATCGCCAGGCGCGCGAGAAGCTGGTGTCCCGCTCGGCCGAATTCCCGGTGCCCACCGCCATCGGCGAGATGAAGGGCTATTCCTTCATCACCCCGTTCGAGAGCGTGAACCATCTCGCCGTCGTGCACGGCCGGATCGGCGACGGGGAGAACGTGCTGGTGCGCCTGCACCGGGCCGATCCCATCGCCGATGCCTTCGGCGGCGCCAAGACCGTGCAGAAGGCGCTGGAGCGCATCAATGCGGAAGGCCGCGGCGTGCTGGTCTATCTGCGCGACGGCACGGCGGGCGTCCCCGCCACCGCCATGGGCCAGTCGGACAAGAGCGCCAGCGAGGCCGAGCGCGACCGCCACTGGCGCGAGGTGGGCCTCGGCGCCCAGATCCTGCGCGACCTCGGCGTGGTCTCCATCCGCCTGCTGGCCTCCAAGGCCCGCACCTATGTGGGTCTGGCGGGCTTCGGCATCGAGATCGTGGAAACCGAAAGCCTCGATTCCTGATCTGGCCGGGGCCGCCGGAAAAGGCGGCTAATGACTCCGGGGCCGGTCGGTGGCAGCATGATGCGACGCATCATCCCTGCTGCCGCTCTCCCCGGAGGAAACCATGGCTCAGTGGAGGTCTGGCGTCGCGGCGCTGCTTGCCGCCTTCCTGCTGAACGGCCTCGCGGCCACCGCCCCCGCGCATGCCGCGCCACGGGCGAACGACACGGTGGATGTCCAGCTCGTCCTGGCCGTGGACATCTCCTATTCCATGGACCCCGACGAGCAGGCGCTCCAGCGGGAGGGCTATGCGGCGGCCCTCATCTCCCGGGAGTTCCTCGACGCCCTGAAGCTCGGCCCCAACGGGCGCATCGCCGTCACCTATCTGGAATGGGCGGGCGAGAACGAGCAGCGCGTCATCATCCCCTGGACCATCGTGGACGGGCCGGACACGGCCCGAAGCCTCTCCGACCGCATCCTGGCGGTGCCGCTGCGCCGGGCCTACCGCACGTCCATATCGGGCGCGCTGGCCTTCTCCATGGGGCAGTTCCAGGCCAGCGGCTACAAGGCGCTGCGCAACGTCATCGACATTTCAGGCGACGGCGTGAACAATCAGGGCCCGCCCGTGACCCAGGTGCGCGACGAAGTGGTCAAGCGCGGCATCACCATCAACGGCCTGCCGCTGGTGCTGAAGCGCAACGCCAACTCGGCCATGGATGTGCCGGACCTCGATGTCTATTACGAGGATTGCGTCATCGGCGGCGCCGGGGCCTTCGTGGTGCCCGTGCGGGCCATGGGCGAGTTCGCCCGCGCCATCAAGACCAAGCTGGTGCTGGAAGTGGCCGGGGTGAAGCCCAAGCGCCAGCCGCACATTGTGCCGGTGGTGGACCCCGCCCGCATCTCCTGCACCATCGGCGAGCGCATGTGGCAGGAACACTGGAATAATTGAGGCGCGGCGACCCGGCCGCCCGCACAAGCGAGCCGCCGGGCCGCACACCGGATCCGGCTTCAGGCCTTCTGCAACTGGGCCAGCAGTTCCAGATGCTCATGGATGAAGGTGCGCAGGAAATAGGCGATGTGCGAGGCGTCCGATCCCAGGCCACCCTTGGCGATCAGGGCCTCCTGAATCCCCAGGAGCTTCTTGTGGCCGGCGATTTCCGCCGCCACATAAGCTTGGTCGAACTGCGCGCCGGACAGCGTCGCGAGCTTCGCCAGGGCATCGGAATCCTCGGCGCCCAGTTTCATGAGCGGCGGGTTTTCCTTGTTCAGCAAGGTCTGCCCGACGGTCATCTGCTCGGCCATTTCGAGCTTCGCGAAGGACTGAACCTGCGGGCTCCCCTGCTTGAGGGCGAGCTCGCTCGCGCGGCGCGAGATCGTCGAGATGGTCAGCGTTCCTTCGCGATAGGCCGCAAGGCCATTGCCCGCGGGTTTCGCCAACGCTTCCGTGGCCACCAGCAGCGGCGCGACCGCGCCGGCGAGGCCGAGACCGGCCACCAATTGACGTCTGTCCATGTTTCCACCCCACGCTTCAAGGCTTGAAGAAAGCCAGTCATTTAAGACCATTTCCTTCAGCAGCCACAAGGAAAGATCGCGGGATCGTAAACTCAGGCGCGCGCCTGTTCAGTTTTCGTTCGGATGCGTAAGCAAGAAGACAATTCTTACATAATATATCACGGCGCCACGGCACGGCCCGCGCACCGGCCGCGGGGCACCGCCTATCGCTCGAAATGCGCCACCAGTTCCACATGGGGCGAATAGCGGAACTGGTCCACGGGCGTGACGCGCAGGAGGCGGAACCCGCCTTCGGTCAGGATCCGGGCGTCGCGGGCGAAGGTGGCGGCGCTGCACGACACATAGGCGAGGCGCGCGAGGTCGGCCTTCGCCAGTTCCTGCGCCTGCGCCTCGGCGCCCTGGCGGGGCGGGTCGATGACGACGGCGTCGTAGCGCTTCAGCTCCTCCGCCAGCAGGGGGCGGCGGAACAGGTCCCGCACCTCGGCCTCGACGCCCTTCAGCCCCGGCGCGGACTGGGCGGCGCGGGCGAGCGCGGCCACGGCGGCGGCGTTGTTCTCATAGGCGCCCACCCGCGCCGTCTCGGCGAGGCGCAGGGCGAAGGTGCCGACGCCGCAGAACAGGTCCGCCACCCGCTTCGCGCCGCCCGCGATGGCGAGCGCGAGACGGGCCAGCGTCTCCTCCCCTTCGCGGGTCGCCTGGAGGAAGGAGGCCGGGGGCAGCACCACCCGCGCCCGACCCATGGCGAGGAACGGCGCCTCGCGCTGCGCCACCAGTTCGCCGTGGCGTGTCAGCCGCGCGAGGCGGAAGCGGTCGGCGATGGCGGCGAGGTCCATGGCGATCATGGGCGGCAGCGGGCCGGAGCCGCGCACGTCCATGTCCATGCCCGCGTCGGTGGCGGTCACATGCAGGTCCAGCGGCTTCTTCAGGGGCGCGAGCGCCTCCGCCACCGCACGGGAGGCGGCCAGCGCCTGCGCCAGTTCGGGGCTCAGCACCGGACAGCCGGAGAGGGGCACCATGGCGTGGGACTTGCGCTCGGCGAAGCCCACGATGGTCCGGCTTCCCGCCTGCCGCGCATGAAAGATGACGCGCCGCCGCCCCGCGCCATGGGCATCGATAAGCGGCGCCACCTCGGCGGCGAGCCCTTCGCGCTCCAGGGCCGCGACCACGAGGCCGCGCTTCCACGCGCCATAGGCGGGCGCGGCCCAATGCTGGAGCAGGCACCCTCCGCACAGGCCGAAATGCCCGCATTCCGGCGCGACGCGGTCCCGGCTCGCCTCCAGGATCCGCTCCACCTTGAAGCGGTCCTTCTCCAGCACGCCCGCGACCCGCTCGCCCGGCAAGGTATAGGGCGCGAAGACGGTGCCGCCCTCCAGGTCCGCCAAGCCGTCGCCCTGGGCGCCCATGCGGGCGATCACGCATTCGCTCATGCCCGCACCGCGCCGATGAGAAATTCCCGATTTCCGTCCCCGCCCTCGATGGGCGAGGGAACGATGCCCTTCACCTGCCAGCCGAGGCCGGACACCACTTCGGCGATGCGCGCGCAGACCTCCTCATGCACCGCCGCATCGCGCACGATGCCCTTCTTCACGCGCGCCGGGCCCGCCTCGAACTGCGGCTTGATGAGCGCGGCGAGGCGCGCGCCTTCCCCTGCAAGGGCGAGCACCGCCGGCAGGACGAGGGCAAGGGAGATGAAGCTCACGTCGGACACCACCAGATCCACCGGCTCGGGCACCTGCGCGCGCGTCAGGTCGCGCGCGTCCAGCCCCTCGAAAAGCCGCACCTCGGGCCGGTCCCGCAGGCGCGGATGGAACTGCGCGCGGCCCACGTCCACCGCATAGACCCGGCGCGCCCCGCGCCGGAGCAGAACGTCCGTGAAGCCGCCCGTGGAGGCCCCCACGTCCAAAGCCACCGCCCCGGCGGGATCGAAGCCGAAGGCATCCAGGGCGGCGGCGAGCTTCAGCCCGCCGCGCGAGACAAAGGGATGGGTGTCGCTCGCCGTGAGCGCCGCCTCGCTGTCCACCTCGTCGGAGGGCCGGGTGAGGGCAACGCCGTCCGCCAGGACGAGGCCCGCGCGCACCGCCGCCTGCGCCCGGGCCCGGCTCTCGAACAGGCCCCGCGCCACCAGCAGCTTGTCGATGCGCTCCCGCGCCATGGAGTTTCTTTCGTTTCGGCGGCGCGGACCGGCCGCCGCCACCTTGTTGCCAAGGTGTCCTTCCTAGAGTGCCGGCGACCGGGAGGGAAGCGCGCGGCGCATCCCTCCCGGTCACGAATGGCGCTCTGACAAGGCTTTGACGACGGATATGCCGGACAGGTGGCCCCGGGGGGCGGACCACGCACCCTGATCCGGCGCATCGGGAGAGACGTAAACCAGGATGCAGGACGGCCCGTGCGCGAGCCGCCGTCATGCGTCATGTTGCCCGACCGACAAATCTCGCCAGAACCGTTCCCGGCCGTTCGCGGTTATGACAACCACGGCGGCCCGTCCTCGCCCGTGCCCTGAAGACCTCGACCGGAGTTTGCATGCGCCTCGTCCCCGCGTTCTTCGCCGCGCTCATGGTGGCCGCGTGCACCGTCTCCCTCGCCGCGGCCGCCCCGGCCCCCGCCAAGCCGAAACCCGCCAAGCCCACGCCGGACCCGCGCGTGTGGAGCATGGTGAAGGGCGAGGACACGTTCGTCCTGCGCTTCAGCCTTCCGCGCGACCCGGACCCCGACTTCGCGGCGATCTGCCAGCCGGGCGCGCAGCTCCTCCAGATCGCGGCCGAGATCGAAGGCCGCCCCTTCGCCTCCGGCGAAGGCGTCCCCGTCACGCTCACCGCCGGCAAGCGGCGCCTGGAACTGGCCGCCACCGCCTTCCTGGGCGGGGGCGACGGCAAGATGGTGGTGGAGGCGGCGGTGGCCCTAGATCCCCGCATCTTCGACCTGTTCGAGAGCGGCGAGGCGCTGACGCTGCGCATTCCGCCCTCCGTCCCCAAGGGGCACGCCCTGGTGCTCACCTATCCCCTGGGCGGCGCACGGGCACGCCTCGCGGACTTCCAGCGCGCCTGCCTCGCGCGGCGCTAACCAAACGAATCGGTCGGGCTTTCGATTTCCCGGCGACGGTTTATGATCCCGCACGCTTATTTTGGGGTTGTTCCATGAAACGGGCGCTTCTCGCACTCTCGCTTCTCGCGGTCTCGGCCGGCACGGCGTTCGCGCAGGTCAAGATGACCTGGGACGCCTCGGAAACCGACAATGGCGGCGTCCTGACGTTCGGCGTACCGGAGTCGGACAATTCCATGCTCTCGTTCGTCTGCAACAAGGGCAACGCCAACGTGCTCATCAGCTCCCATATCGGCTCCAAGGGGCTGAAGGCGGACGAGGCGGCCCGGATCATCCTCACCGCCGGCAAGGTGAAGAAGGAATTCCCCGGCAAGGCGGTGGCCAGCCCCGAATCGTCCGCCATCGACGTGGAAGGCGGCGGAAAGCTCGCCGACCTCAAGGCGGTGCTGACCGCCGGCAAGGCCATGTCGCTGGAAGTGAAGGGCGCGAAGCAGCAGGTGAGCCTGGACGGCGCGCCCGAAGCCTATGCCCAGTTCGAGGCCGCCTGCCAGTGACGCGGTCGGCACCGGCCCTTGGCCGGTGCCTCTTCCTTGGCTGATGCACCTTGGGCCGCCACGCGTGCCCATAGCCCAATCCGGAACGTGCTGATCGCCCTCAGGCCCGGCGCGGAAGCGCCGCGCGCCCCTCGGCCACGCCGAGCAGGGACAGCGCCTTGGCGGCGATGGCGTCCGCATCGAGGCCCGCGAGCACCATCTGGCGGGCCGGCGTCTCGTGGTCGATATAGATGTCCGGCAGCACCATGGACCGCAGCTTGAGCCCGCGGTCGAGCGCGCCCGCATCGCTCAGCATCTGCATCACCTGGCTGCCGAAGCCGCCGATGGAGCCCTCCTCCACGGTGATGAGGGCGGGATGCTCGCGCGCGAGCCGCAGGATCAGGTCGCTATCGATGGGCTTGGCGAAGCGCGCGTCCACCACGGTCGCGGAGAAGCCGAGGCTCTCCAGCCGCTCGGCGGCCTCCAGGCACGCCGCAAGGCGCGTCCCCAGCGCCACCAGCGCGATGTCGGTGCCCTCCTGGACCACGCGGCCCCGGCCGATGGGCAGGATCTCGCCCTTCACAGGACGCTCCACCCCCACCCCTTCCCCACGGGGGAAGCGGAAGGCGATGGGGCCTTCGTCGAACGCCACGGCCGTGGCTATCATGTGGGTCAGTTCCGCCTCGTCGGAGGGGGCCATGATGGTGAAGCCCGGCAGGCAGGCCAGGAACGAGATGTCGTAGGCGCCCGCATGGGTGGCGCCGTCCGCCCCCACGAGGCCCGCGCGGTCGATGGCGAAGCGCACGGGCAGGCCCTGGAGCGCCACGTCGTGCACCACCTGGTCGTAGCCGCGCTGGAGGAAGGTGGAATAGAGCGCGCAGAACGGCTTGTAGCCTTCCGTCGCCAGCCCCGCCGCGAACGTCACCGCGTGCTGCTCGGCGATGCCCACGTCGAACGTGCGCTCGGGATAGGCCTGCCCGAACAGGTCGAGCCCGGTGCCCGAGGGCATGGCGGCGGTGATGGCCACCACCTTCTCGTCGCGCTTGGCCTCGGCCATCAGGCTTTCGGCGAACACGCGGGTATAGGAGGGCGCGTTGGACTTGGGCTTGAGCTGGGCGCCCGTCACCACGTCGAACTTGACCACGCCGTGATACTTGTCGGCGGACTGCTCGGCGGGCGCGTAGCCCTTGCCCTTCTGCGTCACCACATGGACCAGGATGGGCCCGGTCTTGGCGTCGCGCACATTGCGCAGCACCGGCAGCAGGTGCTCCAGATTATGGCCGTCGATGGGGCCCACATAATAGAAGCCCATCTCCTCGAACAGCGTGCCGCCGGTCCAGAAGCCGCGCGCGAATTCCTCGGCCCGCTGTGCGCCGCGCTCGACGAACTTGGGCATGCGCCGGGAGAGCTGCTTGCCCAGTTCGCGCAGGGACAGATAGGTGCGCCCCGAGATGAGCCGCGCCAGATAAGCGGACATGGCGCCCGTGGGCGGGGCGATGGACATGTCGTTGTCGTTGAGGATGACGATCAGCCGGCTGTCCATGGCGCCGGCATTGTTCATGGCCTCATAGGCCATGCCCGCCGACATGGCGCCGTCGCCGATGACCGCCACCACGTTCCGGTCTTCCCCCGCCAGATCCCGCGCCACGGCCATGCCGAGGCCGGCGGAAATGGAGGTGGAGGAATGGGCGGCGCCGAAGGGGTCGTATTCGCTCTCCGCGCGGCGGGTGAAGCCGGACAGGCCCCCGCCCTGGCGCAGCGAGCGGATGCGATCCCGGCGGCCGGTGAGAATCTTGTGCGGATAGGCCTGGTGGCCCACGTCCCAGATCAGCCGGTCATGGGGCGTCTTGAACACATGGTGGAGGGCGACCGTCAGTTCCACGACGCCGAGGCCCGCGCCGAGATGCCCGCCCGTCACGGAGACGGCGTCGATGGTCTCGGCACGCAGTTCGTCGGCAAGCTGCGGCAGCTTCTCGTCAGGCAGCGCCCGCAGATCCTCGGGAGACGTCACCGTATCGAGAAGCGGGGTCCTGGAAACCGTCACGAAACACTCCGCCTGTCAGCCACCGGGCGCCAAGCGCCGGTCCGAGGGGCGGGCCGGCTTCGCCGCGCATGCTGCTGACTTTCGACGCTTACACGCCGGAAACGCTTCGCGCAACGTGAGAGCAGACATGCCTTTGATGCCCGGGGATCGCGGCCGAGTGATGGCGCGGCGCTCACGGCGCGCGCGCGATCGGGTCGAACAGGCCCCGCAGCTTGCCCGCCCGGATCATGAAGCGGTGGGTATCGAACGTGAGCGCGGCCAGAAGGCAGCCGCCCACGAGCTTCGCGGCATCCGCCCCCACCGGCGCGGGGCGCCCGTACTTGGCCCGCACATAGCGCTCGGACTGCTTCTTCAGGCGGTTGACCGCGAAGGTGCGGGCATGGCTCGGCGTGGAGGACTTGCCGCCCCCGTGCCGGACCCGCGCGGCCCCCACAACGATGATGGGCAGGTGGCGCGCCAGGGCCCGCAAGGCGAGATCGTCGTCCTCGTGATAGAGGAAGATGCCCTCGTCGAACCCGCCCATGTCCAGGAACAGGTCCCGCGCGACGAGGAAGGCCGCGCCATGGACGAACCGGGTGCAGTAATCGCCGGCGATCTCCTCTTCCCGCAGGCGCCGGGCGCGGGGCACGGGCTGGAAGATGGAGCCCTCCTTGCGCATGAGCCGGCCGTTCTCCCCCACGATGGACGGCATGAGAAGGGCCGGCCCATAGGCGCTCGCCGCAGCGAGAAGGGCCTCGATGGCGCCCGCTTCCAGTTCCGCGTCGGGATTGAGGAAGAGGACGAAGCGGCCCGTCGCGGCGCGGGCGCCGGCATTGCAGGCGGTGCCGAACCCCATGTTGCGGGGCATGGCCACGAGGCGTGCGGGACGGCCGAGGCGCTCCATGAAGCCGGTGCCCTCGGGGCTGGCATTGTCCACCACGACGACCTCGACCCCGGCGGGCACCGACGCCACGGCGCGGCCGATGACGGCCCCGCTGTCATAGGTGACGAACACCACCGAGACGCTCTCCGAGCCCTGCACGCGCGCTCCTTCCGTTCCGTCCGCGAGGGATAGCACCGGGCGTGCGCCGCGCAAACCGGCGGGCGGGCCTTTCATCGCGGCCCCGCCTCCGGTAGAACGCTGCCCACCATGCCGACGCGCGACCCCGCACCGACGCTTCGCCGTCACTTCTTCTTCGTGGCGGGCTTCGATCCCATGGATGCGGAGGGGCACCACCGCATCTTCCATCGGGAAATGGCGCGGTTCGCCTCGGTCTGGAACGTGGAGGTCGAGGCGCAGGACGCCCCGCGCCCCACCCCCACCGGCGCCCTCTGGGACGCGACCGCGCACGGCGCGGGCTGGACGACGCAGGCGCGGGTGGAGCTTCTGTGCTGGGATGACCTGGTGCGCGCCGAGATGGGGCGCAGCCGCGGCTCCCATGTTCTGGGCGGCATCCGGGCCATCCTGGACATGATCGCCACCGGCACCATCGTCCGCTATTTCCGGTTCAGCCACCGCTACGGCATCTTCTTCCTGCTCACCTATGTGGCGCTGCTCGCCATCCTCGGCGTGTCGGCGGGCGCGGGCTGGCTGGCCCATCATCTGGCCGCCGGGCTCGGCGCCCTGCCCGCGATCGGGATCGGCCTTGCGGCGGCGGTCGCCTGCTTCCTCGGCGCCATGGCCACCTTCGGCGCGCGCATGCGGCTGAAGCAGTCCCTCGACCTCGCCGAATTTTCCGTGGACTTCGTCCGACGTCGCCATCCCGCCATCGACGCGCGCATGGACGCCTTCGCCGAGCGCCTGCTGGCGGTGGTGGACGAGGGCGGCGTGGATGGGGGGGGAGTGGACGAGATCGTCATCGCCGGGCACAGCCTCGGGGCCATGCACGCGGTGAGCCTGCTGGCCCGCGCGCTGGAGAAGGACCCGGACTTTCCCCGGCGCGCGACGGTGCGCCTGCTCACGGTGGGCAACACCTCCGCCAAGTTCGCGCTTCATCCCGCCGGGGGATGGCTGCGCGCGGCGGGGGAAAAGGTGTTCGAGGCGCGCGACATCTATTGGGCGGAGTTCCAGGCGCGCGACGATCTCGTGAGCTTCTACAAGGTGAACCCCGTCACGCTGCGCCATGCGGGCAATTCCAACGGCCTGCTGCGCCCCTTCGTGCGGCAGGTGACCATCCGCGAGATGATGACGCCCGCCACCTTCCGTCGCTATCGCCTCGACCTGATGCGGCTGCACTGCCAGTTCTTCCTCGCGAACGACCGGCGCGCCGCCTATGACTTCTACGCCTTCATCTTCGCCCCGGTGTCGTTCGACGCCGTGGTCCATGAAATCCAGGGGCCGCTGGAGATCCTCGATCCCGACGGTGCCATCATTCCCTTGGAGCACCGGGGCTCGGCCGCATGACCCTCCTGACATTCGCAAAGCTGGCCTGGACGCTGGGCGTCGTCGCCTGGTTCGTCCTGCGCCTTCCCTTCCAACACAAGGCGCGCCGCGCCAGCGTGAAGGATGCGCGCCGCAAGAACCTGCGGGAGATGGTGCTGCTGACCATCTCCACCTGCGGTCTCGGGGTGGTGCCGGCGCTCTATACCGCCACCGGCTTTCCCGCCGCCCTGTCCTATGCCCCCTCCCCGCTCCAGGTGGGCGCGGGCGTGCTGGTCTTCCTGTCCGCCCTCTGGCTGTTCTGGCGCACCCATTCGGACCTGGGGCGCAACTGGTCGGTGACGCTGGAAATCCGCGATTCCCACAAGCTCATCACCTCCGGCGTCTACCGCCGGGTGCGGCACCCCATGTATTCTGCCTTCTTCCTGTGGGCGCTGGCCCAGGCGCTCCTGCTGCCCAATCTCGTGGCCGGCCTCTCGGGGTTCGTGGGCTTCGGCATCCTCTATGTCTTCCGGGTGGGAGAAGAGGAAGCCATGATGCGCGAGACCTTCGGCGCCGAATACGACGCCTATTGCGCCCGCACCAAGCGGATCATCCCGTTCCTCTATTGAGCCGGGCTCTGCCCACGTCGGAACGACCGGCAGGCTCCGTCGCGGAGCCTGCCGGAACGAACCCGCATTGCCGCCCCGTCTGTGATTCGGAGCCGGTTCGTTCGCGTCCCGTGCTCCTGTCTCCGTGAGAGCCGTCCCGATCCGGGACGGCCCCGCAGACCACCCCCGGGGCTCTCAGGCCGCGCGGGAACGAAGCAGAATTTTGGCAGGGTCCGTGATTCGGAGCCGGTTCGTTCCGGCCTTGTGCTCCCTCTCCCCGGGAGCCTGTCCCAGGCCGGGACAACCGGCCGCGACGGCTCCGAAGGCCAGCGCGGGAAGAACGAAGCGGGATTTTCGCCGGGTCCGCGATTCGGAGCCGGTTCGTTCGCCCCCTGTCCCCCTGGCGGCGTGGCGCCGTCCCGCAGCGGGACGCGCGCGGCCTTTGCCGCCGGGAGGTGACGCGGCGGGGGCGGGACTGGAGGAGCGCGCGGCAACAAAAAAGCCGGGCACGAGGCCCGGCTGGTCTGTCGCCTGGAGATCCCGAGGGATCAGTGGGAGGAGGCTGTGGCCCCCTGGCTCAGGGCATCGGCCACCTGCTTGAGGTCGGCCAGGGTGGTGGCGGCCTTCTGGCGCGCTTCGTCGGTGCGCGCGTCCGTCACGTCCTCTTCCGCGTCCTTGATGAGCTGGCGGAGCTGGGCGGTGTCGATTTCCTCCACCGGGGTCGCGCGCTCGGCGAGGACCGTCAGGGTGGTGGGGTTCGCCTCGGCGAAGCCGCCGCGCACGAACAGCCGCTTCGGCGCGCCCTCGCCGCGCACCGTCAGGATGCCGGGGCGCAGGGTGGCGATGAAGGGCGCATGGCCGGCGCCGACGGAGAAGTCGCCTTCCGAGCCGGGCACGTCCACCCAGGTCACGGGACCCGAGAAGACGAGGCGCTCGGGCGAGACGAGTTCAAACGTGAAGGTGGCCATGTGCGTGTCTCCGCTGTCCCCGTGGCGCGATCACCCGCGCCGGGAGCGCCGTGCCGCCATGAGGGGCGCAGGGCACTCCGAACCTCTTGATACCGGCACCCGCCCGGAGGCGGGCGCCAGGGAGGCAGAAGCCTCAGGCCGCCTCGGCCGCGAGCTTCTTGCCCTTCTCGATGGCTTCCTCGATGGAACCCACCATGTAGAAGGCCTGCTCGGGCAGGTGGTCGTACTTGCCTTCCACCAGGCCCTTGAAGCCCTTGATGGTGTCGGCGAGGTCGACCAGCTTGCCGGGCGAGCCGGTGAACACTTCCGCCACGTGGAACGGCTGGGACAGGAAGCGCTCGATCTTGCGGGCGCGGGCCACCACCAGCTTGTCCTCTTCGGACAGCTCGTCCATGCCGAGGATGGCGATGATGTCCTGGAGCGCCTTGTAGCGCTGCAGCGTCTGCTGCACCTGGCGGGCCACCCCGTAATGCTCCTCGCCGATCACCAGCGGGGAGAGGATGCGCGAGGTGCTATCCAGCGGATCCACCGCCGGGTAGATGCCCTTTTCCGCGATCGAGCGCGAGAGCACGGTGGTCGCGTCCAGATGGGCGAACGAGGCGGCGGGCGCCGGGTCGGTCAGATCGTCGGCGGGCACGTAGATGGCCTGCACCGAGGTGATCGAGCCCTTGGTGGTGGTGGTGATGCGCTCCTGCAGGGCGCCCATGTCGGTCGCGAGCGTGGGCTGGTAGCCCACCGCCGACGGGATGCGGCCGAGCAGCGCCGACACTTCCGAGCCGGCCTGGGTGAAGCGGAAGATGTTGTCCACGAAGAACAGCACGTCCTGGCCCTGGTCGCGGAAGTGCTCGGCGACGGTGAGGCCGGTGAGCGCGACGCGGGCGCGGGCGCCCGGGGGCTCGTTCATCTGGCCATAGACCAGCGCGCACTTGGAGCCGGCGGAGGAGCCGTTGTGCTCGTGCGGGTCCACGTTCACCTTGGACTCGATCATCTCGTGATAGAGATCGTTGCCCTCGCGGGTGCGCTCGCCCACGCCGGCGAACACGGAATAGCCGCCGTGCGCCTTCGCGATGTTGTTGATCAGCTCCATGATGAGCACGGTCTTGCCCACGCCGGCGCCGCCGAACAGGCCGATCTTGCCGCCCTTGGAATAGGGCGCCAGCAGGTCCACGACCTTGATGCCGGTGACGAGCATCTCGGCTTCGGTGGACTGCTCCGCGTAGGACGGGGCCGGCTGGTGGATGGCGCGCACGCTCTCGCCCACCACGGGGCCCAGCTCGTCCACCGGCTCGCCGATGACGTTCATGATGCGCCCGAGGGTGGCTTCACCCACCGGCACCATGATGGGGGCGCCCGTGTCGGTCACGGGCTGGCCGCGCACCAGACCCTCGGAGGAGTCCATGGCGATGGTGCGCACGGTGTTCTCGCCGAGATGCTGAGCCACTTCCAGCACCAGGCGGTTGCCCTGGTTGGTGGTCTCCAGCGCGTTCAGGATTTCCGGCAGGTGCGCGTCGAACTGCACGTCGACGACGGCGCCGATGACCTGGGTGATGCGTCCGGTGGGGTTCGCCATGTTCGTCGTCCTTTATCCTCGTCCGCGCTGCTGTCAGAGCGCTTCGGCGCCGGAGATGATTTCGATGAGTTCCTTCGTGATCATGGCCTGACGGGTCCGGTTGTAGACCAGCGTCTGCTTCTTGATCATGTCACCCGCATTGCGCGTCGCGTTGTCCATGGCGCTCATCTGCGCGCCATAGAAGGACGCCTGGTTTTCCAGCAGCGCCCGGAAGACCTGGACCGCGATGTTGCGCGGCAGGAGGTCGGCGAGGATCTCGCTTTCTTCCGGCTCGTAGTCGTAAGGCACCGCCTGACCCGCCGCCTTCTGCTCGAAGACGGCCGGGATGACCTGCTGCGCGGTCGGGGTCTGCGTCACCACGTTCTTGAAGTGCGAATAGAACAGGGTGGCGACGTCGAAGCTGCCCTTGTTGAACAGCCCGATCACCTTGTCGGCGATGTCGTGGGCATTGTCATAGCCCAGCGTGCGCACCGCGCGCAGGTCGACGAACTCGATGATCTGCTTGGGATAGACGCGGCGGATCTGGTCGTAGCCCTTCCGGCCCACGCAGAAGAATTCCACCGTCTTGCCCTGCGCCATCAGCGAATTGGCGCGCTCACGCACCAGCCGCACGATGGACGTGTTGAAGGCGCCGCACAGGCCGCGCTCCGAGGTGCAGACGATCAGCAGGTGACGCTGATCGCTGCCGGTGCCGGCCAGCAGGAGAGGCGTGTCCGAGCTGGTGGTGATGCTGGACGCAAGATTGCCCAGCACCTGCTCGATGCGCTCGGCGAACGGCCGCGCGGCTTCCGCTGCCGTCTGGGCGCGACGCAGCTTCGCCGCGGCGACCATCTGCATCGCCTTGGTGATCTTCTGCGTCGCCTTCACCGAGGCGATGCGGTTACGTAGGTCTTTCAGGCTCGGCATCGCACCCGCCCTTTCACTTGGATGGCTTCAAGGCCGACCTCAGGCGAAGCTCTTGGAGAAGGCGTCGAGGGCCTTCACCAGCTTCTCGGTGGTCTCCTTGGAGAGCTCCTTGGTGGTGCGGATGGTGTCCAGGATGTCCTGGTGCTGGGAACGCATGGCCAGCAGGAAGGCCTGCTCGAACTCGCGCACCTTGGAGACCGGGAGATTGTCGAGATAGCCGTTGGTGCCGGCATAGATCACGACCACCTGCTCCTCGACCTTGAGGGGCGAGAACTGGCTCTGCTTCAGCAGCTCCGTCAGGCGCGCGCCGCGGTTCAGCAGCTTCTGGGTCGAGGCGTCGAGGTCGGAGCCGAACTGGGCGAAGGCCGCCAGCTCGCGATACTGGGCGAGCTCGCCCTTGATCTTGCCCGCAACCTGCTTCATCGCCTTGATCTGGGCCGAGGAGCCCACGCGCGACACCGAGAGGCCGACGTTCACCGCCGGGCGGATGCCCTGGTAGAACAGGTCGGACTCCAGGAAGATCTGGCCGTCGGTGATGGAGATGACGTTGGTCGGGATGTAGGCCGACACGTCGTTCGCCTGGGTCTCGATGACCGGCAGGGCGGTGAGGGAGCCGGCGCCGTTCTCGTCATTGAGCTTCGCGGCGCGCTCCAGCAGGCGGGAGTGCAGGTAGAACACGTCGCCGGGATAGGCTTCGCGGCCCGGAGGACGACGCAGCAGCAGCGACATCTGACGATACGCGACGGCCTGCTTGGACAGGTCATCGTGGATGATCAGAGCGTGCATGCCGTTGTCGCGGAAGAACTCGCCCATGGCGGTGCCGGCGAACGGCGCCAGGAACTGCATGGGGGCCGCGTCGGAGGCGGTGGCGGCGACGACGATGGAATATTCCAGCGCGCCCTGCTCTTCCAGCACCTTCACGAACTGCGCGACGGTGGAGCGCTTCTGGCCCACCGCGACGTACACGCAGTAGAGCTTCGCCTTCTCGTCCGTGCCCTGGTTGATGGGCTTCTGGTTGAGAATGGCGTCGAGCGCCACGGCGGTCTTGCCGGTCTGGCGGTCGCCGATGATGAGCTCGCGCTGGCCGCGGCCGATCGGGATCAGGGCGTCGATCGCCTTGAGGCCGGTCTGCATGGGCTCGTGCACGGACTTGCGCGGGATGATGCCCGGCGCCTTCACGTCCACGCGGCGGCGCTCGGTGTACTGGATCGGGCCCTTGCCGTCGATCGGGTTGCCCAGCGCGTCCACGACGCGGCCCAGCAGGCCCTTGCCGACCGGCACGTCCACGATGGCGCCGGTGCGCTTGACGGTCTGGCCTTCCTTGATCTCGCGGTCGGAGCCGAAGATCACGATACCGACATTGTCGATTTCGAGGTTCAGCGCCATGCCGCGCGTGCCGTTCTCGAACTCGACCATCTCGCCAGCCTGGACATTGTCGAGGCCGTAGACGCGGGCGATGCCGTCACCGACGGAGAGAACCTGGCCGACCTCCGAGACTTCCGCCTCCTGGCCGAAATTCTGGATCTGCTCCTTGAGGATGGCAGAGATTTCAGCGGCTCGAATGTCCATCAGCGGACCTCTTTCATCGCATGGCGGATAGAATTGAGTTTGGTCTTCAGGGAAGCATCGACCATGCGGGAGCCGAGCTTCACCACGAGACCACCGAGGATGGACGGGTCGACGGTCACGTCGAGGCCCACGTCCTTGCCGGTCTTTTCAGCGAGCGCCTGCTTGAGCGCCGCGAGATGCGCGTCGCTGAGGGGCTCGGCCGCCGTCACCTGGGCGGTGACTTCGCCGCGCTTGGCGGCGACGAGGGCGGCATATGACTTGATCATGTCGGGCAGCGCGAACAGGCGGCGGTTGCGCGCCACCAGTTGCACGAAATTGGCCGACAGGCCGGAAATGCCAACGGAGGACAGGATGGCGGACACCGCCTTTTCCTGCTCCTCGGCCGTGAAGACCGGGCTCTTCACCAGCCGACTGAAATCCGCGCTTTCGGCCATCAAGGCAACCAGCGTGTCGAGATCCGCCTTCACGGCATCGATAGAGCTGGCCTCCTCGGCCAGTTCGAACAGCGCGGTCGCATAGCGCCCCGCCATGCCTGACACGATCGTATCCGCCACCCGTGCCTCTCTCGGGCTTGTCCCCGTTCGGCGCAAAATGCGCCCGCGGAGCCAGAAACCCTTGATCTGTTGGGATTATCACTGCCCATCTCCCAGGACGCGGACGAAGCCGAGCCCGAGAAATCGGGGGTTGCCTAACACACGCTTCGCGAGGCGGCAACTCACCCCCCCTTCCGGGCAAGCGCCGCATTGCCGCACCGCCCGCGCCTGTGGACGAAAGCGGCCTCACCCAGGGGCAGCGGGAAGCGCCCCCGCGGCCGCGCCGGGATCCTGCCGCAGAGTCAGGCCTTGCCGAGAAACTGGCGCAATTCCAGTGTGTTGGGAGATTCGAACACCGCGTCGGGCGGGCCGACCTCGTGGACGCGCCCCTGATGCATGAACACCACGCGGTCGCAGACCTCCCGCGCGAAACGCATTTCGTGCGTCACCATCAAAAGCGTCATGCCCTCGGCGGCGAGCTTGCCCACCACCTGGAGCACCTCGTTCACCAGTTCCGGGTCCAGGGCCGAGGTGATCTCGTCGCACAGCAGGGCGAGCGGGCGCATGGCGAGCGCGCGGGCGATGGCGACCCGCTGCTGCTGGCCGCCGGACAATTCGTCGGGATAGGCGTCGAACTTGTGGTCGAGCCCCACCTGGGCGAGGCGCGCGCGGGCCTCCTCCTCGGCTTCCTTGGCGGAAACCTTCTTCACCACCATGGGCGTGAGCATGACGTTGCGCCCCGCCGTGAGGTGCGGGAACAGGTTGAAGCCCTGGAAGATCATCCCGACCTTGAGCCGCAGCGCCCGCAGGTGCACCTCGTCGGCGCCAAGCTGCGCGCCCGCCACCACGATGGAGCCTTCGTCGATGGTCTCCAGCCCGTTGATGCAGCGCAGCAGCGTGGATTTGCCCGAGCCGCTCTTGCCGATGATGGCGATGACTTCGCCGGCGGCCACGTCCAGATTGATTCCCTTCAGCACCTCATTGGCGCCGAAGCGCTTGCGCACCTCAGTGATTGCGATGAGCGACATTCAGCTTCCTTTCCAGAAGCTGGCTGCTCTTGGACAGAGGCCAGCAGAGCGCGAAATAGATGAGGGCCGCGAATCCGTAGACGACGAACGGCTGGAACGTGGCGTTGGTGATCATGGTGGAGGCCTTGGACAGCTCCACGAAGCCGATGATGGAGGTGAGGGCCGTGGCCTTCACCACCTGCACGGAAAACCCCACCGTGGGCGGCACGGCGATGCGCAGGGCCTGGGGGAGAATCACGTACCGCATCTGCTCGAAATAGGTCATGGCGAGGCTGGACGAGGCCTCCCACTGCCCGCGCGGGATCGCCTCCACGCAGCCGCGCCAGATCTCGGCGAGGAACGCCCCGGTCCACAGAATCAGCGCGAGCCCGGCCGCCAGCCACGGCGGCACGTTGAGGCCCAGCAGGGAGAGCCCGAAGAAGAACAGGAAGAGCTGCATGAGCAGCGGCGTGCCCTGGAACAGCTCGATATAGAGACCGGCCCCGCGCCGCGCCCACACATTGCGCGAGGTGCGTGCCAGCAGCGCCAGCAGCGCCGCCGCCCCGCCGCCGACGAACGCCACCAGCGAGAGCAGGAGCGTCCACTGGGTGGCCAACAGCAGGTTGCGAACGATGTCCCAGGTGGTGAAGGTGCTCATCGCACGGCCCTCCGCTTGGGAAACAGCGCCCCGCCCAGCGCCCGCATGCCCTGCCGCAGCAGGATGGCGAGGGCGAGATAGAGCAGGGTCGCGACGATATAGGCCTCGAAGGCCCGGAAGTTGCGGGACTGGATGAAGTTGGCGGCGAAGGTGATGTCCTCCACCGCGATCTGCGAGCACACCGCCGAGCCGAACATGACGATGACGAGCTGGGAGGTCAGCGCCGGCCAGATGCGCTGGAGCGCCGGGCGAAGCACGACGTAACGGAAGGTCTGGAAGCGGCTCATGGCGAGGCTGGCGCCCGCCTCGAACTGGCCGCGCGGGGTCGCCTCGATGCCCGCGCGGATGATCTCGCAGGCATAGGCCCCGAGATTGATGACCATGGCGAGAATCGCCGCCTCCATCTCGCCCATGGAGACGCCGATGGAGGGCAATCCGAAAAAGATGAAGAACAATTGGATCAGGAACGGCGTATTGCGAATCAGCTCCACATAAAGCGAGACCACGGGGCGCAGCGGCTTCGGTCCCTGGGTCTTCACCCAGGCACAGGCGACGCCGAGCGCGATGCCGAGGCCGCCGCCGATCAGCGTCAGCTCGGCCGTGACGCCCACCCCCTTCACGAAGACGGGCGCGTAGTCCGCGAGCGCCCCGAAATCCAGTCCCACGGCCATCCGCCCCTCCCCTCCCCGGCCCTGCGGCCGACCCGACGCGGCGTGCGGATCACAGGTCGGTGGGCAGCGGGGTGCCGAGCCACTTCTTGGAAATGGCCTCCAGCGCCCCGTCCGTCCGGGCGGCGGTGAGGATGGAATCCACCTTGGCCAGGAGCTTGGGCTCGTCCTTGTTGAGACCCACATAGCAGGGCGAGTTCTTGATCAGGAACTTCACCTCCGGCTTCTTCGGCGGGTTGCGCGCGAGGATGGCGGCGGCCACCACATTGCCGGTGGCGACCACTTTCGCCTGCCCGGAGAGGAAGGCCGAGATGGTGGCGTTGTTGTCCTCGTAGCGCTTGATGTCGGCTGTGGGCGGCGCGATCTTGGTCAGCTCAAGATCCTCGATGGAGCCGCGCGTGACGCCCACCGTCATGCCCGCAAGGTCTTCCGGCTTCGACACTTTCAGGTCCGCCGGGCCGAACACCCCGTTGAAGAAGGGCGCATAGGCCACCGAGAAGTCGATGACCTTCTCACGCTCGGGATTCTTGCCCAGCGTCGAGATGACCAGGTCCACCTTCTTGGTCTGGAGGTAGGGAATGCGGTTGGCCGACGTGACCGGCACCAGCTCCGCCTTCACGCCCAGCTTCTGGGCAATGAGGTTGGCGACATCGATGTCATAGCCCACCGGCTTCAGGTCCGGCCCCACGGAGCCGAAGGGCGGGAAATCCTGCGGAACGGCGATCTTGATGACGCCTGCCTTCAGGATGTCGTCGAGCGCGTCGGCATGGGCCGGACCGGCGGCGAGGAGAAGGGCGGACAGGCCGGTGGCGAGAAGCAGGCGGCGGGTGACGGGCATGAGGGCACGGCTCCGGAAGGGGTCCGCGCCATCCTCGCAAGACATATGCCATGCCGTCCGGCACCGCCGGTGCCCGCCCGGAGGACCGCGCCCGCCCGCGCAAGCGGCGGCGCGCATAAAATCGCGGCACAACCGGCCGAAGCCGGCGGCATGGCCGCTCCCGGCACGCACTCGCGCGAAACGAAAAAGGCCCCGCCGTCGCCGGCGGGGCCTTTCGTTACGGAACCGCGAGGCTCAGTTGGCGACGCTGGTCTTGTTGGGATTGGGCGGGAAGGCCGCGTTCTTCTGGGTGCCTTCCAGCAGGTCCACCGCCATCTTGAGCTGGGTGTCGTCCTTGGGATCGGCGGGCACGTAGGACGGAGACCCGGCCTGCTCGTCCTCGCCATTCTTCAGGTGGCCCTTCAGCGACGCCTCGCCGCGCGTGGTGTCGCCACCGGCGGCCGCGATCTTGGCCTTCTGCTCGTCCGGCAGGTCCTGGATGAGGACGATGTCCGGCTCGATGCCCTTGGCCTGGATGGAGCGGCCCGAGGGCGTGTAGTAGCGCGCGGTGGTGAGGCGCAGGGCGCCGTTGCCGCCGAGCGGGATGATGGTCTGCACCGAGCCCTTGCCGAAGCTGCGCGAGCCCAGGATGGTCGCGCGCTTGTGGTCCTGCAGGGCGCCGGCCACGATCTCGGAGGCCGAGGCAGAGCCGCCATTGGTCAGCACGATGATCGGCCGACCCTTGGTGAGGTCGCCGCCGCGCGCGTTGAAGCGCTGGGTCTCGTCGGCGTTGCGCCCGCGGGTGGAGACGATCTCGCCCCGCTCCAGGAAGGCGTCGGACACCGCGATGGCCTGGTCCAGCAGGCCGCCGGGATTGTTGCGCAGGTCGATGATGTAGCCCTTGATCTTGTCCGGGCCGATCTGCGCCGTCACGTCCTCGATGGCCTTCTTCAGGTTGTCGTAGGTCTGCTCGTTGAACGAGGTGACGCGCACATAACCGATATTGCCGTTCTCGATGCGCGAGCGCACGGCGCGGATGCGGATGGTGTCGCGCACCACCTTGATCTCAACCGGCTTGTCCTGGCCCTTGCGCACCACGGTGAGGATGATGGGCGTGTTCACGGCGCCGCGCATCTTCTCCACGGCCTGGTTCAGGGTCATGCCCTGCACCTGGTCGCCGTCCAGCTTGGTGATGATGTCGCCCGCCTGCACGCCCGCCTTGGCGGCCGGGGTGTCGTCGATGGGGGCGATGACCTTCACGAGGCCGTCTTCCATGGTGACTTCGATGCCGAGGCCGCCGAACTCGCCGCGCGTCTGCACCTGCATGTCGCGGAAGCTCTTCGCGTCCATGTAGGAGGAGTGGGGGTCGAGGCCCGCCAGCATGCCGTTGATGGCCGCTTCCACCAGCTTGGCGTCGTCCGGCTTCTCCACATAGTCGGACCGCACCCGCTCGAACACGTCGCCGAACAGGTTGAGCTGACGGTAGGTGTCGGACGAGGCGGCTTGCGCGGCCATGCCCGAGATGGCGTCGGTCTGCGTGACGAGCACAGCCGCCAGGGCACCGGCGGCGACGCCGAAAGCAAAGAAAGACGTACGACGCATCATCCGCGCACCTTCTGACTGTCCGTTGCCGCCCACCACGGGGCGGGATCGATGGAAATCCCGTCCTTGCGGAATTCCACATATAATTGAGGCTGTCCCGAGGCCGCGCTCGCCGCGCGCGGCCCGCTTCCCATTACCGCGACCGGCTCGCCCGCCAGGACGAACTGGCCGAGATCGACGGTAATGCGTTCCATGCCTGCCATCAGCACATGGTACCCGCCGCCCGCATTGATGATCAAGAGTTGCCCGTAACTACGAAACGGCCCCGCATAGACCACCCAGCCGTCGGTCGGCGCCGTCACCTGGGCGCCCATGCGGGTCGCGATGGTGAGCCCCTTTTCCGTGCCGCCGACCCCGTCCGTGGCGCCGAAATCCTTCAGGCGCACACCCGCAACAGGTAATGGCAACAAGCCTTTGGCCTCAACGAAGGGCATGGCGGGCGCGAGGCGGGCGGGATTTTGGAGGGCGGCGATCTCGGTCGGGTTCGGCGTTCCGCCCCCCGGCGCGGCGGCGGGTCCGGTGCGCGCCGCCTCGGCCGCGCGGGCGGCGGGCGGCACTTCGGTCTCGAGCCGGGTCACGAGATCGTGCACATCGCCGGTGCCCTTCGCCACCGACTCGGCCTGGGCTTTCTCCGCTGGCGGGATGGGATTGGCCTCCGCCTGACGGCGCTGGCGCTCGCCCACCAGGGCCGCGATGCGGGCCCGATCCTCCTCCAGGGAGCGGCGCAGGCCGGTGAGGCGCTCGCGGGCCGCCGAGAGCTCCGCGCGCACCTGGGAGAGTTCCGCAAGGTCAGCCGCCAGCGTCTCCGCCTCGACGCGCATTTCGGGCAGGATGGCGCCCAGCAGGATGGCGGACCGCACCGCATCCAGCGCATCCCCCGGCCGCATGAGCAAGGCGGGCGGCGGGTTGCGGCCCATGCGCACCAGGGCGGCCAGAACCTCCGCGAGCACCGCGCGCCGCTGGAGCAGTGACGCCTGGATCTGCCCGCCCGTCCGGTCGAGTTCCGTCATGCGGGCCTCGACCTCGATCAGTTGCTGCTCCACCTCGCGCGAGCGGGCGGCGGTGTCCACCAGGAGCTGGTTCAGCTTGCCCCGGTCGCCGCGTGCCGCCTCAAGCTCCGCGCCGAGGCGCTGCTGGAAGGCCTCGTTGCGGGTCACGTCGCTTTTCAGCGCATCGGTGTCCACGCGCGGCGCGGCCCCCTGCGCGGGGCGCGGGCGCGGCACGGGCGCGCCCGGCTGGGCGACGCCCGGCGCCTGCGCCTCCACGGGCAGCGCGCTTGCGCAGGCCAGGAGGATCGCCGTCGCGAGGATGCGAAGGGGTGCAATCATGAAGGAAGGCTAAACCAGCATGGTTGCGCAGAGGTAAACCATGCCGCTCGCGCCACCGGCGGGCAAGCGCCTTCCCCGCTGGCCGGCCCCGCGCCCCCGTGGCAGAACTGGCGCCACAACAAGACGACACCCACAGGGGGAAACCATGCGCCAATCCGCCATCCTCATCACCGGGGCCTCCAAGGGCATCGGCCTCGCCACCGCCGCGCGCCTCGCGGACGAGGGACATCATGTGGTGGGCGTGGCGCGGACCGCCCCGGCGAACGCCTTTCCCGGCACGTTCATCGCCTGCGACCTCGCCGACACGGCCGCCACCGCCGCCTTCCTGGAAGACGTGGTGGCGCGGTTCGAGGTGCTGCGCATCATGAACAATGTGGGCGTGGTCATGCCCCAGCCGTTCGGGCAGGTGGACCTCGCGACCCTGGAAGCGGTGTTCGACCTGAATGTGCGGGTGGCGGTCCAGGCGACGCAGGCGGTGCTGCCGGACATGAAGGCGCGCGGGTTCGGGCGCATCCTCAACATCGTCAGCCGCACCATCCATGGCGGCTACGACCGCACCGCCTATTCCGCCGCCAAGAGCGCGCTGCTGGGCTGCACCCGGAGCTGGGCCCTGGAACTGGCGCCGCTCGCCATCACCTCCAACGCCATCGCCCCCGGCCCCATCGACACCGAACTGATGCGCCTCACCCGGCCCCATGGCAGCGCGGCGGAGCGCAAGGCGCTCGCCTCCATTCCCATGGGCCGGTTCGGCACGCCCGACGAGATCGCCGCGGCCGCCGCCTTCCTGCTGTCGGATGCGGCGAGCTTCATCACCGGGCAGGTGCTGGGCGTGGACGGTGGGGCGAGCCTCGGAGGACGCTGAGGGTTTCCGCGCCCCGCTGGGCCCTCAGGCCCGGTGATAGGGATGGCCGGACAGGATGGTGGTGGCGCGGTAGACCTGCTCCGCCAGCATCACGCGGACGAGCTGGTGGGGAAATGTGGCGGCGCCGAAGGCCAGAAGCAGGTCGGCCCGCGCCCGCAACTCGGGCGACAGCCCGTCCGCCCCGCCGATGACGCAGGCGAACGCACCCGCGCCGGCATCGCGCTCGCGGCCGATTCGGGCCGAGAAATCCTCGCTGGAGAGATTCTTGCCGCGCGGGTCCAGCAGGCACAGCCGCGCCCCGGCGGGAATCGCCGCCAGCAGGGCCGCGCCCTCCTCCGCCATGCGGTCTTCCGCGCGGCGGGCCGCCGATTCGGCATGTTCGGAGACATCGAACCCGCTGAGGCCGAGGGCGCGCCCGCCGGCCTTCGCGCGATCGAGATAGCGCGCGACAAGCTCGCGCTCGGCGCCCGCCTTCATGCGGCCGATACAGCAGATCAGGATGCGCACGGCATGCCTCGCCCGGGGACGGGCATGCTTTCCCGGCTCACACCTTGGCGGTGCCGGCCCACATCTTCTCGATATTGTAGAAGCTGCGGACTTCGGGCTGGAAGACGTGAACGATCACGTCCCCGGCGTCGATCAGCACCCAGTCGCAGGCCGGCTGGCCCTCGACTCGGACCTGCTTCACGCCCACCTCCTTGAGCGCCGTGATGAGGTGCTCGGCGATGGCGCCCACATGCCGCTGCGAACGGCCGGAGGCGACCACCATGTAGTCGGCGATGGACGTCTTCCCGCGCAGGTCGATGGGGACGAGGTCTTCCGACTTGTCGTCGTCCAGACGGGCAAGAACCAGGGCGAGGATCTCCTCGGCGTCAGGTTGCGCTGGGGAGACCGGCGCGGGCGCCTGTGGCGTGGCGGCCGCTAAGGAAGCCATAGTGGACAGGGGTCCAGATCCTCTCGCTCGTGAATGTCGGACCGGCGAGGGACGCACCGCGACCTTCCCCGAACCGCTTGCCTAGAATGAGGGCAAAAGAGCGAAATTTCAAGGCTTCTTAACCAACAGGCCCGCGCGAGCCCCCGTTCCCGCCTGCCAGTTTCGCCCGTATCCCCGTGGAAGACATTGGGGATTTCAGCCCGTGGAGGAACACCCAGGCGGGCGGTTTCAGCAGGGGAAGGATACCCGCGTCGCTCTCCTCGACCCGGTGCGGGCCCAGCGCCCGGGCCGCCCGGGAGGCGGTGGCGGACAGGCTCTCCCCCATGCGGTCGACCACCGCGATGGGCAGCATGTCCGCCAGCGCACGCCAGCGCTGCCAGCGGTGGAAATGGGTGAGGTTGTCCGCCCCCATGACCCAGACGAAATGCACGCCCGGTGCCCGCGACACGAGCCGCTCCACCGTCTCGTAGGTGTAGCGCGTGCCCAGCACCGCCTCGATGCCGGTCACGTCGATGCGCGGGTGGTTCGCCACCTGTCGCGCATAAGCAACGCGCTCGGCCAGAGACGGCAGCCGGCGATTGTCCTTCAGGGGGTTGCCGGGCGTCACCAGCCACCAGACCCGGTCGAGCCCCAGCCGCTTCAGGGCCAGAAGGCTCACCGCCCTGTGGGTGGCGTGGGCCGGGTTGAAGCTGCCGCCATAGAGGCCGATGCGCAGCCCGCGCGCCACCGGGGGCATGCGCGCCACGTCCCGCAGCACGGCGTCCGCCGTCCCGCCCGCGTTGGTCTCCCCCAGCTTCATCCCCGCCCCCGGCGGGTGTCACGGGCGGGTCTGGCCGGCCCCGTGCACCCGGTACTTGAAGGTCGTCAACTGCTCGGCGCCCACCGGCCCGCGCGCATGCATGCGCCCGGTGGCGATGCCGATCTCGGCGCCGAACCCGAACTCGCCGCCATCCGCGAACTGGGTGGAGGCGTTGTGCATCACAATGGCCGAATCCACCTCCGCCAGGAACTTGGCGGCGGCGGCCTCGTCGGCGGTGATGATGGAATCGGTGTGGTGGGAGCCGTGGGTCTCGATATGGGCGATGGCCGCGTCGATGCCGTCCACCACCTTCACGGAGATGATGGCGTCCTCATATTCGGTGTCCCAGTCCTCGGGCTTGGCGGGCACCACGCGGGGATCCACCGCCAGTGCCTCGGCCTCCCCGCGCACCTCGCAGCCGGCGTCCAGCAGCAGGGTGACGAGCGGCGCCAGCATGGCCCCGGCGACGGCGCGGTCCACCAGCAGCGTCTCCGCCGCCCCGCAGATGCCCGTGCGACGCATCTTGGCATTGAGGAGCACGGTCTTCGCCATGTCGAGGTCGGCGGCGGCGTGCACATAGACATGAACGATGCCGTCCAGGTGCGCGAAGACCGGCACGCGCGCCTCGCGCTGAACCCGGCCCACCAGTCCCTTGCCGCCGCGCGGCACGATCACGTCCACATTCCCGCCCAGGCCCGCCAGCATGGCGCCCACGGCGGCGCGGTCCGCGAAGGGCACGAACTGCACCGCGTCCGCCGGCAGGCCCGCCTCAACGAGGCCCGCCACGAAGGCGGCATGGATGGCGCCGGAAGACAGCAGGCTGTCCGAGCCGCCGCGCAGGATGACCGCATTACCCGCGCGCACGCACAGGGCTGCGGCATCGGCCGTCACGTTGGGGCGGCTCTCATAGATGACGCCGATGACGCCCAGCGGCGTGCGCACCCGCTCGATGGCGAGCCCGTTGGGCCGCGTCCAGCGCTCGGTGACGGCGCCCACGGGGTCGGGCAGGCCCGTCACCATGTCCACGCCCGCCGCGATGGCTTCCACGCGCTTGGCATCCAGGGCGAGGCGATCGAGGAAGGCCGCGCTCATGCCGTCCGCCCGGGCGCGGGCCAGATCCTGCGCATTGGCATCCAGGATGGCGGGCGAAGCGGCGCGGATGGCGGCGGCGGCGGCCTTCAGCGCACGGGACTTGGTGTCCGCGTCCGCGAGGCCCAGCACGCGGGCGGCCGCGCGGGCGCGGCGGCCGAGGCCGGTCATGTACGCGTCCAGGTCCGCCGGGGCGGCCGGAGGCGTTGCCTGCGTCAGGGCGGCGTCGGCTCGGGCTGCGGAGGACTGGGACATGGCACGTCTCGCTTTGCTTATGCGGCTTTCCTTACCATTGCGCGCCCTGGCCGCACAGGCACGCGCGCGTTCCGCTCATATGGGGTCAGGGCGCGCCCACCACCATGTCGTCGCGATGGATCATCTCGGCGCGGCCGGAAACACCGAGGATCGTCTCGATCTCCGCCGTGGGGCGGCCGATGATGCGCTCCGCATGGTCGCTGTCATAGGCCACGAGCCCGCGCCCGATCTCGGCGCCGTCCGGCCCGCGCAGCAGCACCGCATCCCCGCGCTCGAAGGCGCCTTCCACACGGGTCACGCCCGCCGGCAGCAGGCTCGCGCCCCGGTGCAGCGCTTTCACCGCCCCGGCATCCAGATGCAGCACGCCGCGCGGCTCCAGCGCGCCGCCGATCCAGGCCTTGCGGGCGCGGGCGGGGGTGCCGCCGGTGAGGAACCAGGTGCAGCGCCCGCCCTCGGCGATGGCGCGCAGGGGATTCTTCCCATGGCCGGAGGCGATCACCATGTGGGTGCCCGCCGAAGTGGCGATCTTGCCCGCCTCGATCTTGGTGCGCATGCCGCCGCGCGACAGTTCCGAGCCCGCCGCGCCCGCCATGGCCTCGATCTCGGCGGAGATGCGCGGCACCACGGGGATATGCTGGGCGCTGGGTTCCTGCGCGGGCGGAGCGGTGTACAGGCCGTCGATGTCGGAGAGCAGCACCAGCAGGTCCGCGCTCGCCATGGTGGCGACCCGGGCCGCGAGGCGGTCATTGTCGCCGTAGCGGATCTCGGAGGTGGCCACCGTGTCGTTCTCGTTGATCACGGGCACCGCGCGGTAATCCATCAGGCGCGCCAAGGTGGAGCGGGCGTTGAGGTAGCGCCGCCGCTCCTCCGTGTCGCCCAGCGTCAGCAGGATCTGCCCGGCGGTGATGTCCTCGTGGGCGAGCACCTCGGCCCAGGTGCGGGCGAGCGCGATCTGCCCCACGCCCGCCGCCGCCTGGCTGTCCTCCAGCTTGAGCGGACCCTTGGGCAGCGAGAGCACGGTGCGGCCCAGCGCGATGGCGCCGGACGACACCACCATGATCTCCTTGCCCTGCCGATGCAGGGCGCCGATGTCCTCGGCGAGCGAGGTGAGCCAGGCAAGCCGCACCTTGCCGCGCGCGGAATCCACCAGCAGCGCGGAGCCGACCTTGATGACGATGCGGCGGAAATCGGCGAGAGCGGGTGTTGTGGTCACGGCGGCGCTTTTCAGGTGGAGCGGGGCCGTCTCGATACTCCAAGCACGGCCGCGCGAACAGGGGTCAGGGCCGCGCGGGGCGCGGCCGCCTCATGCGTCATCCCCGGCGCGCGGCGCGCAGGGGATGCATCACGGTCGCCAGGTGTCCTTGGGACGGGCGGCCTCGGCCGCCTCGGCGCGGCTCACCTCCACCACGTCCAGCAGCGCGCGCAGCGCCTCCTGCACGCCCTGGCCCGACTGGGCGGAGAGCAGCAGCGGCTTCTTCTTCGCCGCCCGCTGGAGCCGCTCCTTCTGCTGCTTCAGCAGTTCGGGCGACAGCGAATCCACCTTGGAGAGCGCCACGATCTCGGGCTTGTCCTCGAGCCCGGCGCCGTAGGCTTCCAGTTCCGCGCGCACGGTCTTGTAGGCCTTGCCCGCATGCTCGGACGTGCCGTCCACCAGATGCAGCAGCGCGCCGCAGCGCTCGATATGGGCGAGGAAGCGGTCGCCGATGCCCACGCCCTCGTGGGCGCCCTCGATGAGGCCGGGAATGTCGGCGAGCACGAACTCGCGCCCGTCCACCCGCACCACGCCGAGGCCGGGATGGAGGGTGGTGAAGGGATAGTCGGCGATCTTGGGCTTGGCCGCCGTGGTGGCCGCCAGGAACGTGCTCTTGCCCGCATTGGGCAGGCCCACGAGGCCGGCGTCCGCGATCAGCTTCAGGCGCAGCCAGATCCACCGCTCCTGGCCTTCGAGGCCAGGATTGGCGCGGCGCGGGGCCTGGTTGGTGGAGGTCTTGAACTGGGCGTTGCCGAAGCCGCCATTGCCGCCTTCCAGCAGCTTGATCCGCTGGCCCACCTCGGTGAGGTCGGCGAGCACCGTTTCCTCGTCCTCATCCAGGATCTCGGTGCCGGCGGGCACCTTCAGGATGATATCCGATCCGCGCGCGCCGGTGCGGTTGGCGCCCTTGCCGTGCTCGCCCTTCTTGGCCTTGAAATGCTGCTGGTAGCGATAGTCGATCAGCGTGTTGAGGCCGTCCACGCACTCGATCCACACGTCGCCCCCGCGCCCGCCGTCCCCGCCGTCGGGGCCGCCGAACTCGATGAACTTCTCGCGCCGGAACGAGACGCAGCCCGCCCCGCCATCTCCGGAGCGCACATAGACCTTGGCTTGATCGAGGAATTTCATGGCCTGGAGGTAGACGCGCCCGGCCCGCAAAGCAAGAGCGTCGCGCCGTTCACGCCTCCATCAGGGTCTTCAGGGCGAGGAGCGTGTTCCAGTTCCGCCCCGTCCCCCGCAGCCCCGAGGCACGGCTGAGGAGGGCGGCGAGGCGCGAGCGGCCGATGCCGTTGGGCAGATGGGCATAGAGGGCCGCGTCCGTGGCGGCGAAGCGCTCCTCCCCCTCGGCGGCGGCGGAGAACTTCTCCACCTGCGCCGGGCTTGCGGGATGCCCGAGGACCAGGACCAGGAATTTCGACGGCGTCTCTTTCGCAAGGTCCGCCAATGGGTTGTCCGAGATCAGCGCGTCAAGCCCGCCCCCGTCCTTCACGATGGCGTCGGTGATGACGCCCCGCTGCACCCGCAGGGCCTCCACCAGCGCCCGCTCCACCTCGGGACCAGCCCGGTCTCCCGCCTCGAACACGAGGTTGCCGGATTGGAGATAGGTCTCGACCTCGCTGAAGCCGAGGCCCGCGGCGAGCGCCCGCAGGTCCTCCATCTTGAGGATCCCGCTACCGCTGACATTGATGGCCCGCAGGAGGGCGAGGCGCTTGCTCATGGTGCTGTTGAAAAGCCCTTATCCCGGGCCGGTCAAGCCCGCCGGTCCCCTTTGACCTTTCACGCCGCCTGGACCAAAAGAGGAACATGAGCAATCTGTGCGTCGATGTCCTGCTCCCGCTCGGCTTGGACACCCCTTATTCCTACGCTGTTCCCGATGGTCTCGTCCTGAAGCCGGGCGACCTCGTGCACGTGCCGCTGGGCAACCGGGGCATGGTGGGATGCGTGTGGCCGGGCGGCGGCGCGCGGGCGGTGGACACGGCAAAGCTCAAGTCGGTGAAGGCCAAGCTCGACTTCGAGCCGCTCCCCCCGGACCTCATCAAGCTGATCGACTGGATGGCCGACTACACCCTCGCCCCCAAGGGCATGGTGCTGCGCATGGCGCTGCGGCACGGGGAGAGCCCCGGCCCCCAGCGCGAGCGAGTGGGCGTGCGCGCCGTGGGGCGGGAGCCGGGCCGCATGACGGCGGCGCGGGCGAAGCTGATGGCGCTGCTCGCGGACGGCTTCGTACGGGGCAAGGGCGAGGCGGCGCGGGAGGCGGGCGTCTCCCCCTCGGTGGTGGACGGCCTCGTGGACGAGGGCGTGCTGGAGACCGTCGTGCTGCCCCCGGAGCCCGCCGCCGAGCGGCCGGACCCCACCCATTCCATCCCCTCCCTC
>JACESF010000129.1 GCA_013911975.1 Hyphomicrobiales bacterium | reverse complement strand
GGCCTTCCAAGCGGGCCACTGGTGTGGGAGTGGGTGTGTGCAACATAGTGCGCAGGGTGTATGAGCAATATAGTGCGCAGTCAAGACGCTGAATCATCCCGCCCGGATGTCCTGGCCTGCGTGGGCGACAATGTGCGGCGCCTGCGGCAGGAGTCGGGCCTGAGCCAGGCGGCGTTGGCGGAAGCGTCGGGCCTCAGCCGCCGGATGATCGTCGGCATCGAATCCGGCGAGGCCAATATCAGCCTCAGCAATCTCGACCGGATCGCGGCGGCGCTCGGGACGAGCTTCTCCCACCTTGTGCGCGCCCCCGAGGCGTCCGACGGGACCCGCATCCGCAGCGTTCTCTGGCAGGGGACGAGCGCTGAAAGCCGGGGCACGCTGCTCGGCACCGCTCCGGCGTCCAGCGAGGTGGAAATGTGGACCTGGTCGCTGGCCCCCGGCGAGCGCTACCAGGGCGAGGCCACCGAAAGCTCGGGCTGGAGCGAGATGCTCTATGTCCTGGAGGGAGTGCTGGAAGTGGAGATGGAGGGTGGGCCGCGCCGGGTGGAGGCGGGCGACTTTCTCATTTTCCGCAGCGCGCTGCCTTATGTGTTTGTGAATGCGGGCACGGGGACGCTGCGCTTCGTGCGCAGCCTCGCCATCTGAGCGGGATCAGAACAGCGGCGGGATGATGCCCACCGGCACCTTGCCGAGCTGCACCGCGCCTTCCTTCAGCGACACGGAGAAGGTGGTGCCCCGGCGGCCCGCCACGTCGCCCGGCCGCCCCGCGAGGGCGATGGCGTTCACGACCGAGGCGATTTCCGGAGAGATGACGCCGCCCTGGGAGAGGGCGCGGGTCAGTTCGTCCACGCCCGAGAAGCCGATGCTGACGGCGCCGAACACGCGGCCCAGCGGGTCCACGCCCAGCGCGCCGTTGGCGGTGAGCGCGGCCTTGGGCGTCGTCAGGCTGAAGGTCTCCACCTTCAGCACGCCGTTGGCGGCGGCCCACGCCTTGATGCGCTCGGCCACCGACATGGGCTGGAGATTGTCCACCGCCGTCACGCTGCCCTGGAGCACCAGATTGACAGGACCGGCGATGCCGCCGCCCGCGAGGCCGGGATTATGTCCGTCCACCATGCCGAACGCGTAGTCCACGCCGTCCGGCCCCTTCCCCTCGGCGGGCGGGGTGCGGCGGGCATGGGCCTCGAAGCGCTTGGCGGTGAACAGGGTCTGCGCCGCGTCGCCCGGCGCCACCTGGAGCGCGGGATTGTCGACGGTGAGGGAAAAGCGCTGGGCGATCCCGTCCATGGTGGCGATGCCGCTCATCTGCAGCAGCGACCAGGTGGCGCCGTAGACATGGCCGGTGGCGAGGTCCTCCACCTTGGCCGGGCCCTCGAACTCGGCGACCATGTGATTCGGCGCCCAGACCTGCGCCACCGCATGGGCGCGGGCGGCGGTGATGCGCAGCGCGTCCCCGGTGCCCTGCGTGGTGAGGGAGGGGGAGCGGCACATCAGCTCGAAGCGGAAGGGAAAGCCGCCCAGGGAGCGCTCGGCGCAACCCCAGACCCGGCCCAGCAGGGCTTCGCGCGCGACCCAGGCGTCCACCTCCCGTTCCGCGCGGGCGGAGGCGAACACCCACAGTCCGCTCCAGCACAGGCCGAGCACCACGACGAGCATCAGCGGGATCGCGATGATCCAGGGCTTGCGGCGCCGGGGCGCGGGAGAAATGTTGGTCATGCGCCTTCCTGGTCCATATCGGCTTGCAGGGGAGGAAAGGCGCTGTTAGGCGACGGGAACAGCCGACTTGTCAATGTGTGCCTCGTGAAACCGCCTCCCGCCCCTGAAACCGACCACTGGGTGTTCGGCTACGGCTCGCTCATGTGGAACCCCGGCTTCGCCTTCGCGGAGCGGGTGGAAGCGCGCCTTATCGGCGCGCACCGGGCGCTGTGCATCTATTCGTTTCACCATCGCGGCACGCCGGAACGGCCGGGCCTCGTGCTGGGGCTGGACCTCGGGGGCTCGTGCCGGGGCATCGGTTACCGGGTGGCGGCGGCGGATTGGCCGCAGACCCACGATTATCTGACCGCCCGCGAGCAGATTTCGGGCGTCTATCGCGAGGCCACCCGCCGCATCCAGCTCCTGGACGGGTCGGGCCGGGATACCCCTGCAGTGGTCTACCTGGTGAACCGCGCCCATGCCCAATATGCCAAGGGGCTGGACCATGAGGCGCAATGGCACCTGGTGCGCGCCGCCCACGGTCAGTCGGGGCCGAACCGGGACTATGTGATCTCCACCGTCTCGGAATTGAAGGCCATGGGCATCCGCGACCCCGGCCTCTCCTGGATCGCCCATCGGCTCCAGGACGGGCACGAATAGGGGCGCGGACGCGAATAGGGGCGGGGAGGGCAGCGGTGTCCCCTCCGCCTCAGGCGGCGCGGCGACCCGCGCGGGCGATCAGCGACACAAGGCCGGGAAACGCAGGCATGGCGCAGGTGGTGCGCGTTTCGGCGGCGGGTGCCGGCGTCGCGCGGGCCCGCGGCGCGGGCGGAGCCAGCAGGGCCTTGAGGGTCTCGGGCGCGTCCTCACCCATGACGTGGATGTGGATTTCCTCCGCCAGGAAGCGCGCGGCGGCCTTGCGCGCGGGCTCTCCGGTGGGGCCGGCCCAGAGGGCGATGGGACCCGCGGGCGTGCGCCGCGTCACCACGGCGAGGGCGTCGGAATAGTCCGGCGCCGCGTCGGTCTCATAGACCGAAAACACGTGTCTCCGGCCCTCCTGGTCGCGCCAGAAGCGGAAACGGGGACCGAGGGGATCGCCTTTCAGACCGGAGAGACGACCCGCGTCGACCAGGGGAACGAGGAACGAATCAGTCGCATTCATGAGAACGAAAATAGAACGCGGCCGATCCGCAGATCAAGACTTTTCCACAGGGCGGGATAGCGGGGATAATTTCGTAACCTTACCGCTTCCCTTGCCGCTCTCCTTGTCACTTTCCTGCCGGGGTGGCGGGTCCTCGCCCAGTTCCGCCCAGCCCTGGGCCATGAGGCGGTTGCTGGAGGCCTCGATCTCCCGCTCGATGCGTGCCGCGAACACGCCGCGCGGCAGCTTGGGCGGAACGGGGGGCAGAACTTCCGCGCGGATCACGCCCGGCCGGATCGGCTTGCGGCGCGGCCAGAACACGCCGGAATTGAGCCCGATGGGAACACAAGGCACGCCGAGGCTGGCATAGAGGTGCGCCACGCCGAACTTGTATTGCGGCGGGGCGCCCGCCGGGCGGCGCGTCCCTTCCGGGAAGATCAGGATCTGCCGCCCCTTGTGGACCTCGGCGGCGGCGCGCTCCGCCATGGTCTTCAGCGCCACGGCGCCCGCGCCCCGGTCCACGGGGATCATGCCAGCGCGCCAGAGATACCAGCCGAAGATCGGGATCCAGGTCAGTTCCCGCTTCAGGATGAAGGTGGGGTCGTCGAACAGCAGCAGCAGCGCGAGCGTTTCCCAGGCGGACTGGTGCTTCGCGGCCACCAGGAGAGGCCCCTTGGGGATGTTCTGCGTGCCGGTGATCTCGCTCCGGATGCCGCCCACATAGCGCGCCACCAGAAGGCAGGCCTGCAGCCAGGTGCGCACCCCCTTCCACAGCACGCGGCGGGGCATGAAGAAGAACGGAATGAGCAGGATGCCGAACACCGCCGTGACGGCGTAGAAGGCGACCTGGAACAGGATGTTGCGCAGCAGGGTCAAGGCGGTCCCCGGAAAGACGGCAGGCCGGGGTCCAATAGCGCGAAACGCGCCGCGCTGCCATGCGCGCGCGGCCGCAGGCTCAGTGGGTGGCCGACGCCTGGGGGCCTGAGGCGGCCGGCACGCGCGGCTTCTGCGGCTCGTCCGGCGTCTCCATGGGCGCCACGGCCTGCAAGGGGCGGATCTTGGCGTGGGCCAGGAGATATTTGACATATTCCTTCAGCAGCAGCTTGGCGGTCTGCGGCTCGGTCCACCAGTGGCGGTCCTGCATCCGGTCCGTCACCACCGGGAAGGAGATCAGCTCCACCTCGGGCATCATGCGTCCGAGCTCGAACAGCGCGCGGGGCATGTGCCAGCTGGACGTCACCACCACGAGCGAGCGGAAATCCTGGCCCCGGGTCCATTCCGCCACCTCGATGGCGTTGCCCCAGGTGTTCAGCGCCTTTCGCCCCAGGTCCACGCAGCAATCCAGCAGGGTGTCGCCGTTGGGCAGGGTGCGCCGCAATTCCTCGGCCGAGGTGGTTCGGTTCACGCCGGAGATGAGCAGGCGCCGCCCATGGCCCTCCGCCAGCAACTGGACGCCGTCCGCCACACGCGATGCGCCGCCCGTGAGCACGACAATGCCGTCCGCCGGCTTGAGCGCCAGCGGCTCGCGATTGGCGATGCGGGCCGTGAAGACGGCGAAGCCCGCCAGGAAGGCGAGGACGGCGACGGCAAGGGTTCCGCCGACGGCGAATGCCGCCCGGCCCAGCCAGACCCGTCCTCCACTGCCAGCCCCTGCGGTGCCGGTCGTGCGTGGCATCGCCGCTCCGGTCTTCGGTTCCATCAGTTCAGGATGGCTCCAGAATGCGGCAGAGGCGAGGAAAAATCCGCGCCGGCAATGGGTAAGGTCCCGGAGGTGACGCGGCTCATTGAATGGTCCGCAGGGTTCGGTAGACCGTGATGCGCGAGGTCAGGGCCGTGACGCCCGCCGCCATCATCACCGCCAGCACCATGCCGCCATAGCCCCACAGGCCGGGTTCCAGCCAGGACAGGACGCCGGGGCTCTCGGGATCGCTGCCGGCGCCGAGGCGCGGCATCAGGCTGACGCTCAGGAACAGGAGCGCGGCGAGGCCGCCGCCGATCAGGCCGCCTTCGGCGCCGATCTTGAGGAAATGGCGCTGGAACTGGGCCGCGATGAAGCCGTCGCGGGCGCCGACGAAATGCAGCACCTCCACCACCGTCCGGTTGGTGGCCACCGCCGCGCGGGTGGCGAACACCACGGACAGGATGGTGGCGGCCGTGACCAGGGCCAGCAGGCCGAGGCCCACCAGCATGACGCCTTCCGCCATGGCGCCGAGCCGCCGCGACCAGGTGCGGTGGTCGTCGAGGGTGGCGGTGGGGATGCGGTCCGTGAGCACGCGGCGCAGCCGCGCGAGGTCCGGCGGGCTGGAGGCGTCGAGGCGCAGCACGATGATGCGCGGCACCGGCAGGTCCGACAGGTCGAGGCCCGTCCCCAGCCACGGCTCCAGCAGGCGCGCCGTTTCGCCGGTCGTGAGAACGTGGGCGGCGGTGACGCCGGGCGTCTGGGTGGCGATGTCGGCGGCGGTCTTCACCTGCGCCTCCACCGAGGCGGAATCCCCGGCGCGGATCTGGATGGTGACTTCGCGGGACACGTCCGAGCGCCACGCCTGCGCGGTGGCGCGGATGCCCATCACGGTGCCCACCGTCAGGGCGGCGAGGAAGGTCATGATGGCCACCACCGCCACCAGAGCGCGCCCTGCCACCGTCGCGCGCGGCACGATGGGGGTGAGCGCCCGCGCCT
>JACESF010000128.1 GCA_013911975.1 Hyphomicrobiales bacterium | reverse complement strand
GTGGGGGAGCGGGCGCGATGCGCCCCTGCCTCGCGCCCGCTCCCCCACCCTCCCCCGCAAGCGGGAGAGGGAGCCCGGCGTGCGGGCGGAGAGAGGGGCGGGAGGTTGCGACCGGCGGCTATTCCGCCGCCTGGAGCCCGCGCAGTTTTTCCATCTCGCGCAGCGCTCGCCGGTATTCCACCGGCATGACCTTCACGAACTTGCCGCGGTAATCGGCCCAATTGTCCAGGATCGCCTGCGCGCGGGCCGAGCCCGTGTAATGCAGGTGCTTGGCGATGAGCTGGTGGAGACGCTCCTCGTCGTGGCGGGACATGTCGCCCTGCACGTCGATGCGGCCCTTGAACTCCAGGTCGCCGCCGTGGTGGTGGAGGCGCTCCAGGAGATCCTCCTCCTCCTCCACGGGCTCGATATCGACCATGGACAGGTTGCAGCGCTTGGCGAAGCTCTTGTCCTCGTCCAGCACATAGGCGACGCCGCCCGACATGCCGGCCGCGAAATTGCGGCCGGTGGGGCCGATGACCACGACGATGCCGCCGGTCATGTACTCGCAGCCATGGTCGCCGGTGCCTTCAACGACGGCGATTGCCCCCGAATTGCGCACAGCGAAGCGCTCGCCCGCCACGCCGTGGAAGAAGCACTCACCCTCGATGGCGCCGTACATGACGGTGTTGCCGACGATGATGGAGTTCTCCGGCACGATGGCGCTATGGGCCGGCGGGCGCACGATGATGCGGCCGCCCGAGAGGCCCTTGCCCACATAGTCGTTGGCCTCGCCCACGAGGTTCAGCGTCACGCCCGCCGCGAGGAAGGCGCCGAACGCCTGCCCCGCCGTGCCGGTGAGATGCACCTCGATGGTGTCGTCCGGCAGGCCGGCGCCGCCATAGCGCTTGGCCACCTGCCCGGAGAGCATGGCGCCCGCCGAGCGGTCCACCGAGCGGATGGGGCTCTCGATCACCACCTTCTCGCCGTGCTCCAGCGCCGGCATGGCCTTCTCGATGAGGGTGCGGTCGAGCACCTTCTCGATGGGGTGGTGCTGGCGCTCGGTGTGATAGATGGAGACGTCCGCCGGCACGTCCGGCTGGGCGAAGATGCGCGAGAAGTCGAGCCCCTTGGCCTTCCAGTGGTCGATGGCCTTCTGCTGGTCCAGATAATCGGAGCGGCCGACGATCTCGTTCAGATTGCGCACGCCGAGGGCCGCCATCATCTCCCGCACTTCCTCGGCGACGAAGAAGAAGTAGTTGATGACGTGCTCGGGCGTGCCCTTGAAGCGCTTGCGCAGCACCGGGTCCTGGGTCGCCACGCCCACCGGGCAGGTGTTCAGGTGGCACTTGCGCATCATGATGCAGCCCGCCGCGATGAGCGGGGCGGTGGAGAAGCCGAACTCGTCGGCGCCCAGCATGGCGCCGATGATCACGTCCCGCCCGGTGCGGAAGCCGCCATCCACCTGCAGGGCGATGCGCCCGCGCAGACGGTTGGCCACCAGGGTCTGCTGGGTCTCGGCGAGGCCCATCTCCCAGGGCGAGCCCGCATGCTTGAGCGAGGTGAGCGGCGACGCGCCCGTGCCGCCCTCGAAGCCGGAGATGGTGATGTGGTCCGCGCGCGCCTTGGCGACGCCCGCCGCCACCGTGCCCACGCCCACTTCCGAGACGAGCTTCACCGACACGTCGGCGTCGGGATTGACGTTCTTCAGGTCGTATATGAGCTGCGCCAGGTCCTCGATGGAATAGATGTCATGGTGCGGCGGCGGCGAGATGAGGCCGACGCCGGGGGTGGAGTGGCGCACCTTGGCGATGACCGCGTCCACCTTGTGGCCGGGCAACTGGCCGCCCTCGCCGGGCTTGGCGCCCTGCGCGACCTTGATCTGCATGACGTCCGAATTGACGAGATATTCCGCGGTCACGCCGAACCGGCCCGAGGCCACCTGCTTGATGGCCGAGCGCATGCTGTCGCCGTTGGGCAGCGGCTTGAAGCGCTCCGGCTCCTCGCCGCCCTCGCCGGTGTTCGACTTGCCGCCGATGCGGTTCATGGCGATGGCGAGCGTGGTGTGCGCCTCGCGCGAGATGGAGCCGAACGACATGGCGCCGGTGACGAAGCGCTTCACGATCTCGGCGGCGGGCTCCACCTCCGAGACGTCGATGGGCGCCTTGCCGATCTCTTCCGCATCGCGGATACGGAACAGGGCGCGCACGGTGAGCAGGTTCTCCGGCGCGTCCATCATCTTGGCGAACGCGCGGTAGCGGTCCTGCGCGTTGCCGCGCACGGCGTGCTGGAGCAGCGAGACGCTGTCCGGCGTCCAGGCATGGGCCTCGCCGCGCATGCGGTAGGCATATTCGCCGCCCACGTCGAGCGCGAGCCGGTAGACCGGTGCGTCGGAGAAGGCGAGCCGGTGCCGCAGCACGGTCTCTTCCGCGATCTCCGCGAGGCCGATGCCCTCGATGGTGGTGGCGGTGCCGAAGAAATACTTGTTCACCAGCTCGGACGACAGGCCGACCGCGTCGAAGATCTGCGCGCCGCAATAGGACTGGTAGGTGGAGATGCCCATCTTGGACATCACCTTCAGCAGGCCCTTGTCGATGGACTTGATGTAGCGCTTGACGATCTCGTAGTCGTCGACCTCCTCCGGAATCTCGTCGCGCAGGTCGACCAGCGTCTCGAAGGCGAGATACGGGTTGATGGCTTCCGCGCCGTAGCCGGCGAGGCAGGCGAAGTGATGGATCTCGCGCGCCTCGCCCGTCTCCACCACGAGGCCCACGGAGGTGCGCAGGCCCTTGCGGATGAGGTGGTGGTGCACGGCGGCGGTGGCCAGCAGCGCGGGGATCGGGATACGGTCCGGCCCGGTCATGCGGTCGGACAGGATGATGATGTTGTAGCCGCCATGGACCGCCGCCTCGGCGCGCTCACACAGCCGGTCCAGCGCGTCCGCCATGCCGGCGGCACCCTTGTCGGACGGATAGGTGATGTCCAGCGTGCGGGTGTCGAACCGCTCCTCCATGAAGCCGATGGAGCGGATCTTCTCCAGATCCTCGTTGGTGAGGATGGGCTGGCGCACCTCAAGCCGCTTGCGCCGAGCCGTGCCTTCCAGGTCGAAGATGTTCGGGCGCGGGCCGATGAACGACACCAGGCTCATGACCAGTTCCTCGCGGATCGGGTCGATGGGCGGGTTCGTCACCTGCGCGAAGTTCTGCTTGAAATAGGTGTAGAGCAGCTTCGACTTGTCGGAGAGCACGGAGACGGGCGTGTCCGTGCCCATGGAGCCCACCGCCTCCTGGCCGGTGACGGCCATGGGGGGCAGAAGCAGCTTCACGTCTTCCTGGGTGTAGCCGAACGCCTGCTGGCGATCGAGCAGCGACACGTCGGTGCGCACCTCGCGCGCCTCCACGGGGCGCAGCTCCTCCAGCACCAACTGGGTGTGCTTCAGCCACTCCTTGTAAGGGTGCGCCTTGGCAAGCGAGGTCTTCACCTCCTCGTCGGGCACGAGGCGGCCTTCCTCCAGGTCCACCAGCAGCATCTTGCCGGGCTGGAGGCGCCACTTGGTGATGATCTTCTCCTCGGGCAGCGTCAGCACGCCCATTTCGGAGGCAAGCACGATGGTGTCGTCGCTCGTCACCATGTAGCGCGCGGGCCGCAGGCCGTTGCGGTCGAGGGTGGCGACGATCTGGCGCCCGTCGGTGGCGACGATGGCGGCCGGGCCGTCCCACGGCTCCATGAGGGCCGCGTGATACTCGTAGAAGGCGCGCCGCTCCTCATCCATGAGCGGGTTGCCCGCCCACGCCTCGGGCACCAGCATCATGGCCGCGTGGGGCAGCGAGTAGCCGCCCTGGGTCAGGAATTCGAGCGCATTGTCGAAGCAGGCGGTATCCGACTGGCCTTCATAGGAGATGGGCCACAGCTTGGAGATGTCCGCGCCAAACAGCTCGGAATCCACGCTGGCCTGCCGCGCCGCCATCCAGTTGACGTTGCCGCGCAGGGTGTTGATCTCGCCGTTGTGCGCCACCATGCGATAGGGGTGCGCCAGCGGCCAGGCCGGGAAGGTGTTGGTGGAGAAGCGCTGGTGCACGAGGGCGAGCGCGCTCTGGAAGTCCGGGTCGTGCAGGTCGGGATAATAGGCCCCGAGCTGGTCCGCCAGGAACATGCCCTTGTAGACCAGGGTGCGGCACGAGAGGGACACCGGATAATAGCCGGCGGTGCGCGGGTCCTTCGCGTCATAGACGGCGTTGGAGATGACCTTGCGCACCACGAACAGGCGGCGCTCGAACTCGTCCTCGCTCTGGGGGAGGTCGCCATGGCCGATGAAGACCTGGAGATGGTTCGGCTCGGTGGGCAGCACGGAGACGCCCAGGGACGAATTGTCGGTGGGCACCTCGCGCCAGCCGATGAGGGTCAGCCCCTCTTCCGCGATCACGCGCTCGAAGGTGTCGCGCACGATGCGCGCGCCTTCCGCGTCGCGGGGCATGAAGATGTGGCCGACCGCATACTGGCCGGGCTCGGGCAGCGTGAAGCCAAGGCGCGCGGCCTCCTTGGCGAAGAACAGGTGCGGGATCTGCACCAGCATGCCCGCGCCGTCGCCAGCGCGCGGGTCCGCGCCCACGGCGCCGCGATGCTCCAGGTTGAGCAGGATGTTGAGGCCGTCCTCGACGATCTTGTGGGACTTGCGGCCCTTGATGTCGGCGATGAAGCCGACGCCGCAGGCGTCGCGCTCCTGCGCGGGGTCGAACAGGCCCGAGGCCGGCGGGCGGCCGACGATGGGCGCGGTTTTGGCGGCGGTGGCCCCGGCCACATGACCCGCGTTCACCCTGTCCATGCGATCCGTCGCCATCGCTCCGCCCTCTCCTTTTGCCGGGCTTCCGCCCGCAACCTCATCCTGACCGCTCCCCCCGGAGCGGCCGGGCACGAAAAGGCGCACATCCTTCGGCTGGATGCCCGCTCTCGAACCCGGAATGTGCGAATGATAGGGAAGCAAGACTGCCCTATCTCGCGAAACATGACAGAAAAGCTTCACGTCCACAAGGCCGCCGCCCTGCGTCGAACGCGGACCAGCCTGCGGAAATTGCGTGGATAGGCCATTCTGCGCAACAACGGTACGGCGCGCGACGCTTCCGCGCAACGGTGTTGCGGCGCAAGAGAGCACCCCTGCCCCTGCGTCGGGACGACAGCCTGGGACCAGCAAGCCCCCGCAGGATCGCCCCCCGGAAACCCAGTGGCAGGAGTCGCATCCGCGCCGCAATGGCGGTCTCTATTCGGTGCGTGTTCGTGGAAGGTGCCTCATGCGGTTCCGGTTGCCTTTGACTTTCGCCGCCCTCGCCGCGGCGGCCGCCGCCCCCGGCGCGGCGAACGCGCAATATAATCCGGGCGCGACCCAATACGCGCCCCCGCCGCCCCAATATGTGGTGCCGGCGGAAGGCACGACGCCGCCCGGCTATGGGGCGCAGATCTATGCGCCGAGCTACGGCTACGCGCCCTCCTATGGCGGCCCGCCCCCGCCCAATTACGGGCCGCCATAGGAGGGCGCGTAGCCGTAGCTCTGTC
>JACESF010000127.1 GCA_013911975.1 Hyphomicrobiales bacterium | reverse complement strand
AGGGAGAGCGGCCGCCCCATGCGGACCCCGAAAGCCCTCTCCCGTTTGCGGGGGAGGGTTTGGGAGGGGGAAACCGTTAAGGGCAGCGCCGATGGGGCGAAATCCGCCTTGAAGTCCTACGCGCTCAGGCTTCCTTGAAGCCGTATTCGGGCGTGCCCTGCTCGGCGCCGTAATATTTGTAGGGCAGGAACTTGCCGGTGAAGGTCATCTTCACGCGGTCGCCCTTCGGGTTCTCCTGGCGGGAAATGTCGATGTCGAAATCGATGGCGGACATGATGCCGTCGCCGAACTCCTCCTCGATGATCGCCTTCCAGGCCGGGCCGTTCACCATCACCATCTCATAGAAGCGATAGATGAGCGGGTCCGTGGGCGGCATGGGCATGCCGCGATAGGGCACCTCGTTCAGCATGCGCTCCTCTTCCTCGGAGAGGCCGAACAGCTCGGCCGCCGCCTTGGCGAGGGGCTTCACCAGCTTCATCTGGCCGAGCAGCGCCCCCACCACGAGGACCGGCGACATGCCGCCGATCTCGTTTGTGATGTACTTCCACGTCCAGCCGTTCTTGCGCTTGATGTCGAGGATCTTCTCGGTGAGGTCGGCGCGCTTCATGCGTCTCTCCTATGGGCTCTGAGGTCTTGATCGGGGGTGGGAGCGGCCGCCTCAGGCGGCGCGCGCGTCGCCGCCGGGCGGCGCGGTCAGCCCGGCGGTGGGGCGCACCACGGGCGGATGGCGATGGTCGTAGCCGGGCGGAAGCGCGCTCTTGAAGGTCTTGGAGCGCTCCACCAGGAAGTCGATCAGGTGGTTCCGCACGGCGTAGAAGTCGGGCTGCTTGTGGATGTCCAGCCGCCGCCGGTCGCGGGGCAGCGGGTTGTCCACGATCTCGGCCACCACTGCCTGCGGACCGTTGGTCATGAGCACGATGCGGTCGGCCAGATAGATGGCTTCGTCCACGTCGTGGGTGATCATGAACACGGTCTGCCCGGTCTCCAGGCAGATGCGGCGCACCTCGTCCTGGAGCGTGCCGCGCGTCAGCGCGTCGAGCGCGGAGAAGGGCTCGTCCATGAGCAGCATCTTCGGCTCGATGGACAGCGCCCGGGCGATGCCCACGCGCTGCTTCATGCCGCCGGAAAGCTCCGAGGGCCGCTTCAGCTCGGACCCCTTCAGGCCCACCAGCTCGATGAAGCGCATGGCATGGTCGCGCACCTTCTGCGCGCTCCAGCGGCGGTGGCGCGAGGACACCGCGTAGCTCACATTGCCGAGCACCGTGCGCCAGGGCAGCAGCGCGTGGCCCTGGAAGATCACCGCCCGGTCGAGGGACGGCCCCTCGATGGCCTGCCCGTCCATGATCGCCGCGCCCGTGTCCGGCGCGTCGAGCCCGGCCAGGATGTTGAGCACGGTGGTCTTGCCGCAGCCGGAATGGCCGATGATGCAGGCGAAGTCGCCCTTGTTCATGGAGAACCAGAGGTCCTCGAACACGGTGGTGGTGCGCCCGCCCGTCGCCGCATAGCGGCGGGCGATGCCCTCGATGGAGACGTAGCGGCTGTCGGTCATCGCGCTCATTCCGGGAAGGTCACGAGCCGGGCGACGGCCGCGAGGATCTGGTCCAGCACCATGCCCGTGACGCCGATGATGAGGATGGCGATGATCACGTTGGTGATGGACAGGTTGTTCCACTCGTTCCAGACGAAGTAACCGATGCCGGTGCCGCCCACGAGCATCTCCGCCGCCACGATCACCAGCCAGGCGATGCCGATGGAGATGCGCATTCCGGTGAGGATGGTGGGGGCCGCCGCCGGCAGGATCACGGTGAAGGCGCGCTTCAGCGGCCCCACCTCCAGGGTGCGGGCGACGTTGAGCCATTCCTTGCGCACGCTCGCCACCCCGAACGCCGTGTTCAGCAGCATCGGCCAGACCGAGCAGATGAAGATGACGAAGATGGCCGAGATACCGGAATCCTTGATGGTGTAGAGGGCGAGCGGCATCCAGGCGAGCGGCGAGATGGGCTTGAGCACCTGGATGAAGGGATCGAGCGCCCGGCTCATGAGCGCCGACATGCCGATGAGGAAGCCCAGCGGCACCGCCACCAGCACCGCGATGGCATAGCCCAGCAGCACCCGGCCCAGGGAATAGGCGAGTTGGATGCCGATGCCCTTGTCGTTCGGCCCCTTGTCGTAGAAGGGATCGGACAGCAGCTTCATAAGCGCGGTGCCCACATCCACCGGGCTCGGCATGGCCGATTTCCCGGTGGTGGCGGTGAGGCCCATGAGCTTGGCGTATTCGGGGTCCATCCCGGCGGGCAGGCCGCCGGAACTTCCCCCGAAGCCCGTCGTCGCGCCCTGCCAGATGAGCAGGAACGCGGCGAGCAGGAGCACCGACACCAAGGCGGCGCGCAGATTGAGGCTCGCAGACATCATTCAGGTCCGCTTGATGGCGAAGCTGTCCACATAGGCTTCGGGCTTGGTGGGATCGAAGGTCTTGCCCATGACCACAATGGTCTTCGTGGGCGCGGGCGGCGTCAGGCCCATGTCCTGCATCACCTTCGCGCATTCGGTGGCGAGGAAGACCTGCTTGGCGATGCCCGCATAATCCACGTCGCCCTTCACCTGGCCCCAGCGCTTCATCTGGGTGAGGATCCAGATGGCGAAGGAATCGTAGGGGAAGGGTTCGAACGCGACGCGGTTCGGGTCCTTCTTGATGTTCCCGAGGCCGTCCGCATAGGTGCCCGTGAGCACCTGGTCGAGCACCACGACGGGCGCGTTGAGATAGTTGGCCGGGGCGATGGCTTCCGCGATCTGTTTGCGGTTCTCCGGCTTCTGGGCATAGGCGCTGGCATCGATGATGGCGCGCAGCAGCGCCGCATAGGTGTTGGGATTGGTGGTGACGAACTCCTTGCTGGCCGTGAACGAGCAGCAGGGGTGGCCGTCCCAGATCTCCTTGGAGAGGATGTCGATGAAGCCCACGCCGTCATAGACCGCGCGCTGGGCGATGTTGTCCGGGGCGAGGAAGCCGTCGATGTTCTCGGCCCGCAGGTTCGCCACCATCTCGGGCGGGGGCACGGAGCGCAGCTGCACGTCCGTGTCCGGGTCGAGGCCGTTCTGCGCGAGGTAATAGCGCAGCAGGTAATTGTGCATGGAATAGTCGAAGGGAATGGCGAACTTCATCCCCTTCCAATCCTTGGGATTGCGCCGGTCCTTGTGCTTCATGGCCAGCGTGATGGCCTGCCCGTTGATGTTCTCGATGGCGGGTACCGAGAACGGGATCGGGTTCGATCCGAGGCCCATCGAGATGGCGATGGGCATGGGCGAGAGCATGTGGGAGGCGTCGTATTCCTTGTTGATGGTCTTGTCGCGGACCACCGCCCATCCGGCGGTCTTCACCACGTCCACGTTCAGCCCCTGCTTGGAATAGAAGCCGAGCGGGTGGGCCATGATGATGGGGGTGGCGCAGGTGATCGGGATGAAGCCGACCTTGAGGTCCTTCTTCTCCAAGGCGCCGCCGCCCTGCGCGAACGCATCGGTGACGCTGCCGAGCGGCAGGAACTGGGACACCGCCGCGAGCGCCGTGGCCGAGCCCACCGTCTTCAGGAAGGCGCGGCGGGTCGGCGTGTGCGGGAACACCGCGCGCATCACCGCCGTCTCGACGAAGCTGGAATAACGCTCGTCCTCGCCGCCCGTCACCTTGCAGGCGAAATCATGCTCGCTCTGCGAGCCGTGCTCGCCGCATGAGCAGCCCGAGGAGACGCCGGAACCGCGCCGGAATTTATCGAAGCTCGCCATGTACCGCCTCGCTTTGGTGGGCCCGTTCGGGCACTCGGAAGGTCTGCCTTCCCCAACGCAAGAGGCGTGCCACGCTCGTCCCGCCGCCCAAAGGCCTGCCCTGACAGGAAAAGCCCGAAAACCCTAGAATTACGAAAAATCGTGATTTACGATTATTCGTGATCAGATTACGATTCTTCGTAATTGAGGAGGCGCCCCTGGCACCCGCCGTTTCCATAGCGACGCTTCATGCAGGCCCGTTCGGCCCCGCCTTCGACGGGGGCATCGAGGCGCAGCTCGCCATCGACCTGGAAACCGGCGCGATCCTCGACGCCAATGGTGCCGCCGCCCGCCTGTTCGGCCTCGACCGCGGCCGCCTCAAGGCCATGCAGATCTTCGACCTGCATCCCGGCCAGGCCTCGGCGCTCGTGGTCTTCACCCAGGCGGTGCAGGAACTGGGCGCCTATTGGACGCGCTCCCTCGCCCCCCGCCGCGCGGACGGCTCCGCGTTGCGGGTGGAATGCAGCGGATCCATCGTGAACACGCAGCGCGGTCCCCGCCTGCTGCTCACCCTGTGCGACCTCGATGCCCGCGCCCGGCGCGACATCGACGCGGACGCGGAGAGCTTCATGCGCGAGGGCGTCGCCGAATGGCAGCGCGTGGAGCGCGCCTTCCGCGATATCGAGCGGGAGAACCGGCTTCTGCTGGGCGCGGTGGGCGAAGGCATCTACGGCGTGAACACCGAGGGCAAGACCACCTTCGTCAATCCCGCCGCCGAGCAGATCCTCGGCTGGACCGCCGGGGAGATGATCGGCCGGGACATGCACGCCATGGTGCACCACCACCATCCCGACGGCTCCCATTTCCCCCACGAGCAATGCCCCATCTATGCGGCATTCCGCGACGGGATCGTCCACCGGGTGGAGGAGGACGTGTTCTGGCACCGCTCGGGCCGTCCGGTCTGGGTGGAATACACCTCCACCCCGCTGCGGGACCGGGGCGTTCTGATCGGCGCCGTGGTGGTGTTCCGGGACGTCACCCAGAAGCGGGAGGCCAACGCCCAGTTGCGTGCCGCCCTCGACGAGGTGGACAGCCTTCGCAAGCGGCTGGAGCTGGAGAATGCCTATCTCCAGGAGGAGATCCGGGCCGAGAGCAGCCACCGGGGCATTATCGGCCGCTCCGCCGCCATCCAGAAGGTGCTGCGGCAGGTGGAACTGGTGGCGCCAACCGACGCCACCGTGCTCATCACCGGCGAGAGCGGCACCGGTAAGGAATTGATCGCGCGGGCGATTCACGAGGCGAGCGAGCGGAACGAGCGGCCGCTCATCCGGGTGAATTGCGCGGCCATTCCCCGCGAATTGTTCGAGAGCGAGTTCTTCGGCCATGCCAAGGGCTCGTTCACCGGCGCCCTGCGCGACCGCATCGGCCGGTTCGAACTGGCGGACCGGGGCACGCTGTTCCTGGACGAGGTGGGCGAAATTCCCCTGGAACTTCAAAGCAAGCTGCTGCGCGTGCTCCAGGAAGGGCAGTTCGAGCGGGTGGGCGAGGAGCGCACGCGCAGCGTGGATGTGCGCATCATCGCCGCCACCAATCGCGACCTTCGGGCGGAGGTGCGCGCCGGGCGGTTCCGCGAGGACCTGTTCTATCGTCTCAACGTTATGCCGGTTGAGTCTGCCGCGTTACGCGAAAGGCGGGAGGATATTCCGCTTTTGGCGCTCCATTTTCTCAGTTCCATGCGCAAGCCGGCCCACGGCGCCCTCCAGCTCAGCGAAGGCGACATGCGCCGCCTCTCCGCCTACGACTGGCCGGGCAATGTGCGGGAGCTTCAGAACGTGATGGAGCGCGGCATCATCCTGGCGCGCGGCGGGCGGGTGATGATCGACCTGCCCCATGCCGAGCGCCAGGATGATGCCGCGCTCCATCAC
>JACESF010000126.1 GCA_013911975.1 Hyphomicrobiales bacterium | reverse complement strand
GCGGACGGAACGCCGGTTCCGACGTCAACCTTGCGTCCCCAGGCATGCCTTGCCGGCATGCCGACCGCTCCCGCATCCCTCCACCCTCGCCGGAAACGGCGGGGATGAAGGCGCTGGATGTCCGCTCCACGCCGTCCAGGCGTCCGCATCCCTCGCTCGCATCGACATTCAGGCGGGCGAGACTGTTCTTTTCAGAAGCGGCGTCATGGCCGGGCTCGTCATGTCCGGGCTTGTCCCGGCCGGGCCTGTCCCGGCCATCCACGGGGGTCGGCTGGGTCCACGCTCGACCCGCGGGCGTGGATGCCCGGGACGAGCCCGGGCATGACGGCCCGGAAGGCCGGCAATCCATGCATTGATCTGAATGTCGATCCACCCTCGTCCGCGACCTTCCCGACCTGCCCGGTCGAGCCTCCGGCGACCTGCGTCAAGGGCGCTGTCTGACCTTGATCAAGGCGCCGCGTGCGCCTGCCGCAAAAATCACCACGGGCGGGCGATGCCCCCCTTCCGCTTGCGCTTGGGGCTTCCCACATCAGCCCCAGCGGTCGGGCCGGTTGCCCGTCCGTCGCGGCGGCCGGGATATCGGCGTCGCATCCGACAGCTTTCCATGTGCTCGATCGAGGCGTGGAAGCGCCGAGGAGGAGAGACATGAATTTCGAGATCTATACCGAACGCGCGCGCGGCTTCGTCCAGTCCGCGCAGGCTCTCGCGGTGCGCGAGGGCAACCAGCAATTCGTGCCCGAGCACCTGCTGAAGGTGCTGATGGACGACCCCGAGGGCCTGTGCTCCGGCCTGATCCAGCGCGCGGGTGGCAACCCCACCCAGGTCCGCGCGGACGTGGAGGCGGCGCTCGCCAAGCTGCCCAAGGTCCAGGGCGGCTCGGGACAGGTGTATCTGAGCCAGCAGCTCGCCCGCGTGTTCGAGGCCGCCGAGCAGGCCGCCAAGAAGGCGGGAGACGGCTATGTGACCGTCGAGCGGATGCTGCTCGCCCTCACCATCGAGAAGGACAACGACGCGGGCAAGATCCTGGCGCGCGCCGGCGTGACCCCGCAGGGCCTCAACGCCGCCATCGAGGCGCTCCGCAAGGGCCGCACCGCCGACACGGCGACGGCCGAGAACGCCTATGACGCGCTGAAGAAATATGCCCGCGACCTGACCCAGGCGGCGCGGGACGGCAAGCTCGACCCGGTCATCGGCCGCGACGAGGAGATCCGCCGCACCATCCAGGTGCTGGCGCGCCGCACCAAGAACAATCCCGTGCTCATCGGCGAGCCCGGCGTCGGCAAGACCGCCATCGTGGAGGGCCTCGCCCGCCGCATCGTGGACGGCGACGTGCCCGAGAGCCTGAAGAACAAGAGCCTGCTGGCCCTGGACATGGGCTCGCTGATCGCCGGCGCGAAATATCGCGGCGAGTTCGAGGAGCGGCTGAAGTCCATCCTGTCGGAAGTCGAGGCGGCCGAGGGCGGCATCATCCTGTTCATCGACGAGATGCATACCCTCGTCGGCGCGGGCAAGACCGACGGCGCCATGGACGCCTCCAACCTGCTGAAGCCCGCCTTGGCGCGTGGCGAGCTGCACTGCGTCGGCGCCACCACGCTCGACGAGTACCGGAAGCATGTGGAGAAGGACGCGGCGCTCGCCCGGCGCTTCCAGCCGGTGTTCGTGTCCGAGCCCACGGTGGAGGATACCGTCTCCATCCTGCGCGGCCTGAAGGAGAAGTATGAGCTGCATCACGGCGTGCGCATCACCGACAGCGCGCTCGTGTCCGCGGCCACCCTCTCCAACCGCTACATCACCGACCGTTTCCTGCCGGACAAGGCCATCGACCTCGTGGACGAAGCCGCCTCGCGGCTGCGCATGCAGGTGGACAGCAAGCCCGAGGAACTGGACGGGCTCGATCGCGACATCATGCGCCGCAAGATCGAGCAGGAGGCCCTGAAGAAGGAGACCGACGCCGCCTCCAAGGACCGGCTCGCCCGCCTCGACAAGGAGCTGGCCGAGCTGGAGGAGCGCGCCGCCGTGCTCACCACCAAGTGGAAGGCCGAGAAGGAGAAGCTGGGCGAGGCGACCACGCTGAAGGCCAAGCTCGACCAGGCGCGCGCCGACCTTGCGAGCGCGCAGCGGCAGGGCGAATACCAGAAGGCGGGCGAACTCACCTATTCGGTGATCCCCGACCTGGAGAAGCGCCTCGCCGAGATCGAGGCCGCGGGCGGCAAGTCCGGCATGGTGGAGGAGGCGGTGACGCCCGACCACATTGCCGGCGTCGTCTCCCGCTGGACCGGCGTGCCCGTGGACAAGATGCTGGAGGGCGAGCGCGAGAAGCTCCTGAAGATGGAGCTTGAGCTGGCCAAGCGCGTGGTGGGGCAGAGCGAGGCGGTCGCGGCCGTCTCCACCGCCGTGCGCCGCGCCCGGGCGGGCCTCCAGGATCCGAACCGGCCCATCGGCTCGTTCCTGTTCCTCGGCCCCACCGGCGTCGGCAAGACCGAGCTGACCAAGGCGCTGGCGAGCTTTTTGTTCGACGACGACACCGCCATGGTGCGCATCGACATGTCGGAATTCATGGAGAAGCACTCCGTGAGCCGCCTGATCGGCGCCCCTCCCGGCTATGTGGGCTATGACGAGGGCGGCGCGCTGACCGAAGCGGTGCGGCGCCGGCCCTATCAGGTGGTGCTGTTCGACGAGGTGGAGAAGGCCCACCCGGACGTCTTCAACGTCCTCCTCCAGGTGCTCGATGACGGGCGCCTGACGGACGGGCAGGGGCGGACGGTGGACTTCCGCAACACCCTCATCGTCATGACCTCCAATCTCGGCGCGGAATTCCTTGCGGATCCCCGCCAGCCCGTGGGCTTCGGCATTCCGGGGCACGAGGGCGAGAAGGTGGTCTCCGACGACGAGGCGTACGATCTGGTGATGGGGGCGGTGCGGCGTCATTTCCGGCCCGAATTCGTCAACCGGATCGATGAGATCGTCATGTTCCACCGGCTGAAGCGCGACCAGATGGGGTCCATCGTGGACATCCAGATGGGCCGTCTCGCCAAGCTGCTGGAGGATCGCAAGATCACCCTCGACCTCGCCCCCGAGGCGCGCGAGTTCCTCGCCGACAAGGGGTACGACCCGGCCTATGGCGCGCGTCCGCTGAAGCGGACCATCCAGAAGCTGGTGCAGGACCCGCTGGCCGAGAAGATCCTCGGCGGCGAGGTGCTGGACGGGTCGCGGGTGCGGGTGGGCCTGGAGAACGGGCGCCTCGTCTTCACCCCGGCCGCCGCGCCGGTGGAAGAAGCCGCCTGACCCATACGGTCGCCACGAATGAAAACGGGCTCCCCGCGCGGGGAGCCCGTTGTCGTTTCGGCCTTGTCGAACCGGCGGTCAGCCGCCGCCCATGCGCTTGAGCAGCGCCGTCGCCCGCGTCACGAGCACGGGAAAGAAGGGCTGCTTCGGGGCTTCCTGGGCATAGCAGGCGCGGAACGCGTCCGAGCCCTCCGCCCACGCCTTCACGGCCTCGTCCCAGCGCGGGTCGTCCGCCCCCTTGCCCTTCTGCGCGGCCGCCTGGAGCTGCTTGGCCTTGGCCTCGTGCCGCTTCCAGATCTGGGTGCAGGCGGCGATCGCCTTGCGCGCCTCCGGGGCGGCCTCGGCGCCGATGGTGAGGCGGTCCTTGGCGATGCGCGCCACCACGATGTCGCGGGGCGGGGAATCGTTGGTGTCGTCCTGGCTGAACAGGCCCACCGCGGCGAACACCGTCTCGCCCGCGGGGGCGGGAAGCGGGAGGACTGCATAGGCGCGGAACGCGGCGTCCTGGCCCACGGTGAAGGTGTAGAGCGTGTCGTTGGCGAGCGCCGCCGAAAGGCCCTTGTCCAGGTCCGGCACGCCGGCCTTGGTCTCGATGGTCATCCAATGCTCGATGATCGGCACGGTGGAGACGAAGACGCGGACATTGTCCTTGCTGTCGCGGAACACGAGGCCGTCGGGCTGCCCTGACTCCAGGTCTCCGGGGTAGAGCGCGCCGGGGGAGAAGGCGGCCTCGGGCTCCAGGCCCTTGAAGGAGAGCGGGCCCAGCAGAGCCGCGATCTGCTTCTGCAGCGCCGCGCGGGCCTTCTCGTCCGCCGCGAACATGGCGTCCTGCTTCGCCGGGTCGCCGTCGAGCTGGGTGACCTCCGCCACGGCGCGGTCGCGCGCGGCGATATAGGCGTCGTCCGCGGGACCGGCGAAGGCGGCGGGGGCGGCGGCCAGCAGCGGGCCGATGACGAGGGCTCCGGCGCAGCGCCGGACGAGAGCATGATCGAACAAGGTCATGGAAGGTCCTCACGCGGGGGAGCCGGGCGGCGGGACCCTATCCCCGGCCGCGCGGCGCCGCCAGCCGGATCATTTTTGCCGGGTATTGCCGGCCCCGTTGCCGGGAGCGGCGGTGGCCACCTTGGGCGCGGCGGCGCCGTGGTTCAGCAGCCCCTCGATGCGCTCGCGCTCCTTGCGGAACTCCGCCAGGAACTTGCCGTCCAGCGCGCGGCCGCGCGGCAGCTTGATGCGCATGGGGTCCACGAACGAGCCGTTGATCTTCACCTCGTAGTGGAGATGCGGCCCGGTGGAGAGGCCGGACGAGCCGAGATAGCCGATCACCTGGCCCTGGCGCACCTGCTGGCCCACCCGCATGCCCTTGGCGAAGCCGGACTGGTGGGAATAGGTGGTCACATAGCCGTTGGCGTGCTGGATCTCGGTATGGCGGCCATAGCCGGACTTCCAGTCCGCATAGATCACCGTGCCGTTGCCGGCGGCGAAGATGGGCGTGCCCACCGAATCCGACCAGTCCACGCCGGTGTGCAGCTTGGAATAGCCGAGGATGGGATGGCGCCGGTAGCCGAAGGGCGAGCGCATGATGCCGCCCGCCATGGGCTTGCGGACCAGGAACTTCTTCGCGCTCTTCCCGTCCTCGTCGTAATAGTCGATGAGGCTGTCGTCATTGGTCTGGAAGCGGAAGTAGCGGCGGTTCTCGCCGTTCACCGTGAGCGCCGCATAGAGCACTTCCGGGTCGCCGTTGTCCTCGGTGTAGAGCACCTCGAAATTGTCGCCCGCGCGCACCCGGCGCTGGAAGTCCACGTCGAAGGAATAGATGCGCACCAGGTCGGAGATAACGCTGCGCGGGATTTCGTTGCGCAGGGCCGTCTCGTAGATGCTCTCATAGAGCCGGATGCCGGGCCCGTCCTCGTCGTCATTGTCCTCGGAGACGCCGGCCACCTCGGTCTCGTTGGGCTCGGCCACCGAGACGAAGCGGTTGGTGGAATCCGACATGGCGATGGTGCCCTCGTGGCCGGCATCGCTGAACAGCGACAGGCGCAGCACGTGGGAGACATCGCCCGTGGGCTGGAGCAGGAAGCGCAGGCGCCAGCCATCCTTCACGGCGCCGTCGCGGAACCGGCCGAATGCCGCCGCCGCGGCCTTCGCCTCGGCCTCCGGCACGCCGTTGTCCTTGAGGATGGAGACGATGGTGTCGCCCTTCTTCACCACCACGGTCTGGTCGGTGAAGTCGTTGCCGCCGGAGGTGGCGGCGGAGGTCTTGCCCAGGAAGGAGAGATTGTCCGGCAGCTCGGGCGCCTTGGGCGCCTGGAGCGCGGCCGCGCCGGGCGGCGCATAGGGCGCGCCTTCGGCGGCATAGGCGAGATAGGGCGAGGGAGCGCCCTTCAGCCCGACGCCGGCGGTGATGGCGGAAGGCAGCGGCACCGGGGCGGGCTGAAGGGCGCTCCCTCGCCCTATCT
>JACESF010000125.1 GCA_013911975.1 Hyphomicrobiales bacterium | reverse complement strand
AAGCAAAAGGGCGCGGCCGAAGCCGCGCCCTTTCTTATTTCGTTGGCGAATGGACGTCCTCAGAAGTCCATGCCGCCACTGAAGTCGGCTTCAGCCGACTTCAGCACTTGGGAACTGCTGGGCGTGTGGACTTCCTCAGAAGTCCATGCCGCCCATGCCGCCGCCCGGCATGGCGGGAGCAGCGCTCTCCTTCTTGGGCAGGTCGGCCACGAGGGCCTCGGTGGTCACGAGCAGGCCGGACACGGAAGCCGCGTCCTGGAGCGCGGTGCGCACCACCTTGGCCGGGTCCACGACGCCCGCCGCGACGAGGTCGCAATACTCTTCGGTCTGCGCATTGAAGCCGAAGTTCGGATCGGTGGCCTCGAGCACCTTGCCCACCACGATGGAGCCTTCCACGCCGGCATTCTCGGCGATCTGGCGGATCGGGGCCTCAAGGGCGCGCAGGACGATCTTCAGGCCCGCGACGATGTCGGGGTTGTCGGAAGAGAGACCCTCGACGGCCTTCTTGGCGCGCAGGAGCGCGACGCCGCCGCCGGGGACGATGCCTTCTTCCACCGCAGCGCGGGTGGCGTTGAGGGCGTCGTCAACGCGGTCCTTCTTCTCCTTCACCTCGACCTCGGTGGCGCCGCCGACGCGGATCACCGCGACGCCGCCGGCCAGCTTGGCGAGACGCTCCTGGAGCTTCTCACGGTCGTAGTCCGAGGAGGTCTCCTCGATCTGCGCCTTGATCTGGGCGACGCGCGCGTCGATCTCGGACTTCTCGCCGGTGCCGTCGACGATGGTGGTCTTTTCCTTCTCGAGGATGACCTTCTTCGCGCGGCCGAGCATGTCGAGGGTGACATTCTCAAGCTTGATGCCGAGGTCTTCCGAGATGACCTGGCCGTTGGTGAGGATGGCGATGTCCTCGAGCATGGCCTTGCGGCGATCGCCGAAGCCGGGGGCCTTCACGGCCGCGACCTTCAGGCCGCCGCGCAGACGGTTCACCACGAGCGTGGCGAGCGCCTCGCCTTCCACGTCCTCGGCCACGATCACCAGCGGCTTGCCGGACTGAACGACGGCCTCGAGCACGGGCAGGATGGGCTGGAGACCCGAGAGCTTCTTCTCGAAGATCAGGATGTAGGGGTCTTCCATCTCGGCGACCATCTTCTCCGCATTCGTGATGAAGTACGGGGAGAGGTAGCCGCGGTCGAACTGCATGCCTTCCACGACATCCAGCTCGGTCTCGGCGGTCTTGGCTTCCTCGACGGTGATGACACCCTCGTTGCCGACCCGCTGCATGGCGCCGGCGATCATCTCGCCGATGTCAGAATCGCCGTTGGCGGAAATGGTGCCGACCTGGGCGACTTCCGAGGAGGAAGACACCTTCTTGGCGCGGGCCTGGATGTCCTTGAGGGCCGCGGCGACGGCGAGATCGATGCCGCGCTTCAGGTCCATGGGGTTCATGCCGGCGGCAACCGCCTTGGCGCCTTCCTTGACGATGGCCTGGGCCAGCACCGTGGCGGTGGTGGTGCCGTCGCCGGCGAGGTCATTGGTCTTGGACGCGACTTCGCGCACGAGCTGGGCGCCGAGATTCTCGAACTTGTCCTCAAGCTCGATCTCCTTGGCGACCGTCACGCCGTCCTTGGTGATGCGGGGGGCGCCGAACGACTTCTCGATCACCACGTTGCGGCCCTTGGGGCCGAGGGTCACCTTCACCGCGTTGGCGAGGATGTCCACGCCGCGCAGCAGCTTCTCACGGGCATCGCCCGAAAATTTCACGTCCTTGGCAGCCATGTGCCGTCTCCTAAATCAGGAATTGGGATAGCGGGTGAGCGGAAGCGACCTCAGGCGACGACGCCGAGGATGTCGCTCTCCTTCATGATCAGGAGGTCCTGACCGTCGATCTTCACTTCGGTGCCGGACCACTTGCCGAACAGCACGCGATCACCGGCCTTCACGTCGAGGGCGACGAGCTCGCCCTTCTCGTTGCGGGCGCCCGGACCCACGGACACCACTTCGCCCTCCTGGGGCTTTTCTTTGGCGGTGTCGGGGATGATGATGCCGCCGGCGGTCTTCTGCTCGGCTTCGATGCGCTTGACGACGACGCGGTCGTGCAGGGGGCGGAAGGACATGGGCCTGATCCTCTCGATTGTCTTCGGGCCATGGCGCGGGATGTGTCCCACGCCTTTGGCACTCCCGTTTCCAGAGTGCCAAGCTGCGGCAGGGAGATATGGAAGCCCCCCGCCCACGTCAAGGGCGCCTTCCTTACCTTTATGTAAGGGATGGCTTGCTAGTCTCGTTCGGAACGGGGTGAGGCGGGGCGCATTGCGCGGCCCGGCGGATCGACGCCGGAGCCGTCAGGCTCTATGGTCCGGTCTTGCGTGGTGTGTTTCATCGGGGGCGCGCAGCCCCGGGGAAGTGCACCGCGTGCTCGCTCAGGAGCGGGGGGCGGCCCCTCCGGCGCGGCGGCTTCGGCCGTCCGGAACGCCGGGGCCGTCATCCGCCGTCCTTCCACCTGAACGCGACGCCCCAGCGCTGGCTCGGAGTGTGTGAATGCTTCTGTCCTTCCTCAAGTCCGCCAGCACCGCGCGGCCCACGCGCCGGTCCGCCTTCGGCCTGACGGCGGCCGCCCTGATCCTGGCCGGCTGCGCCTCCGAGCCGCCGCCGCCGCCGGTTCCCGCGATCCCGCAATATACCAGCCCGATCCCCGCCTCCGCGCTCATCGGCCGCTACGGCCTCGCCGCCTATCACCGGCCCGAGGACGCGGTGCGCACCGAGAACCAGGCGAAGGCGCAGTGCTCCAATCCCTACATCATCACCGCCGGGCCCAATGGCGGCGTGATGATGTATCTGGCGGACGACACCAAGCTCACCGAGGTCATCTCCAAGCAGGTGCCCGGCCAGCCCACCTTCATCGGCCCGGCCGAGGATCCCGCCGGCGGCGAGCGTGACCGCCAGGTGGTGAGCTTCAACGGCAATGTGCTGTCGCTGAAGTGGGTGGACCCGGAAGTGGCCCGCCGCTACGGCACCATGGTCTATGTGCGCTGCCCGGGCTGACCGGCGGGCCTGACCTGACGGGCCCGGCACGGCGTGCCGGGCCATTCGCTGCGCCTCAGTCTCCTGTCCTTCAGTCTTCCTGCGGGATCTTGCCCAGGCTGACGCCGTTGAGCGTCGCCACCACGTCCGAGATCTGCGGCACGTTCCAGTCGCCGCGTCCCAGCCCCTCGGCGGCGGCATAGACGTTCTTCACGTTCGCGCTCACGAAATTCGCCGCGCCCGTGGCGGTGGCGAGGTTGTTCACGTAGCGCATGTCCTTGTGGGCGTTGGAGATGGTGAAGCGGTGGGCGTTCACGTCCCGCTCCAGCACGTATTTCATGTAGGTCTGGTAGAAGCCGCAATCCATGCGAGATCCCCGGATCACGCTGTCGAAGGTCTGCGGCGTCACGCCCACCTTGGCGGCCAGCGCCAGCGCCTCGGCATAGATGGCGCCATAGCCCAGCGACAGGAAATTGTTGAGCAGCTTCATAGTGTGTCCCGCGCCCGGCCCGCCCACATGGACGGTGCGCGTGGCGAAGGCGGCGATGGCCGGGGCGACGCGGGCGAAGGCGTCCGGCTCGGCCCCCACCATGGCGGACAGGGTGCCTTCCGCCGCATTGGCCGGAGTGCCGCCCAGCGGCGCGTCGCACATCGCGATGCCGCGCGGCTTCAGGTCCGCATGCAGGGCCATGGTCAAGGTGGGCTCGGAGGTGGAGCAGTCCACGATATGCAGCCCGCGCGCCGCGCCGTCAGCTAGGCCCCGCACCAGCGGCTCCACCTGCGCCGCGCCGGTGACGCACAGGAAGACGATGTCGCTGGCCGCCGCCAGGTCCTGCGGGCGCGTTGCCTCGGCGGCGCCGCGCCCCACAAGGTCGTCCACGGGCGCCCGGTTGCGATGGCCGAGGACGGTGAGCGGAAATCCCTTTTCCAGGAGATTTCGGGCCATGCCGTGGCCCATGAGGCCGACACCGATGAAGCCGATCCGCGCGCGTTCCATGATTGCGACATCTCCCTGACATGACGGGCCCCAGGCGCAGGCCGGAGCCGCCGCGCCTTTTGGCGGCACGGATTAAATCGTTTAGCATGGGGTCCGCGCCCCCGCGAGGCCCGCAGTGGCCGGGCGCGGCCCGGCGGCGCGTTGCCAGCCGGGGCGCGCGTCCTTACAAGGCGGGGCACGGGAGGGGCGATGGACGAGGAGCGGATCTCGGCCGGGGGAGGCAAGGTGACGCTGCAGCGCCTCGCGCTGGAGCTGGGCCTGTCCACCGCCACGGTCTCCCTGGCGCTGCGCGACAGCCCTGTGGTGGCGGAAGATACCCGTCTGCGGGTGCAGGAGGTGGCGCGGGCGCGGGGCTATGTGGCCAATCGCGGCGCGGCCTCGCTGCGCACGGCGCGCACCAACATTATCGGCGTCGGCCTGCACGACATCATCAATCCCTCCTTCACGGAGCTGCTCGCGGCGCTGGAGGAGGCGCTGTCGGCGGCGGGCAAGACCATCCTCCTCGGCGTCGGCCAGGAGGACGTGACCCGCCAGACCCGCATCCTCGGCACCCTGGCCGAATACCGGCCCGACGCCTTCATCGTCTCCCCCGCCGCCGGCACCGGCGTCGATGATTTGCGCGCGCTCGCCACGTCGGGCATCGCCGTGGTGCAGGTGACGCGCGAGGTTGAGGGCTCCGGCTTCGACTTCGCGGGCTCCGACGACGTGACCGGCGTGTCGCTGGCGGTCTCCCATCTGGTGGACCTGGGCCATCGGCGCATCGCCATGATCGGCGGCTTCGATGCTGCCTCCACAGGGCGCCGCCGCCTCGCGGGCTACCAGGCCGGGCTCGCGGCCCATGGCATCGCCTATGATCCCGCCCTCTGGGCCGCCGGGCGCGGCACGCGCGAGCATGGGCGCCTCGCGGTGGAGACCCTGCTGCGCCGGGACGACCCGCCCACCGCCGCCGTCTGCTTCAACGACCTGTGCGCCTTCGGCGCGCTCATGGGCATCCAGGCGGCGGGCCTCTCGGCGGGCGCGGACTTCTCCATCGTCGGCTATGACGATATCGGCGAGGCGGCGCTCTGGCATCCCGCGCTCACCACCGTGTTCACGCGCATTCCCGAATATGGCATCGCCGCCGCTAAGCTGGCATTGGCCCGCATCGCCGATCCCCAGCGGCCCATGGAGCGCACGGTCCTGGAGCCGCGATTGGTGGTGCGGGCCTCCACGGGGCCTGCGAAGCCGGCAAAGCATCGCCGGGGATGATGCTCTCAGTCACCGATCCGGCCGACCCGCGCGTCGCGGGCTTCCTGGACGTGCGCGAGCGCGATCTCGTGGGGCGCCAGGGCCTGTTCATGGCGGAAGGGGAAGTGGTGCTGCGGCTGGTGGCGGGCCGACCGGACCACCGCGTCCGCGCCGTGCTGCTTTCGGAGACGAGCGCGCGCCGCCTGTCGGACCTCCTGCCCACGCTCGACGCGCCGGTCTATGTGGCCGGGCAGGGCGTCATGGACGCCATCGCGGGCTTCCACATCCATCGTGGCATCCTGGCGCTGGTGGAGCCGCCGCCGGTGCCCGAGGCCGAGGCGCTCCTGGCGGGGCTGACCGCCCGAGCCCGCGTCGTGGGGCTCGCGGGCATCGCCAACCACGACAATATGGGCGGCATCTTCCGCAACGCGGCGGCCTTCGGCGCGGACGCGGTGCTGCTGGACGGCGCCTGCTGCGATCCGCTCTACCGCAAGGCCATCCGGGTGTCCGTGGGGGCGAGCCTGATCGTGCCCTTCGCCCGCGTGCCGGACGGCGCCGCCATGGTGCGCCTGCTGGAAGGCGCGGGGTTCGAGGTGGTCTCGCTCAGCCCGGCGGGGCGCACCGCCCTGTCCGCTTACGTGCCGGCCCCCCGCACGGCGGCCCTGTTCGGCACCGAGGGGCCGGGCCTTCCGGCGGACATCCTCGCCGCCACGCACACCGTCTCCATTCCCATGGCGCCGGGCTTCGACAGCCTCAACGTCGCCACCACGAGCGGCATCGTCCTGCATCATCTGGCGGGGGTGTGAGGGAGCGGGTGTCCGTTCCGTCGCTGCGGGTCTTTCTTCCTCTCGGTGGCTTTTCCCC
>JACESF010000124.1 GCA_013911975.1 Hyphomicrobiales bacterium | reverse complement strand
GGGTGAACGCGCGCGTGATTTCCCCCCTCCCAACCCTCCCCCGCAAGCGGGAGAGGGCTTTGATCGCTCCGGCACGTGAGTTCCGGCGGAAAGGGCCTTCCCCACTCCTTGCACCGCCAGGCCCCCCTCTCCCGCTTGCGGGGGAGGGCTGGGGAAAGGGAAGATGCGCACCATGACCAACCGCTTCGCCATCCTCCCCTTCGCGCCCGCGCATCTCGCGGCCATTTCCGACCTATGGGTCGCCACCTGGGCGAAGACCATGCCCGACATCGACTTCGAGGCGCGGCGCCCGTGGTTTCACGGCCATCTGGACGCGCTGCGGGCGGGCGGGGCGGAGGTGCATGTGGCGCTGGCGGAGGGCGGGAGCGTGGCGGGCTTCGTCGCCATCCATCCCGGCACGGGCTATCTGGACCAGTTGGCGGTGTCGCCCGCCTTCTGGGGCACGGGCGCGGCGGAAGCGCTGATGGCGGCCGCGAAACGCCGCTCGCCCGAGCGGATCGAATTGGACGTGAACCAGGACAATCCCCGGGCCATCGCCTTCTACGAGCGGCTCGGCCTGAGGATCATGGCCGCGAGCACCAATCCCACCTCGGGCCGGGCCATCTGGCGCATGGCCTGGCGGCCGGAGACGGCGCAATAAGGCCGAGGGCTGCTCCCGTCCCGGGCGAGGCCCTGCCACGTCACTCCCCCTCCGGCCGCCCTGCACCCCGACCCCGTCATGCCCGGACTTGTCCCGGGCATCCACGCGGCATCGCCGGGACACGGCTTTCGAGGGGGGCGCCGTCGACCCGGCATGGATGGCCGGGACAAGCCCAGCCATGACGCATGGGACGGAAGATCCCGTGCACGTCCCGCCCCTCGCGCCCCAGGATGCGCGCAAACAGGCGCCCTACCCTTCCGCCTCTTCCTTCAAAATCTCGAGGCGCAGCCATTCCTCCTCGGCGGCGTCCAGGGCCGCCTGGGCCTTGGCGAGGGCGGCGGAGGTTTTTTCGAACTTGGCAGGGTTCTTCGCGTAGAGGTCCGGGTCGGCCATCTGCGCACCGAGCGTCTCGATCTCGGCCCGCAGCGTGTCCATGGTCTTGGGCAGGCTCTTGAGCGCGTGCTGTTCCTGGAAGGTGAGGCGCGGCTTCTTCGGGGCGGACGCCTTCGACGGCGCGGACGCGGCGGGGGCCGCCTCGCCCTTCCCCTTCGTCGCCGCGCCCGCCTTGGCCTGCACGCCATGCCCGCGCTGGGTGACGAGGTCGGAATAGCCGCCGGCATATTCCACGAAGCGCCCGTCGCCTTCCGCCGCGATCACCGAGGACACGGTGCGGTCGAGGAAGTCGCGGTCATGGCTCACCAGCAGCACCGTGCCGGGATAGTCCGCCACCATCTCCTGGAGCAGGTCGAGGGTTTCCAGGTCCAGGTCGTTGGTGGGCTCGTCCAGCACCAACATGTTGGAGGGCAGCGCCAGCGCGCGGGCCAGCATAAGGCGCGCCCGCTCGCCGCCCGAGAGCACGCGCAGAGGCGAATTGGCCTGGTCGGGCGTAAACAGGAAGTCCTTCAGGTAGCCCACCACGTGCTTGGGCTGTCCGCCCACCATGAGCGTGTCGCCGCCCCCGCCGGTGAGCGCATCGCGCAGGCTCATTTCGGGGTCGAGGGCCGTGCGCTTCTGGTCGAGGCTCGCCACTTCCAGGTTGGCGCCGATCTTCACCGTGCCGCTGTCGGGCGCCAGATCGCCGATCAGCATCTTCAGGAGCGTGGTCTTGCCCGCGCCGTTAGGGCCAACGATGCCCACCCGGTCGCCCCGCAGGATGCGCGTGGAGAAGGGACGCACCACATGAGCGTCGCCGAAGCTCTTGGAAATCTCCTTGGCCTCGATCACCAGCTTGCCGGAGACGTCGCCCTCGGTGACGGTGATCTTCACCGCGCCGGGGCCGCGACGCTCCTCGCTTCGGTCGCGCCGCATGGAATGAAGCTGGCCGAGGCGCCGCACATTTCGCTTGCGCCGGGCGGTGACGCCGTAGCGCAGCCAGTCCAGTTCCGCGACGATCTTGCGGTCGAGCTTGTGGCGTTCCTTTTCCTCCTGCTCCAGCAGGTCGTCGCGCCAGCCCTCGAAGGCGGAGAAGCCCTGGTCGATGCGCCGGGTCGTGCCCCGGTCCAGCCAGACCGTGGAGCGGGAGAGGTTTTCCAGGAAGCGCCTGTCATGGCTGATGATGACGATGGCCGAGCGCAGCGACTTCAGCTCGCTTTCCAGCCACTCGATGGCGGGCAGGTCCAAATGGTTGGTGGGCTCGTCCAGCAACAGCACGTCCGGCTCGGGGGCCAGCACGCGCGCGAGCGCCGCGCGGCGGGCCTCGCCGCCGGACAGGCGCGCCGGCTCCTCCTCGCCGGTGAGGCCGAGCTGCTCCAGCAGGTAGCGGGCGCGATAGGCCTCGTCGCCCGGCCCCATGCCCGCCTCCACATAGGCAAGCGTGGTCGCGAAGCCGGAAAAATCAGGCTCCTGCGGCAGGTATCGCACGGTTGCGCCCGGCTGCACGAAGATGCTGCCGGTGTCGGGCTCGCCGAGGCCCGCCGCGATGCGCAGCAGCGTGGACTTGCCGGAGCCGTTGCGGCCCACGAGGCAGATCCGTTCGCCGGGCGCGACGGAAAGCTCCGCCCCCTGGAGAAGGGGCGTCACGCCGAAGCGCAGATGAATGTCCTGAAGCTGGATGAGGGGAGGCGCCATGAGGGCGGAATAGAGCAAGTTCCCCCTGGAGGGAACCGTCTCCCGCACCCATGGTGCCACCCTCCGGGCAAGGGTTGCGCGTCCGCCGGCCAGGAGGCCGCGCGATCCCTGCCCGTGCGTACCGCCACGTCAGTGGACGGTAACGTCCGTATGCAGCTTCTTCATCTGGTCTTTGAGGACGAGCTTGCGCCGTTTCAACTCGGCAAGCCGGAGGGGGTCGGACGCCGGAGAGGCGAGTTCCCTGGAGATTTCCGTCTCAAGCGCCGCGTGCCGACGCTTGAGTTCCTGAAGGTGCGACTGGACGGACATATTTTGCGTCTCCCTGTCTGCAACGAAGTTCAGTCTGTCACGGAGCCGGCGAAGAGTCGACCACCCCCAGGTAGGGCATCATGCTGCAAAGCAGCACGAGCGCCCCCGGCGACGCCGTGATGCAGCACTCACACGCCGTTGAAGAAAAAGGGAAATTCCGAACAGTGTGGACGCGCCGCGCATTTCGGCGCCCGCTGCGCCCTTGCGCCGCTTGCAGGCGGCGGGGGCCATGCCATATTCGGGGTCGGGCCCGCCCCGGGCGTTGCGGAACAGTCCATGACCAGTGATGAGGAACGCGAGTTGCGGTCGCTTCTGGAGCGGCTGCGCCAGGAGCACCGGGATCTGGACGCCGCCATCGCTGCCCTGGGCGCGGTCAACGGTTCGGACATCCTCCAGCTCCAGCGCCTGAAGAAGCGCAAGCTCCACCTCAAGGACCGCATCAGCCATCTCGAGGACGAGCTGTTCCCCGACATCATCGCCTGAGGACAGGCGGGTCGGCCCGGTCCGAAGACCGGGCCGGAAGGCTCAGAGCTGGCCGAGCAGCGTCTGGGCGCTGGAGACGTCGGCCTTGGAGGGCACGTCCTCCACGTTCAGCACCTTCACCACGCCGTCTTCCACCACCATGGAATAGCGCTTGGAGCGGATGCCGAGGCCGGCGGCCGAGCCGTCGAAGGTGAGGTCCAGCGCCTTGGCGAAGTCCGCCGCCGGATCGCACAGGAACAGGATCTTGCCGTCCGCGCCGGAGGCCTTCTCCCAGGCACCCATGACGAAAGGATCGTTCACCGACACCACGGCGATGGCGTCGATGCCCTTCGCGCGGATCTCGTCGGCGCGGGCGACAAAGCCCGGCAGATGGTTCTTGTGGCAGGTGGGGGTGAAGGCGCCGGGCACCGCGAACAGCACCACGCGCTTGCCCTTGAACACCTCGTCCGTGGTCTTGGGCACGGGGCCGTCCGCCGTGCTCACGCGGAAGGTGGCGGCAGGCAGGGTGTCGCCGACAGAAATGGGCATCGTTCTCTCCGCTTGGGCTCCCCGGGCGCGCGGCGCCGGACCTGTTCCGACGCGTCCGCGACCGGGTCTTGAATGAGGATGGGAGGGCCATCCCGCCCGCCGCACGCGGCATGACGGGAAAACCTTCCGCATCGACGCGATATCTGGCGTTTGGCTGGGAGCGCTGAGCGATCCGTCAAACCGCAGGAAAGCCGGCGGGACGTGGCGCCGCCGCCGGCGCCCCGACAATAGTCGCATTTTGCCGCCGGGGAAGGGCCCTTCACTCCTTGGGGAGGGTGATCGTGCTCGCCACGGCCCGGGTGCCGTCCACCAGGGTCAGAGTGAGCTGCGCGCCCTGCCAGGAGGCCCCGGAGGGCAGCCCGTCCAGGGGCAGGGTGAAGCGGGTGCGGCCGGTGCCGTCGGGCTGGCGGGCGGGCAGCGGCAGGGCCCAGGCGTCGGTGGGCCCCTCCACGAACAGGTCGGCCTTGTCCGAGGTGGTGGTGGCCACCACGTCCAGCACCGGCGGGCTCGCCGCGCGGTCCAGGGTGAAGGTCGCGACGGCGGGCGCGGGGCCGCCCACGGGGGCGGCGACAGGCACCAGCGCCCAGGCCGCGGCCAGCGCTGCATTGGGCTGCCCCCCGCCCGGCGCCACGTCCAGCGTCAGCTGGGCATGGGCGGGCACGCACAGGGCCTCGCACACGGCAAAATCGAGGGAGAGGTCGATGCGGGTGGGCTTGTCGGCTGCCTCCAGCGCCACGCGAACGGGCAGGATCACCGCGCCGCTCTTGTAGCCGATGGAAAACCCGCTGGCCCCGTCCGAGAAGCGGCGCGGCGCGGGGAAGTCCACCTGCGCGGCGCGCACGTTGCGCGAGCCGGACCAGTCGAACCGGGGCGGGATGCCGCTGTCGCCGGGATAGCGCCAATAGGTCTTCCAGCCGGGCGCGAGGCGAATCTCGATGCCCGCCTCCAGCGCCCCGTCCGCGATGCCGCCCGCGATCAGCCGCACCTCGGCGCCCTGGGTGCGCACGAAAGGGGATTCCCCCGCCTGCGCGGCGGCGGGCAGGAGGAGGCAGAGGACGGCGGCGGCCAAGCGCTGAAGAAAGCTCATGCCTCCCGCCTAGCGCGTCGCGCCCGCGAGCGCAAAGGCCGGCCATGCACTTTCCCGTGACGCACCGGAAGCGCGGGCGCCCGTCGCCTCAAGGCCGTTTCCAAATCACCGGCATCGGGTTACGATTCCCCCCATGACGGTCGATCTGAAGAGCCTTGCTCCCGGCGGTACGCCCGAATTCCTCGACGGGAAGATGCTGATCGCCATGCCCTCCATGGAGGACGAGCGCTTTTCCCGCACGGTCATCTATCTGTGTGCCCATTCGGAAGAAGGGGCCATGGGGATCGTGGTGAACCAGCCCGCCACCCACATTAAGTTCGCCGACCTGCTGGTGCAGCTCGACGTGGTGCCCGCCGCGCGGCGCATCCTGCTGCCCAAGACGGCGGACGCGGTGAAGGTGCTGCGCGGGGGACCTGTGGAGACCGGGCGCGGCTTCGTGCTCCATTCGGCGGACTATTTCGTGGAGAATTCCACCCTCGCCATCGATGACGGCATCTGCCTCACGGCCACGCTGGACATCCTCAAGGCCATCGCCGGCGGCCATGGCCCGGCGAGCGCGGTGCTCGCGCTGGGCTATGCGGGCTGGGCGCCCGGGCAGTTGGAGACCGAGATCCAGGCCAATGGCTGGCTCCATTGCCCGGCGGATTCGGAACTGGTGTTCGGCGACGGCATCGAGGGCAAGTACGACCTCGCCCTGCGGCGCCTCGGCATCGTGCCGGGCATGCTCTCCCTGGATGCCGGCCACGCCTGACGGCGGGGCTTTTTCCTGGCGGTCTTGGACGATCTCGGGGGCTTAGGGCGGATCGACGTTCAGATCGATGAAGGGGTTCCCCCCTCGGGACCGTCATGCCCGGGCTTGTCCCGGGCATCCACGCCTCCGGGTCGGGCGTGGACTCAGCCGAACCCCGTGGATGGCCGGGACGAGCCCGGCCAAGACGCGTCCGGCATGACGCCGCTGCCTGAAAAGAACAGTCTCGCCTGCTTGAATGTCGATCCGCCCTAGGCCTGCACCGTCGTGCTTTCCCGCGCGCCTTTCCCCCTTCCAACCTTCCCCGTGCCC
>JACESF010000123.1 GCA_013911975.1 Hyphomicrobiales bacterium | reverse complement strand
GTCTTCAGCAATTCGCCGATGCGCTCGGCCGCGCCGGTGGCGGCGGAGACCTCGCCCCAGGTCTGGGAGAGTTCGCCGAGGCTGGAGGCGGCAAGCACGGCGAACAGCACGAACTGGCTGAGGTCGCCTGCCGACATGGCGCCGCTCAGCACCGCCTGCGCGCCCACCCAGAGCACCGCGACGATGGAGGCGAACACCAGGAAGATGCCGATGCCGGTGAGCAGCGCGCGGGCGCGGGTGGCGGTGCGGGCGGCCTCGAAGGCGCGCTCGGCCTCCTGCGCGAAGCGCGTGCGCGCCGTGCCTTCCGCGCTGGACGCCTGGACCGCGCGGATGGCGCCCACCACCTCGGAGGCATAGGCGGAGGCGTCCGCCAGCCGGTCCTGGGCGAGACGCGTGCGCCCGCGCACCTTCCGCCCGAAGGCGACGAGCGGCAGCACGATGAAGGGGATGGCGGCGAGCACGAGGCCCGACAGGCGCGGGCTCGTCACCACCATCATGGCCACGGCGCCGATGAACAGCGCGATGTTGCGCAGCGCGATGGAGGCGGAAGTGGCGAGCGCCACCTTGATATGGGTGGTGTCGGCGGTAAGGCGCGAGGTCAGCTCGCCCGACCGCGCCGTGTCGTAGAAGGCGCCGTCCAGGCCCACGAGGCGGGCGAACACGGCGGCGCGCAGGTCCGCCACCACGCGCTCGCCGAGCGTCGTCACCAGATAGAAGCGCGTGGCCGAGGCGGCGGCGAGCACCGCCACCACCACGGCGAGGACGCCGAAATAGCGGTCGATCATGCCCACATGGTCGGTGGCGAAGCCGTAATCGATCATGCGGCGGACCGCGATGGGCAGGCTGAGCGTGGCGAGCGCCGCCACCACCAGCGCCGCCAGCGCCATGGCCACCCGCATGCGATAGCGCAGCGCATAGGGCACGAGGGTCAGGAGCGGGCCGAGCGAGCGGCGCTTGCGCGCTTCCGTTGCGGAAGTCGATTGATCCCCGCGCGGGGTTTCCGATGTGTCGGCTTGTGTCAACGCATGCTCTCGGCTATAGACCCGCCACTTCCGTCAGGAAACGAATTCACACCGCTGCCTTCCGGGCGAAAGCGCGAGGCGGCGACAAGGACTGGTCTCATGAAAAGCGACATTCATCCCGACTACCACTTCATCAAGGTGGTGATGACGGACGGCTCCGAGTACACGACCCGCTCCACCTACGGCAAGGCGGGCGACTCGCTCCAGCTGGACATCGACCCGCGCACCCATCCCGCGTGGACCGGCGGCACCCAGCAGCTCCTGGACCGCGGCGGCCGCGTCTCGCGCTTCAAGAACAAGTTCGGCGGCCTGCTGAAGGGCTGAGGCCCCGCGCGGCATTCCTTCTCCTGATTGGAATTCCCCCAAAGAAGAGCCGCCTTGCGGCGGCTCAGGCGGGACAGGGAGGAACGTCACGCACCTTGCGGCCATCACCTTGGGCCGCGATCCCGGGGGCAGGGCGCCCGCGGGAAACAGCGTCAGGATGACGCAAAAGGGTTAAGAGGATTTTAACGGCCACGCGGCCGGGAGGCGCCCGAAAGGGCGCCTGTTTGCGTTTGGGCGGGCGGTGCGGCCGACTTCGTCCCTCTGGCGCAGCCCCCCTCCCCAGCCCTCCCCCGCAAGCGGGAGAGGGCGCTTCGCGTTGCGCGGGCGGAAAAGCCCTCTCCAGCCCGGCCCCCGTCCCCTCAGAACTTGAACACCGAGGACGCCGCATCGCGCGAGGCGCGCTTCTTCTCCAGCGTCGCCTGGAGGCGTTCGATCTCCTCCCGGTAGAGCGCGATGCGCTCCTCGATCTCCGCCTCCGACAGGCGGGAGAGGTCCGCGCCGGGCTCCAGCGGCGAGGGCTTCGGCCGGGGCCGGTCGTCGTCCATCATGGGTGCCTCCCTGGAAACGGAACATCCGGCATTTGCGCGCCGGGGGAGCTTTGTTACACCATCTTGTGTCGCGCCGCGCCGTCACGGTGTCGCTCCCGCCGAACCCGCTTCACCGGAACCCGCACCATGACAGCACTGCCGCAGACCATGACCGCCATCACCATCCCCGTGCCCGGCGGGCCGGAGGCGCTGGTGCCCGGCGCGCGGCCGGTACCCCAGCCCGGCCCCGGCGAAATCCTGGTCCAGGTGGCGGCGGCGGGCGTGAACCGGCCGGACGTGGTGCAGCGGCGTGGCCTCTATCCCCCGCCGCCGGGCGCCTCGGACATTCCGGGCCTGGAGATCGCCGGAATTGTGGTGGCCCTGGGCGAGGGCGCGACCCGCTATGCACTGGGCGACCGCGTGTGCGCGCTCGTGACCGGCGGTGGCTATGCGGAATTCTGCCCGACGCCGGAGGCCACCGCCCTGCCGGTGCCCGAGGGCCTGTCCCTCACCGAGGCGGCGGCCATTCCCGAGACCTTCTTCACCGTGTGGAGCAATGTGTTCGACCGCGCCCGCCTCGCCCCTGGCGAGAGCCTGCTGGTTCATGGCGGGGCAGGGGGCATCGGCACCACCGCCATCCTGCTGGGCAAGGCGTTCGGCGCGCGGGTCTTCACCACGGCGGGCTCGCCGGAAAAATGCGCCGCGTGCCGGGATCTCGGCGCGGACCTCGCCATCGACTACAAGACCCAGGACTTCGTCGCGGAAGTGAAGGCCGCCACCGGCGGTAAGGGCGTGGACGTGATCCTGGACGTGATCGGCGGCTCCTACATCCAGCGCAATTTCGAGGCGGCGGCCACCGACGGGCGCATCGCCCAGATCGCCTTCCAGGACGGCTCGAAGGCGCAGGTGGACTTCATGCGCCTGATGCTGAAGCGCCTCACCCATACCGGCGCCACGCTGCGCTCCCGCCCGCTGAAGGACAAGGCCGCCATCGCCCGCTCGCTGGAGGAGAAGGTGTGGCCGCTCGTCGCCGCGGGAAGCCTGCGCCCGCTCATGGACCGCACCTTCCCGCTGGCCGATGCCGCCGGCGCCCATGCGCGCATGGAAGCGAGCGCCCATATGGGCAAGATCGTGCTGGAGGTGGCGTGAGCACCGCGCGCATGGACCAGGACGGGACGCTCGCCTTGCTCCGGCCGAAAGGGCAGAGCATGGCCTTCGCCTTGCTCCGGCCGCAGGGGGGGATTAGTGATGAACCCTCGACCCGGCCGCAGGCCGGGCGCGGAGGCTTTGCGTTGCGTCTTTTCCTTGCTCTGTGCGTGCTGCTGCTCGCCGCCCTGGCGCCGCTCGCGCCGGCGCAGGCGGTGGAGGCGGTGGCGATCCGGCTCAATGCGCGGGTGACCGACCTTCTGCCCGCCGTGGAGCGCATCGCCACGGAAACGGACCGCATCCAGATTTCCACCGTGCCGGGCACCGACGGCATCGTCCGGCGCATCGAGGTGCATGCCGCCGACGGGCGCCAGAAGGCGGACTGGATCGTCTTCGCGCTGGCCAACAACACCGACGAGCAGGTGGACCGCCTCATCGTCGCGCCCTTCTACCGCATGGTGGGCTCCGGCCTGTTCTGGCCCGACCTCGGCAACCGCCGCATCCTGAACCTCACGCCCAGCCAGGGCTTCAAGCCGGAGCGGCAGGCGGCCCCCGACGCGGACGTCTTCCTCGTCACGCTGGACCCCGGCTCCACCGTCACCTTCATCGCCGAACTGACCGGCCCGAACCTGCCCCAGCTCTATCTGTGGGAGCCGGACGCCTATAAGGACAAGGTCAACAGCTTCACGCTGTACCACGGCATCGTCATCGGCATCGCGGGCCTGCTGGCCCTGTTCCTCACCATCCTGTTCGTGGTGAAGGGCTCGGTGATGTTCCCCGCCGCCGCCGCGCTGGCCTGGGCGGTGCTGGGCTATATCGGGCTCGACTTCTCCTTCTGGGCCAAGGTGTTCGGCCTCTCGCCCGTGGCCGAGCAATTCTGGCGCGCGGCGGGCGAGGCCATCCTCACCGGCACCCTGCTGGTGTTCCTGTTCGCCTACCTCAACCTCAACCGCTGGCATGTGCGCTACGTGCACGTGGCGGCGGGCTGGCTCGCCTTCCTCGCGGCCCTGGTGGTGATGGCGCTGCTGGACGCGCCCATGGCGGCGGGCATCGCCCGGCTCTCTTTGTTCACGGTGGCGGTGCTGGGGCTCGGCGTCGTCATCTGGCTGGCGCAGCATTCCTACGACCGCGCGGTGCTCATCATCCCCACCTGGCTGCTGCTGGTGGTGTGGGTGGTGATGGCCGGGCTCACCGTGGAAGGGCTCGTCACCAACGACCTCGTGGCCCCGGCGCTGTCCGGCGGCCTCGTCCTCATCGTCATGCTCATCGGCTTCACGGTGATGCAGCACGCCTTCGCCGGGCTGGGCGTGATCCAGGGCTCCTCCTCGGAGCTGGAGCGCCGCGCGCTGGCGCTGGCCGGCTCTGGCTACATGGTGTGGGACTGGGACGTGGACAGCGACCGCATCTACACCTCGCCCGAGGCCGAGGAGGCGCTCGGCCTCAAGCGGCGCTCGCTGGAAACCGAGGCGGCGGGCTGGCTGGAGGTTCTCCACCCCGCCGACCGCGACCGCTTCCGCGCCACGCTGGACGGCATCATCGACCAGCGGCGCGGGCGCATCGACCAGGATTTCCGCCTCCGGGCCATCGACGGGCACTATCTCACCTTCAACCTGCGCGCGCGGCCCGTGGTGGGCGCGGACGGCGAGGTGGTGCGCTGCATCGGCACCCTGACCGATGTGACCGGCGAGCGCATGGCCGCCGAGCGCCTGCTGCACGACGCGGTGCGCGACAATCTCACCGGCCTGCCCAACAAGGAATTGTTCCTGGACCGCCTGGACCAGGCCATCACCTTCGCGCGCATCGACGACACGCTGAAGCCCACCGTGATGTTCATCGACCTGGACCGGTTCAAGCAGGTGAACCTGTCCGTGGGCATGGCCATGGCGGATTCCATCCTGCTCACCGTGGCGCGGCGCATGATGCGCCTGATGAAGCCGCAGGACACGCTGGCGCGCATTTCCGGCGACCAGTTCGGCCTCATCCTCATGTCCGAGCGCGACCCCGAGCGCATCACCACCTTCGCCGACACGCTGCGCCGCTCGCTGCGCGCGCCCATCACCTTTGCCGACCGGGAGGTGTTCATCACCGCCTCCATCGGCCTCGTTTTGGCGGGCCCCGACCTTGCCAAGCGCAACGAGGTGCTGAAGGACGCGGAACTCGCCATGTATTTCGCCAAACGCATCGGCGGCGACCGCATCGAGGTGTTTCGCCCGGCCATGCGCCAGCAGAAGATCGACCGCGTCTCCCTGGAGGCGGACCTGCGCCAGGCGCTGGAGCGGGACGAGATCCTGGTGCGCTACCAGCCCATCGTGCGCCTCAACGACCGGGGCATCGGCGGCTTCGAGGCGTTCCTGCGCTGGCGGCATCCCACGCTGGGCGAACTGGCGGCTGCCGAGTTCCTGCCCATCGCCGAGGAGAGCGGGCTGATCCTCGATCTCGGCCTGTTCGCCCTGGAGAAGGCGGCGCGCCAGCTCGCCCAATGGCAGCGGCAGGTGCGGGTGGAACCGCCCCTGTTCATGAACGTCAACGTCTCCTCCCGCCAGTTGCTGCGGCACGACCTCATCCAGGACCTGAAGGCCGTGCTCTCGCGCAATCCGGTGGCGCCGGGCTCGCTGAAGCTGGAAGTGGCTGAGGCGCTGGTGATGGAGAACCCGGAATATGCCGCCGTCATGCTGGCACGCATCCGCGAACTGGGCGCGGGCCTGTGCCTCGATGATTTCGGCACCGGCCAGTCGGCGCTGTCCTATCTCCAGCGCTTCCCGTTCGACACCATCAAGATCGACCGCCGCTTCGTGCACGAGAGCGCCAAGGGCGCGGCGCGCGCGGCGCGGCCGGTCATCGTCGGCTCGATCATCGACCTCGCCCATCACCTGGGCATGGAGGTGATCGCCGAGGGGGTGGAGAAGGACGCTGAGGCCGAGGAAATGGCGGCCTTCGGCGCCGAATACGGCCAGGGCGTGCTCATGGGCGAGCCGCTCACCAGCGAGGAATCCCGCGCCCTGTTCGAGCCCATCTCCTCCGAGCCCCGACGCCGGCGTCAGGCGGCGGGCTGAGGGGCGGGGCCTGCGGGCGCAGGGCCTGGTGCTGTCCGGGCTTCGCGGCCCGGGCGCGGGCTCGCCTCTCACCGCTCCTTCCGCCTCCCAACCCTCCCCCGCACGCGGGAGAGGGCTTTACCCGCTTGCGGAACACTGAACTCCCTCTCCCGCTTGCGGGGGAGGGTTGGGG
>JACESF010000122.1 GCA_013911975.1 Hyphomicrobiales bacterium | reverse complement strand
CTATGGGGCGATGCTCTCGCGCGCCGACACGCCGGACACCGGGACGGGACCGCTCGCCGGGCTGCGCCTGTGCGTGAAGGACAACATGGCGGTGGCCGGGGAACCGCTCACCGCCGGCCACCCCCTCTATGCCGGGCGCCGGGCCCGCTCCACCGCCCCCGCCGTGGCGCGCCTGCTCGCGGCCGGGGCACGCTTCGCGGGCATGACGCGCACCGATGCCGGCGGGTTCGGCATGACCACAGACGCGGTCATCAATCCCCTTGCCCCCGGCCTGACCGTGGGCGGCTCCTCCGGCGGCGCGGCCGCGGCGGTGGCGGCGGGGCTCGCCGATCTCGGCCTCGGGACGGATACCGGCGGCTCCATCCGCGTACCCGCCGCCTGCACGGGCCTTTATGGCTTCAAGCCCTCCTTCGGCCGGGTCGGGCTGGACGGCGTCGTTCCGCTGGCGCCGAGCTTCGACCATGCGGGCCTGCTGGCCCGCGACCTTCCCACCCTCGCGCGCGGCGCGGCCGTGCTGCTGGACGATGACAGCCTCTTGGACGAGGCGCGGCCGGACGACGCGCCTCCCCCCCTCGCGGTCGAAACCGACCTCTCTCCCCTCGCCGCCCCCGAGGTGCGCGCGCGCTTCGAGGCGGTCCTCGCGCGGCTGCGCGCGGCGGGCGTCCAGACGGTGCCCGTCTCCCTGCCGGACCGCGCGGCCCTCGCCGCCGATTTCGGCCTGGCGGTGGTGCGCGAGGCGGCGGCGCTCCATGACGACCTGCCGCCCGAGAAGCGCGCCTGTCTCGGCGAGGCGGCCCGCAAAGCGCTTGCGCTGCCGCCCGTGGACATGGCCGCCTGGATCGCTTGCGCCGCGCGGCTGGACGCGGCCCGCGCCGCCTACCAGCGCGCCCTCGGCCGCCTTCCCCTGCTCCTGTCGCCCACCTTGCTGATTCCGCCGCCACCGCGCGGCATCCATGTGGTGGAGCGGGACGGGCGGCGGGTTTCGGTGCTCGGGACATTCCTCGCGGGCACCTGCTTCGCCAATCTCACCGGCCGTCCGGCCCTGTCCCTGCCGCTGCCCGGCGGGCCCTTCCCCTTCGCCCTGCACCTCGCGGGGCGGACCGGCGCGGACGCGGAACTCCTTCGCGCCGCCCGCCGCCTCCACGCCCTCCTGGCGCAGGACACGGGATGACGCCGCCGCGCCGCACCATTCCCCCTTTCCCTGATCCTTTTTTGGCATAGACTCGACATGGCACCGAAACCAATGGCATTCCGCATGCACGCTCGCACCGAGCCTTCGGACGATACCTACGTGCTCGACGACCAGATCGGCTTCATCCTGCGCCTCGCGGTGCAGTTTCATACGGCCATCTTCACCTCGCGGATGGTGGAGAATCTGACTCAGACGCAGTTCGCCACCCTCGCGAAGATCGAGGAGATCGGCTCGTGCTCGCAGAGCGATCTCGGGCGGCTGCTGATGCTCGATTCGGCCACCGTGAACGGCGTGGTGGACCGGATGAAGTCGCGCGACCTCATCGCCATCACCGACGATCCCGCCGATCGCCGCCGCCAGTCCCTGTCCCTGACCGCCGAGGGGCGGCGCGTGGTGCAGGAAGCGGAGGCGGTGGCGCGGGGCATCACCACCGAGACCCTGGCGCAGCTCACCCCCACCGAACAGGCGCGCCTCGTCCAGCTCCTGCGCAAGATGATCGCCAACGGGCTGCCCGAGGAAGAGACCCGCGCCGCGCCCGTTCGCCTGCCCGCCAGGGGCCGCCGGGCGTCCGCCGCCGGGGCGAAAGGCGCCACCCGCCGGGGCGCCTGAGGCTATTTCACGTCCCACTGGCACATGCGGAAGCCGTTGCGGCGCTCGCGCAGGTCCAGGTGCACATGGTTGGCATGGGCGCTGTCGGCGCCCGGCCCCAGCACGGTGAAGAACCGCGCGCAGGCGCTCTCGCGCACCGCCGCGCGGATCTCCTTCGTGTCCGCGTCATCCTTCCAGAGCTCCACCACGCGGCCGTCCGCGAATTTCAACGCCAACAGGTCGAAGGCATTGCCGCTGGCATGCTCGCTGATCTGCGCGCCCGGCTGGCCGTTGCGCGGGCGGCAGGCATGGCCGCCCACCCCTGACACTTGCGCCAGCTCCCCGCCATGGCGCCGGGCGATGGGGGCGAGGTCGTCGCGGATCCAGGCCGCCAGCTCGCGGGCGAGCGTGCAGCGCACGGTCACGGCGGATTCCAGCTTCACGCTCGCCCCCTCCGAAAGCCGCACCTGCGCGAAGGTCACGGGTCCGGGAATGGCGCAGGCGGGATTGGCAGGCGGCGACTCCTCGGGGGGACGGGGAATGACCGTGCCGCCCCGCTCGGCGAAATCCGCAAGACAGGCGGCCAGCGCCGCATCGTCCGCCCCTGGCAGGGGGCTCTCCTTGGGCGCCTCCCCGGCGGGCGGCGGCGCGAACTGGGGCTGTTCCTTGCCTTTAGGCTGGCCTTGAGCCTGACCTTGGGCCTGCTCCTGGGCGGGGGCATCCAGTTCCCGGGGCCGGGGCACCGGGAAGGGCACGTCGAGGGGCATGCGCGCCACGCGGCGTGGTGACGGAGTCGGCAGCGGTGCGGCACGGGGCGCCGGCTTCGCCGTGGACGGGGGGACGGGCACCGAGACGGCGGGGCGCGGCTTGGCTGTCGGCTTGGCCGTCTGGGCGCCCGCGACCCCGGGCACCCCCAGCGCGACAATGGCAGCGAGAAGGGCGGCGGCGAGACGGGTCGGGGGCCGTGCCCGGCGGGGGCAAGTCATGCGCGGCGCGTCCACGACAGGCCCAGCTAGTCCACGAACCGCAGGGTGACGCCCGGCTTCACCAGGGCCGCCAGTTCCTCCACGTCCCAATTGGTCAGGCGGACGCAGCCATGGGACGAGGTCTTGCTGACCTTGGAGGGCTCCGGCGTGCCGTGAATGCCGAAGGTGGGCTTCGACAGGCCGATCCACACTGTGCCCGCGGGGTTGTTGGGGCCGGGCGGCAGCACCAGCTTCTTGCGGTTCTGGCCCTGCTGGAAATTCTTCTCGGGGTCGTAATGGTAGGGCGGGTCGCGCGCGATCCGCTTCACCTTGTGCTCGCCCTCCGGGGAGGGCGTATGCTCACTGCCGATGGTGGCGGGATAGCTGGCGAGGATGGCGTCGTCCTTGCCGTAGACCACCAGCATGCCCGTGGCCTTCACCGCCTCCAGGCGCTCCACCGGCCCCTCGGGCGGCTTGCGGTCGAGGGCGACAACCAGGATCTTCTCGTCGGCCGTGCGGTAGCGCGCCTTGGGATTGAGCGCGGCGAGAAGCTGCGGGCTCATGTGGAAGCGCTCGGCGAGCATTTCCCGCGCGCTGGTATAGTCCAGCCGCTTCATCTTCGCCTGCTGGGCGAAATCGCGCGGAATGCGTTTGGGATAACGGGCCTTCGCGTCCTTCTCGGTGAAGACGTACTCCGTGATTATCTCGCCCGCCTGAGAGCCCGACAGGGCGGCCCAGGTCTGCTCGTCCATGCGGTCGCCCGGCCCGAGGGCGTTCTGGCGCCGGAACTGGGCCACCGCCTTGCGGTAATTCTCCCCGTCCATGCCGTCGATCTCGCCGGGCGAGATGCTGCGGCGGGCCAGCAGCACCTGCGCCTTCACGATGAACGGGTCGGGCGCCTTCGACGCCTTGCGCGGCTCGCCCTTGAACGTCGCCTCGTTCACGTCCTTGGCCGTCATCGCGGCGGCCGGACCGGCCAGCACGATGAAGAGGGCGATCAACCAGAGGGGCCGTCGGGACAGGGGCATGCGAGACAAGGTCATGGGGGCCGTCGGGTGCCGTTGAGCCATCAAGAGTCTGAACGGCGGGCCCGTGGACTGGTTCCGGTCGCGCTTGCGCCCTGAAGGCGCGGCGGCAAGACGGGCTTGCATGGGCGCACGGGACGCAGGCGCCGAACCGTGGCACTCTCCGGGGGTGCGGTGGATGCCGCGCCTTGGAGACCGGTTCAACGACCCGGCTCCCATCGGAGCCCCCACAGGAGCCCTCCCATGAGTTGGATGCCCTCCGTCGATCCCGTGTCGGGCGACGCCCAATCCTGCGATGCCCTGGACCTCGTCATCGTGCCCCGCGTGCGGGACCTCGGGGACGGCTTTTCCGTCCGCCGCGCCCTGCCCCACGGCAAGCGGCAGATGGTCGGGCCGTTCATCTTCTTCGACCAGATGGGTCCGGTGCAGTTCGTGGCCGGACAGGGCCTGGACGTGCGGCCCCATCCCCATATCGGCCTCGCCACCGTCACCTATCTGTTCGACGGCCGCATCATGCATCGCGACAGCGAGGGCAATGCGCTGGAGATCACCCCCGGCGCCATGAACCTGATGACCGCCGGGCGCGGCATCGCCCATTCCGAGCGCTCCCCGGCGGACGCGCGGGCGGGCGACGCCAAGGGGCGCATGTACGGCATCCAGAGCTGGATCGCCCTGCCCGCGGCCCATGAGGAAACCGATCCCGGCTTCCAGCACTTCTCCGCCACCGACCTGCCCGCCATCGAGGACCGGGGCGTGACCGCGCGGGTCATCGCGGGCTCCGCCTTTGGCGTGCGCTCGCCCGTGGGCATGCTGTCGGACTGGCTCTATGCGGAAGTGATCCTCGCCCCCGGCGCCGCCGCGCCGCTGGACCCCGACACGGAGGAGCGCGCCATCTATGTGGTGGAAGGCGAGGTGGAGATCGCGGGCGACGTGTTCACGGGGCCGAGCCTGCTCATCTTCCGCCCCGGCGACCGCATCACGGTGCGCGCGCGCACCGCGAGCCGCATGATGTTCCTGGGCGGCTCGGCGCTGGAAGGACCGCGCTATGTCTGGTGGAACTTCGTGTCCTCGCGCCGCGAGCGCATCGAGGAGGCGAAGGAGGCCTGGAAGGCCGGCCGCTTCCCGAAGGTGCCGGGGGAGGAGGAGTTCATCCCCCTGCCGGAATGACGGGCGTGCGGGGCCGGCCGGACCGGCGGCCCCGCTTGTCCCGGTGCATCAATAGGGCATGATCGGCCCGCCGATGAACACGCCGGGAGGCCCATAGGGGCCGGGCACGAAGGGGCCGCCCCAGGGGCCGTAATCGAAGGCCATCTGCTGGTTCATCATGGCCGTCATCTGCTGCTCGTTGGCGAGCCGCTGCTGGAACATCATCTGACGGTAGTTCTGGTAGTTTTCCTCGGTGCCGTAATAGATGCACCCGCAGACCGTGGGGTCGGCATAGAGGTAAACCGGCGCGCCGCCCTGGTTCTGCACCGTGAACTTGTGGGGCGGCATGGTCTTGAGGGACGCGACGCGCTCCGGCGTATCCGCGATGCGCATCTGGAAGCCCGCCGCGGCGAGCATGTTTTCCTTGTCCTTGACCGCCGTCACGCAGCCGGAAACGGTCAGGCCAAGAAGACCGGCAATGGCAATGGTTCTGAAATTCACGCGCACGCTCCATCCCGCAGAACGGCTAACGCCGTGGCGCCAGCTTACCAGCGGGGGGCGGTGCGTCGAGTCGCGGAGCGGCGCCGGTTCGCGGCACCGTTAATTCCGGGCCGCGTCCGGGGCGTCAGAACTTCAGCGAGAACTGCGCCGTGAGGGCATTCTGGGTGGCCTCCGACGCGATCTGGCCACTATAGGCCACCGAGAGCGCGGCGACGCCGGACAGGCTGTAGGCAAGCCCCGCCTCCAGCAGCAGCGCATCCTCCGCGATGGGCACGCCGGAAATGGCGAAGGGCAGCGTCCCGTCCGCGAAGCGCATGGTGGCGGCGGGCGTGGTGTCGCCGAAGGCGTGCTGCCAGCCCAAGGTCACGCTCGGGGTGAGCGCCCGGCCCATGACCTGGACCGAGGTGGCCGCCCGCACGCCCAGGGTGGAATAGGCCGTGCCCATGGCGCCCGTGTCCACGCTGAGCGCCGCCGCCCCGCCGCTCTCCAGGAAGCTCGCGGAGCCCACATTCACATAGGCCAACCCGGCGAACGGCGAGACCGCGAAGGCGCCCGCCGCGAGGTCGAGGGCGACCTCGCCGAACACCTGCGCAGTGCCGGACGTGTAGTCGGCGCTGGCGGTGCCGCCGAAATAATTGAACGACACCGTCCGCGCTGTGGACACGTCATGCCAGGAATAGGAGGCGCCGCCGCGCAGCGCGAAAGCGCCGAACCGCGTGCCCGCATAGAGGCCGAGGTCGTAATTGTCCATGGAGCCGGACGAGGCGCGGGGCGCGACGTCGAACTGCGACTGGCTGAAGCCCGCGAACAGGCCGACCCGCGTCTCCCCGCCCAGCCCAACGTCGGCGCCGATCAGGAAGCCGCCCAGGCTGTTGGAGACGGTGGCCGCGTTGCCGTTGCCGTAGCTGTCGCCCCAGCCGCCATAGCCCTGCGCCCACAGGACGGGCGTGAGGCCCGGCGCGAGCGCCGCCGTCACCGGGGCGCCGGCCGCATAGGCCAGAGGCTGGCCCGCGGGCGCGCCGTCCGCCTGGCGCAGGCGCGCGGAGACCGCCTCGCGCACATAGATGGACTGCTGCTGCATGACGGTTGCGGCGGAGCCGTAGATCTCGCCGGAGAGCAGGTCGAACGCGCTCTGCGCCCGCGCGGCGGACAATTGCAGCACGGCGTCGTGGATGTCGTTCCGCACGCCGAGCGCCTCCACGGCGGCGGCGACTTCCTGCTGGTTGCGCGTCACCGCCACCTCCACGAACGCGCGGCGGTTGCGGGAGATGTCGAGGGCGAGGCCGTCCGCGCCGTAGCTTACGGTGGCGTCGAGGAAGGCCGAGGTGAAGTTCGTCGTGACGGCGGCGAACTCGCCCTCGATGCCGCCCGCCGCCACCAGGAGCGGATAGGCCTGGCCGGGCAGGTAGATGCCCGGCGCCGCCACGATCTGGAGTTGGGAGCCGGAAATGTCAGCGACGCCGCCCACCGCGATGAGGTCCTGCGCGCCGCTCGCGGTAATGTCCGCCACATAGGTGGCGCCCGCCCCCAGCGTGGCCGCGCCGGTGACGGTGAGCGT